>CAMEDD010000006.1 GCA_945913285.1 Candidatus Sulfopaludibacter sp. SbA3
ATATCGAATAGGACCAGTTGCCGAGGTGCGCGAGCATGCCAAGCAGGCCGCGCCAGGCCGGAGTGGTTGCGAGCAACCAGCCGGGCCGCGCCTGTCCGAGCAGCCAGCCGGCCCAAAGGATAACCAGCATCGTCACGCCGCCAATGCTGAGCGCGAGGATCACGGCGTCGCGGCGCACGTCGAAGGGGCTCGCTGGATCGAGGCCGAACAGCTGGTAAATGAGCACGGCGGCGACCGCGCCGGCGGCAGCGGGAATCAGGCAGGCGAGGCGTCCCTGATCGTTTAGGCTGGCGATGCCATAGACCAGGCCGGCGCAGGGGAGCCCGATCTCCAGTACGCGGCCCCATTGCAAGGTGTAAGGCGAGGGCACGCCCTGGAGGCCGATGGCGCCCACCAGCCAGAGGATGCTCAGCAGGGTGACGAGGCGGGGGTGCCAGAACATGCCCGAGGTGACCATGAGCCCGGCGGCTGCGCCGAAGATGAACTCCATCGTCATCGGGTGCGCCGCGAGCGTCAGCACGTTCTGGGCGATGGGAAGCGACAGGCCGAGCAGGGAAGCGGCCACAATCAGCACGCCCCAACCGAGCAGCGCAAATGGCAGGAAGCGGCGCGGCAGCTGCAGGAGCAAGGCGAAGACGAGGTAGAAGTAGATCTCATGGATCAGCGTCCAGCCGATCAGCAGGACCGGATAGTCGGCTTGCGGGATCAGCAGGAAGGATTTGAGGAGGTACTGGTATTCGGGTGTTCCCGGCTTGATCGCGACGCCGCTGGGATCGATCAGGGCGACATCGCCGCTGAGCACCATGTAGAGAAGGCCGAGTGCCGCCGCGGCCCACCAGACCGGATAGACGCGCGTGACGCGGGCGAACAGGAAGTCTGCGCTGGCGATGGGCCCGGACCGGAGATCCTGCGTGACCCAGACCATGATGAAGCCGGAGATCACGAAGAAGAGATCGACGCCGGCGAAGCCGCTGGCAAAGAAGCCGCCGATCAGGGCCGTTTCACTGCTGCCCGCCTGGACGAGGGCCGCCAGCTCAAGCGCGCGCGCGTGGTAGACAACCACGAGCAGGGCGGCGATGCCGCGCAGGGCCTGAACCGATTGAAGCTTCATGATCGGCTTTTCCCGCCTTGTCGGTTACGCAACTTAAATTTTCTCTGGTGTATCAATACGGCAACGGTGTTGCCAGACTTTCGACACACGTCTCGGGATACTCTGGCAACAACACTTTCAGCGCTCATTTCGCGATATGCCCCAAGACCCGGTCACACCGCCCCAACCGACTTACCCTCCGCCGATGCCGATCCGGGTATCGCGCCAGGTTATCAACGTGACCCAGCGTCAGGGATTGGCGCTGGGCGGCGCGGCGTTGGCCGTGCTCTCGCTGCCCGTCGGCCTTGTCCTGCCATCTATTCCGCTCGCCTTGCCGATGGCGGCGATCGGGGCGGTGCTGGTCGGGCTGAATGCGGTCTGGGCCCGGCGCTGGCTGGATGACATGTTCCGGCGCTATCCGCATGTCGAGAAGAAAGTGCCGGCCTGGCTGATCCTCATGGCGTCTGGCCGCCAGAAGCGCGGCGCGGCGGAATAGGGCTCGTCCGGCTCGGTTTTTGGCTTTGCCGGGCCGGCGCGGTCAGCGCTCTGGAAAGCCAGCGGTGCTGGCCCGGAGGGATCGGCCACCCGCCGGCTGAAACGGCGCGTCGATCAGGCCGCCCTTAGCCATGACCGGTGCAGTGACCGGCTCGCCGATCTGTTCACGGCGCTTCGCAAGCGCGGCGTTTCCGCCACACCTGCCCGGGGACATGCGGCCGAGGCCGACTGATCGATTCGCGGCCCTTGCCATCTGCCCAAAACCTCGCACACATGCTGCCCAGGAACTGACACCGGGGCTGACATGCAACTCAGAATTCTCTGCCTGGCGGCTGTCGCCGGGCTTTTCGTGGCGGCTTGCGACAGGCCTGGCAAAGGCGGCGATGATGCATCGACGGCCTCGATCGCGAACCCCTTTCCCTCGACCTACACGCCCTATCCCTCGCAGACTTTGCTGATCACCAATGCGACCGTCATCGATGGCGCGGGCGGCCTGATCGAGAAGGGCTCGGTGCTGATCGAGGACGGCAGGATCAAGGAGGTCGGCACCGACCTCAAGGCGCCGAATGGCGCCGCCACGATTGATGCCGCCGGCAAGTGGGTGACACCCGGCATTATCGACAATCACAGCCACCTTGGGGCCTATCCCTCGCCGGGCGTGGATTCACATGACGACGGCAACGAGATTTCCGGTCCGGTGACGGCGGAAGTCTGGGTTGAACATTCGGTCTGGCCGCAGGATCCCGGCTTCACCCGCGCGCTTGCCGGCGGCATCACGTCGCTGCAGATCCTGCCGGGTAGCGCGAACCTGTTCGGTGGCCGGGGCGTAACGTTGAAGAACGTGCCCGCCCGCTCAGTGCAGGCGATGAAGTTTCCCGGCGCCCCCTATACGCTGAAGATGGCGTGCGGCGAAAACCCGAAGCGCGTGTATGGCTATGGCAACGCCAGCACGCCGGGCGGGGCGCCGTATTCGCGTATGGGCAACGTTGCCGGATACCGCGATGCCTGGATCAAGGCGACCGAGTACAAGAAAGACTGGGACCGGTTCAACGCAGGCGGCGGCTCCGAGCCGAAGCGCGACCTTGAACTCGAAACTCTGGCGGGCGTGCTGAACGGCGAAATCCTCGTCCATATGCACTGTTACCGCGCCGACGAGATGGCCCAGATCATTGATATCTCGAAGGAGTTTGGCTATAAGGTGACGGCATTCCACCACGCCGTCGAAAGCTACAAGATTGCCGACAAGCTCGCCGAGTATGGCGCCTGCTCGTCGATGTGGGCCGACTGGTGGGGCTTCAAGATGGAGGCCTATGATGGCATCCGCGAGAATATTCCGCTCGTCCACAATGCCGGCGCCTGCGCCATCGTGCACTCCGACAGCGATATCGGCATCCAGCGCCTGAACCAGGAAGCGGCCAAGGCCTGGGCCGATGGCAAGCGGATGGGCATCGACATTCCGATTGAAGTGGCGTGGCAATGGCTGTCACTGAACCCGGCCAAGTCGCTTGGCGTGGACGACAAAACCGGCAGCCTCGAGCCGGGCAAGATGGCCGATGTGGTGATCTGGTCCGGCAATCCGTTCAGCAGCTATACGAAAGCCGAGAAGGTCTATGTGGACGGCGCGCTGATGTTCGATCGCGACGATCCGGCGAGCCAGCCCGTCATGGATTTCGAACTTGGCCAACCCGGTGAGGGAGACCGCAAATGATCCGCCGTATGATGATCAGCTTGGCCGTACTGGCGGCCGCCCCTGTGGCCTTGGCCCAGTCCGTCGTCGTCTATGGCGAAAAAGTCTGGACCGGCACCAGCCAGGGCACGCTCGAGAATGGCGTCGTCGTGGTCGAGAATGGCCGCATCACGTCCGTTGGTACGGCGCCGGCGCGGGTGCCAGCGGGCGCGCTTGAAGTGCGCGCCGAATGGGTGACACCCGGCCTGATTTCGGCCTTCTCGCGGACAGGTCTCGCGGAAGTCAGCGGCGTGGATAACACGAATGATGGCGGCGCGGGCAAGTCGGCCTTCTCTGCGGCGCTCAACGCGGCCGATGGGTTCAACCCGGACGCCACACCCATTGCGGTCACCCGTCTCGAAGGGTTCACGCGGCTCGCGGTCGCTCCAGAGGCAGCGTCCAAGCTGTTTGGCGGGCAGGGCTTCCTGGCGGACACGACCGGCCTTGATGGCAGCATCTTCAAGGAACGTGCGTTCACCTATGTCTTGCTCGGAGAGAGTGGCGCGTCGCTTTCCGGTGGATCGCGGCCTGCGGCCTGGGCGTCGCTGCGCGGCGCCTTTGATGACGTGCGCTTTTTCGGTGCCCGTTACATGAGCCACAATGACGGCAACGTGCTGACCCGCATGGATGCGCAGGCCTTGATGCCGGCGGTTCGCGGCGAACAGCTGATCCTGTTCCAGGCAAGCCGCGCGAGCGACCTAAATGCGATCATGGATTTCCAGGAAGAGAACCCGTCGCTGAAAGTCGCGATTGTTGGCGCCGATGAAGGCTGGCGTGTTGCGAAGCGGCTCGCCGCCCTCGAGATCCCGGTAATCGTCGATGCCTTTTCGAACCTGCCGGCCAGCTTCTCACAGCTCGCTGCGACCAGCGAAAACGCCAAACGCCTGGCCGAGGCCGGTGTCACGGTTGCCATTGTTCACTTAGAGAATGACAGTCATCAGGCCCGCCTCGCCACGCAGGTGGCCGGGAATGCAGTTGCGAATGGCATGCCGTTCGATATCGCGATGAAGGCCTTGACCTCAGCGCCGGCGCAAATCTTCGGGATGACGGACCTCGGCGTGCTGGCGCCCGGTGGCCGCGCCGATGTCGTGGCCTGGGACGGCGACCCGCTGGAAGTGACGTCTGCGCCGGTCGCGGTGTACATTGACGGCGAGTCCCAGCCGATGGTTTCTCGGCAGACCAAGCTGCGCGACCGGTACCGGACCCTCGACGAAAGTGAGCGCCCCATGGCGTTCAAACGGTAAACCCCTGAGGTTTTCGCCCGGCAGGTGAATGCGCCCCGATCCTTGCGTGACGGGCGTAAATCTTTGGGGTTTTTCCGTTTCGGTCTGGAAGGGTGGACCATGGACCGCGAAAATTCTGACCGATTGGGACAGTGAGAAGGCGTCCCGCTTTGGAAATGATCTCATTGTGGCGCAGCATACGCTGCACAAACGTCCGATGTTCTCGGAGGCGGGGCAGGCGGATCTGTTCGACCATTATCCGCGCGAAGCATTCGGCATCCACACGATGGGTACGAAACGTTCCGGCAGCGACGGATTTCGCAAAGGCATGCCGGGCAAGCTGATCGGCGAGCCCGGCGCTGCCAATCGCGTCAAGACGATGAAGCGCGATGTCGGCGTGCTGATTTCCAGCCCGAATGCACGCGTCTTCTATCACCTTGATATCCCGATGGTGACGCTTTGGCATATCAAGGGCGAGAAGACGATGTACGTCTACCCGGGCGCCGGCAGGTTTGCGCCAGATCCGCAGATCGAAGCAATCGTGCTGCGCGAACAGGAAGAAGAGATCGATTACGATCCGTCCAATGACGATTATACGCTGCCGGTGGTCATGAAGTCGGGCGTGGTCGCCAGCTGGCCCCGGAAGGCGCCGCACCGGCTCGACAACAGTGATTGCGTCAACGTCTCGTTGTCCTGCTAATTCAAAACGTTCGGTTCGCTGGTGCACGCCAATGGCGCGATGCGCCGCTCGTGGGGCCTCAACCCGTCGTTCGAGCGGGACGGCGCCCTCGCCAAGTATTCCAAGGCAGGGCTCGCACGAGCGTTCAAGCTGTTCAACTCCCGTAAATCTTTCAAAAAGCATATCAAGCCGACCTTGGTTGTCGACCTCGAAGCGGAAAATGCGGTGCGCGATCTCGTTGCCGCATAGCCGCCTTAATCGAGGGCGAAGAACAGGCGCCACTCGGTTCGGGTAAAGTCATGCTGCTTTCGTTTCTGTTTTCACTGGTGATGGCGACCGGCTCGGGCCCGATGGATGCCGCCCTTGAGGCGACCGAGGCTCCCGACACCCTTCGCGCGGCTTTC
This sequence comes from Candidatus Sulfopaludibacter sp. SbA3, assembly GCA_945913285.1. GTDB lineage: Bacteria > Pseudomonadota > Alphaproteobacteria > Caulobacterales > Hyphomonadaceae > Hyphomonas. Next base: position 5,618 of record CAMEDD010000006.1, read on the forward strand.
ACGGTCGAGCTGACCTCGAATACTGCGCAGCACACCTATTTCTACGACCCCCGCCTGCCGCGCGGTGAGCGCTGGGTTGCGGTCGAGCGGCGCGGCTATGATCCTGAACTCGTGTCTGTGGCTGAAGCCTGGGCAGCGGAGCCTGCTCCCGATGGCCGCCTGTTTCCGGATGACCTGCGCGAGAGCCTTGGGTCTTCGGTTGATGTGAACACGGACGGCGACGCCTGGCGCCTCAGCTTTCGCCATCATCCGAACTATAATGATACCGAGTTTGACGTCTGGGCTGCGGAGCAGTTGAAGGCGACCGCCTGGCTCGACCCGGTCGGCGAGCGGTTCCAGCGGATCGATTACACGCTGCCCAAGCCGGTTTCCGGCCCGACGGGCGGCAAGCTGACGCGGTATGACCAGAGCTACCTGCTGAAGACCGAGCCGCGTTGGGGTTTCTCCTATGTGTCCGGTTTCACCATCGATCTTGAGGCCCGCGCAGCTTTCAAACGCTTCGAGCGGCGCTTTGAGGCGCGCGTGACTGACGCGTATTTCTTCTTCGCAAGCACCGACGCAGAGGCTGAATACGATAGCCGCCGGGCGAATGCCTTGCAGATGGCCTCTGGACCCGCAACGCCCGGGCGCTAGACTCCGCGCATGACGATTCACATGGTCAAGCTCTGTGTCGGCGCAGACGATATCGATGATCTCGCTGATTGGCAGAAGCGGCTCATGAAGACGTTGCCGAAACCTGTGCATCACACCCGCATGGCGCCGAAACGGGCCGAGGAAATGCTCGCCGGCGGCTCGATCTACTGGGTCATCAAGCGGGCGATCCGGGTGCGCCAGCGGATCATCGACATCCGCACCGTGGCGGACGATGAAGGCAAGGACCTCTGCGAACTGGTGTTCGACCCCGAACTCGTGCGCACCTATGCCCAGCCAAAACGGCCCTTCCAGGGGTGGCGTTATCTGAAGCCTGCCGAGGCGCCGCGGGACCTGAAATCCGGAGAACTGGCCGTGGACCTGCCGCCAGATATCGACGCGGCGCTGAAAGACGCCGGCGTCTGGTAAATCCGGCGCTCCCGCCTCGGGCTAATCGGATTGATCCTGCGCGGCATCATCTTAGGCTCGAGGCCTCGCGATGGGGACCGCAGGCCATGAAGACTATCATCTACGCGATCCTGGCGGCATCGCTTTGCGCTTGCGCCACGCCGCGCGCAACGGCGCCGATCACGCGCGACACGCTGGCCTATTCGGCCGAAGTGGCGCGTGCCCAGCAGGAGCAGCTGCTGCTCAACATCGTCCGTCTGCGTTACAACGACCCTGTCAGCTTCGTTGAAATCGAGCGGATGACGACGGAAGATTCCCGGACGGTTGGTCTCGGCCTCGCTACCGCGTTCAGCCTGGATGGCAGCCCCTTGAATGAAGTTCTGGGCGCCCAAGCGGCGGGCGAACAATCGCAGACCCCGGCAGCGATCTACAACGTCCTGCGCGGCGGCGGCTATGCGCAGCAGCTGCTGCAACCGGCCGGGCGACCTGCTCGTGCAGGTTTTCTCGGACAAGCCCGACACGCCCGCGCGCACGGCCTGTTCAGCGGGCGCGCCCTGGAGCGAAGTGATCGGCGACTATTTTGCCATCAACTTGAGCACCGGAAAGCCGGAGGGTGCCTCTGTCGCCGTGCCCTATCGCGGCGTGTGGTTCTATGTGGACGATACCTGCCGGAGTGCGAAATCGACCCTCGACCTGATCGGCCACCTCTATGCCCTGCAGGCGGGTCTCAATCAGGGCTCGAGGGATACGTTGCTGCTGATCGGCGGGTGAGCCGGCGCGGCCGCCATTGAAAATCCGGGCGGGTTGGTGGAAATAGCCCTTTTCCTGACCCGGTTTCCTGAAAGGCTCCGCGATGCCCCAATTCGACATGATCCTGATCACACCGCGTGAAGCCGAAGGCGCAGACGTGATCGAGCACACGGCCGGCCAACCGGTGCGCGAAGGCGGCGGGGACGAGACCTATCGTTGTGGTGGCTGCAAGACGAAGCTGTTGGTCAATGTGGCGCACCGCGACGCGCACGGTGTGGTCGTGAAGTGCGGCAAGTGCGGCAAGATCAACACCGAACCGCATCACCAGCATCATTGAGATTGCCTAAACCGGCGGGATGATCGACACCGCAGCTTCGATCACCGAGGCGGGCCCATGACCGAATTGCTGAGCCAGTACGGCATCCTGATCGCGGCGCTTGCGGCGGTTGGTCTGTTTGCAGGTCTGGTCGCGGGCATGTTCGGGATTGGCGGCGGATCGGTGATCGTGCCGGTGCTGTTCTTTCTGTTTGACGGGATGGGATTTGGCGAAACTGCGATGCATGTGGCGGTGTCCACGTCGCTCGCCACCATCATCCTGACCTCGATCCGGAGCGTCATGGCCCATCAGACGCACGGCGCAGTCGCCTGGAACATCATCCGGACCTGGGCGCCGTGGATCATGTTCGGCGCGGTCTGCGGGATCGGGCTCTCCGGCATCATGTCGAAACAGATGTTGCTCGGGCTGTTCGGGTCGCTGCTGGTGCTCTTGTCGCTGCAGCTCATCTTCGGCCGGCCGAGCTGGACGCTGGCGCCGCAGATGCAAGGCGGCGCGGCGAGGGCGGGTCTTGGCACCGCAGTGGGCACCCTCTCTGCTCTTATGGGTATTGGCGGAGGCACATTCGGCGTGACCCTGATGACGCTGTGCAGCACGCCGATCCACCGGGCGGTTGCGACCGCGGCCGGATGGGGGGTCGCCATTGGGCTGCCGGGGGCATTGGCGGCTATCCTTGTGGGCTGGGGACGGGATGGCTTGCCGCCGGTCTCGCTGGGTTTCGTGAACCTTCCGGCCTTCGCGCTCATTTCCGCGTTTACGGTGCTGATGGCCCCGGTGGGCGCGGCGCTCGCGCACCGTTTGGACGCTGACCGGCTGCGCAAGCTGTTTGGCCTGCTTCTCGCAGTGGTGGCGCTCCGGATGGTCTGGCAGGCGCTGGGCGCCGGTTGACCCTTCAACCGGCGCGCAGGTCGAGCGGCGAGGCCCGTTTCATTTTTGACCGTATTGCAGAGTTGCCGCCATGTTCGATCACCCTTCCTTCGATGATCACGAGGGCGTGCACACGTTCTTCGACGCGGCCACCGGGCTGCGCTGCGTAATTGCGGTCCACTCCACCGCGCTCGGGCCAGCGGCGGGCGGGTGCCGGATGTGGAACTATGTGACCGGCGACGCAATGCTGACCGACGTGCTGCGCCTGTCGCAGGGGATGAGCTACAAGAACGCAATGGCGGCCATTCCGCTCGGCGGCGGCAAGGCGGTAATCTGGGGCGATCCGAAGGCCGGTAAATCGGAGGACCTGTTCCGGGCTTTTGGCCGCGCCGTGCAAAGCCTAAACGGCAGCTACTATACGGCGGAAGATGTAGGTGTCTCGGTGTCCGACATGGCGACCGTGCGGCAGGAGACGCGGTTTGTTGCGGGCCTCAGCGAAGGCGACGCCGCGAGCGGCGATCCATCGCCGGTGACGGCCAGAGGTGTCTATCTCGGCATTCGCGAAGTCGCGCGGCGCCTGTTCGGGACGGCCGATCTGAATGGCAGAACGATTGCCGTCCAGGGTGTCGGCTCGGTCGGTGGCTATGCCTGCGATCATCTCGCGGCCGCCGGCGCGCGACTGATCATTACCGACATCGACGCCGAGGCGCTCGCCGCCGTTGCCAAGCGGACCGGCGCGAAAATCGTGGCGCCGAACGACATCTATGATGTTGACGCCGATATCTTCTCGCCCAACGCGCTGGGCGCGGTCGTCAACGAAAAGACCCTCGCGCGCCTCAAGGTGAAGGGCATTGCGGGCGGCGCCAACAACCAGCTGATTGTCAAGGAAATGGGCGAGTTCCTTCGCCGCAAGGGCATACTCTATGCGCCCGACTACGTGATCAATGGTGGCGGCATCATCAACGTCGCCGCCGAAATTTCAGGCAATTATTCCCGCGAATGGGTTGATGCCACCCTGGCGCGCCTGATCGACACGCTCGGGTCCGTTCTGGATGAAGCGCTACAGTCCAATCAGCCCACGAACTATGTGGCTGACCGGATCGCACGTTCACGTATCGCTGCAGCGCGCCCTGGTAGATTGCGCTGAAGTTAAAACGCAGGCTTCAATTGCTGTGCTCGCCGAAAACCGATGTTTTCCAATTTGTTTTAGAACAAGCGGCATGGATAAGCTCACGGTCTTCGTTGTGATTGCGGTCAGCGTGTTTTTATACTTCACGCATGATGCTGGCTTTCAGTTTGAGAGCGAGGAGCCCGCGAAGCGTGCCGAATTCGTTGAACGACAGGCGCGCCGCGCTGCCTCCGGCGCACACTTTCTAATCAGTTCCGATCGCGACGCCGTGCTTGTCTCGCGTGACCAGAAATCCGTTCGCCTGAAGATCCCGTCCGACCGGACGGCAAACTTCGACCGGAGCCGGGCGGACGTGTTCCGCAAGGCCTGCGAAGGCTATCGAGGCTCGTTCCTCGACGAGCATGACGTGACGCTTCGTTTCGAGTTCTACCGCAGCTCCGGCGCAATGGCGGGCAGCATGAAGGTGTCGCCCGGTGCCTGCGCGTCTGCGCCGAAATCCCAGAACTAATCCGGCGCGCGATCAGGGGGCGTCTGCGCCGCCTACGTATTGTCCACAAGTGTGACCCACGCGGCCGGGTGATAGCCTCCAACCGAGAAGAGACGGGCTAACAGCAGCCGTTCGCAAGCGCGGATAATGACCTGCAGCGTTCGCCCGGTCAGCGCCCAGGAGACCGACCATGACCCTCAAACGCATCACACTCCAGCTGGCGCGCAATCCCGGCCTGCCGGCGGGGGATCCTCAGCAAGGTTACTTGATCGTCGCGCCGCTGACGGATACCGGGCAACTCGACGCCGAGGCGTGGCCGGCACAGCGCAAGGCTTGCCGGGTTTACCGGTTTCATCCGGACCCGGCCGAGAAAGCGGATGGCTGGCTTTCCCACAAGGGGCAGAACTGGTTTTTCCGCTATGATGAAGAGGCCGAAGGTGACGACGAGCCTGTCTTCCGGCTGGCTGCCCACACGTTCCGGGAGGGCGAATACGTCACGATCAGCCATCCCGGCGGTGACGCCCAGACTTACAAGGTCACGGACGTCTCGCCGGTCTGATTCCGGCGCGCAGCCGTCAGAAGTTCCAGAGCAGTTGAACGCCAAACGTACGTGGCTCGTTCACGAACCCGGTAAGGTTGTTAAAATCAATCGCGCCTTCCAGAACCTCTTCATCCGTCATGTTCCGTACGAAGACGGACACATCATAGTCATGGTCGGACTTATAGCCGGCCTTGAGGCCGCCTTCCCAATAGCCGTCCTGGCCAAACTCTGCGCTGTCGTAGAGGAAGAAATTAGTCTCCCCCTTGAAAGCCCAGTCCGTGTACCCATAGACCTCGCCGCCGGTCACGGGTACTGCGTAGCGAGCCGTCACATTGGCGATCCATTCCGGCGCATTGGGAAAAGAATTTCCGGAGATGTTGAAGCGCGTGATCGGTCCGGCCCGCGTGGTGACGATTACGGCGGGGTCGAGCACGGTGCAGCGCGCGCCGCATCCGGGCGCGAGGATCAGTGCGTCCTTGAACTCCGTTTTGTTGTACGAGAGGCCCGCCGTAAGCAGGAGGCGCTCGGTTGGCGCGGCTTCAAGATCTGCCTCGAAGCCATAGCCTTCGCTTGTGTCGGCGTTGAAGAGTGATACGTCATTCGTCAGTCCACCGACGATCGTCAGCTGTTGCCCGTCGATCTCGTAGAAATAGACACTTGCGTTTGCGCGCAGGCGGCGATCAAAAAGTTCGGATTTAAGGCCGGCCTCATAGGAGAGGACAAGTTCACTGCCGGCCTGTGAAGGCTGGCCGAAGCGTTGTTGGATTGTGGGGCCGCGGAAGCCCTTGGCAATCCGGGCATAGGTCTTCAGCGCGTCGGATACTGCGTAAGTGGCGGAGACATCCCAGCTAACCTGTTCGTCGCCGATGGAGCGGACCGTTGCGGTCGTGAATTCCTTCTGGTCGTCGCTCCAGCGCACACCGCCGGCCACTTCCAATCGGTCTGTCACATCATAGCCAAGCGAGACGAAGATGCCCGTGCTCTCCGTATCGAGGGAACGGCGGGCGACGGTTGTCTGCGGCCGCCCCGGGGCAAGGCTGTTGAAGCTGCGTGAGACGATGTCGACCTTTTCATCAAACAGGAAAACGCCGGCTTGGCCGCGCAGCCTTCCGCCATCGTCATAAACGAAGCGGATTTCGTGCGTCGTCTGATCAAGATCATCCACCGCGCCGCTGGTTTCTGAAGCAAACGGAATGAATCCCGGCCCGAAATTTCCCGCGCCGAGAAAAGCTGCGCCGAAGCCGCCATCGATATCGCCCCGGCTTTCGATTTCCGCAGTCTCGAAGCCGAAGACATAAGTGGCCTTGATCGTATCGGTCAGCGACTTGTCCAGACGCAGGGTTGCGCCTGAGGTGTCCTGATGCAGGAAGTTGTCGGCGTCATAGAACACGGTTTCGCGGTCGAAATCTGAGCCTATGCCGCGATTGCCACGGTCAATGATGTTGGCGCGGAACAGCCGCGCGTCACCATCATTTGAGCGGGCATGAAGGTTGAGCAGCGCTTCGAAATCCGAACCTTTTGGTGAGAATAGGATCTGCGCGCGTCCGGCCACTTCCTTGAAGCCTTCATAGCGGTCGGACTCGCCTGTGCGCGCGTTGTCCACATACGGGTCACGCTCCTGATAAAGTCCGGACAGGCGGACCGAGAGTATATCCTCCGCCAACGGAAGGTTCACCGCGCCTTCGAAATTGCGGGTATTGTAGGTGCCGTAGGAGGCGCGAACATAGGCTTCGAATTCATCCTGCGGCTTGCGCGAGTCGAACTTGATGATACCGCCCGGCGTGTTGCGACCGAATAATGTGCCTTGCGGGCCGCGGAGCACTTCGATCCTCTCCAGATCGAAGACCGGGAAGCCCTTAAGGATCGGGCTTTCATAGGGCACATCGTCATAAACGAGGCTGACCGGCTGCGAGACGTTGAGATCGAAATCCGTGTTGCCGATCCCGCGGATGTAAAACCGCGGGAAGGCACGGCCGAACGAACTCTCGGCGACAACACTCGGCACCCGGGCCGAGAGGAAGCGCACGTCGGCGCCGGACGCCTTCAGCGTGTCCAGTTTTTCGCCCGACAGGGTCGAGATCGAGACCGGCACGTCCTGAAGGTTTTCCTCCACGCGTGTCGCCGTAACCGTGACCGGCGCGAGCCGTGTGTCCGCCGTCTCGCCTGACGTTTGCGCGAGGGCGGAGACGCCCGGCATGCACGCTGCGACGAGGCTCGCACTGGCAAGCAGACGGCGGAGAGGGGTGTTGGAGGGCATCGAGTTCACCTTGCGACGAGAGACACATACATGGAGCGCAGGGCGGGTCGCGCCAGCGGGTGGTTTGTCACAGGCTGAGGGAAACGAAAACGCAGGTCGCCCGATGGGCGAGCGAATTGTTGCACCTGCAGGAAGGTTTGTGTGTTCAGCGTTAGTGTCGCGACAAGACCGGGCGCGGCCGGGCCGCTTCAGTTCCAGGGATTGAACCGGCGGGGTTTGCCTGGGTCGATCGCGTCCGTTGGGGGCTCGTTTGGCAGATCGTCGAACTCGGTGTCCGGCATCTGCGATGCAAACGGCCCGGCGCCGGGCGTTTCATCCAGCGCCATCAAGTCCTGCTCTGGCAGGTCGAGTGTTCCGTCGATGATCGTCAGTACGGCCGTCTCAGGTTTTGGGGCAGGTGGAGCGCTCGCCGGCGGCGTGGCTGGATGGCTGGGCGCGCCGGATCGCTGCGCCGCACCGAGACCGAAGCCAAACGGAATGGACGACAGGGAAATCGGCTGCGCCAAGGTCGGTGTCGCCAGCTTTGGCTCGGCCAGCGGTTCCTGAATGGCAGCAGGCTGTACCGGGATTTCCTGCTGAGGCGCGGGTTCGACCACCGGTTCCGGTGCGACCGGGCCCGCTTCTATGGTTTTGATTTCCACGTGCTCAGCGCCGGCTTCGGCCGGGAGTGGCTCGGCGGCGGGTTCTGCAGCCGGCGCTTCTGCACCCTGTGTTTCGGCTGCTGGTTCAGTGACCGGTTTGGCCGCAGATGGAAAGAAGGCGCCGAACGTGCCGAAAGATCCTGGTTCTTCGGCGAGAGGCTCGACGTCTACCGAAGCCTCGGGCGCTTGGGCGGCGAATATCGCGGATGGCACGATCTCGGCTTCCGGCTCGGGTTCCGGCTCGGGCTGTGGCTCGATTGGCGCCGGAGCCTCAATCTCGGGGGCTGCTAGGACCATCTCCGGTTCCGGCGGGGCCAAGGGCTCAGGTGGGGCGGCCGGTTTGAGGACGGAGACCTCGACGGGTGCAATCTCCTCCACTGCAACCGGGGCAGGCTCAGGCTCCGGCGTCTCAGCGGGAGGCGAGGCGCCGCCGTTGATCTGGTCAGCCAGCGTTGTGACCGCGGCTGTAATGGCGGTTTCGCTTTCGATCAGAGCCGTTTCGTCCGTCGTCGAATCTGGCGCATCTCCGCCAAGATCCGGCACCGGCCAGACCGGCGTTGCCTCCTCGACCGCCTCAAGGCCTGCGAGCAGCGTGCTAATCGCCTTTTCCGTTCCGCGGGCATGCCGGTGAGCGTCGCGGTAGAGTTCTGCAATGAACCTGTAATAGGGGCGTCCCTGCGCGTCGAGTTCATCGGTGAACTGATCTGGCAGGCAGGATTCGATTTCCCGGCCCATGCCATCCGTCAGCAATACGGAATGCGGCTCCGGCGTGAGCACCACGCGGTAGCCTTCGGTGTCATGCACAACGGTAGCATTTTCACCTTCGGTCCACGCGACGCGTTGCCGGCGCGTCATATCGCTGAGCTTGTCGATCAGGCGCTTGGTGGAGGGATGCAGCATTATGGCGCGCTTTCCTTTGAGGAGGCGGATATTACGACCATTACAGGTTAGCTCGCCCAGCGACAAGTTTCAAACCTTTGAAGCGCCAATAATGCACAGGCGCCGCTACCCAAAATTACGGCGAAGGCGATGGGACAGGCGGATGGAAACTCATCTGCGCCAGCGGGGGCGCGCCGGTCTTGTCCGACCGGAAGTAGAGCAAAAGATAGGGGGCATCGACGCTGGTCTTGCACGAGATCGAAAGATCCTCGCCCGCGCCCAGCGACCCGCAGCCTGCCAGCTCTTCCTGCCGCAGATCGCTGTAGCGGGTGGAGCCGACCCGTATGCCGTTCGGGCCTTCGACTGTCGGATCATTCGTGCGCACCCGGCTCACGAAACCACGCGACCAGTCGGCCTCGACGATAAATCTCGGCGTCTCGGTGCCGGGCGTGCGAACCTGGAAGACAGGCTGCGCCGTCGCGCCTTCGCCTTCCGTCGTGGACACGACGGTGTGGCCGGGAAAGGCGGCTTCTATGGCAGCAAGCGTGAAGGGCGTTGTCCCGGTAATGCCCAGGACCCCAGCCGGGCCCATCATTGGACCCTGCGCATTGCCAACCGTTTTCTTGACGCGTGCGACATCGCGAAGGAAGTCCTTCACGGGCTCGCTGCCCGCGACCGAGAGGTCGGTACGAAAACCGCGCACCACGCCGTCCGGCGAAACAAGAAGATAGGTTGGCGTCCAGCTGATCGTGAGGGTTTCGCGAAGGCTGCCATCGGTATCGAGCGCGGTGGGGACGAGGTAGCCTGCCGCCTCGAAGTACGCCTCGAGCGAGCCGTACTTGCCGAACATTTCCTCCGGCGTTGCGCGCGCCTCGCTGGCGGGAACATGTATCGACACGAAATCGAGGTCGGGGTCCTGTGCAATCGCGCGTTCGAGAGCGGCGACGTAGGGGCCATCTGCTAAGCAGTCGCTGCACCACGCGCCCCAGATGTCGATCACGGTCCAGCGGTTGAGCGCAGCCGATTCGAACACCGCGCCGTCGGCCATGGTTGCAGAAAACTCCGGCAGCTTTTTGCCGAGCAGCGCGTAGCTGAACGGACGATTGTTCGCATCACGGAGAATACCGTCGCCCTTGCTGTCGGCGGCGCCATCCGGCGGCGGAGCATTCTCGGTCAGGAAGGCCGTGGCCTCGACCGTTGTTGTGGCTTCTGCCGGGGTGTAATCCTCCGGCGCGAACAGACCTGCCGCGCCACAGGCAGCGATCAGGAAACAGACGGACAAGGTAACCAAGGGACGCAGCATCAAATGCAAACTCCTGACGGGGTGTCCCATTTGGCATGGGCCTCAGGCATAAAGAAGGCAATCCGTCATGAAATAGACAGGGCGGCCCCGAAGGGCCGCCCATCCATTATTCCGATGTGGCTTGTGAGATCAGTTATAGAACTCGAACAGGCCGGCCGCACCCATGCCGCCGCCGATGCACATGGTGACAACGCCCCACTTCGCCTTGCGGCGCTGACCTTCGAGCAGGAGCGAGCCGGTGCAGCGTGCGCCGGTCATGCCGAACGGGTGGCCGATGGAAATCGCGCCGCCGTTGACGTTGTACTTGGCCGGGTCAATGCCGAGCCGGTCGCGCGAGTAGAGGCACTGCGAGGCAAAGGCCTCGTTCAGTTCCCACAGGTCGATGTCATCCACTTTCAGTCCGTGACGCTCCAGCAGGCGCGGGACGGCGAAGACCGGGCCGATGCCCATCTCATCCGGGTCGCAACCGGCAACGTTGAAGCCGGCAAAACGGCCGAGCGGCTTCAGGCCTCGCTTGGCGGCTTCCTTGGCTTCCATGACGAGTACGGCAGCGGCGCCGTCCGACAGCTGCGAGGCGTTGCCGGCGGTGACATACTTGCCTTCCTTCACGACCATACCGCCCGAGAAGACAGGCTTAAGGCCGGAGACCATTTCATACGTCGTGCCTGGGCGATTGCAGTCGTCCTTGTCGGCAATAACGTCCTGGAAGGTTTCTTCCTTCGTATCCTTGTTGATCAGTTTCATGCGGGTTTTCAGCGGCACGATTTCCTGGGCCATGTAGCCCTTCTGCTGGAACTCGGCCGTACGGCGCTGGCTCTCGACAGAATACTCGTCCTGGTATTCGCGGCTGACCTTGTAGCGATCAGCAACGATCTCGGCGGTTTCGATCATTGTCATCCAGATGGCCGGCCACGTCTTGGCGAGTTCCGGGTCGAAATACTTGTGACGGTTCGACTGGCCCGAGCCCTGAACGAGACTGATGCTCTCCACGCCGCCGCCGACGGTTACGGCTGCGCCTTCGTTGATGACGGTGTGCGCCGCGTTGGCGATCGCCTGCAGGCCCGAGGAGCAGAAGCGGTTGATGGTGGCGCCCGACGTGGTCGAAGGGCAACCGGCAGCGAGCGCCGCGTTGCGCGCCACGTTGTGGCCAGTGGCCCCTTCCGGCGCGGCACAACCCAGGAACACATCTTCAACCGCAGCGGCTTCAACTCCGGCGCGCTCGAGCGCGCCCTTGATGGCGTGGCCCGCCATCGTGATGCCGTGCGTGTCATTGAGGGCGCCGCGACCGGCTTTGGTCAGGGCGGTTCGGGCAGTAGAGACGATAACAGCTTCGCGCATGGCTTCCTCCAGAATGTTTGGCGTCGAGTTGGCGCGCACCGTAACGATTGCAACTGGCCCGCGCCAGACTTCCCTTAACGTAAAGGGAGCCTTTCAAATGAAAAAACCCGCCCGGCAGAACCGGGCGGGTTGATTGTGTCAGGAAACTCGCCGGATCAGGCGGTGATCTTGGCTTTCGGGGCAGCGGCTTTCACGGCCTCGTCCACATAGGCTTCGAACTTCGCGAAGTTCTCAACGAACATGTCGGCGAGTTTCGCAGCCTGTGCGTCGTACGCGGACGGGTCAGCCCAGGTCGAACGCGGGTCGAGGATTTTCGAATCGACGCCCGGAACCGAGACCGGAACCATAAAGCCGAAAGTTTCGTCCTTGCGGAACTGAACGGTGTTCAGCGAGCCATCAAGCGCGGCGTTCAGCAGGGCGCGGGTTGCCTTGATCGGCATCCGGTTGCCTTGGCCGTAGGGGCCGCCCGTCCAGCCAGTGGAGACCAGCCAGCAATCGACGTCGTATTTTGCGATCAGGCGGCGCAGGAGATTTCCGTACTCTGACGGATGGCGCGGCATGAACGGACCGCCAAAGCAGGTCGAGAAGGTGGCCGAAGGTTCGGTCACGCCTTTTTCGGTGCCGGCAACACGTGCCGTGTAACCGGACAGGAAGTGATACATCGCCTGGGCGGGTGTCAGCTTTGCAATCGGGGGCATGATGCCGTAGGCGTCGGCCGTCAGCATGATAAGGTTTTTCGGCTGTCCGCAGCGGCCAGTCAGAGATGCGTTCGGGATTGCTTCGATCGGGTAGGCGCCGCGAGAGTTTTCCGCGAGGGCTGCCGAGTTGAAGTCCAGCTCGCGGCTGACCGGATCCATCACGACGTTTTCGAGCACAGTGCCCCACTGCTTCGACGTCGCGTAGATTTCCGGCTCGGCTTCGGCCGAGAGGTTGATCATCTTGGCATAGCAGCCGCCTTCGAAGTTAAAGAGGCCGTTCTCGGACCAGCCGTGCTCGTCATCACCGATCAACGTGCGCGAGGCATCGGCCGAGAGTGTTGTCTTGCCGGTTCCCGAGAGGCCGAAGAAGATGGCCGCATCGTCCTTGTCGCTCGTGTTTACCGAGCAGTGCATCGGCATGACGCCCTGGTCGGGGAGCAGGTAGTTTAGGATCGTGAAGACCGACTTCTTGGTTTCGCCGGCATAGGACGTGCCGCCGATCAGGATGAGGCGCTTGGCGAAGTTCACGGCGATCACCGTTTCGGAGCGCGTGCCGTGCTTTGCCGGGTCGGCGCGGAAGCTCGGAGAATTGATGATCGTGAAGCCTGTTCGGAACGTCTTGGCTTCATCCGTAGTCGGAAGACGCAGGAGGTGGCGGATGAACAGCGAGTGCCAGGCGAATTCGGTCACGACAGTGACCGGCACGCGGTAATCTAGGTCGGCGCCGCCGAACATGTCCTGTGTGTAAACGCTCTGATTGGCGAGATGCGCCTTGAAGTCAGCCCACAGAGCATCGAAGTGCGCGGGCGACATGGCGGCGTTGTTGTCCCACCAGACGGTATTTTCTGTCAGTTCATCGCGCACGGTGAATTTGTCTTTGGCAGAACGGCCGGTGTGCTGTCCGGTCTCGACCACAAGCGCTCCGCCTTTCGCAACGCGCGCTTCGCCAGCAGCGACCGCCGTTTCGTAAAGCCGGGCTTCGTTCCAGTTCTTGAGGACCGATTTCGGACGAACGCCCAACTCGGAAAGGATTGCTACAGTATCGCTCATGTCACCCTCGTTTTTTGGCGAATTTACTTGGCCAGCCCGGGCCTTGTTACCCCGCGCCAGATAGCGCCGGGCGTGAACGATTTGCAACATCTATGCCGGGCACAAGTCGAACAATTGACCAACACTTGCGCAGTAAAACCGAGCAAATAAAAATGTCCACCGGTGTCAAATGCACGTTGAGCTTTTGGTGTGGCGCGTCACGTTCGAAGCGACGACAGATAGCACAAAACGGGCGTCGTCAGGCTTTCCGGTAAGGCGTCGAGACTGAACCATCCCCATCCGCCATGCTTCTCCGGCTCCCTATTCTGCGGCTCGCCGGCGCAGATTCGCGCTTCGTAAACGGGCGCAATCCAGTGGCGGCCATCGCCGCGGTCTATCGTCTCGGCGATGCAGGCGAGATGCAGGATTTCAATCTTGATGCCGAGTTCTTCTTCGATTTCGCGCTGCGCGGTCACCTGAGCCCGTTCGCCGAAATCGATCTTGCCACCGGGCAGTCCCCAGGCCCCGGCTTCCGGCTGGCGCAGGCGCTGGATGAGCAGCAGCCGGCCTTCCTCGTCGCGTATCGCTGCGCCGCAGCCGGCTTCGGGTTTGAGGTCCGTCACGTGCCGCCAAATGCAGCCAGCGCTGCGCGCGCAATCTCGTCGCCCCATTCCTGCACGAAGTGCCCGCCGTTCGGAATCATCATCGGCTCGGGACAGTTCCGGATCTGGCTGCGCAGTGCCTGCATGTGCTGAAGCCCGAGGACCGGATCCTGCGCGCCAACCGCCATGAAGCCTCGTCCGGTCCAGTCCCTGGCCCACCAGTCAGCCGCGCGCCGCGACACCTCGACGCCCTCCATATCGGGCGCGACCATCACGAGTTCAGGAAAGCGGCGCACGCCCGCCTTATAGCTGGCATCCGGATAGGGCGCTGAATACGCGGCAGCCTCGGCATCGGAGAGAACCGGGCTCGCGCGTTGCATCAGCGCGGCGATATCGAGATCCGGCTGGGTGCGGTTGAACGCCTTCCAGGCTTCGAATCCGGGCCCCAGCGACTGGCCGACGGCGAGCGTCGTGTTCATCACGATGAGCCGTTCGAACCGTTCGGGCATATCCACGGGGATCGTCAGGCCGAGCAGTCCGCCCCAGTCCTGCACCACCAGCGTGATGTTTGTCAGATCGAGATGCCGGATCAGCGCCAGCATCATGTTCCGGTGAAAATGGAAGGTGTAGGCCGCCTCGTCCACCGGCTTGTCCGAGCGCCCGAAGCCTAGCCAGTCCGGCGCGATCACGCGCGCGCCGCTGGCCGTGAAGACGGGGATCATCTTTCGATAAAGATAGCTCCAGCTCGGCTGGCCATGCAGGCAAAGGAATGTCCTGGCTGCATCCTTCGGACCTTCGTCCAGGTAGTGAACGCGCAGTCCCTCATAGCCTGCCAGAGTGTCCACATAGTGCGGCGCGAAACTGTAGCCGGGCAGTCCGGCAAACCGGTCATCAGGTGTGCGTTTTGCGCTGACGGACATCTGAGGTGGGCCTTCAGTTGGAGATCAGTACAATCGCCTTGGCCGGGCCGGCAGCGCAACAACAAAAAAGGCCGCCAAGGCAAACCCTGGCGGCCCGAGGAGAGCTAGAAAACCAAAGGAGCCTTACTTCTTGGCAGCGGCGTTGCACTCGGTGAGCTGCTCAGCCGTCAGTTCGGATTTCGTGTTGCGCAGGGTGGTCAGCTCGCCGACTTCCTTGGCGATCTTCTTGCAGATGCGCACGGTAGGGGCTTTGCGGTCGAGTTCTGCGGTGCACTTCGTGCCTTCGCAGGACCAGACAACGCTTTCGGCGACGATGCGCTTTTCTTTGACCGGATTGACGGTCTCGAAGGTGTAGGAGTTGCTGGCGAAAGCAGGAGCAGCGATGGCTGCGAATGCGGCGGCGGCAATGATGGAACGGAGCATGGGAGGGTGCCTTTTCGTCCGGGGTTGAAACTGCATGCGGTGGTCAGGCTTTTGGCCTGCTTCGTTGACTATAGAACGCTGAATAATTCGTCAAGCGTTCAGAGCGCTCAATTCAGAATTATTGGAGAACGGTTCGTTCTGCATGCTGCGGTGCAGCATTCTGGCTTGCCCCCGCGGCACAAATTGCCGCCTCGCCTGACAGGCGTATGGTGACTTCAAAGCCGCGACGCAATGGAGCAAACCATGGACTTTAACATACCGAAGGACATCGCCGAC
Source organism: Candidatus Sulfopaludibacter sp. SbA3 (assembly GCA_945913285.1). Classification (GTDB taxonomy): domain Bacteria; phylum Pseudomonadota; class Alphaproteobacteria; order Caulobacterales; family Hyphomonadaceae; genus Hyphomonas. The sequence continues at coordinate 21,130 of CAMEDD010000006.1, forward strand.
TATCTCGTCGTGCTGGACAAGTTCATCGAAGACGAAATCAAGCCGCTGCAGGCGCAAGACGATAACGAGCGCTTCTTCGACCACCGCCGCGAATGGGCGCGCACGGACTTCGACAATGAAGGCCTGCCGCGTCCTGAATGGGAAGCGCTGCTGCGCGAGGCCAAGAAACGCGCCGACAAGGCGGGGCACCTGCGCTATGCGCTGCCGAAGGAGTTCGGCGGCCAGGACGGCACGAACCTCGGCATGGCGATCATCCGCGAACATTTCGCCAAGCAAGGCCTCGGCCTGCACAATGACCTTCAGAACGAGCACTCGATCGTCGGCAACTTCCCGCAGATCCTGATGCTGCGCGACTTCGCCCGGCCGGACCAGAAACACCTTGCCGAGGCGGCGCTGGGCGGCAAGTTCATCGCCTGCTTCGGCCTGACCGAGCCCAACCATGGCTCCGACGCCACGCACATGGAAACCCGCGCCGTCCGCACCAAGAGGGATGGCAAGGATGGCTGGCTGATCAATGGTGAAAAGATGTGGATCACCGGCATGCACGTGGCCACCCACATCATGCTCTTCTGCCGCACCAGCGGAAAAGACGGCGACGCGAAGGGCATCACCTGCCTGATCATTCCGGCGCGCGATCCCGGCGTCATCATTGAAGAGTACATGTGGACCTTCAACATGCCGACGGACCACCCCCGCCTCACCATCAAGGATGTCTGGGTGCCGGAAGATGCCGTGTTCGGCCCGCCCGAAGGCGGCCTCGCGCTCGCGCAGCACTTCGTGCACGAAAACCGCATCCGCCAGGCGGCCTCCTCCTGCGGCGCGGCGATCTACTGCATCAATGAGAGCGTAAAGTATTCCAATGAGCGAAAGCCTTTCGGCAAGCCCCTCTCCACCAACCAGGCGATCCAGTTCCCGCTTGTGGAACTTGCAACGCAGGCCGAGATGCTCCGCCTGCTGATCTTCAAGACGGCCTGGGAAATGGACCAGATGTCGAAGCCGGAAGTGGCGATCCGCCTCTCCGACAAGGTCTCGATGTGTAACTATTACGCCAACAGGCTTGTCTGCGAAGCGGCCGACCGCGCGATGCAGGTGCATGGCGGCATCGGCTATTCCCGCCACAAGCCGTTCGAGCACATTTACCGCCACCACCGCCGCTACCGGATCACGGAAGGCTCCGAGGAGATCCAGATCCGGAAAGTCGCCGGCCACCTCTTCGGCTTCATGGGCCCGAACAAGCACGGCCAGCCGAAAGGCGAAACCGACGCCAAGGGCAAGAGCACGGAACCAACAGATTTCGCGGTGCGGTAATCAGACGAGTGTAATGCGAACTTTAGTGTGCCGAGCCGAATGGCTCGGCACACTTGTTTAAAATCGTTCAAACGCCGCCGTGAAGTGGCGCATCATTGGCGGCTCCTTCACGATGCTCATCCCGCGCAGCGTGTCTTTCGCGGCGGCCACTTCCTCGAGCACTTCCACCACATAGTCGGCATGGCTTTGCGTGTAGACGCGGCGGGGCATGGCGAGGCGGACGAGGTCCATCGCGGCGGGCGCTTCCGTGCCATCGGGCTTGCGGCCGAACATTACCGTGCCGATCTCGCAGGCGCGGATGCCGCCCGCTTCGTACATGGCGCAGGTCAACGCCTGCCCGGGATATTCCAGCGGCGGAATGTGGGGCAGGAAGCTGCGCGCATCGATGAACACGGCATGTCCGCCTGCCGGCTTCACGACCGGAATGCCCATCGCGTCGAGGCGTTCGGCAATATAGGAATTGCTCCGTACACGGTAGAGTAGGTAGTCCTCATTGATGATTTCCTTCAGGCCCTGCGCAATCGCGTCGAGGTCTCGGCCCGCGAGGCCGCCATAGGTCGGGAAGCCCTCGGTCTGGATCAGCAGCGTGCGTGCCCGCTCGGCAAGGGCATCATCATTCAGTGCCAACCAGCCGCCGATGTTCGCGAAGGCGTCCTTCTTGGCGCTCATTGTCATGCCGTCGGCGACGGCGAAGCAGTCGCGCACAATGTCCTTGATTGGACGATCTGTCTGGCCTTCCTCGCGCAGCTTGATGAACCAGGTATTCTCTGCAAACCGGCAGCCATCGATGTAGAAGGGTTTGCCATGGGCCCTGGCGAGGGCCGCCGCGCCGCGAATGTTCGCGAGGCTCACCGGCTGGCCGCCCCCCGCATTGTTGGTGATCGTCATCATCACCGCCGGAATGCGGTGGCCTTCGGCCTTCAGCACACGTTCCAGCGCCGCTAGGTCCATATTGCCCTTGAACGGATGATCCAGCGACGGCACCCGCCCCTCGGCAATCGGCAGGTCAAGCGCCTCGGCGCCCATCGCCTCGATGTTGCCCCGCGTGGTGTCGAAATGGGTGTTGGAGGGGATGAGGTCTCCCGTCTTCGCGATCAGCGTAAAAAGGAGATGCTCCGCGGCCCGGCCCTGGTGGGCGGGAATGATGTGCGCAAAGTCCATCAGGTCCTTCACCGCCGCTTCGAAACGGTAAAAGCTGGGCGCCCCGGCATAGCTCTCGTCGCCCGTCATCACCGCGCCCCACTGCGCGGCGCTCATGGCCGAGGTGCCGGAATCGGTCAGCAGGTCGATGATCACATCGTCCGAGTGCAGCTTGAACAGGTTATAGCCCGCCGCCTTCAACAGGCCTTCGCGCTCGGCGCGCGTCGTCATCCGGATCGGCTCGACGGACTTGATGCGGAACGGTTCGATGATGGTCTTCATGGCTCACTCCCGGGCGTTATGTCCCTGAGTGTGAAGCGGTTTTGCCGCTCCGCGCACAGGAACTCCTGCGCTGCGGTTGCCCTTCCGGTGCGCCGGAAGACGGCCGCGCTCAGCGCCTGTTGCGATGGCGGGGCCATACCACACGCCGCCGCGGGATGCCAAGCGGGCCGCCCGGGTTAACAGCGCGTTCACCATCTTCGCAGAGTCTCCCTACATTCTTTCAGCGCTTCCCCGAAGGATTTGGCGATGACCCTGCTTGAACGCGTGATCCGCAACCACCGCTGCCGCTCGACGCACCATTTTATTGCGTTCGATGCGCTCTCCCTGATCGGCGGAGACAATGGCGAAGCCTGGAAATCGCTGTTCCTGGTGCATCACGAGCATCTCCTGAAGGGCGCCAAAGCGCCGGACGCCGAGTTCAAGGACTTCAAGAACCACGTCCTGCATGTCGGCGAAGGCGAATGGGGCGGCGCGCGCGCCAAGGCGCAGGAATGGTATGCGCGCGGCGTGGAACAGTTGGCGCTCAAACGCTGGAGCGACGCGGCCTATGCCTTCGGCGTGCTGAGCCACTACTACGCAGACCCCATCCAGCCCTTCCATACCGGCCAGACGGAAGCCGAAGGCGTGATCCACCGCGCTGTGGAGTGGAGCATTGCAAAATCGCGCGCCGACACCGACGCCCGGATCGCAGCCGAAGGCTATCCGGACATCGCGGTTCCGTGCGGGCTGGGCTTCGTCTCGGACATGGTCCGCGAAGGCGCGCTGCGCAGCCATGCCTACTACCAAGTTTTCATTGACCATTATGACGTCGACGCCGGTGTCGCCGATCCGCCGTCCGGGCTCGATGAGACGATGCGTGCCGCCATTGCAGATCTCGTCGGTTATGCCACCGCCGGCTTCGCCGCAATCCTGACGCGCGCCTTCGAAGAGGCCGCCGTCGCGCCGCCGAAGGTGAACCTGACCCTGCAAGGCTATATCGAGACGCTGGATATCCCGCTGCGCTGGATCACCGCCAAGCTCGAAGACGCGGGCGACAAACGGCAGGTCGAGCGGATGTATGCCGAGTTCCAGAAGACAGGGAAGGTGATCAAGACCCTGCCGGAGGACGACAAGGAGATACGCGCCCAGCATGCCCGCGAAGTGCGCCGCATCTCGCTGAAGAAGCTGAACGCCGAACCCATCGCCCCAATCGGAACGCAGAACGAGAACAGGTTGGCGGCGTCTGAGCCGGAATTGGTTCTGACGCAAGTCCAGCCCGCGCCGGTCAATGATGCGCCGCCGACCGAGTTGAAGGAGATTGCCCGGCGCGAGTCCGGCCGCCAGCCTGCTCGCGGGCTCCTCGGCACGCGCAAGCGCGTTGTTCCTGCCGGGCCAGCGCCTGCCGAAACTGATACGGACGCAGACGTCCTGTTCGAACCGCCGCCTCCGCCGGCGCCCGAACCGGAAGTCGCACCAGAAGCTGCGCCAGAGGCCGAACTGCTCGCCGGCATCGGCAGTCTCATGCGCGAAGACCCTGTCGTGGACGCGCCGTCGATCGGCTGGAAGACCGCCAAGCAACTCGCCCGCGCGGGCATCACCACGATTGGCGATCTTCTGGACAGTGATCCGGAGATGGTCGAACTCGAAATCAACGTCCGCCACATCACCGCCGAGGCCATCCGCGCCTGGCAGGAACAGACGCAGCTGATGATCGACGTGCCGGGCCTGCGCGTGCATGACGCACAATTGCGGTTCGGCGCCGGGATCACCACGCGAGAGGACCTCGCGAATGCCTCAGCCCGCACGATCTTCGAACTGGCGATGGAGTTCCTGTCCACGCCGGAGGGCGACCGCGTGCTGCGCGACGATCAGGTGCTCAACGAGGACGAGGTCGAAGGCTGGATCGAATTGGCGCAGGACGCCGCCTGATCAGCTAACCGGGCGATTTACGCCCGCCGCCGAATAGATAGCATCGATCAGGGCCATGTTGGCGACTGCGTCCGCGCCGCCGGTCAGCGGGCTTGCCTTGCCCCACATCACATCGAGCAAGTGGGCTAGCTGGTAGTCGTAAGTCTTGTCTCCGGACACGCTGTACCGGTTGACGGACTTTCCGTGCCTCAGCGTGATCGAGTTTCCGAAACTGGGATGGAGCGGATTGCTCGCGAGCAGCAATCCGTCTGTGCCCTGAATGGCGAGCAGCGCCTTGAAGCGCTGTCCGGCCAGCATGGACGTATGGATCCTCGCCGTGGCGCCGCCCTCGAACGTCAGATCGGCGGAGGTTTCGAGATCGACGCCGCGTCGTCCCACACGTGACGACGCGGCTGTGACGGTCGCTTGCGACCCTGCCACGTTGCGTGCCCAGTGGAGCGCATAGCACCCGAGGTCCATAAGTGCGCCGCCCCCCAGCGCGGGCTCGTGCCTCAGTTCGCCCGGCGTGTCCTTGATCGCGACCGAGAACTCGGCCTTGATCGCGCAGACGCGCCCGATGGCGCCGCTGCGAAGCTGGCGCAGGATTTCCTCGAACATCGGATGGAAGCGGTAGTGGAACGCTTCCACGAGCGGGCGCCCGGTGCGCCTCGCCGCTTCGGTCATCGCGCGCGCCTCGGCGGCGTTCATCGCGAAGGGCTTTTCACACAGCACCGCCTTGCCGGCTTCGAGCGCCGCGATCGTGAGGTCGGCATGCCGGTTCGGCGGCAGGGCATTATAGATGAGGTCTATGTCATCGCGCGCGATCAGCGCCTCATAACTCGCCGCGATATCGGGGATGCCGTGCGTGTCTGCAAAGCTGCGCGCCCGGCCGGGATCGCGGGCTGCGACGCAGATGATTTCGCAGTCAGCCCGCTTGCTTGCAGGCGTGATCATTGCAAGCGGCGCGATCTTGGCGGCCCCCAGAATTCCAATGCGGATCATGTCATCTCCAGTATTTACGAGCCAAGTCGCGCAACATTACAGCTTGTGTAAAGAAAACCCGTCCTTCTGTTTACCCCGCAATAACGCGCCTTAATTGCTTTCTTCATTATGGGCCGAAAATAGTTCGTCGAAGTAACACTCCAGAAACCACCGGAGACCAGATTGGAAGCTGTCCCGAGGCCATTGATCCTAGGAGTGCCTTTGCCATGATAGATGATCTCACAGCGCACATCGCTACAAGCAATGGTCTCGCGGACTCCGTTTCCCGCCGTGCACTCGGCATCGTCCTGAACAGCGCCGAGCGTCAGGGCAGCCCGCTTGCCGACGTGATCTTTCGCAGTATTCCCGGCGCGCGCGCACTCGCTGCGCAGACCGGACATGAGATCGGCGCTCCGACCGGCGACGTCGCCCGCCTGATCGAACAGACACCGGGCGGACGCCGCCGCGTCTCCCTCTCGATGATTTCCGCACTCCAGGATGCCGGCCTTGACCACAAGGCGATCGGCACGCTTCTGCCCTCGATCGGCAGCTGGATGCAGTCCGTATACGGCATGAATGACTTTGGCCATTTGGGTGACCTGATTGGCCATGCGGGCGAGCCGTCCCGCAGAGAGGGGGTGCGCGCCGCATAACGCGCTGGTCCCGCGAAGCGAAGCTGACGCTGCCAAATCAAGACCCTTTGTGGTCATTCGCGTCGTTTCAGAGTTACCGGGCCGCCCTCAGGGGCGGCCCTTTTCTTTTGCGCTGCCGCCCGCTAGAGCGCAGGGGCTGCACGGGAGATATGGCATGAGCGATACCCAACTGACCCGTCCGGACGAAGTGATTGCGCTGCGCCTGATCCAGGCCATCCGCGCCGACGCAGAAGCCGTCTGCACCCCGGACAAGGTGGACCTCGTCTCTGTGACCTTCGACGTGGCCGCCGCCGGCGCCGAGCCCTCGAACCTCACCTACAAGCCGCGAATTGACCGCAAGACGCGCACGATCCTCTTCACCGGCGGCTCTGCCGAAGGCACCAAGGGCACTGTGATGACCGCGACAGCCGTTTACCGGATCACCCCGCGCGCCTGAGTTTGCCGGCACCAAACTCCCGAGCGAACCCATGCCGACACGCTGATCACAGGTGCTAATCGCGGCATCGGCCTCGCCCTGGTGCGCGAATTCCAGGCGAAGGGACAGGCCGTCATCTCCGCGGCGCTCGGGCCGTCCGCCGCAACAGATCTGAAGACGACCGGCGCCGAACGACCTGCGCTGGATGTCGCTGACCCGGCCTCGGTTGCCGCGCTCAGAGGTCGCCCGGTCGATATCCTGATAAACAATGCGGGTCTCGGCGACCGGGCCGACATGCCCCGGCTGGACTATGACCGCGTCAAGGAAATGCTCCGCGTCAACACCACCGCGCCGATCCGGGGGCTGGACGCGCTCACGCCGAACCTTGCCGCCGGGAAAAACAAGATAGCGGCGGCGCTCTCCAGGCAGCCCGGATCGTTTCAGAACACCGAGTTGAGTTTCTGCCTCGCCTGACGCGTTTCCAAGGCCGGCCTGAACATGTGCCTGGGCACGGCGGCCCATGCGCTTCGCGCGCAGGGTATCGCGTTGCTTGCGCTGCATCCCGGCTGGGTGGAAGACCGACATGGGCGGCGAGGGTGCGCCGGTTGAGCCCGCAGACTGCGCCGCGGGTCTCTAAAAGGTGATTTCCGGTGCAGACCTGTCCCGCGAGCTGCGCTGCTTTGACGGGCAGAGCGAAACGCTGCCCTGGTAGGCCGGTTACTCTGCCGCAGGAAGCACTTCGTCATTGTCCGCCTTTGGCGCGCGTGCTGGCGGCGGCTGCGACGGGCTGTAGTCCGGCTCGGCTTTCCGGCCCCTGTTGCGTGCAAGGATCGGTTCCAGTCTCGCCATCAACGGCGGGCTGAAACGCTCCCATTGCCGGGCTGACCAGCTGCTGACCCGGTACGGGACAAGCAACCAGGCCGGGGTGACCAGACAGATCAGGATCGTGGAGAAGGTTAGACCGCAGACCACGGCTGTGGCCAGCTGAACCCACCATTCCGAGCTGGCGCCGCCGAAATCGATCGCACCTTCTGCAAAGTCGATGTTCATCTGCAACATCATCGGGATCAGGCCCAGAATGGTCGTTGCCGTTGTCAGCAGGATCGGCCGCACGCGCTGGGCCGCTGTTGCAATAGCTGCTTCTTCCAACGGACGCCCGTCTGACCGAAGCCGGTTGAACGTGTCTATAAAGAGGATGTTGTGGCCCACGACCACACCGGCGAGGGCAATGACGCCCGTGCCGACCATCAGGATACTGATGTAAGGCATGAAAAGGTTGATCCCGACCAGCACGCCGGCTGTCGACAGGATCACCGCCGAGAGCGTCAGGGCGACCTGGTAGAAGTTGTTGTACTCCCAGAGCAGGATCACTGCCATCATGAACAGGGCCGCAAGCGCCGCGCCCGCAAAGAAGGCGCCCGCATCCGCCGTGTCCTCATCGGCGCCTTCAAAGCGCACTTCCACGCCGGGCGGCAGGGTTTGCTCACTGAGCCACGCCTTCATCTCGGCCACGATGACGGCGCCCGTGCCTTGCTCTTTGGCGTTTGCCCTAATGTCGAGGACGCGCTTGCCGTCGCGCCGTTCGATCTGGCTGACGCGCGGCGCAGGTTCGCGCGTGACGAACAGGGCCAATGGCACGTTGCCTTGAGGCGTGGAAATCTTCAGTGTGTCGAGCGCCGAGGCCGAGCGCTCCCCTTCCGGGAAACGCACACGGATGTCGACTTCTTCATTGGAATCGTCCGGACGGTAACGCCCGACCAGAACGCCGTTGGTGACGAGTTGTACCGCCGCGCCGATCTGGGCGACGTCCACGCCGAACTTGCCGGCTTCGGCGCGGTCGACGGTCAGTTGGTATTCAACGCCCGGCAGGGGCCGCGAATCATCGATCTCGATGAGGTCGGCGCGCGCTTCCAGCCAAGTGCGGATCAGTGTTGCGGTCTTGTCGAGCGACTCGGAGTTCGTGCCCAGCAAGGCCACTTGAACGTCTTTGCCGCCTGGCGGTCCTTGTTCACGCGGCTTGATCTCGAACTTCAGCGCCGGAACTGCAGACAACCGTATACGGATGGCTTCCAGCGTTTTGCGCGCATCGTAGGGACCGTCAGACGTCGTGTTCAGGTCCACCAGCAGCTGCCCGATCGTGTCGAGCGGCACGCCGTTGACGCCGTCAAAGCTAAAACCGCCCCCGGATGAACCGGTCCGCGTCGAGATGGCCGTGATGCCATCAAGACCGGCAATTGCGGCTTCCGCCCGGCCCACTATTTCGGCCTTCTCGGCCGCCGAAAGGGCGCCCTGTGCCTGGACGAACACGTAAGTCTGTTCCGGCTCTATATCGAGGAAGAATTCGGTCTTGTGCTGTTCGGATCCGAACCAGATGAACACGCCAAGCACCACTGCAAATACGGCGCCGGTCGCCATCAGCGGGCGCCGCACGGTGGTCGAGATGATCTTCACATACGCGCCGATCCAACCTTTCGCCTGATGCGGGTCAGCGTTGGCGGCGAGCGCGGCGAGGTTTTCGTCCTTGCCCGCCGGGCGCCCACCGATCAGGGAGCCAAGCACCGGCATGAAGATCAGTGACACAATGAGGGCCGAGGTCAGCACGAAGATCAGGGTGATCGGCAGGTAGGCCATGAACTTGCCGGGCATCGAGTTCCAGAACAGGAACGGCACGAAAGCGGCCAGCGTGGTCAGTGTCGAGCAGACGACCGGCCAGAACATGTGCTTGCCGGAGCGCCGATAGGCCTCCACGGCGCTCATGCCTTCAGCCATTTTCCGGTCGGCATATTCGGTCACCACGATTCCGCCATCGACCAGGATGCCGACCGCGATGACCATGCCGAACATCACCATCATGTTGATCGTGTACCCGAACGCGCCGAGACCAAGGAAGGCGATCACGAAAGAGGACGGGATCGAGAGGCCAACCAGCAGCGCCGAGCGCCAGCCGAGCGAGGCAATCACGATGATCATCACCAGCGCCACGGCAGCAATCAGTGAGCTTTCGAGTTCGCCGAGCTGCGAGCCGATCATCTCGGACGCGTCCGATGTCACTTCGGCGCGCACGGTTGCCGGCCAGGCCTTGCTCTCGTCATTGATGGCGGCGCGCACGCTGTTGGCGGTGTCGAGAATGTTGGCGCCCGTGCGCTTGACCACTTCGATCAGCAGGGCCTTCTCGCCGTTGAACGTTGCATACCCGGTCGCGTCCTTGAACGTGCGGCGTACTTCGGCGAGGTCGCCCAGCGTCACCACCGCGTTTTCCGTCCGCTTGATCGGCAGGCTCAGTGCGTCAGCGCCGGTGCGAATGATGCCGGGCACCTTCACCGCAAAGCTGCCCTGTCCGGTATCGATCAGGCCTGCCGGGATCAGCTGGTTGTTCGCGTTAATGACCGCGAAGATTTCCTGGTAAGAGATGTTGTAGGTTTCGAGCTTCACCGGATCGATGACGATCTCGAGCAGCTCTTCGCGTTTGCCGAGGACGCGGGCCTCGAGAATGCCCGGGTCGGACTCGAGCCGATCCTTCAGGTCTTCGGCAATACGTGCAAGGCCGCGCTCGGGCGCGTCGCCATAAATGTTGATGACCATTACCGGGAACTGCGCGGCGTTGGCTTCCGAGATGATCGGCTCGCGCGCATCCACCGGGAAGAAGCGCTTGGCCATATCGACCTTGTCTTTGACGTCGAGCACTGCCTGATCGACGTCCACGTCGATCTCGAACTCGAGGAAGATCTGGGCTGCGCCTTCGGTGGCGGTCGAGTTGAAGGTCTTCAGGCCTTCCAGCGCCTGGATTTCCTGTTCTATTGGGCGCACGAGCAGGCGCTCGGCATCCTCCGGCGTCACGCCCGCGAGCGGAACGGTGATGGCCACAAACGGAATTGGAATGTCCGGGTCTGCTTCCTTCGGCAGGGACATGTAGGTCGCGGTGCCTGCCAGAATGGCACACACGAGGATGGCAACCACCATCCTCGCCCGGTCGATGGCGCCATCAATAAGGCCGGTCATGGGCGAGCTCCGCCTTGTGCCACGGGACGCACTTTCACTCCTTCGTTCAGGTAATCCTGTCCGATCGCGATCAGCGTCGCCTTTTCCGGTAGCCCGGTCACCCAGGCGCCCTCCGGTGTTTCATCAATCACCTGGATGGGGGTAAACGCGACCGTATTGTCGGCCAGAACCTGACGCACGCCCAATTGCCCGGAGTCGGACAACGTGAACAGCGAGCGCGCAACCAGCGTGGCCGCAACATCGCCAGCAGGCACATTCAACGTGGCTGTCACGCCGGCCGCGACGGTGGCATCGCCGGCCTCGATTTCCGCTTCAATCGGGAAGGTGCGTGTCTGCTGGCTTGCCGTGCGGGCCACGTAGCGCAGCTTGGCCTTGAACGTGCGTCCATCGGCGAGGCGCACGGTCGATGCCATGCCCGGCTTGAGAAGTCCTGCCTGGGCCTCGGTGATTTCAGCCGACACGATGACGGGATCGAGGTCCACCAGCAGGCCGCAGGGCGAGCCTGGGCCCAGATAATCGCCCGCTTCGGCAAGGCGTTCTTCGAACACACCGTCAAACGGGGCGCGGATCTGGGTGCGGCCGAGTTCAACGCGGGCTGCATTCAGCGCCGCCTCAGCCGCGTCGAGGGTGGCGCGGGCAGAGGCTTCGCGATTGGCCGGTGTCAGGCCTTTGGCGGCGAGAGATTCAGCGGCTTCAAATTCGATCTTGGCCGAGTTGCGGTTGGCTTCGGCTTCCTTGACACGGGCGCTGCGGGCTTCGACGTCGAGGGCGCAGAGAAGGGTGCCCTTTTTCACGAACGTGCCTTCGCGCACCGGCGTCGAGGTCACGGTGCCCGCCGTGCCGGATTTCACGGTGACGGCTTTGTCCGGCGCGGTGCGCCCTTTTGCCCCAAGCTGCAGGGGGTGTGTCCTGCTCTCCGAAGTGATCACCACCGCGTCTATTTCGGTGGCCGGATCGACGACGGCGGCAGGCGTCACCTCTGCGCTAAGGCTTCCGCGCATCAGGCTGCGGATACCAAAATAGCCAACGATTACAGCCAGGATGACGGCTGCGATAACAGCGGAACGGTTCAAGGGGCGCACTTTCGAGGGAGGATAAAACTGTAATATAGCGTACATTGACGCGAGAGTCATCTTTCGCGCCAGCAGCAATTAAGCCGGAAGCCCTTTCCGCCCAGCGAAGAACCGGCGGATTATGGTTAAGGCCGTGTCGGTTGACCTTCAGGCTTGCCTTGTTTTCCGAGCGTTATGTCGCTGAAACCGGCGGTTTGCGGTCTGCCCAGGGCCGGGCTGCCTCGAGTTCGAGCGCGAGTTCGAAGAGCAGTGCATCGTCGCCCTTCCGGCCCGAGAACATCGCCCCGATCGGCAGGCCGGAGGGTGACCAGGCGAGCGGTACGCTCATCGACGCTGCGCCCGCCACGTTCATGGGGGCGGTGTAGGACGCAAAGCCCAGCACCCGTTCCATCAGCGTGTCATAGTCTGCGTCGGGGGCCTGGTCGCCGATGGGTACGGCCGGGCTGCCTGTTACCGGCGACAGGATCACGTCCAGCGACCCAAACATCGCGTGATACACACTCTCGAACGCCAGCAGGTAGCCGATGGCGGCTGGAAGATCGCCGATCCGCCGCGCCGCCATGCCGCCAAGGCCCAGCGTCCAGGGCTCGACGATCTCCGGCCCGATGGGTTTGCCCGAAAAGGCCGCCACCTGCTGCGCAAATTGCCCGGCGCCCGCGGCCCAGTAGAGAAGGAAGGCATCGGTCAGCTTTACCCCGTCGATCGGCATCGTGAAGTCGATCACCGTGTGGCCAAGGTCGCGGCAAAGCTGAGCGGCCGCCTCGGTCGCGGCGCGTGTGTCCGGATGCAGCGGCGTGCCGGTGGTCGGCTCCGGCGCAAAGCCGATCCGCAGACGGCGCTTGAGCGGCGCGGTCTCGCCCAGCGGCGGATAGGCGCCGTCATTCGCTTCCGCCGCGCGAAACAGCGCGATGGAATCGCGCACGCTGATGGTCACGGCATGGTTCACTGAAATCTGCAGCGGCGGCGCGTTCCCGAGCTCACTGTAAGGCAAGCGGTCACGCGAAGGTTTGAGGCCGAACACGCCGCACGTCGATGCCGGAATCCGGATCGAGCCGCCGCCATCGCTCGCATGCGCAAACGGCACCACCCTTGCGGCGACCAGCGCTGCAGCGCCGCCGGACGATCCGCCCGGAAAACGCGACACATCCCACGGATTGCGTGTCGGCCCGTTCGACAACGGCTCCGTCGACGAGATCAACCCCGCCTCCGGTGTCGCCGATTTGCCGAGCGAGACGATGCCCGCGCCGCGCCATTTTCTGGCAAACGGGTTGTCTTCGGTTGCTATGTGCCCGGCCAGACCCCGGCTGCCCGCCAGCGTCGGCGCGCCGCGCCAGTCGATCAGGTCCTTGATGAAACTCGGCACACCGGCGAACGCACCCGACAGCAATCCGGCGGCATCCGAGCGGGCGACCTCGAAAGTCTCCGTCACGATGGCGTTGATCCGCGGCTCCACGGCGTTGGCGCGGGCCACTGCAGCTTCCACTTGCTCAAGCGCGGTGGTCTCACCGGCGGCGATCCCCGCGGCCATCGCGGTTCCGTCGGCATAGGTTGGAACCGTGCGGGCCGCCGGAGCATCGGCAACCTCTTCCTTCGGCGCACGTGAGCAGGCGGCCAGCGCCACGGCCGCGGCGCTGCCGGCCAACATGGCGCGGCGGGATAGTTTAAGCATGTCGATCCTCCCCGGATTCCGATTGGGTGCATCGTGGCTTTCAGCAGGGCCGCGCGCAAGTCCCGCTCAAAGGCCGGCCATTTCGGCGACTGCGAATTTTCGGAGGGAGGCCCACCTTCCGGGAGTGAGGACGCGGCATCCACCCAATGGACCATCTCAATGCCATTGCAAGGCAGCATCTGGCCGATCAGGAAGCGGCCCGGCAGGCGGCTGCGGCCGGGCCTGCTGGCCCGCCAGAGCTCGAGGCGCCCATCCTGTCCAGTTGGTTTTACGCCGGCGCCATCGGCGGATTCCTGGTCCGGGGGCTGACGCTCTTGTTTGGCGTTGGCCGCAAGGCCTAGCCGCCCGTCCGGTTCACCACACCGCAGGCGACCCGCGCGCCGGCTCCGCCGATCGGCTGCGAGCGGTGATCGTCTTTGCTCGCGTGCAAGATGATCGATAGGCCGTCACCGTCCAGCGCAGGAGCGAGTTCGGTCAGCAAGGTAAAGGCTTCATATCCGGCCGTGCCATCGGCGGCGGCCCAGGCGTTCGGCAGGTCGCCCGGCTCAGGGCCGAGATCCGGGTTCATGAGCCCATGCGCGCCCGCTTCCTTGCCATGATGGCCGCCAGACAGCTGGTAGGCGCCGGCATCGGAACAATCGCCCCTCTCATGCAGGTGCACGCCGTGCCAGCCGGGCGTCAGACCGCCCGCACCGATCTCCATCCGGATCAGCAGGCCGGTCGGGCCTTGTTCGAACGTCGCATTTCCGATCTCCAGACCGCCCGCGCCGAGGATCGTGGCCGAGGCGGATGCCAGCTCCTTCTTGGCCGGGGGCGCTGCGCCGTCCAGCGTGTGCATCATGTGGCCCTCATGGCCTGCGCCGTGCATCTTGTGGCCGGAATGACCCATATGACCGCACCCGGCGAGCGCGAGAGACGAGACGGCGAGAAGAACGAATTTAAGCATGTCGGGACTCCTGTCGATTCCTGAGTAAGTATAGGGCAAACAGTCTAAATGTCAGAAAGTTCCATGCCTCCAAGTGACCGCGCCGACAAAATGCTCGTCGCGCTCGGCCATTTTGGCAGCCGCGCTGCCGCGCAGGCCGCCATCGTAGCAGGACTCGTCCATGCTAATGGCAAGCCCGTCGCCCGCGCCTCCGAAAGCCTTGCCCGCGGCGCGGTGATCACTTCGGAGGCCGCTCATCCTTACGTTTCGCGGGGTGGTCTGAAGCTCGCCCATGCCCTGACTGTCTTCCAGGTCGATCCCGCTGGCCTCGATTGTCTCGATCTCGGGGCCTCGACCGGCGGCTTCACCGATGTGCTGTTGCGCGCCGGCGCCGTGCACGTCACGTGCGTGGACGTGGGCCACGGCCAGCTACATGCGAAGATCGCAGGCGACCCGCGCGTCACGTCCTACGAACGCCTCAATGCGCGCGACCTGACAGTCGAACACCTCACCGCGCCGCCGCAGCTGGTCGTCTGTGATCTGAGCTTCGTTTCGCTCGCGAAAGTGGTTCCCGTTCCGCTGTCACTCTCAGCGCCAGCGGCCACGCTCATCGCGCTATTCAAACCGCAATTCGAAGTCGGCCCGTCCAATGTCGGCAAGGGCGGGCTCGTCACGGACACCGCCGCCGCCCAATCGGCTCTGGAACGCTTTGAGCACTTTCTCCGCGCCTCGGGCTGGGCGCCGGGCACGCCGGAACCGAGCCCGGTTCCAGGCGGCGATGGCAACCGCGAATGGCTGGTCTGCGCCCGGCGTCAGTAACCGTAAGGGGCGTCCGAATAGCTGTCCTGCTCCAGCACCTGCCACTGGCGGGTGCGGCCATTCCAGCAGGCTGTCACGGGATCGCGCTGCACGTCGCCGTCGGGCAGCCGTGTTTCGCGCTGGATGACACGGCAGTCCTGTTGCGGGGCCGGATCTTGGTAATCCGGGTACGAACGGTAGTCCGGATCCTGAGGATAGCTTGCGGGATAGGGATCCGGCCGATACCCGCCCTGCGACATCACTTCCGGTCCCCCATACAGCCCTTCCGTCGAGCGCGGGATCGAGCTCGAAGGCGAGGATGAGTAATTGTAAGGCGCGTAAGCCACCTGGCATTCCGGCCCGGTCTGTCTGGCGACCGAGTTGCCCGCCATACCGCCCACAAGCGCGCCGAGTACGGCGCCGACCGCCACATTGCCGGCTTCGCTGCGGCCCTCGGTATAACGCCCGATCGGACGGCCGCGGCGATTGTATTCGGTATAGGTCCGGTCATTCTCGATATTGTTGCCCACCGCGCCGCCGATGAGTGCGCCAGCGAGAGCGCCGACGACCGTTCCAGCTGCCGAATCGTCCGCCCGTTCCCGCTCACACTGCACATTGCGGGTGCCGGTGTCATTGTAACCGTATTGCGCATGGGCCTGCACCGGTAGTGCCAGGGCCATCAGGCCGAGGCTGCCAGCGGCGATCGAGAGTTTCAACATCACCAGTCTCCTCGGGCGCGTTCGGGCAAGGTGCGCCAGTTTATGAGAGCAATCTGCCGCCGCCAATCTGAACGCAGCCTGAAGGCGCTTGTCGCACTGGACGCGCGGCGAAGCGGCCTACATATTCTCCTTATGGGATTGATCGACCAAGCCGCCAAAACCGCAGGCAGGGCCCGCTACGCCGCCGCTCAGGGCCTGCGCACGGCTTGGTATGCTGCCCAGATGCAAGCCGCGCGCAGCCAGTCCGGCGGATTTGACCGGCCCGGCGAGCCGGAGTTCCGCCCCAGCCGCGGCCGCCCGGACACGAGCGAACTGCGCAAGGCCTACCTGCGCCTTTTCGTTCAGGATCTCGCGAATGTCGAAGCGGGGCTCTATCCGCCGCCGAAGGATTTGCGCCCCGCAGAACTCCCGGGCGCCCTGAAGTCCGCGCAGGCCTTCCTGCGCGACGCGGCCGAGGTGAACCGCCGCCGCCTCGCTCGGGACGGCACGGAGGTGCGCAGCCAGGTGCCCGAAGGCACCAACCGCTACCCTGCCTATTACCTGCAGAACTTCCACTACCAGTCCGGCGGCTGGTTTACCGATGACAGCGCCGAACTCTACGACACGCAAGTCGAGGCGCTGTTTTCCGGTACCGCCGATACCATGCGCCGCGCGGCGCTCGCCGAAATCAGCCGTGAGCTGAAGGGCCGCGATCAGCGCACCCAGCGCCTGCTGGATGTCGCCTGCGGCAACGGCCGTTTCCTCGAAAAAGTGCTGGGCGTTTTTCCCAAGCTGCCTGTGACAGGGCTCGACCTGTCCCCATCCTACACGGACGCTGCCCGCGCGCGCCTTTTGCCCTGGCGCCAGGCCGACGTGATCCAGGACGCTGCCGAGACCATGACCCTCGACAGCGCGTCCCAGGATATCGCCGTCTCGATCTTCCTGTTCCACGAACTTCCCCCAAAGATCCGCCCGCAGGTCCTTGCCGAGATATTCCGTACACTGAAACCGGGCGGCCTGTTCGTTCTCGCCGATAGTGTCCAGTTCGGAGACTATCCCGCCATGGACGGTCTGCTGGAATACTTCCCGCATGGATTTCACGAGCCTTATTACAAAGGCTATCTCGAATGGAGTATCGCTGAAGCACTGGATCAGGCCGGCTTTGTTAAGGAGCGGGAAACGCTGGCTTTCCTTACAAAAGTGACAACCTGGCGCCGCCCGCTATAGGAACTACGGACGAATCCTCAAGCTAAAATATCCGTCATAATCTGTGCTCTGACGGTCACAGGGCCGGCCCCAAACCCGAACATTACTGCATCGCAAGCTGGCAACTGGCTCGCCGTTTGTTACCTCAGCGGCGCGCAGTAGCGCTTCTGTCCAGAGTAACGGAGTAAAAAATGAAACTTGCACTCGCATCCCTCGCAGCCGTCCTCGCTGCCCCGCTGGCCTTCGCCCAGGGAAATATCGAACTCAGCGGTGGTTATACCCAGTTCGACACAGGCGGCGCTGAACTCGGCGCCCTCACCGGTCGCGGCACCTACTTCTTCAACCAGTATCTTGGCGCCGAAGGGGAAGTCTCCATCGGCATCGATGATGCCAATGTCGGCCCGGGCACGGTCGAGCTCGACAACTCCCTTGGCGCATTCGGTGTGGTGCGCGCTCCGATCACGGAGCGGTTTGAACTCTTCGGCCGCGCCGGCTATGCCGCGTCCGAGTTCAACGCCGGCGTTCCCGGTCTCGGCAGCGCCTCGGGCGATGTGGACGGCCTCGCTTACGGCGTTGGCGGCAAGCTTTTCCTGACGGACACGCTCGGCGTGCGCGCCGATGTCGGCCGTTATGAAGGCGACGACAGCGAAGCCGACGTCTTCACCTTAGGCGGCGTCGTCCGCTTTTAAGCATCCGTTGCAGATCAGATAGGGAGAGCCCCGGTGCGCGAGCGCCGGGGTTCTTTGCGTTTCAGCCCGGCCAGGACATCTCGGCGTGCAGGTTGTTGAAGTCCGGATCCTCCAGATCGCCCTGCAGCCGGCAGGGCATCCCGTCGGGAAGGCCCGCCATGGTGAACTCCAGACCGTCCTCGATCACGCCGCCGAGGGCCTGGAAGGCTATCAGGCGATTGATGAGCATGGTCGCCGTCTCCACGCTGGAAGCGGGCACATTCCGTACACTGAGATCCGGCCGTCCGAAAAGGCGCATGCCGCGCGTGTGTAGCCAGAAGTGATCGGCGGTATCCGACATCAGGATCTGCACATGCTTGTGGGGCTGGGCCTGTCCGGCCACGAACAATTCGGAATGCCAGGTCTCCCGGGTCCACCAGGTAAAGGCCTGCGGATCGAAGATGGTTTTCGCGCCGCAGGCAAAAAGCCATTCGCCAAGGCCGATCACGTCGCGCAGGTAGTTGAGCGTGCCCGCCGCCTCCACGTCGCCGGCCATTACCGCGCATCCCTGGCATCCCGCCACCGCCTCGGCCAGCGCCGGATCGCGCGCCTGAAATTCCTCCCAGAGATAACCGCTGCGCAGGCTCTCGAGGTAGCCGGGATGCCCGCTCGTCGTGAAGGTTTGTAGCGTTACCCCGCCCGGAACTCCCGAACATTGGAACTCGCTGCGCGACATCGGCCGCGCCTGCGGATCAGCACCGAACGCCACAAGGAAGACCAGCGGATTTTGATCCGAGTCTTGAAAATACGGGCGTTCCCATCCTACAAGGGCCGTCATCGTCTCAGCGTCCTGTCTGTCCGCGATGTCTCAGCTTGGCGTCGGCCAGCACGCAGGCGAGCATTGCCTCTGCCACCGGCACGGCGCGAATGCCGACGCACGGATCATGCCGTCCAATGGTGCGCACGTCGACCTCTTCGCCGTCCCGCGTGATCGAACGCACTTCGTTGAGGATCGACGAAGTCGGCTTGATCGCCACACGCACCACTACGTCCTGTCCGGTCGAAATGCCGCCCGCCACGCCGCCATTATTGTTGGCGAGGAATGTCGGCCCGTCATTGCCGCTGCGCATCTCATCGGCATTCTCTTCGCCGCTCATCGCCGCCGCCGCAAAGCCCGCGCCGATCTCTACGCCCTTGGCCGCATTGATGCCCATCATCGCGCCCGCGAGTTCCGAGTCGAGCTTGCCATACACCGGCGCGCCCCAGCCCGCCGGAACACCGCTCGCCTCGACCTGCACAATCGCGCCGGCGGATGAGCCGGCTTTGCGCGTCTCATCGAGAAATGCCTCCCACGTCGGCGCCATCGCCTTGTCCGGACACCAGAAGGGATTGTTCTGCGTCTCGTCCCAGTCCCAAGCCTCGGGGTCGATCATGTGCGGCCCGATCTGGATCACCGCGCCGCGGATCACGATCCCGTCGCCCAGCACCCGCCGCGCCACTGCGCCAGCCGCCACGCGTGCGGCTGTCTCGCGCGCTGAGGATCGACCGCCGCCGCGATAATCCCGCACGCCGTATTTCTGGTCATACGCAAAGTCCGCATGCCCTGGCCGGTAGCTGTCACGGATTTCGCGGTAATCCTTGCTGCGCTGGTCGGTATTCTCGATCATCAGGCTGATCGGCGTGCCGGTCGTCACCTGTCCGCCAAACTCAGACAACGTGCGGTCATCCTCGAACACGCCCGACAGGATCTTCACGAGGTCCGCTTCCTGTCGCTGCGTGACGAAGCGGGACGTGCCCGGCCGCCGCTTGTCGAGGAAACCCTGGATGAACACCTCGTCCAGCGCGAGGCCCGGCGGGCATCCATCCACCACACAGCCGAGCGCCGGCCCATGGCTCTCGCCCCAGGTCGTCACTCGGAAAAGATGGCCGATCGTATTGTGCGACATGTGACAGCCTGACCCTCGCAGTTCTGCCCCGCGTCCTATATGAAAATGCCAGCCTGACAAACCGCGAAATGGCCACTCCCATGTCTTCCTCCGTGATCCCGCCGACCCCCAGCGCCGCCGACTATGCAGATAGCGGCGATCGTCCGCTGATCCCGGAAACCGCTGATCCCATCGCCCTGTTTGCGCGCTGGATGGCAGACGCGCGCGCCTCGGAGCCGAATGACGCCAACGCCATGTCGCTCGCGACGGTGGACGCAGATGGCAACCCGGATGTTCGCATCGTCCTCCTGAAGGGCGTTGACGAGACCGGCTTCACCTTCTTCACCAACCTCGAAAGCGCCAAGGGCCGGCAACTCGCCGCCCATCCCAACGCCGCCCTCGGCTTCCACTGGAAAAGCCTGCGCCGTCAGGTCCGTGTGCGCGGCTCCATCACCCGCGTCCCGGACGCGGAGGCCGATGCCTACTTCGCCTCCCGCGCGCCCCAGAGCCGCATCAGCGCCATCGCCTCCGACCAGTCCCGCCCGATGGCGAACCGCGCCGCCTTCGAGCAGCGCATCGCCGAGCTCTCGACCGTCTATGGCGACGGTCCGGATATTCCTCGTCCGGAATTCTGGGGCGGATTCTGTCTCGCCCCGACAGAGATCGAGTTCTGGCAAGACCAGGCCTTCCGCATGCACGACCGCCTAAAGCTCTACCGCAAGGGCGAGGGCTGGATCAGCCTCCGGCTTTATCCGTAGCCGCGTGTTCGCCCGGCAGGTGGGGCGCGCCGTTGCTCGTCTTCAGAGGCGAAACGCCTCCCGCCGAGACGATGTTGCCGCAGCTTCCGCCTGCGCCCGTCTTGCCTCAAAGCCCCTCGAGCCGGCAGCCGCGCGCCTCAAGGATGTCCCGCATCTGCCAGTAAGCCTTCGGCGTCCGGTAAAGCGGAATGCGCGGATGCAGGTGGTGCACGATATGGTACTGCATGCCCATCGAGCAGATATTGCCGAATATCGAACGGAAGCTGCGCGTGTCGCGGTAGCGGCCTTTGTCCGTAGCCGGATGATGCGGCGCCCAGCTCAGGTAATATTGGATATAGGTCATGCCGACATGCCGGGGCAGCCACCAGAGCAGCGCCGCCTCGATGGCATGCCCACTCCAGGCGAGGCCGAACAGGGTGCCATAGAATACGAGACTGTAGATCGCCGCATCCAGCATCACTTCCTGCCGGCCAATGCGCTGGAGCGTCTCGCCATAGCTCGCCTCTCCGCCCTTTGCGCCCGGCTGCCGGTTCTGGATGCTTTTCCAGATCGCCTGCAGCGGCCCGCTGGCGTGCGTCGAGTGGTCCGGGTCCAGCGCCGGATCGTTCGCATGCGCATGATGTTCAAGGTGCGTCAGCCGCGCCACGCGGTAGGGCAGCACCAAGGGGATCGTCGAAAGATGCCCCACCAACTGGTTCAGCCAGCGCAGCTTGGTGCCGGGCCGCGCAATGATGTCATGCTGCGCTTCGTGTGAGGGCAGGTAGCAGGCGGCCACGTTGAACGAGGCGATCAGGAACCCGGCCCAGAGCGGCAAGACGCCTGTGAATACCAGCGGCCACAGAGACAGCCACACGGCGAGGTTCGCGAACGCCCAGGCCACCGCGAAATAGGGGAACTTGTCGATATGCTGGCGCGCAATCTCGCGCTCCAGTTTCATCAGGTCCGCTTCGGACAACGATTTCAGCGATACCGGTGCGTTCATATCCAGCGCCCCCGCAGCTGCGCCGCGAGGCCCAGAACCCCGCCAATGCCGAGCCCTGCCATCAGCGGCGTAATCGCGTAAGGCAGGGACCAGCCGGCCCGCTCGATGACCTGCGCCGTCAGGGGCGCAATGAAGCCGAGCCCGAAGAGCAGGGGCCCGAACCGGAAAATGAGTCCAAGAAATACGAACATGGCAGGCCCTCCAAGAAAAAAGATGACGCATGCGTCATTTTTTGGCAAGAGCTAATTTGAAATCAGATCAATAGGGGATACCCACCATGAAACTCGGCTTGCAAATCGTCCTCGGCCTCTTCTCGCTTATCCCGCTGGCGTTTGCGGCGATGGGGCTTTTATCCGGCATGGCAGGTGCCGATCCGGCGGCCACAGTCTCGGCCGCCGTAGACAACCAGTACCGCTACATGTCCGGCGTCTACATCCTCGTAACGTTCCTCCTCTGGTACGCCATCCCGCGCATTGAGAAGCATTTTGCGCTCATGGCGATGATCTGCGCCGCTCTCGTCATCGGCGGTATCGGCCGTCTCCTGTCACAGGGCGCCCTAGGTCCGGGTACGGAGCAACAGCAGATCGGCGCCTTCATCGAACTTAGCTCGCCGCTGCTGCTCGTCTGGCTCTGGTTCGTGACACGCCAAGCGCGTAACTGAAACGGCCGTAACTTTGCGGGGCTCAGTTTTCCTGCCCCGCCCGGATCAGATTGCCATCCGGGTCCAGCAACGCGCATTCGCGCATGTTCCAGGCTTTGGCTTCAACCGGGTGAAACCGCGGCATGCCCGTGCGCGGAAGGCCAAGCCGTTCCACTTCCGCCGAGAACGCCTCGATGTCAGAGGTCCGAAGATAGGCGCCGTGATCGTTTTGGTGCGGATCATGCCCCGCGTTCAAGAAGAAATGGATTTCCGCGCCCTCACGTTTCATCAGCAGGTAGTCGGCGTCGATGTAAATCGTCTCGAAGCCGAGCGCCGCATAGAAGCGTTCGCTCGCCGGAATGTCGCCTGACGGCAGGATCGGAGACAGCTTCTCAAGCATCGGTTCTGTCCGTTTCCTGGGCTTTAACGCGCCGCGCAAGCCGCCCAGCCGGCTTCGTCCGCCTCCAGGTACTCAGCTACACGCAGCGGCTCGTCCGTCGAGATCAGCACGACCCCGTCATCAACCAGGCGCTGGTACTCGCTGCCATCCCCGTCGCTCCAGTACCGGTCGTCCAGGCGCTCACCCTTGCGCCCGAGCGTGCCAAAGGCCGGCTCGACGCCCTCGTTCATCAACCGCTCGAACGCCGGCGGATCGGGTTCCCGCGTGCCTGTCCAGCCAATGATCCGTGTTCGGTCCACGCCCCGCGATTCGAGGGACTCAATATCCCGGCTTCCGCGCACCGAAGCCGTCATCATCATCGCTGGGGCCAGCTTCGCGATCGCCTCGGCCTCCTCATCGGAATAGGAGATCATCACCGCATGGCCCTCCGCCCCCGCCGCCTTCACCGCCTCGATGATGTTGCGCAAGCCGCTCGTCTCCTTGCGGTCGAGCTGCACCACCGCGCCGTTCTGCTTCGCCCAGAGCAGCACATCGGTCAGCTTGGGCGCATGAAACCGCGTCAGGTCGCCTTCGTTGTCCTTCAGCCGGATCTTTGCGATGTCGGCCCAGTCGGTATCCGAGACATAGCCGTCGCCATCGGCGGTTCGCCCGAATCGGTCATCATGATGGAGGAACATCACCCCGTCGCGGCTCGTCGCCACATCGAGTTCGAACACTCGCACGCCCTCGCTGAATCGCTGTTTCAAGGTCTCGAGGGCGTTCTCCGGATATCCCGGGCCAGGTCCGCCCCGGTGCGCCGCGACGATCACGCCGCCAGACTTACGCAGGCAGTCGAACAGGTCCGGCAAGGGCGGCAACGGCGCAGCCTCGGCGGCCGCCTCGGCCTCAACCGCCGCCAGCTCGCTGCTTGTCCCGGCCTCGGCCCCGGCGCTCGTCTCTGCGCGCTCGCTGCACCCGGCCAAGACAGCTGCGGCCAAGAACCATCCCACAACCCGCCTCATATCCCTTGTCCTTTCCTTGCGTCAGCACAATTGCCCGAATAGACAGGGCATCGAAAAATCACAAGCGCCGCCCGGCCCGGACTGAAGCGGCGCGGAACCGGAGGAAGACCCGAATGAAAGGCATTATGCAGGACTGGCCGCTGACCGTGGACAAGATCCTCGAGCACGCGCGCCTGCAGCACGGCAACCGTGAGATCATCACGCGCCGTGTCGAGGGCAACATTACCCGAATCACCTATGCGGACCTGTATGTCATGGCCAAGCAGGTCTCCTCGGCCCTGAAGGACACTGGCATCGGTCTCGGCGACCGCGTTGCCACTCTCGGCTGGAACTCCGAACGCCACATGGCCACCTGGTATGGCGCGATGGGCATCGGCGCGGTCCTTCATACGATCAACCCGCGCCTCCACCCCGAACAAATCGCCTGGATCGCCAACCACGCCGAAGACAAGGTCCTCGTCTTCGACAAGACCTTCCTGCCGATCGTCGAGGCCATCCGTGACCAGCTCGAAACCGTCAAGACCTTCGTCATTTATGCCGGCGCCGACACAATGCCCGAGAACAAGCTCGGCGCCATCGCGTTCGACATCTGGATCGACGGACGCAGTACGAATGTCCGGTGGGGTGATTTCCCGGAAGATACTGCTTGCGGCCTCTGCTACACCTCCGGCACCACCGGCAACCCGAAGGGCGTACTCTACTCGCACCGCTCCAACGTCCTCCACACACTCGTCACCATGGGTAAGGATGCCATGGGCATGGGCTCGTCCGACTCGGTGCTCCCCGTTGTGCCGATGTTCCATGCCAACGCCTGGGGCCTTGCCATGTCGTGCCCCGCCACTGGGGCCAACATGGTCATGCCCGGCGCCCAGATGGACGGCGCCTCGATCTATGAGCTTCTGACCAACGAGAAAGTCTCGATCACGGCGGCCGTGCCCACCGTCTGGTTGATGCTGCTGACGCACCTCCAGGCCAACAACCTCAAGCTGCCCCACCTGAAGAAAGTCCTCATCGGCGGATCGGCCATCCCGGAACGCATCCTGCGCGCCTTCGAGCAGGATTACGAAGTCGACGTCATCCACGCCTGGGGCATGACGGAAACCTCGCCCCTCGGCACGCTCGGCGCCCTGCCGCCCAGCATGGTCGATGCCGATGTCGATACCCGCATGAAGCAGAAGATGAAGCAGGGCCGCCCACCCTTCGGCGTCGAGCTCGCCATCGTTGATGATGACGGCAAACCGCTGCCACGCGATGGCAAGACGTCCGGTCGTCTCCTGGTGCGCGGCGCGGCCGTCGCCGGGGGCTACTTCAAGGGCGCAGGCGGCCATGTGCTTGATGCCGAAGGCTACTTCGACACCGGCGACGTCGCGACGATCGATGAGATCGGTACGATGGTCATCACCGACCGCGCCAAGGACGTGATCAAATCCGGCGGCGAGTGGATTTCCTCCATCGACATCGAGAACATCGCCGTCGGCCATCCCAAGGTCGCTAACGCCGCCGCGATCGGCATCTACCATCCGAAATGGGACGAGCGCCCGCTCCTGATCGTGCAGGCCAAGCCCGGCGAAGATCCGACCAAGGAAGAAATCCTCGCCAGCCTCGAAGGCAAGATCGCCAAATGGTGGACGCCGGATGACGTCCAGTTCGTCGATGCGATTCCGCTCGGCGCCACCGGCAAGATCAATAAGCTCGCCCTGCGCGAAACCTTCAAGGACTACAAACTCCCCACCGCGTGAGGGCGTCCCTGCAAAGAGATATCCTGTTCCTGCTGAAGCCGGGCTTCATCGATCCCGCCCTGCCGGGACAGGATTTCTATTGCTGGTCCTGCGCGCTTATGGAGGGTGTGCTCGCCTCCTTCCCGTCGCACAAGCCAAACCTCGATGTCCGCCGCATCGCGTTCCCGCGGCCGAGGGACGAGATCATCGCCCTGATCGGCGTCGCCAACCAGTCGCTCCCGGTCCTGATCCTCGCTGACGATGCGCCGGGCGACCTGCCGGTCCAGTTCCACGAGGGCAGGCGGTTCGTCAGCGACACCATGGCGATTCTCGACGTATTGTACCGCCGCCACGGCTTTCCCCCGCCGCACCCCTAGGGAGAGTCCCCATTGCGGGTCTCGCAGAAAGGGTTAGGTTCCGCGCCAACCCGGGAGGCCTCGTTATGACCAGCGACACAGCAACAACCCAACCGTCCCAGTCTGCTGGCTGGCGCGGCACATTTGCCGGCTTCGCGCTCGGCCTGTCGATCTTTTCGATCCTCTGGTTCGCGATTGCCGCCGTCGGCACCAAGCTCGGTTTCTGGACCTGGCAGGTCGGTCTCGGCCTGATGACCATCGGCTGGGGTCCGCTTTTGCTGATGGCGGCAACCGGCGTCTCGCTCCTCGCCGTGATTATTGCGCTCATCAAGGCGCCCCGCAAACAGGCCGCTATGCTCGCCTTCGCGGCGCTGCTGATCTCGGGCCTCGCCTTCGGGCGCGTCGCGGCCTTCGGCGCTCAGGCAGGCCGCCTGCCGCCCTTGCACGATATCCAGACCGACTGGTCAGACCCCATCCGTCCCAGCGACACGCTCGCGTATGCACGCGAGTCCTCCGGCGCACTCAATCCGATGCAGGATGATCCGGTGATTGAAGACGCCGCCAATGACCGCTGGCCCGGCATGGGCGGGCGCCGCGTCGCCGAGGTCCAGGAAGAAGCCGAATTCAACCCGGCAGTCCACAAGTCTCCGAAGGAAACGCCTTATCCGTTGATCGCGCCGCTGATCACGAAAACGACGCCCGAAGACGCCTTTGTCGCGGTCGAAGAAGCGGTCAAGGCCCGCGGTTGGACCGTCGTCCAGTCCGTTCCGAACCAGGGCCGTCTGGAGGCGACCGATGAAAGCTTCTGGTTTGGTTTCAAGGATGACGTGATCATCCGGGTCCGGACCGACGCCGCCGGCGCCCGCGTCGACGTACGCTCCACCAGCCGCGTCGGCCTGTCTGATCTCGGCGCGAACTCGAAACGCATCCGCGACCTCCTCGACGAAATCGAAGTCCGCCTGAGCAAGTAACCCCCTCTAACCCTTCTCCCATGAAATGGGAGAGGGGGGGGGCCGCCTCCGAAGGCGGTGGGAGGTGAGGGCCTTGGCCAAACCACGCAAACTCAAACCCCGGCCAGCCCCCGCTGCGTCCGGCCCTTCGAGCTGCACGCAAAAAAATCTGCATCCCCCGCATCCAGAGCCGCCGCCCGATGCATCTTACCCATGAGCACCCGGTCCTGGCTTGTTTGCCGCGTCCGGGTGCGCTCTCAGACCCAACTGACAAAGGGGCAGCTTCAGGGAGCTGCCCCTCTTTTTGGGCGCGGTCAGATAACGCCCGCGGCCTTCCAGGCCTCCTTCGGCCAGCGCCTGTGCTGCCAGAACCATTGGCCCGGATGCGCGCGCACCTGCGCCTCCAGGAAGGCGTTGATCCGCTCGACCGACCGGCGGATATCGCCCTCGGCGTCGCCTGTATCCTCCGGCACGAAAGGCGCGTGGAACTCCACCCGGAACCGCGCGGGCCCCGTGCGCACGGTCGAAACCGGCACGATCGGCACCTTGTACTTCAGCGCCATTCGCGTCGGCCCCGGCGCCGTCATCGCCGCGTGCCCGAAGAACGCGACCGGAATGCCTTCATTGAACTTTTGGTCATTCATCAGCGCGACTGGCGCCCCGCGCGATAAGGCCCGCATCAACTCGCGCGTGCCGATGCCCTTCGGCGCATTCACTTGCGTGCCATAAGCTGCACGCAGGTCCGCGATCCGCTTGTCAATGTGCGGATTGTTGAGGGCCCGGTATGTCATCACCGCGCTCGGAATCCGTTTGGTGATCACCGCCGGCATGATTTCCCAATTGGCGAAATGGCCCGAGATGAACACCGCGCCCTCGCCGCTTTCCCGGATCTGGTCGAGCACATCGGCGCCCACGACCTCGACCCGCCCGCTCGTGTAGAGATCAATCGCGGGCAAATGCGGCAGCTCGCCCGCCGTCCGCCCGGCGCTCTCCCACGCGGCCAGCGCCGTTTCCTCGATCTTCGCCTCGGTCCAGCCCGGAAAGGCGAGCCGCAGGTTGCGCCGCATTGTCTTGTGCTGGGACAGCGCCGGGCCGATCCTCGCCATCAGCCAGCCGCCGAAGTCCGAGGCCTTGTCCGGCCCCAGCGCCGTCATCGGGCCCCAATAGAACAGGTCCCAGGCCACGGTCTCCAGCCGCCATTGCATCCGCTGCCAGAAGGTGGCGCGGTTATCGATGTCCTTCGGGCGGACATAGTCGGCGGGGGTCTGGTCGTTCATGGCCCTTCCCGTTTGAAGATCAGCGCGAGCAGGGCGTCAAGCATTTCCGGCGTCTCGAACTCGGCTTGCGCCGGAAAGACCAGCACATCTGCGCGCAGCTCCTGTGCAAGGCGCACATGGTCTTTCGAGGTCGTGATCAGGCGTGCGCCGTCCCGTTTCGCGAGCTGGTTCAGAAGGCGGAAATCGCCCGCGGTGTACGGATGATGATCCGGAAACGGCACCGCGTCGCGCAGGTCGGCGCCCGCGGCTTTGAGGCTGTCGATGAACTTCTCCGGCCGGCCAATTCCGGCGAAAGCAACCAGCGGTCCCTTCGGCGCGGATGCCGCCGCTTTCAGATGGGCTCGCAGCACCGGCTTGCCGCTATTTACAACGCTGCGCGGCACGGGCCCGTCGCCCATCAAGATGACGGCACCGGCGCGCGCGAGGCCAGAGGCGACCGGCTCGCGCAAGGGCCCCTTGGGCAGCACATGCCCGTTTCCGAAAGGCGCGCCAGCGTCAATGACGATGAAGGTGAAGTCCTTGGCGAGCGACGGGTTCTGGTGGCCATCGTCCATCACGGCGGCGCCCACGCCGTCCGCAGCCATCGCGCGCGCCGCGGCCACGCGGTCCCGGCCGATCCAGGCTTCGCCAGACGCGGCCAGAAGCAGCGGCTCGTCGCCCACATCGCGGAACGTGTGGCGCGCCGTATCGACCTTGAGCGGTCCGGCCTCGCGTCCGCCATGTCCGCGCGAGAGGGTAGCGGCTCGAATGCCGCGCGCGGTGATCCGGGCGCGGATGGCTTCGGCGACCGGCGTTTTTCCTGCGCCGCCGGTTGTGAGATTGCCGATGCAGATCACCGGAATGGAGGCGCGTTCCGGCGCTGCCTTTGAAAGTTTGCGGTTGAAGCCCGCAAGATAAAGCCAGCTTAGCGGCGTCAGCAGCGCCCGCGTCAGCGGCGCCGCCTCTCTTGAGGAGGGGTCGAGCCCGGCCGACCAGAAGTAGGGCGCCTTCACAGCTCCGGCCCTTCGGCTTCCAGCAAGGGGCGCGGGATCAGCGGTAGCAGCGCTTCCAGCGTGGCGATCATCGGCGCATCAGCATTGGCTTCCAGCGCCGCGACGACGTCTTCGGGGACCGCCGGCGGATGGGCAAGGCCGTCCGCCAGTTCAGCTACATTTGTCACGGTACGGACAAGTCCGGACTGAACGAGACCGTCCATGATGCCGGCGAAATTGAACACGTCCGGCCCCGTCAGGACCGGCCGTCTGAGGCGCACGGGTTCAAGCGGATTGTGCCCGCCGATATCGGGCGCGTTTCCGCCGCCGAGATAGACCACATCCGCGAGGCGCAGCCAGAGGCCCATTTCGCCCATCGTGTCAGCGAGTAGCACGCGGTCGCGCGGCGTCGGCGCGTCGCCTTTGGAGCGGCGTGCAAATGGGATGCGCCGCGACGCGAGTAGTTCGGCGATCTCGTCGCCGCGGGCGGGATGGCGCGGCACGAGGATCAGCGCGGCGTCCGGAAACTGGGCGGCGCCGTCCAGGAACAAGGCCTCTTCGCCCAGATGGGTTGAGGCAGCAACGAAGCAGCGACGGCCATTGATGAAGGTGCTCGTGAGCCTTGCTTGCTCAACCGGATTGGCCTTCGGCGGCGATTGTGCGGTTTTCAGGTTTCCTGCGACGCGGACGGCCCTTTGCAGCAACCCTTCAAGGCGCGCGCCAGTCTCGGCGTCCGCGGCGAAGATCACGTCAAATGATCCGATCAGTGTGCGGAACACGCCGCGGAAGCGTTGCCAGCCTGCGGCGGATTTCTGGGTCATCCGAGCATTGACGAGCGCGCGCCGCGCGCCGAATTTCCCCGCTTCAAGGATCAGGTTCGGCCAGATTTCGCCCTCGGCAAAGATGCAGAGATCCGGCCGCCAGTGCTGGATGAAGCGGCGCGCCGCCATCGGTGTATCGATCGGTGCCATCGCATGTATGGCGTTCTGCGGCACCGCCGGGCCCAACAGCCGCGCGGACGTCAAGGTCTGCGAGGTGAACACGAGCATCAGGCCCGGGCGCGCTTCAATCAGGCGGCGGCCGAGTTCGAGCAGCACTAGGCTTTCGCCAACGCTCGCGCCATGCAGCCAGACAAGGGGGCCCGGCCGGCGCGGTGGCAGGCGTTTGGCCAGACGTTCGTTGAGACGCAGCGGGTCTTCCTTGCCATTGTCCGCGCGCGCGTTCAGCGCAATGCCGAAAAGCGGCGCGGCCAGCCCCGTCACGCATCTGTAAGCCAGCAGGGCGGGCGTCATTCAGGCTGTCACTCCGGCCAGTTCTTCAGCCCGCCGCGTGGCGGCCTCAAGGCCGGCCTGCAAGGCGAGACGCAGGTCTTCCGGATCAGCTTCGCGCGGGCAGGGGATCGGCGGGCCGAACACGATGGCGCCGCGCCCGAACGGCGGCGGCAGGATGAACCGGTCCCAGGAATTGAGCCGCGGCGCCGGCTTCAGCGCCAGCCCGTAGGGCACAATGGCCGCGCCCGCGCGCTGGCAGATCGAGATGGCGCCGGCACTGGCGATGCGGCGGGGGCCGCGGGGTCCGTCCACGGTCATGCAGACCATTCCGCCCTCTTTCAGGCGCCGGCTCGCGTCCGCAATGGCGCGCAGGCCGCCCTTGTCTTTGTTCGCCTTCTTCTTGTTGGCGCTCGATCCGAGGATCGAGTCGAGGTCGAGGTGGCGCACGGCGCTGACCATCGCCTGTCCATCGGGCGACAGAGAGCTCATCATCGCGACCCGTTTGTGGCGCTCGGGCCACTGGCGGATCGACCGCAGCCAGCCGCTGGGCATAATCAGGATCCCCTCATGCCAGCAGGCGAGTATCAGCCCGGTTTTGGCGCCCGCGAGCTCTCGGCGCGGACCCTCATCGCCTTCGATCCTCCAGCGCGTGGTCCAGGCGATCAGGGACATCCAGCCCCATATGATGTAGCCGACGATGGCGATGACAAAGGGGGAGCGGAACAGCGATTTCATTGGGTGGCTTATACGTCGCTTCGGCCGTTTCGCCACCGCATCCGGCAGTATGGGGCGTGCACTTGCATGAGTTTTCCGGGGTTTGGTTGGCGCGGGATGGTGGGCGATGCAGGGTTCGAACCTGCGACCCCTGCCGTGTGAAGGCAGTGCTCTACCACTGAGCTAATCGCCCGCCGGGAGGGAGCGGCGTAGTCGGCAAGGCTGGACAGGTCAAGCGTGTTTGTAAGGCGTCTGAAAACCCTCGATTCGGCCCAGCTGGCCGTCTCGGGGTGAGCGGTTTGCCCGGATCCGTAAACATAGCTCTGTGGTCGACGTATGCATTTTTGCTTTTCGCTTCGTGGCATGTCGCGTAATCGCGTGACGCCAGGTGAGTTTGGGTGGATGCGGCCCGGGACGGGAATGAATTCGCTTCGTATTGTTGCCGTGCAAGTTTTGGCAGTTGGCACTGATTTTGAATTGGAACTTGAATGTCTGTTCAGGGTGAACGTTTATTCATCGCGCAAACTAACGAAACCGTTACCCCGATTTGCTCTTGAGAAAAGTTGCAAACATAGTCATCTAATCGGCATACGAGACGGCCCGATCAAGGTCCGCAGTATGAACCTAAAGAAGGACAGGCACGGCGGCCCCCGCCGCTAAAACAATAAACTAGCCTGGAGAGAGCAAAGTGAAAGACTGGTGTGACGAAGACGGCGCTCGGCGCCTTCGCGAAAAGATTAACGCTTACTGGGCCGAGCGTGGCTACGAAGTCGATGTTGACCTCGTGGACGCCGGGTTCGTTCCGGCAATGCGGAGCGCACGAACTGATGTGCGGTCCAATATGGTCAATGGCATGCCCCGTCGGCGCGCCCTTGGCGAGGGCGGTTCGTCCCGTCCGACCTATCGTCCGCGCGGCGAAGCATCGGCCTGATCTTTCAGGCCTGACAAAGCTGGAATCAGCTGGGAATAGTGGTGGATGGTGACATCCGCGGCGATCGCCTCAGCGGTCTCGGCCTCGTAACCGAAGGTCACGAACACGAAGGGCAGTCCGGCATTCCGGGCTGCCCTTTCGTCTGTCCGGCTGTCGCCGACGAAGAGGGCGCGTCCTGGAACGCCGCCCGCTTCGGCCAGCGTTTCGAAGACGTGGTCGGCGTGCGGTTTGCGATTCGTTGCCCGGTCGGCGCCGAAAACCACATCGAAATGACCCATCAGGCCGAGCTCGCCGATCAGGCGTTCGCTGAGATCCTGGCGCTTGTTGGTGCACACGGCGAGGCGCGCGCCGCCCTGGCGCAGGGTTTCCAGCGCTTCGACCGCGCCGTCGAAAGGCCTTGAGTTCAAAGCGATGTTTTCAACGTAGTAAGCGATGAAGCGCTCGAAGGCTGCGTCCATCTCCTTCGGCGATAGGGCGGCGCCCTGCGTCTTCAGGCCGGTCTCGATCATCGCGCGTGCGCCATGGCCGATCATTTCGGCCACTGCGCCGAGATGGACCGGCGCGAGGTCCATCCGGGTCAGCACATGGTTCAAGGCGCCGAGCAGGTCCGGGGCGGTATCGACCAGCGTGCCGTCGAGGTCGAACAGGATCGTCCAACCATCAAAGCCTTGAGTTTGCCCGTCATTCATGCCGCGTTCGCCCTCGCCAAGCCGCAGGGTTTCGTCTAGGCGATGGGGCATCGGAAAGCGAGAGGAACCTGCCTTTGACCGAAGCCAAAAAGCAGCGCGCAGCGGTGATTCTGGCGGCCGGGAAGGGCACGCGGATGAAGTCTGCGCTGCCGAAAGTGATGCATGCCGTAGGCGGCCGACCTATGATGGACTGGTCGCTGGCGCTGGCGCGGCAGGTGGGCTGCGCGCGCATCTTGGCGGTGGTGCACCCGTCGCAGGACGTGCTGATCGCGCATCTGAAGGCGCACCATCCGGACGTGGGAATCGCGTTCCAGGACCCGCCGCAGGGCACCGGGCATGCCGTTCGCTGCGCGCAAGATGCGCTTCAAGGCTTCGAAGGTCAGTTGGCGGTGCTCTACGGGGACAGCCCGCTGGTGCCGGCGAAAGTGATCGAAGACCTGTTCTCAGGGGTTGCGGGCGGTGCGGCGCTGGGCGTTCTCGGGTTTGAGGCGGCAGACCCGGGGCTTTATGGGCGGCTAATCACCAATCCTGACGGTGATCTGGAGGCGATTGTCGAGGCGCGGGAGGCTTCGCCGGAGCAGCTCGAGGTCCGGATTTGCAATTCAGGGGTTATGGCAGGTCGCGCCGAGGATATGTTCCGGCTTTTGCAAAAAATTACAAATTCGAATGCAAAGGGCGAATATTACCTCACCGATCTGGTTGGTCTGGTGCGCGCTGAAGGCGGGCGCTGCGCTCTGGTCACCGCCCTGGAGGATGACCTCATTGGCTGCGACTCGAAGGGTGATCTTGCCGAAGCAGAAGGCATTTTTCAGGCAGCCCGCCGTAAAGGGCTGATGGAGGCCGGGGTGACACTGGTTGCGCCCGAGACAGTTTTCGTCTCACACGACACCCAGATTGCTGCCGATGTGGTGGTCGAGCCGAACGTGGTGTTCGGCCCGGGGGTGACCGTCGCCGCCGGCGCGCGGATCCGGGCGTTCAGCCATCTGGAAGGCGCGGTGGTCGGCGAGGGCTGCGAAATCGGGCCGTTCGCGCGGCTGCGGCCGGGCACAGTGCTTGCCCGTGAGGTGCGGATCGGGAATTTTGTCGAGACCAAGAACACCGAGATGGGCGAGGGCGCGAAGGCGAACCACCTGGCCTATCTGGGCGATGGCCGGATCGGGGCGGGCGCCAATATCGGCGCGGGTACGATCTTCTGCAATTATGACGGCTTCCTGAAGCACGAGACGCACGTAGGCGAGGGCGCGTTTGTCGGCTCGAACTCAGCGCTGGTAGCGCCGGTGTCTATCGGCGACGGAGCTTATGTCGGCTCCGGCAGCGTGATCACCAAGGATGTGCCGGATGATGCGCTCGCGGTGGCGCGCGCGCACCAGATGACGCGTGAAGGCTGGGCGAAGACGTTTCGCACAAAAAAGGCGGCCGAGAAGGCCAACAAGGGCAAAAAGGGCTGAGACCTCGCATATGGCCTATGAAATCGAGAAGCAGAATGCGGCGGCCGCCGCGATGGAATACGTCGAAGAGGGCATGACGATCGGGCTCGGCACGGGCTCGACGGCGAAGTATTTCGTCGAGCTACTGGCCGACGAGATTGCCGACGGCCTGCTGGTGCGCTGCATCGAGACGAGCGTGCAGACGCGGGATCTCGCGCGCAGCCTCGGTGTGCCGCTGATCCCGTTCGAACAGGTGGACCGCATCCATCTCACCGTCGATGGAGCGGACGAGGCGGGCCCCGGCGGCGTGCTGATCAAGGGCGGCGGCGCGGCGCTGCTTCGCGAGAAGATCATCGCGAACGCCTCCGATCACATGGTTGTGATTGCCGATCCCACCAAGGATGTGCAGGCGCTGGGCGCATTTCCGCTGCCCGTGGAGGTGACCCCGTTCGGCTACACGATCACGGCGAAGAAGGTGCATGACGCGCTGGTGGCAGCCGGGATCGAGCGGCCGCGCGTGGAGCTGCGCAAGGCGCCGAAGAGTCTCGACCTGCTAGTGACCGATGGCGGCAACTACATTCTCGATTGCCATTGCGGCCTCATCCCGGACCCGCCGAAAGCGGCGGCCTTCCTGTCGGATGTGCCGGGCGTGGTGGAACATGGCCTGTTCATCGGCATTGCGCGCACCGTGATTTTCGGAACCGAAACCGGAGCCCGCATCATTGAATACTGAGGCCGCGTGCCTCATTTCAGCATTCGCAACATACGAAAGACTGCTCCCATGACCGAGCCCGCTTACGATTTTGACCTGTTCGTGATCGGGGGCGGCTCAGGCGGCGTGCGGGCGGCGCGGATCGCTTCGATGGCGGGCGCGAAGGTGGCCGTGGCCGAAGAATACCGGATGGGCGGCACGTGCGTGATCCGCGGCTGCATACCGAAGAAGTTCATGGTCTATGCCAGCACCTATGGCAAGAGCATCGAGAAGTCTGCCGGGTACGGATGGTCCGTCGGCGAGGTCTCCTATGACCATGCGAAGTTCATGGCGGGCATGAATGCCGAGGTTGACCGGCTGTCGGCGATCTATGACCGCAATCTCAAATCGGCCGGCGCCGAGATCTTCAATGACCGAGCCGAACTGGTGGGCGCGCATACGCTTCGGCTTGTCAAAAGCGGAAAGACGGTCACCGCGGCCAAGATCCTGATCGCGACCGGCGGGCGGCCCTGGCAGCCGTCGGCCCAGGAGCTTCCGGGCGTCGAGCACACGATCACTTCGAACGAGGTGTTTCACATGGAGACGCTGCCGAAGCGAATGCTGATTGTGGGCGGCGGATATATCGCGGTGGAGTTTGCGCACGTCTTTGCCGGGCTCGGCGTGGAGGTCACGCTCGTTTACCGCGGCGACACTGTGCTGCGCGGATTTGACGAGGATGTGCGTGTGGCTGTGCACGAAGGTCTGAAAGAATCCGGTGTCTGCGTCATCACGGGAACCGTCCTTGAGCGGATCGAAAAGCGCGAAGATGGCCTGTGTGCAAACATGACGAACGGACATGCGGTGATCGCCGACGTCGTGCTGATGGCGGTCGGACGCGAGGCCAACACGGCTGGGCTGGGCCTCGAGGCGGCAGGCGTGAAGCTCGGTCAGCGCGGCGAGGTCATCGTGGATGAATGGTCGCGCACGAGTGCGGCGAATATCTGGGCGGTGGGCGATGTGACCGACCGGGTGAACCTTACGCCAGTGGCCATCCGCGAGGGCCATGCGTTTGCCGATACCGAGTTTGGCGGCAAGCCCTGGTGTTTCGACCATGCGGATATTCCGACGGCGGTTTTCACGCAGCCGGAAGTCGGCACCGTCGGGATTTCTGAATCCGAAGCACGCAAGGCGCACGGCGCCATCGACATCTACAAGACCAAGTTCCGCCCGATGAAGAACATGCTGAACGGCGACCAGACGCGCACCTTCATGAAGCTGGTCGTGCGCCAGTCCGACAGCCGTGTGCTGGGTGTTCACATCGTGGGCGAGGACGCCGCCGAGATGATCCAGATGGCGGGCATTGCGGTGAAGATGGGCGCGACGAAGGACGATTTCGACCGCACCTGCGCGCTGCATCCGTCCGCCGCCGAGGAGATCGTCACGATGCGGACGAAATGGGTGCCTGAGGTGGCTTGATCCTTTAAGGTCCCCCTCTCAAGGGAGAGAGGGGCTTAAAGTGAGCTTGCGCCCTCACCCTATCCCTTCAGTTCGAGTGCAACTTGCTTGAGGCTGTCGCGGATCGCCCTCAGGCCGCCGCCGCGGCCGGCATGGGCGAGGAGTTGGCGCCAGGGCGGCTGGCCTTCGTCCGGGGCCTTCACGGCGAAGTGGGCCGAGCGCGGCAGGGCGGCGGTCATCAGGGCTTGCGATAACGGGAATCCGGCGATCGCGTCATAGACGCCGTTGCGCGCGTCGCCTTCAAAGGTCGATTGTTCGTTGCGGTTCACGGCGTTGAACAGGACCGAAAGGGCAGGGCGCTTGCCGGCCTCGACCTGGTCCCGGATCACGAGATTCAGGAGACGTACGCCGCGCAACGAGTAGATGTCGGCGTGCATGGGCGCGATCACCCGGTCGGCGGCTTCGAGCGAGCAGCGGGTCAGGAAGGTGGCGTTGGGGTTCGTGTCGAAGACGATGAGGTCGTATTCGCTCCGGTAGTGATCAATGGTGCGCAGGAAGCTTTGCTTGATCGCGGAGAGCGCGTCACGGTCGTTCGCGAAGGCGTATTTCGAAATCTCGAACTGGCCGCTGATCAGGTCGAGCCGTCCCGGTGGGCCGTCCGTACCCAGAATTTCGTGCACAAAGCTGTCGCGCGGGGCCGGTGTGAAGGGCGCGGTCGTCAGCTCCAGCCAGTTCTCGGCCGGCGAGGCTGCGTCCTTTGCGTGCAGGCGCGAGGGTTCGAACAGCGAGATGACCGAGCGGTCGACCCCGGAGGAGGCATCCGCATGGTCCATGCTGAAAAAGGTTTGCGTGAGATTGTATTGCGGATCGAGATCGACAAGTAGCACGCGGCCGCCGAAGGCCTCCTGCCAGGCGCCGGAAAGCTGGCCGCTGACGGTCGTCTTGCCGACACCGCCCTTGAGATTCATCACGGCGATGACCGGGCATTTCTTCCTGTAGGTTTTCGCCACTTCCGCGACGAGCTGGTCCATGCCGTCCGGCAGGGCGGAGGACAGGCGCAGCAGCGGCTGGACTTCCTGCTTGAAGAAGCCGTTAAGGCGCGCCTTGTCGATCTGGTAGGGGATGATCCGGATGCCGTTCGCCTTGGCGGTCTCGACATCCTCGCGCACGGTCCGCGAGCGGACGGCGGCGGCTGACACAAGCACGATGACGGCGAAGGAGGCGGCAATGTCACGGTTAGCGACATTGCGGTCCGGCTCGCCCCCGGCATACTTGTCCGCAATCGCGGCGGTGCGCAGCGCTTCATGTAGCTGCAGCAGCGCATCGAAATCGGCGCCGGAATGGCTGATATAGACATGCGGCATGGCGCAGCGGACCCTTGCTCTGCTCCGGACTCAACCCTTGATTCCCCGGCGCCTTTTACCCGCCAGACCCCGTCCGGGGCCAGCACTGTGCTGTGAATTTATGGTGAAACTTGAGCATCTGCCTGCCATGTGATTTATGCCGCCTGCACTAGGAGCTGACGCGAAATGACCTGGACCCCTTCCGACTGGCGCAAACTGCCCGCGCTGCACATCCCGCAGGACTATCCTGACCCGGGCGCGCTGGCGGCTGTCGAGAACCGTCTGCGGAGCTATCCGCCGCTGGTTTTTGCGGGCGAGGCGCGGCGCCTGAAGGCTCGGCTGGCCGATGTGGCGGCGGGCAATGCGTTCCTGCTGCAAGGCGGGGACTGCGCCGAGAGCTTCAAGGAATTCCACCCGGACAATATCCGTGACACGTTCCGCGTGATCCTGCAGATGGCGGTCGTGCTGACCTTCGCGGCGGCAAAACCCGTGGTGAAAGTCGGGCGCATCGCCGGCCAGTTCGGCAAGCCGCGCTCGGAAGATACCGAAACGCAGAACGGCGTGACGCTGTCCTCCTACAAGGGCGACAATATCAACGGCATGGAGTTCACGCCGGAAAGCCGCACGCCGGATCCGGAGCGCCTCGTTCAGGCCTACTCGCAATCGGCGGCGACGCTGAACCTGCTGCGCGCATTCAGCCAGGGCGGCTATGCGAGCCTTGCGAACGTGCAGCGCTGGATGCTCGGCTTCGTGGACCGCTCCTCGCAGGGCGAGCGTTACCAGAAACTGGCGGACCAGATTTCGGCGTCCTTGCGCTTCATGCAGGCGGTCGGCCTCAATGCCGAGACCGTGCCGCAGATGGCGCAGGTGGAGTTCTATACGAGCCACGAGGCGCTGCTGCTCGGTTATGAAGAAGCGATGACGCGCATCGATTCCACCAGCGGCGACTGGTACGACACCTCGGCGCACATGCTGTGGATCGGTCATCGCACGCGGCAGATCGATCATGCGCATGTGAACTTTTGCAAGGGCATCAAGAACCCGATCGGCATTAAGTGCGGACCTGGTATGGGTACGGATGAATTGATCCGCCTGATCGAGACGCTGAAC
The DNA here is from genome assembly GCA_945913285.1 of Candidatus Sulfopaludibacter sp. SbA3. GTDB lineage: Bacteria > Pseudomonadota > Alphaproteobacteria > Caulobacterales > Hyphomonadaceae > Hyphomonas. The sequence goes on from CAMEDD010000006.1 coordinate 59,441, forward strand.
CCGGCGGACGAGCCCGGCCGCATTACGCTGATCTCGCGCTTTGGCTCGGAAGGCGTGGCGAAGGGCCTGCCGCCGCTGGCGCGCGCCGTGAAGAAATCCGGCCGTACGGTCGTCTGGTCGTGCGACCCTATGCACGGCAACACGCTGAAGACGGGTACCGGTTTCAAGACGCGGCCCGTGGACCGCATCCTTTCCGAAGTGCGCCAGTTCATCGATATTCTGCCTGCGGAAGGTTGTTATCCCGGGGGCGTGCATTTCGAGATGACCGGCCAGAACGTCACCGAATGTCTCGGCGGCGCGCAGGCGATCTCGGAGGAAGACCTTTCGAGCCGCTACCACACCCACTGCGATCCCCGCCTGAACGGCGAGCAGGCGTTGGAACTGGCCTTCCTGCTGGCCGAGAAGCTGCAGGCGGTGGAAGCTGCCGGCGAAGGCGCGCGCAAGGCGGGGTAGCAAACTTAAGACTGGGCTAGTGAAGCGAAACCCTCCACAGGCCGCAGGGTGCACTCCGCTGTGCTGAGCCCCGCGCTACGCCCCCCGCTTGAATCCGCTTTGACCCCTTTCCCCAAGGTTACGCCTCGGGGCCGCAGGATGCATTCCGGAAGACGGGACACCCTGCTGACACCCGAGCGCGAGCGCACGGCGCTGAAAGTGTTCTTCGAGGCGGTGGAGCTTGAGGCTCCAGCGCCAAGCTGAACCAGGCCGTAGGAGGGGATGCACGCAAGGTAACGCCGCTTTCCGAAGGGGCGGCGTTTTTTCTTTGCCCAGAAGTGAACCGTCCGCCTCCGGACTTCCGCCTGAGACGACAACACGCGATGAAACCTTTTGTTCCAACCCACAACCGTCGCAATACGTACACAGATCTGATGGCCTATTAAGACGTGACTTGATCCGGGCGTGATTCTGGGCAATCACCCCCGGCTGCTCAAAACCGGCCGATCAGAACGCCGGGTCTCAAAGGGAGGGCAGGATGACCACGTCTCGACTGCCCGCCTGGGCCAGGCCTTCGGATGTTGCTGACTTGCTCCGCCTGTCGGTGCCGATCGCTGTCAGCCGGATGGCCGTGATGCTCATGGGGCTGACCGATGCCATTGTGCTCGGCCAGTTTGCGCCCGAAGAACTCGCCTTCATACTGTCGGCCTGGCTGCCGATTGGTGTGTCGCTCGGGTTCGGCATCGGCATCCTGCTCGGCGTGCAAGTGCTGACGTCTGAACTCATCGGCACCGGTGAAGAGGCCGATACCGGCCGTGTCTTCCGCCGCGGCCTTCTCTGGGCCATCCTTCTGGGCGCCGGGCTCACGCTGGTGCTGCTGCCGCTGTCGAAGCCGCTGTTCCACTGGCTTTTTGTCGAGATTGCGCCCCCTACGGAAGACACCGTCATGGCGCCGGAAGTTGTGGCTTCGCAGACCGCTGTCGTGGCGTCGATCCTGGCGCTCGGCCTGACCGGACACATGATCTCGCAGGCATGCAGCTATTATCTCGAAGCGCTGCGCCGGCCGTTGCTGGTAACCATTGTCATGTATGCGGGCGTGGCGATGAACCTCGTGCTCAACATCCTGTTTGTTGCGGGCGCTTATGGCATTGCGCCGATGGGCGCCGAGGGCGTGGCCTGGGCCACCTCCCTGACGCGGGCGATGATCGCTATCGTTCTGCTGGTGCTGGTCTGGCGGCTTACACCCGCGTTCCGGCCATCGAATCCAGCGCTGGCCGGCGAAGGCCGCCGCCAGCTGGATGTCGGCACAGGCACGGCGGTCAGCAATATTGCCGAATGGGGCGGCTTCAACCTCACCTACATTATCGCAACCTGGGTCTCGATCGCGGCCAATTCAGTCTATGGCTATTCGGTGCAGGTGATGGGCGTGTGCTTCATGTTCTATCTGGGGATCGCGACGGCAACCAGCGTTCGCGTCGCCGAGGCGATCGGCCGGGGCAATGCGGGTGAGGTGCGCAATGCCGGGCGGCTGGGTGTGGTTGCCACGATCGTGATGGGCCTGCTGCTGGGTGTCCTGCTGGTCGTGTTTGCCGGACCGATCTCGAAGCTGCTGGTGCGCGAGGACGCCGTGATCGGCGGGATTGCCATTGCCAACGCGATTGCGGGGCTGCTTTGGCTAGCTGCTCTGGCGACGGTGTTTGACGGTATTCAGGCGACGGCATCCTTTGCGCTGCGTGCTCAGGGCATGGTCTGGGTGCCGAGCGCCATTCACCTCGGATCCTTCTTCGTGGTGATGATCCCGATGTCCTACTGGCTGGCGATTACGCTGGGGCGCGGGGCAGCCGGTGTTCTCGAAGGTGCATTCGTCGGCGTCTTTGTCGCCGGAATCCTGCAGCTGATCCTGCTGGAATGGAAAGCGGCGCGCCCCATCAAGGAACGCGCCGCCGGGTCAGTCTTCGTGCCCCATTAGGGGCGCGCAGATCAGATATCCTTGAGAACCGATGCGGGCTTGAATGCCACGGCTGTTTTCTCGGGGATCTTGATCACTTCTTTGGTGGCCGGGTTGCGGCCTTCACGGGCATTGCGCGTCTTGGCGACGAACGTGCCGAAACCAGCGATTGCAACCTGCTCGCGACTTTTCACGGAGGTCGCAATAGCCTCGAAGACAGCGTCAACGGCTTTGCCAGCATCGCTCTGCGAGATGTTGCAAGCCGTAGCTACTGCTTTGGTCAGTTCACCCTTGTTCATAGGGGTTCTCCTCTAGATTAAATGACACCTGCGCATCATTGGGGTGACATACCCACGATTCGAGACGGGTGGATACGCCGGACCCCCAACAGACACGGGCTAAACGCCCAGAATCCAGCCCTCTTCGCCGGTTATCTGGGCGATCTCTACTTCAGGGCGCGATTTGCCTGTGGAAAAAGCAGCGCCGAGCCGGTTTTTCTCGTCCAGATCGGCGTAGTGGCGGGCGATCTGGCGGACCTGGGCCTCATCCGGCACCTCGCCTTTTTCGGGCTGCGGCTTGACCAGTGAGGGGTAAATCTCGGCGATCAGGACATCGACACCTTCCAGCATTTCGGCTGTCAGAGGGCCGCCTTCACCCAGTTCGAACGGCCAAATTCTTGTATTGTGCAGGGACTGGCGGAGGGCATGCACATGCGGGATGCCGGTCAGGCTCTGGCTTCCGACCGATCCTGCGCCGTAAAGTTGCCAGCAGGACTTCGGCGACGCACCCGGAATAGAGCGCAGATGCTGCTCGGCCAGCCGGAATTCGGCGAGCGGCTTGTCGGCGGTGTAGTCCGGTTTGGTGGCCGCGAGTGTCGTCGCCCGGTCGGTCGGCGGCGCGCCCCAGAAGGGATAGGGCCCTTTGGAGATCGTGTAGTTGAGGCCGGCGGCAATGGCGAAGCGCGGACGCGAGTTGTTGTCCGGCTTGTCCTTGTAGCGCGTCGCAAGGTGCGCATGCATAGCGGCCCAGGGCGCCTGCTTCACGATGTCGAGCCCAAGCGCCTTCGCCGTGCCCGCCGGATAGCCGAGCGAGAAGTCAAAGCCGAGCAGCACCTTGTCGCCGCGCTTCGTCAGCTTGCCGATGATATCCTCGAGATAGGCGCGGGCCTTCAGGCGCGTGTCGATATTCTCCGACTTGAACTGCAGCTTGAGACGGGCGTCCTTCGTCAGGGCGCCGATCCAGATCGAATTGGGACCAAGCGCAGGCTTTGCCGCCGCGCTCCAGTCCACCATGATGTATGCGTCGAACAGGGCCATGAGATCAGGCGAGCTTGACCAGCATCTTGCCGGTATTGGCGCCGGTGAAGAGGCCGAGGAAAGCCTCCGGCGCCTTCTCGATTCCAGTCATGACGGTTTCCTCGAATTTCATCTGTCCGCCCGCGATCCACTTCGCCATGTCAGCCAGGAAGGCCGGCTGCATATCGGCGTGGGTCGAGACGATGAAGCCCTGCAGCTTCAGCTGCTTGCCAACGGCCTGGATGATGTTGTGCGGCCCCACCGGCATGCCGGTTTCGTTATACTGCGCAATCATTCCGCACAGCGCCATGCGAGCCAGCGGGCGGGCCATCTCGATGGCCGCAGTCAGGTGGTCGCCGCCGACATTGTCAAAATAGACATCAATGCCCTTCGGCGCGGCGGCTCTCAGTGCAGCCACAAGGCCGTCAAAGCCCTTGGCTTGCTTGTAATCGATGACAGCGTCAGCACCGAGCGACTTGACCAGCGCGCATTTCTCCGCGCCGCCGGCCGAGCCGATAACGGTCGCGCCCTTGATCTTGGCGATCTGCACGACTGTGGAGCCCACAGCGCCGGCTGCGCCAGATACAAAGACCGTATCCGCCTGTTTCAGCTCAGCAACGCGCAGCAGGCCCGCGTAGGCCGTGAGACCCGGCATCCCGGCAACGCCAAGGAACGCGCTCTCGGGCAGGCCGGTCGCGGGCAGTTTCTGGACGGCGGCCGCAGCCGGCTTCGCCGTCCACGCGGTGCGCCAGCCGAGGAAAGAGGAGACGAGATCGCCGACCTTGTAGTCCGGATGGGCGGAGGCCGATACGCGGCCGACGGCGCCGCCCTGCAGCGTCTCGCCGATCTGGAAGGGCGGCACATAGCTCTCTCGGTCATACATCCGGCCGCGCATGTAGGGGTCCACCGACATCCAGGTGTTCATGACCTGGATTTCACCTTCGGCAGGTTCCGGAACGTCAATCGTCTTTGTCTGGAAGTCCGACACCTTGGGCATGCCCACGGGGCGGGCCGCAAGGGACCATTCCGTCGAAGTCAGCTTGGACATTTCCATCACCTCTGTCTGGTTTCTATTGGGCCCACATGAACCGGCTGGCGCGGCCTGTGAAGGGGGCGAAGCGAAGTTTTCCGGCTCTTGCCGCGCCCGGTTTAGGGTGTCATTGCGAAAGCATACAGGGATGTGACGGGCATGACAAAACTCAAGGTGGGCGTCGCCGGGGCAGGCGTGTTCGGCAATTACCACGCCCAGAAGGCCGCCGCCTCGCCGCGCGTTGACCTGACCGGCATCTTTGACGTGGACCTCGCGCGGGCTGAGAAGCTCGCCGAGACCTTCGGCACGCAAGGCTACAATGACTATGCCGCTTTCCTTGCGGTCTGCGACGCCGTCGTGATTGCGGTGCCCGCCACCTGGCACGAGTCCCTCGCGCGCCAGGCGATCGAGGCGCATTGCCATGTGCTCGTTGAAAAGCCGCTCGCGCTCACCGAACTGGCTGCGCGCGATCTTGCGGACGAAGCCGCCGCCCGCGGGCGTATCCTGCAGGTCGGCCACCAGGAGCGGTTTGTCGCCAATGCGATGGGCGTGCTCGCCATTCCCGAAGTGCCGCTGTTGATCGAGTCTGTGCGCTCCGGCCCGCCGGCGCCGGGCGGGCGGGCCGGCGATGTCTCGGTGATCTGGGACCTGATGATCCACGACCTGGACCTCGCCGCGATGATGATGGGGCGGGAATTCACCGGCGTGGACGCCGTCGGCCGCCGCGTGCACTCGCCGCACATCGACGAGGCCGAGGCTGTCTTCAAATACGCCAATGGCGGCCAGGCCAAGTTACGCGCGAGCCGCGCGGCAGAGTTCCGTGAACGGACGATGCGGGTCGTCTATCCCTCTGGCGAGATCGACATCGACTTCCTCACGCGCAAGCTGAAGAACACGACGCCTTACGAAGTTCGCGTCGATATTGCCGCCGACTTGCCCGATCCGCTCGGCGCCGCCGATGACGGCTTTTACGCCGCCTGTCTCGGTCTCGCGCGCAGCCCTGTGCCCGCGCATGGCACGGTCGCAGCGGTTGCAATGGCAGAGGCGGCCGAGGCTGCGGTGCTCGCGCGCGTGCGCTAAGCCTGCGGCGGGTGCTCCTTCAATGACGGCGCAACCATGGGCGTCGTCAGCATCGTGCTGCCGGCGGCCATCAGCAGCGCCGCGGTGAAGGCCGCATTGCTGATGATGCCCTTGTCCAGCAGGATGCTGACGAAGATGATCATGATCAGCGCCTTGGTCTGCAGCAGCCAGCCTATCTGCCAGGCCTCGCCCTTCTTCCACTTGAGCAACCGCCCGGCCGCCGCAACGCCGACCAGCTTTCCGGCGACCGACGCGGCGAGCAAAAGGCCTGCGGCGCCGAACACCGCTGCGCCGCCCGCGCCCCATTCGGTCCGCAGTCCGGTCGAGAGGAAGTAGACCGGCATCACGGCGAGCAGGATATGGTTCCGGAACAGGTCCATCTGCGCCTCGTCGAAGGTCTCCCGTTCCAGAATGGCGCCCGCGAGAAAGGCGCCGACCATGAAATGCAGGCCTGCCCAATCGGCAAAAAGAGACGCAACGGCCATCCAGATCAGACCGGCATACCACCGGTCACTCGGCGGGATGCGTACCATCAGCTTGCGGACGGCATAGGCCATCGCTCCGAACAGCACGAGGAAGATGCCTTGCCGGCCGATCCGTTCCCAATCGAGCAGGATGGCCGCCAGCACAGCCCAGATGGCGATATCGTCGAGGCTGGCATAGCGCAGGATGCGCTGGCCGAGCGGCAGCCGGAGAAGTTCAAGCTTCTCGAGCAGCACAACAAGGATCGGCAAGGCCGTCACGGCGCAGGCCATGCCGATCCCCGCGATAAACTGCCAGGGCGCTGCGTTCGGCCCGATCCAGCCCTGTCCCGACTGCAGCATGATCCAGGCTGCGCCGCACCCGAACAGCAGAGGCGTGACCAGCGCGAAGCCGGCTGTCAGGCCCGTCTCGCCGCGGTTACGCCAGACGGATTTGAGGTCGAGCTCGATACCGGCGATCCACACAAAGATCATCACCGCCCAGGTCGCAACGCCGTTCAGCATGCGGATGACATCCGGCTGAAAAACGAACTCATAGTAGGCGGGGAAGGCCGCGCCGAGTACGCCCGGTCCGAGCAAGATGCCGCAGAGGATCTGCACCACAACGAGCGGCGCGAAATACTCCGTCCGCAGGCCGCGCCAGACAAGGTACGGCACGGCGATGATGATCAGCATGGCGATCAGGTAAACTTCCGTGATCGACATTTGCGCGGCTCCGGGAGGAATAGTCTGGGTCAGGTCTTAACGGGGGCGCGGAACGTAATGCGGGCGCCGGTGCGGGTCTCGGCAGGGCCAACCAGCTTGACCAACTCGCGGGCAACCTCGTCGGGCGCGGGCAGGGTCATCGGGTCTTCGCCCGGCATCGCTTCGGCGCGCATGCCGGTGCGCACGGCGCCGGGGTCGAACAGGTTGACACGCAGGGCCATCTTCTCAGTCTCGTCGGCCCAGGCTTTGACAAGCGCTTCGAGCCCCGCCTTGGAGGCCTGGTAGGGGCCCCAGAAGGCGCGCGGACGCGACACCACGCCGGAGGTGACGAAGACCGCACGCGGATGCTCGGCCATGTGCAGCAGCGGCCCGACCGCGCGAATCAAGTGCGCGTTCGCCGTTAGGTTAACCTGGATGGTTTCCTCGAAGCTGCGCGGCCCGCAGGTCTCGACCGGGCCGAGCGTGCCGAGCAGGCCGGCATTCGCCGCAAAGCCGTCGAGACGGCCGAACTGATCCTTCAGCGCCTTGCCGAGGGACTCGATGCCTTTGGTATCCTTGAGGTCCATCGGCACGAGTAGGGCTTCGGAGCCGAGCGCACGGATTTCGTCGTCCAGTTTCTGAAGCGCCGCCTTCGAGCGCGCGACGGCGATCACGAGGTCGCCCTGACGGGCAAGCTCCAGAGCCACGGCGCGGCCGATGCCGCGCGAGGCGCCGGTGACGAGAATGAGGCGGGGCGTATGGGTCATCGCCCGGCGTGTAGCGCGCGGCTCAGACGTCGTCCAGAAGCGAGAGCTGGCGTTCCTTGTCGGCCTGGTCCTGCTGGTAGTCGATCAGCGGGGTCGGATACTCGCCGGTAAAGCAATGGTCGGCGAATTGCGGGATCATGTTGTTGCGCAGCGGCTCACCGATCGCCTTGTAGAGGCCGGGCACGGACAGGAAGCCGAGGCTTTCGACCTTCAACTCGCGCACCATTTCCTCATGGGTGTGGATCGCGGCGAAGAGTTCGGATTTCGCGGCCATGTCGATACCGTAGAAATCGGGGTTGCGGATTGGCGGGCTGGCCGAGCGGAAATGGATCTCACGGGCACCGGCCTCGCGCACCATCTGCACGATCTTCTTCGACGTGTTTCCGCGCACGATGGAGTCGTCCACCAGGATAACGCGCTTGCCTTCAAGGGCGGCGCGGTTCGGGCTGTGCTTCTTGGAGATCGCGGCCTGACGGCCAAGCTGCGTCGGCTGGATGAACGTGCGGCCCACATAATGGTTGCGGATGATACCCATCTGGAACGGGATGCCGGAGGCTTCCGAGAAACCAAGCGCAGCAGGCACGCCTGAGTCCGGCACCGGCACAACCACGTCAGCGCCTGCCGGTGTCTCCATCGCCAGCTGATGGCCCATCCGGCGGCGTACTTCGTATACGGAGCGTCCCTGGATGAAACTGTCGGGCCGCGCGAAATAGACATACTCGAACGCGCAGGGGCTCGGCGGGCGCGGCGCAAATGCGCGGAAGCTCTCGAGTCCCTGTTCGGAGATGACGACCACTTCGCCATTTTCGATCTCACGCACGAATTCGGCGCCGATGATGTCGAGCGCGCAGGTCTCGGATGCGAGCACGTAGCCGGTGCCAAGACGGCCGAGCACCAGCGGGCGCAGGCCGATCGGATCGCGCGCGCCGATCAGTTTCTTGCCGGTGAGGCCGACGAGGGCATAACCGCCCTCGATCTCGTGCATCGCGTCGATCAGGCGGTCCACGAAGCGTTTCTTGCCGCTGCGGGCAACGAGATGCAGGATCACCTCGGTGTCCATCGTGGACTGGAAGATCGCGCCGTCCTTGACGAGCTGCTGGCGCAGTTGGCGCGCATTGGTCAGGTTGCCGTTATGGGCGACCGCAAAGCCGCCAAGCGCAAGGTCTGCGAAGATCGGCTGGATGTTGCGCAGCATCGGCCGGCCCTGGGTCGAGTACCGGTTGTGGCCGATGGAGGAGTGGCCGGGCAGGCGCTGGCGCAGGTCGCCGCCAAAGTGTTCGCCCACAAGCCCCATATGGCGTTCGGAGTTAAAGCGCGCGCCGTCAAAACTGACAATGCCGCAGGCTTCTTGTCCCCTGTGCTGCAGCGCGTGGAGGCCGAGCGCTGTCAGCAGGCTCGCTTCCTTGTTCCCGAACACGCCAAATACGCCGCACTCTTCGCGTGGCTTGTCGTCATCATTGTCGAAATAGGCCATCGGAAGGTCCGACTCGCTTTTGGGGGGACGCTGTCGATCCGGGATATAGTTCGGTTTGCCCCGGTGCGAAAGGGCGAGCGTGTCATGTAACTGTCGCAGGACGCTTTGCCCGGATCAGAGCATGCGGGCCGAGGTCAGCCTTGAGTGGATGACGACCAGGTCGAACAGCGATTCCGGGGCGTAGACGTCGAAATCCGCTTCATCCGGCAACTCGCGGGCGATCTCGAAATAACGCTCGAGCTTGATCGGGGTCTTGCGCCATTCTGAGATCAGTTCGTGTTCCGGCACGTTTGCGAGGTCGATCCAGGCCGTTTGCGGGCTGGCCTTGGTCAGCAGGGCGTTAAGCGTATTCAACCGCGCGCGGCGCGTGATCTCCGTCAGCGGCGCATTGACCGGCGCAGAGGGCTTGGCGGCAACCGCGAGGAAGGTCGCGTCGGTGAACTCCTGCGTCAGAGCCACATAATCAGGGCCCAGCTTGGCGCGCAGGAAGGATCCGGTCGGGGTTGCATACTTCGCCGGCGCTTCGCCGTCCGGGCCCGGTACGCCTTTCGGGCGGCCCGTCATGACCGATGCGTTGTGGCCCCAGTATACTGAGCGCTCGCCGCGCGCGAGGGCGAGCGCGTTCTCTGCCATGAACAGGGAGCTGCGGCTTGTATAGTCGCCATATTCCGGCGCAGGGGGGGCATCCTTGAACGCGAACTCGAGGGCGTTGAGGCCCTGCCAGGCCCGGCGCGCATTGAACGCGGCAAGTCCCAGCCCCGCCCGCGCAAGTTCGGCTTCAAGCTTGCGGCAGGCAGCTTCGGCGTCCGCGCGCTGGGTTGGCGTAAGGCGGCTCGCGACCATCAGCTCTTGCCGCTGTGCCTTTGCATCGGCGGTCAGGATCGGGGCGAGACCCGGCGCGAGCGCTTCGGCGGCCGGCTTGTCCACGGCCGCCAGCGCCGCGAGCGCATCGGCGGCGTCCCGGCTGCTCGACATGCAGGCGACGCTGACGATCCGGACCTTGCGGTCTGCGTTCACCGCGTTCCAGCCGCGAAGCCAGGTGATGAAGTCTTCCATGACTTCGGTCTTGTAGATCCGGTACATGGGCGCTTGGCGCACAATGTCGGCCGCCTGCATGCCGGAGGGCGCGCCCGACGCATAGCCGTCCAGCAGGTCTGTCCCCGCCCGGCTGGCGGGCAGCATCACGACGCGCAGGTCATGAAATTCAATCATCGACTGGATCAGTAGCGATATCAGCAGTGCATCCTCGTGGGAGCCCTGCGTGGCTTCTCCGAGGCCGACGAATTTGGACTGCGAAAGGCGCCTGGCCAGCGCCGTAATGCCCGGATCGCTTGACGTGAAACTGCGAATCGGCACGGCCTGCGCCGCCAGAAGGCTTGCCACCGTCGGCACGGCGACCTTCGGTGTGGCGGGTTCCTCAGGTTTTGAGGCACATCCGGCAAGGATCGCCGCCGAGGCTGTTGCGAGCATGAATGCCCGCCGGGACATCGGATCGTGCCGTCTGTCCATGATCGTCCTCCCCAACTTCGTCCGCAAGAGCGTTCGACGCCAGATTAACCGGCACGGCGCCAGCTTCAAGGTCAGTCGCCTGTCGCGGGTGGAGCCGGCGCTGCGCTTCGGCCCACTTCCCGGGCTTCGCCGGTGACGGCGTCTGCGGCCTGGTCGAGCAACGGATAGCTGAGGCTGTCCTGGATAAAGGGCGGCACGCGTTCTGCTTCTAGCCCGACCGAAAGCAGCACGGCAAAGAAAACAAGGGCTACGCCCCCCCGGATGATGCCGAAGACCAGTCCTGCGATATGATCGAAGAGTCCGATGTCGCCATTCGTCATGATCGATCTGGACAGGCCCTGACCTATCCAGGCGACGATCACATAGACAATCAGGAAGGCGCCGACGACGAGGATGATGTCGGGCGCGAGCGGGTGGCTGCCCGCAGGCAGCAGGTCTGCAACTGAAGATTTCAGGAACTTGCGCGCGTAGTAAGCGCCCGCCAAAGCGCCAATGAATGCGCCGAGTGTGACGAGTTCCCGCAGGAAGCCGCGGGCAAACGCCATGATTGCGGAGATCACTATAACGGCGAGCACAATTCCGTCAAAAGCAGAAATGTTTTCAAGCATTTGCGGCGTCCGGCGCGAGAAGATCAACAAGCGCGATAAGCCGCGCAATCGGTGTCACCGTCAAGCCGCCCTCTGCGGGCAGGCTGCTGTCGGGACCGTAGGCACCCTGGAAGCCGAGGCGGGCTGCTTCCTTAAGCCGCTGGTCCATCCGGGGCGCGGGCCGCACGGCTCCGGACAGGGCAATCTCGCCGAAGAACACGCTACGTGCGGGCACCGGATTTCCCGAAAGTGAGGACAAAAGCGCCGCCGCTGCGGCGAGGTCACCTGCCGGTTCGCTGATGCGGTAACCCCCGGCGACCGAGAGATAGACGTCCATGCCGGCGAAGTTCACGCCGCAGCGCGCCTCCAGCACGGCCATGATCATTGCAAGGCGGCCCGTATCGAAGCCGATGACACTGCGCCGGGGCGTGCCGAACGGGCTTTTGGCGACGAGCGCCTGCACTTCGGCCAGTACGGGGCGTGAGCCCTCCATCGCTGCAAACACAGCGGTTCCGCCGCCGGGTTCGGCCTCGGCTGAGAGGAAGAGGGCGGAGGGTTCCTTAGCGGGCGTGAGGCCGAGGGCATGCATCTCGAAGATGCCGATCTCGTCGGTGGGGCCGAAGCGGTTCTTGACCGCGCGAAGGATGCGGAACTGGTGGCCGCGCTCGCCCTCGAAATAGAACACGGCATCGACCATGTGCTCGACCACGCGGGGACCGGCGATTGTGCCCTCCTTGGTGACGTGGCCGACGAGCACCAGCGCCGAACCGGATTTCTTGGCCCATCGCACCAGTTCCTGCGCGCAGGCTCTGACTTGGGCCACCGAGCCGGGCGCGGCCTCCAGCGCGTCCGACCAGAGCGTCTGGATCGAGTCGATCACCACGAAACCCGGGTCGGCCTCCCTGAGCGCGGACAGGATACGCCGCAGGTCCGTCTCGGTGGCGAGCTGTACCGGTGAATTGGCGACCTTAAGGCGTTTCGCCCGCTCCTGGATCTGCGCGGCCGCTTCCTCGCCCGAGACATAGACGGTCTTCACCCCGTTGCGGGCGAGGCGGGCCGCTGCCTGCAGCAGCAGCGTCGATTTGCCGATGCCGGGGTCGCCGCCGATCAGCGTGGCGGAGGCGGCGACCATGCCGCCGCCGAACACCCGGTCCAGCTCTTCCACCCCGATGACGATGCGCGGCGGTGTCTCCGCTTCGGAATTGAGCGCAATAAATTCGGTCTTCTGGCCGCGCTTGGCCGCCGGGGTCTTGTCAGCCTTCAGGGCGCCCGGCGGCGCGCTGACCGCTTCTTCGACCAGCGTGTTCCATTCGCCGCAGGCTTCGCAGCGGCCGGACCATTTGGCATGGACGGCGCCGCAAGCCTGGCAGACGAAGGCGGAAGTTGGGGCTTTGGCCATGCGGCAGGGGATAAGGCGGTGCGCCGCCGATGGAAAGAGGCGCCCTGTGCGCGCGTCAGACCACGGTACCGAAGATCCGCCCGATCAGCGCAGTCGCCGCCATCGCCAGCGCGCCCCAGAACACGACGCGGATTACCGCGCGCATCTTTCCGGCGCCGCCGATCGAGGCCGATACCAGCCCGAGAACGGCGAGCGCGGCGAGTGACACACCGCTCGCGACCCAGGTGATCTGCGCCACGGGCGCTGCCCAGGCGGCCACCAGCGGCAAGGCCGCGCCAGCGGCAAAGCTCGCGGCCGAGGAAAGCGCAGCCTGAACCGGTTTTGCGGTTGCCACCTCTGTGATGCCGAGTTCGTCGCGGGCATGCGCGCCGAGGGCGTCTGTGACCATCAGCTGCTGCGACACCGTCATCGCAAGCTCGGGTGTAAGTCCGCGCGCCTCGTAGATGCGGGCAAGTTCGAGGGTTTCAGCCTCCGGAAAATCGCGCAGGGCGGCGCGCTCGGTGGCAAGGTCCGCCCGCTCCGTATCCGATTGCGAGCTGACCGAGATGAACTCTCCCGCCGCCATCGACATCGCGCCCGCCACAAGGCCCGCGACGCCGGCCACGAGGATCTGGCTGTTGGTGGAGCCGGCCGCTGCCACACCGATCACCAGCGAGGCGGTCGACACGATGCCGTCATTGGCGCCGAGGACGGTGGCGCGCAGCCAGCCGATGCGGTGCATGAAATGGTGTTCGCCCGGCAAGTCTCGGTAGGACATTGCGCATCAAGGTCCTTGTGAAGCACGGATATGATAGACCCCGCAAGACACAATGGAAATGCCTTTCGGCGCCGCAGGGCGGGCGCCGCCGCCGCCCTAGGTCCGCGTTTCCGCCCGGCGCGGCGTTGGTGTTGACCGCAGGTGCGGCGACGAGATGATCTCCAGTCCCGGGCATCGCGTCTCGATCTCGAACAGGATTTCGCCGAGCTCCCGGTCGGCAGTCGAGAGCTTGAGGTAGATCTGGTCGGCGGCGCGCCGCTTGTCGCCTCTGCCGCGAAGGCCCTGGAACAGCCACATCACAGGGTTTTTCGCGCGCCGGACGAACTGGATATGGTTGAGGCCAACCGAGACATGCTCGACATCCTCCCAATCATACTTGCGCCGCAGCCAGCCGAAGAGGCCTTCCACGCCGTATTCGGTGAGCCGAAGCGCGGGTTGCCGGGAAAACAGGTTGAGCACAAGGCCGATCACGTCGATCGCCATAGCCGCGTTGACGATTGACATCAGGAAGATGAAGCCTTGCAGCGTGCCGCGCGGCTGGGCTTCGATGTAGGCGGCGAAGGGCGGATGATACAGCGCCAGCAGGAGCGGCGTGGCAATCGCCCCGGCAAGCCAAAGGTGGGGGCCGATATTGCCCAGCCGATGCGTGTCGCGGACTTCGAAGGCCTGGTCGTGGAAGGTCATCGCCGTCATCTGTTCGGTTCAGACGTCACATTATACGCATAGGCTGAATCGACGCTTAAGCAGCCGGTAAAATCTCAACCGCTGGCCGGGTGGCCCGGAGGCGTCTAAGGACGCCGCATGAACCAGGTAGCGATCATCGGGGCCGGGCCGGCGGGCCTGATGGCGGCGGAAGCGGCGCTTGAGGCGGGCGCGCGGGTTGACATCTACGATGCGATGCCAAGCGCGGGCCGCAAGTTCCTGATGGCGGGCAAGAGCGGGCTGAACATCACGCATTCTGAAGATGAAGCGCAGTTCCGCCAGCGCTATGACGCGCCGGATGCGCGGCTCGCGGCGATGGTGGAAGCCTTCGGACCCGCAGAGATTGTCGCTTGGATGGCCGGGCTCGGCATCGAGGCGCATGTCGGCTCCTCGGGCCGCGTGTTTCCCGTCGGCATGAAGGCCTCGCCGCTGCTGCGCCGATGGCTCGCGCGGCTCGGCGAGGGCGGTGCGCGGCTGCATACGCGCCATCGCTGGGCGGGATGGGATACGGGCGGCGCGCTGGTGTTCGAGACGCCGGGCGGGGAAGTCTCCGTGACGCCACACGCCGCCGTGCTCGCACTCGGCGGCGCCAGCTGGAAGCGACTCGGATCCGATGGTGCGTGGGCGGATATTCTCGCACGCAAGGGCGTTGCGCTTGAGCCCTTCGCGCCGTCCAATTGTGGCTTCACGGCGGATTGGTCTGCCAAGATGGCACCGCACGAAGGCGCGCCGGTGAAGGGCGTGACCCTGTCTGCCCATGGGCAGTCCGTGCGCGGCGATTTCGTCATTACACGGACGGGAATAGAGAGCGGCGCGGTCTATCCGCTCGCGGCGGCGCTGAGGCGGGATCTGGCGAGCACGGGCAGGGCAAAGCTGGCGATCGATCTTCTTCCAGATACGGATGAAGAAAAGGTCACCGCGCGCCTCGCGGCCCAGCACCCGAAAGACTCGCTCTCCAACCGCCTGCGCAAGGCCGCCCGCCTCGATGGCGCCAAGGCCGCGTTGCTGTTCGAAGTCGTAAAGGGTACGCCACCCCGCGAGGCGGGCGACCTCGCGCGCTTCATCAAGACCCTGCCGCTGACCCTCACCGGCACTGCTCCGATGGACACCGCCATATCAACCGGCGGCGGCGTCACGTGGGACGCCCTGGATGACGGCCTGATGCTGAAAGCCCTGCCGGGCGTCTTCTGCGCGGGCGAAATGATTGCCTGGGATGCGCCGACCGGCGGCTACCTGCTCACGGGGTGCCTGGCGACAGGGCGGTCTGCGGGATGTGCGGCGGCTAGTGGGATGCTGTAATCCGCGCGACGCCCGACGTCCAATTTGGAAACGGCAAGTAATCACTCAAGTGTTTTGGATGCTTCGTACGTGCTCCGCATAAAGCTCTCCGCATCGTGGATCGAGACGTGAAGTATGAGTACATCGTCTAGTGGAAGGTATTCTTCGAAAGCACTATTCTCAGCAAACCATAGCGCGTCGGCCAATGTCTCTTCGCCGTGAGAGGTCGTCAGCAGGAAATGATCGCCTGACGTTTCGTTTCGCTCGTCATACATGATCGAGGCGTCATCGATTTGTTGCTCCCAGCCGTCGCAATCGATGCCCCAGCAGTCGGCGTAGAGACAACCTGTGTCCAATAGCCAGCAACTGATTTTGTATTGCCAGTCGTTGGGAACTTCTATTTCAGCGACTACAACAACCCGGAATGGTTCTACGAAGCTCAATTCCGGCTCTGGAAGTCCGGGATGGACCTGTAGATAGTGAGCCTTGGACGCTCTCATATCGCTGGCTGGATCGGCCCGTCCGCTCGTCCGTTCACGAACTGATCGACATAGGCGTTGCCGCTGTTCATCACATCGGCTGCCTGGCCGCGCCAGATGATCTTGCCCTCGAACAGCATGGCGATTTCGTCGGCAATCTTGCGCGCGCTCGCCATGTCATGGGTGATCGTCACGGCGGCGGCGCCGAGGCCGCGCACCATTTCGAGGATCAGGTCGTTGATCGCATCGGCCGTGATCGGATCAAGTCCGGTGGTCGGCTCGTCGAAGAAGATGAGGTCCGGTTCTGACGTGATGGCGCGGGCCAGCGCCACGCGCTTCTGCATGCCGCCCGAAATCTCCGCCGGGTAGAGCCCCGCAACGTCCGCCCCGAGACGAACTTTCTTCAGGGTCTCAATCGCGCACTGTTTTGCGTCGCGCCGCGACATGCCTTCGGAATTGATCAGCCGGAACGCCACGTTCTCCCACACGGTGAGCGAGTCAAAAAGCGCGCCGGACTGGAACAGCATGCCGATCCGCGCGCGCATCTTTTCGCGCGCCCTGCCGGTCGCGTTGGTGACGTCCTCGCCATCGAAGAAGATCTTGCCCTGGTCCGGCGTCATCAGGCCGAGCGCGTTTTTCAGCATCACGGATTTGCCCGATCCCGAGCCGCCGATCACGACAAGGCTCTGCCCCCGCGCCACATCAAGGCTGACCCCGCGCAGCACCCGCTTGGCACCAAACGCCTTGTCTACTCCGTCGAGTTTCAGAAGAGGCATGTTCATAGCCCGATCTCCACGAAGAGGGTCGAGAGGACATAGTTGAAGGCCAGCACCAGAACCGCAGCGCCGACCATCGAGAGCGTGGCGGCCCGGCCGACACCGGTTGCGCCGGCCTGGCTGCGGTCGCCCTGGTAGCAGCCCATCACGGCAATGATGCCGCCGAACAGGACCGCCTTGATCAGGCCCACCAGAATGTCGTCCCGCGTGACGAAATCGACCGTGTTGCGCAGGTATACCGTCGAGTCGAAGCCGAGGCCGTAAACGCTGACCAGCCAGCCGCCCATCACGCCGATGATGTTCGCTGCCACGACCAGCAATGGCAGCGTCGCCACCGCCGCCAGGAAGCGCGGCGCATAGAGATAGCGGTCAGGCGAGGCTGACAGCGTCTCCAGCGCGTCGATCTGTTCGGTCACCCGCATCGCGCCGATCTCTGCCGCGATGCCAGCGGAGACCCGCCCCGCCAGCATGAGGCCGGTAATCACCGCGCCGAGCTCGCGCGATATGCCGAGCACCACTATGTTCGGCACGAACTGTTCGGCGCCGTAGCGGCTGCCACCTTCATAGATGTTGAGGGCGAGCGCTGCGCCGATGAACACAGCCGACAGGCCGACCACGGGCAGGGAATAGAAACCGATCCGCACCATCTGGCGCACAATCTCACCCATGTACCAACGCGGCGTGACGGCCGCAGTGGCGACGCGTCCGGCAAACACCGACAGCCGCCCGATTTCGGCGAACAGGCTAAGCGTCACGCGGCCAATGATCTGCAAGGGATTGGTCATGGAAGGCCTCACCGATACTGGCGTTGCACGCGCCGGCCAAGCCCGGTCAGCAGCTCATAACCGAGCGTGCCGCAAGCCTCCGCCTGCGCCTCCAGTTGGGCATGTTCCCCCAGAAATTCAACGCGCGTGCCCGGCTTTACGCCGGCGGGGCCATCGGTGATGTCCAGCGTAACCAGATCCATCGAAATCCGCCCGGCAACCGGGCAGCGGACGCCTTCGATCCAGCCGCCGAGGCGCCCCGATCCGGAGCGCGGCAGACCGTCCGCATAGCCAATGGCACACGTCGCCAGCAGGCGGTCTTCGCTCAGGGTGTGCGTTGCGCCATAGCCGACCGTGGTGTCCTTGCGGCCCGTGAACACGCTGATGACGCTCGCCTCAAGAATGATCGCGGGCTTCAGCCGCACATTCGGCGGCGGCGTGGTCCCGCCATAAAGCGCGATGCCCGGCCGCGTCAGGTCGAATCCATAGTTTTTCCCGAGATAACACCCGGCGGAATTCGCCAGGCTCGCGGGCGTGTCGGGAAACGCGTCCGCGACGGCCTCGAAGGCCCGTCGCTGGGCGAGGTTCATCGGGTTCTTCGGGGCATCGGCGCAAGCGAGGTGGCTCATCACCAGCACCGGCGCGAGACGCCGGATGGCCGTCGCCTCGGTGTCAATCACACTCGGCGGAATGCCAAGCCGGTTCATGCCGGTATCGGCGTGGATGGCGCAGGTGCCCGGCCGCTCTTTCGACCATAGCTTGAGGTGGAATTCGCTCGACAGGACGCTTGTCAGTCCGGCAGTCGTGTAAGCGGTCAGCTGGCCGCGCACCGGACCGTTGAGCACGAAGATGCGCGGGCCCCGGCCGATGGTTTTGCGCAGCGAGGTGCCTTCCTCGAGATAGGCCACGAAGAAAGTCTGGCAGCCCGCCTCCTTGAGCGCATTTGCAACTTGCGCCGCGCCCAGCCCATAGCCGTCTGCCTTCACCACAGCCGCCGTCGTCGCGCCCGGATGCAAGGCATCAAGGGCGCGCCAGTTGTCCACGATGTTGGACGTCAGCACGGTTGCGCGGGGCAGAAAGCTCATGAATCAGGGGCTAAGCGAGATTGCGGCGGTTGTCATCCCGCCGATTTCTGACCCTGATTGTGAGCAAGCCAGGCTGAGCCCTTCATGTTCCAGACGGGCGTGAAGAATATCATCCAGAGGATGAGCAGGATCATGCCGCCGGCCGGCACCACCGCAATTTTCTGAGGCCCGAACACGTCGACCAACGCGCCCATCAGGAAGGCGCCGAACGGCGCCCCGGCCATGAAGCCCAGCTGGTAGATCGAGAGTACGCGGGCAAGTTTCTCCTTCGGCGCCGAGTCCTGGACGATCGACCTGCTCATCGCGATCGAGATGCCTGCGGCAAGGCCCCAGACGAACACGATGCCGAGGAAGATCCAGTGCGGCACGGTCCCGAGCATGGCCAGGATGCTCGTCGAGGCGACAAACTGCGCGGTAAGCAGCAGCCGTCCTTGCCGCTTGATGCGCTTGAACACGGCCAGCACGGCGGAGGACACGAACGCGCCCATCCAGAAGGTAACGAACATGTCCCGGATGCCGGAAGACCCGAAATGGTAGACATCCCGGTTGATGATCGGCAGCACAACGAGGAACGAGCCGATCACGAATACGCCGACGCCGAACATCAGCGCCGTCATCGCCCAGAGTTTCGCATCGGCCAGCACGGCGCGCAGGCCGTCGCCGATGTCGCCGAGCGTAGCCCCGATGCCCTTGCGCCCGGTTCGGATCGGCCGGCCGCGCGCAAGCATCAGCGCAAAGGCCGAACCGCTGGCGAGCACGAAGCCCTGCACGGCGAGCAGGGTTTCAGCCGGGATCGGCCCGATGCTGAAGCCGCCAAGCCAGGCTGGCATGCGCGTCGCCTTGTCAGCATATCCCGCAAGGATCAGCCCCGCGATCTGGGCCAGGAACTGCGCCATCGTCGCAAGGGTGACGCCGAGTTGAAGCGTCACGCCCGAGCCCACGCGGCTGCGCCGTTCCACGACTTCATTCACCATCGAGTCGCGCACCGGCATCATGAAGGCGCCGACGGTGCCGATCGCGAGCGCGTAGCAGATCATCGCGGGGTAGGTGAGTTCACCGGGCTCGACATACAGCGCAAGAAGGAAGGTCGGCAGGGCGGCCGTCAGGTGAAGCAGGATCAAGAGGCGCCGCCCATCAGCGCGTTCGGCCACCACACCGCCGATCAGCAGGAAGATAACCGAGGGCAGGGACAGCGCCATGTTGGCAAGGCCGAGCGCGAGCCCGTCCATGTGGAGGTGGTCTTTGCCGGTAATCAGGTAGGGAAACAGAACCAGCTGCAGGCCGAACGCCATGAACCAGCTGCACTGAACGGCGAGGTAGCCGGGCAATTCAATCTTCACGCCCCGCCGCAGACGCTTGGCGCGCCAGTGGGTTGCGCTGATGAGGAAGCTCGCTCCGGCGCCAAGCGCTTCGCTGACACCGCTGACAGGCGATGTCACTTTTTCTGCGGCCTGTTCGGCCATATCATCGACAACCTTGTCGATCTCGCCGCTCATGATGGTACGCTCCAGGCTTGCGGCCGGGACACTAGGGTTGTGGGCGTGCCAAGGAAAGAGGCGGCATTTCCGGTGCCCCGGTGTTCAACCCCGCCGGCCGGTTCATTCCGGCGGGTGCGGCCTGTGCCAGGAGTGTTCGGACCAGCTCCACGTCCAGCAGCCAAACCACACGCCCGCGGCGAGCCAGATTGGCAGGCCGGTGAGGCCTGAAACAAAGATCCGGTTCCACTCTACGAAGCCCGGCTCGACAAAATCGAAGCCAGCACGGCCAAGCGGCATCACGATGGACATCGCAAGGCCCCATCCGAGCACGCCCCGGCGAAGGACAAAAGATCGTTTGCCGTTTGCGCGGATTTGCGACCACCTGCGCCGCCCCGTTGGGGACATTTCAATCAGGCCCATGCATGCCGCCTCCATAAGTTGCGCCCGTGCGCAACCTCCGGAAGCCAACAAGACGGCTGCTTTCTGGCGACAGGCTTTCGCGCAAAAGTTTGCAGGTTTCGTGCGCACCGGTCGTTTATGGGGCGCCCGGAGCAGCTTGCCCGGTTGCGCCCGTCCGAGCCCGCAGCTAGCGTTATCTTGTTCAACTGGCATCGAGGAGGCCAAGCCATGAGCGCATTCCGCCTTTTGGCCAGCTGGGTTCTGGCCCTCGCACTGGCCGTCTTTTTCATCCACGTGACCGTGCATCCTTGGCCGGGTCCGGTGCCCGGATATGTCAAGTTCTACGATGCGCCGGGTGAGCACCTTATGTTTTCTGCGCTCGCCAAGTCCACCGGCATCTCCCTATTCGAACCGGCGGGCCGGTTCGTGTCCGGCATTTTCGAGGTGATCGCGGCGATTCTGCTGATCCTGCCCTTCAGCCGCCGGGTCGGCGCTGGGCTTTCGGTCATCCTTCTTGCGGCCGGCGTGGCCCTTCACCTGTCGCCCGCGCTCGGCCGGGAAGTGCTTCTGCCGGAGGGCGGCACCGATGGCGGCACACACTTCCTTTATTATGTGATCTTCCTCGCGCTTAGCCTGCTTTTGCTGGTGGTCCACCCCAACGAGCGCCGCTGGCATTGATGCCTCCGGTAAGGCGAAAAACTGCTGAAATTTAAAGTCCGGCTACGTCCCGTTAACGCTTCGCTGCGAGGTTCGCTCCGTAAGGGCAGGCCTATTCCGCATGAGCGACACGTCCCAGACGACACAGTTCAAGCCGCCTGGCGCTGCCCAGGAAGCGCTCCTGCGACGCTTGATCGACGTCGTCGCCACGCCGGGATCGCGCATCTCGCTGCATGATCGCTCGGTAGCGGGCGATATCCTGCTCGACATGCTGTTGCACGCGACTGACCGCGAACGCACCTTGTGCGCCTCGCGCCTCGCAGTATGCCGCGACGCACCCCGCCGCGTGCTGCGCTACCTGGCGCAATGTTCCTTCGCCGTCGCCGAGCCTCTGCTGGAACGGAGCGACGCGTTTGATGCGTGCGATCTCGTTGAAATCATTCAGAACTCCACGCCGGAGCACCGCCTTAAGATTGCCCGGCGCCGCAATCTCTGCGTGTCCGTCACGGCCTGTATTGCGCAGATTGGCGAACCTCATGTTGTTCGCGACCTCATCGGCAACCGCCACGCCCCGTTGGCCGAGACGACCGTTGACCGCCTCGTCGCGATGTCGCGTGACGAGGCGTCTTATTGTGCGATGCTGGTCGAGCGTGCCGAGCTGCGATCCTCGCACGCGATGGCGATGTTCTGGTGGGCTGACACCGCCACCCGCCGCAAGATCCTAACCCGCCAGGCCGCCGACCGCGCCGAGATGATCAACATCTGCAGCGACGTGTTCGAAATGGCCGCCGCCGAAGGCTGGGCCGATCCGATCGCGCGCAAGGCCCTGCAGCTGATCGAGCGGCGCCAGCGCAACCGGGGGGCGATTGCCAAGAGCCCGTATGACAGCCTCGAGGGCGCCGTTGCCGCCGCCGCGGCGCGCGGCATGGACGCCGAACTCGCGCAGGAAATCGGCTATCTCGCCGGCATCAAGCCCGTGACCGCCGCCAAGATCATGTCGGACATGGGCGGGGAGGGCCTTGCCATCCTTTGCAAGGCCACGGGTCTTAAGCGCGACTATCTCCGGCAGATCTGGATTGCGCTGCGCCACCCGCTCGAACTGGCGCCCGGGCAGCCAAACCCGGTTTTCACGAACGTCGCCGAAACCTACGAAGTCCTGTCGGTCGCCAAGGCGCAGACCACGCTGCGCTACTGGAACTGGTCGCTGTCTGCGGCCTTTTCGCCCGGCGCGCTGCGCCAGGCGCAGGAAATGGGCGAGCCTGCCAATGAGGAAGACAGCTACTCCGCCTCCCAGCGCACCGCGCGGCTCGTGTTCGGAAATTAGCCCGGCTGCGGCAAATCGCACTTCCCAAACCGAGCGGTGGACTTTAGGTGAAGGGTCATCTGAGCCGTTAGCGACCAGGGGGGACCGCCGTGTACCTAGTCGGAATACTCCTCGCCGCGGCCGCATTCTGGATGGCCAATTCCGGTCACTACAAGCCCCTGATGCTCGGCTTCGCAGCTGTTTCGGTCGTGCTGACACTGATCCTCAGCCTGCGGTTCAAGATCGTGGACCGCGAAGGTTCTCCATATGCGCGTCTACTGGGCTTTCTCGCATATGTGCCATGGCTGGCATGGGAAGTGCTGAAGGCAAACTGGGTGGTGATTCGCGCCTGCCTGCGCGCCGATCTCGATATCAGCCCTGCGCTCGTGAAGGTGCGCACCACCTGCAAGTCCGATCTCGCCAAGGTCACGTTCGCCAATTCGATCACGCTGACACCGGGCACGGTGACGGTCGAGATCCAAGGCGACAAGATGCTCGTTCACGGACTATATGAAGCAAACACTGTCCCGGAATCCTTTATCAGCATGGATGCCCGGTGTGCGCGCGCCGCAGACCCGAGGGGCGCCGCATCATGATGATGGCTGCCTTGATCGCGCTCATCGTGTCGATGTGCCTCCTGCTCATCCGTGCACTGATGGGGCCGACGCTATATGATCGCGTGCTGGCGGTGAATTCCTTCGGCACCAAGACCGTGCTTCTGATCGGCCTCATGGGCTTCGTGATGGGCCGACCGGATTTCCTCGACATCGCCATCCTCTACACGCTGATCAATTTCACCTCGACCATCGCGGTGCTGAAATTCTTCCGTTACCGATCCTTCCAGGTGCCGTTGGCCCGGCGGGGCGAACCCCGCGCCGTTGCCCCGATCGCGGGAGGCGAACCCAATGCCTGAAGCCGCTAACATGATGACGCTTGACTGGAACACAGTCCGCACCGCCTTCGGCGGCGCGCTCTGCCTGCTCGGCGCGCTCCTTTGCATCGTCGGGACGATAGGCGTTCTGCGGTTTCCGGACATCTATACCCGCCTGCACGCCGCCTCGGTTACCGATACGTCGGGGGCCGGCTTCGTCCTGCTGGGTATGGCGCTGATGGCGCCGGACTGGATCGTCCTCGTCAAGATCGTCTGCATCTTGATTTTCCTTATGCTGACGAGCGCGACAAGTTCTCACGTGCTGGCCAATGCGGCGCTGACCGCAGGGCTCCAGCCCAAGATCGGCCCAATGCGCAAAGGCCAGCCGGACGGGGAGGTGTCTCCATGACGGGCGACATGATGGGCGAAGCCTCGACCTCGATCATCAGCGCGCTGCTGCTCAGCATTCTCTTCGTGATGGGCGTCGCCATCGCGCACCTGCGCAACCTGTTCGCCATCGTGATGCTGTCCGGCATCTACTCGCTGGTGTGCGCCGCCTGGTACATCCTCGTGGACGCAGTGGATGTCGGTTTCACCGAAGCCGCAGTCGGCGCTGGCATGTCGACGGCCGTCCTGCTCGGGGCGATCCTGCTGACCTCGCGCAACGCCAAGCCCGAACGCCGGTTCGCGCGGCTCGGCCCGCTCGCCGTATGCATCGCGGCCGGCGCCATGCTTATCTACGCCACATCCGACCTGCCCGCTGCGGGTGATCCGGCCTCGCCCGCCAATACCGGCGTCGGCCTCACCTATCTCCAGATCAACTGGGCCGATACCGGCGTGCCGAACGTCGTCACTTCCGTGCTCGCCAGCTATCGCGGCTTTGATACGCTCGGCGAGACATTGGTCGTCTTCATCGCCGGTCTTGCGGTCGTGCTGCTACTCGGCTTCGGCGAACGCTCGCTGGCCGAGACGCTCCGTAAGCTGAAGAAGGAGGACAAGGTGCCATGAAAAGCGACCATCACCTGATCCTCCGTGTCATCGCGAAGACCCTGCTGCCGCTGATCACGATCTATGCTTTCTATGTCCAGTTCCACGGCGAAGTCAGCGCCGGCGGCGCGTTTCAGGCGGGCGTCGTGCTCGCGGTCGCGGTCATTCTCTACGCGCTGATCTTTGGCCTCGCTGAGGCGATGCGCGCCGTGCCGCCCTGGTTTGCCCGCGGTCTCGCGGCCGCCGGCGTGCTCATCTATGGCGGCGTCGGCGTCTGGGCGATGGTGCAGGGCGGGCAATACCTCGAATACCAGGCGCTCTTCAACGAGCCGCCGGGCGGACATAACGGCCAGCACACCGGCATCATCCTCGTCGAGATTGGCGTCCTGTTCGCGGTCGCCGGCGCGATGGTGTCGATCTTCTATGCGCTGGCCGGCCGCGTCGCTGAAATCCGGGACGAGGACTGGTAGCCATGTGGGACATCATCCTCGAGCGCGGCAGTTATTGGGCGATCATCGCTGTTATGATGATCGGGCTCTACATAGCCTTTTCGGCTGAAAACCTGATCAAGCGCCTCGTCGGTCTTTCGCTGTTCCAGACGACAATCTGCCTGTTTTACGTGAAGCTTGCTAATGTTGCGAATGCCACCGCGCCGGTTCTCCTCGCCGAGGACATGCCCAAAGACGCCTATCGCGGTGAAGGCGTCGCCGAACTGGTTCACGTTTATTCCAATCCCTTGCCACACGTCCTGATGCTCACGGCCATCGTCGTCGGCGTCGCCACGCTCTCGCTCGGCCTTGCGCTGATCGTGCGCATCAACGAGTCCTACGGCACCATCGAGGCCGACGAGATCTACGCCTCTGACGTCAAGGTCCAGATGGCCGAAGACGCTGACGCCGCCAGAACAAGCGGCGAGGTGGTCAGATGATCCTCGAACCTGTGTTGACCTCGGCGCCGGACTGGGCGGTCCGGCATGCCGCCGTCCTTGTCGTCGTCGTACCGATGCTGCTGGCGCCGCTCTTGGCGCTCAGCCCCAGCAACCGCCTCGCCTGGATACTCACGGTCGCCGGTACAGCTGCCGCCTTCTGGTTTTCGCTGATCCTGCTCGCGATCATCCAGGAAGTGCCCGGCAGCGCGATCAGCTATGCACTCGGCAACTGGGAACCGCCCATCGGCATCGAGTTCCGGGTCGATGCGCTCAATGCCATGATCCTTGTGCTGATTACAGGCATGGGCGCGCTGGCCTCGTTTATCGCCTGGCCCACCCTTGCGGCCGAATTTAAGGGCGAGCGGCTGAACCTCTTGCTGTGCGCCTTCCTGCTTTGCTTTGCCGGTCTTGCGGGCGTTGCTGCCACCGGCGATGCGTTCAATCTCTTCGTCTTCCTCGAGGTCAGCTCGCTGGCAACCTACGTGCTGGTCGCCATGGGCGCCGGCAAGGACCGCCGTGCGCTGCCCGCCGCGTTCAGCTACCTGGTCATGGGCACCCTCGGCGCTAGCTTCTATGTGATAGGCATCGGGCTACTCTACGCCGCCACCGGCACGCTCAACATGGCGGACATTGCCGAGCAGATGCCGGGACTCTCCGGTAACCGCAGCGTTCAGGCAGGCCTTGCCTTCATCCTAGTCGGGCTCGGGTTAAAGGCCGCCATGTGGCCGCTGCACCAGTGGCTGCCGAACGCCTACGCCTACGCGCCGGGTTTTGTGTCGATGTTCCTGTCGGCGACCGCCACGAAGGTGGCGCTCTATTCGCTCATCCGCTGGCTGTTCACGATCTTCCAGCCGGACCTGGCGTTCGAGTCCGCAGTCCTCCAATGGGTGCTCGCGCCGCTCGCCATGGCGGCCATGGTGATCTGCAGCGTCCAGGCGATCTTCCAGACAGATGTCCGGCGGATGCTCGCTTATTCGTCGGTGGCGCAGGTCGGTTATATTCTCCTCGCCATCTCGGTCGGCACGGCCGCAGGCGTGTCAGCGGGCCTGCTGCACCTGTTCACCCACGCGCTCATGAAAGGCGCGCTGTTCATGGCGGTGGCCGGTATCTGCTTCGCCTATCAGGGCAGCACAATCCGCGACTTTGCCGGCCTCGGCCGCTCGGCGCCCTTCACGATGGCGGCCTTCGCGATTGCCGGTCTCTCGCTGATCGGCGTGCCGCTCACGGCGGGCTTCATCTCCAAGCTGCAACTCGGTTACGCCTTGCTGGACCAGGGCTGGTGGTGGGCTGCGGTGGTCCTTGTCTTCGCGAGCTTCCTGTCCGTGATCTACATAGGGCGGGTTCTGCAGGCGGTGTTCTTCGAGCCGCCGCTCAATCCGCGAAAGAACAACAAGGAGGCGCCGCTCCTGTTGCTGATCCCGCTCTGGATCCTTGCGCTGGTGAACATCTTCTACGGCATCGACGCGGGCTTCCCGGCCGGCCTTGCGGCAGACGGTGCCGCGGCGGCCCTCGGACTGGGGGCTGCGCAATGACGCCGCAGCTGCTGATCGCCGCAGCCCTCTGCCTGCCGCTGCTGGTCGCGGTTAGCGTCGCGCTTTTCGGCAAGGTGCCGACCCTGCGTGAAGGCGTCACGATCGCCGGGGCCGTTGCCCTCTTTGCCGTGGTCATCCAGCTCACCTTGCTGGTCGCAGGCGGCGCACGTCCGGAACTTTATATCGGCGAGACCGTTCCCGGCCTCGCGATCGCCTTCAAGCTCGAGCCACTCGGCGCGCTCTTCGCGCTCGTCGCGAGCGGGCTGTGGATCGTCAACTCGTTCTATTCGATCGGCTACATGCGCGGCAACCGCGAGCGCAACCAGACGCGCTTCTACATCTGGTTCGCGCTGGCCCTCAGCGGCGCGATGGGCGTCGCGATGGCGGGCAATCTCTTCACGCTCTTCATCTTCTACGAAGTGCTGACGCTCTCGACCTATCCGCTCGTCGCCCACAAGGGCGACGCCGCCGCCCAGCGCGGCGCCCGCACGTATCTCCTCACGCTGCTCGGCACCTCCATCTGCTTCTTCCTAATGGCGATCATGTGGACGTGGGTCGTTGCCGGCCAGCGGCTGGATTTCATCGAAGGCGGCCTGCTCGCTGATGCTGGGCTCTCGCCCTTCGTCTCAAGCGCGCTGCTTGTCCTGTTCGTGTTCGGTGTCGGCAAGGCGGCGCTGATGCCGTTCCATTTCTGGCTGCCCAGCGCGATGGTCGCCCCCACGCCGGTCTCTGCGTTGCTGCACGCCGTCGCAGTCGTGAAGGCCGGCGTTTTCACGGTCATGAAAATCTCCGTGTACATCTTCGGTTTCGACCTGTTGCAGGCGACCCCGGCGCGGGATGTACTCCTCGGCGTCGCCGGCTTCACCATCATCGCTGCCTCGCTGATCGCGCTGAGGCAGGATAATCTCAAGGCCCGGCTCGCGTATTCCACCATAGCGCAGCTCGCCTATGTCACGCTCGGCGCCTTGCTCGCGGTGGAGGCAGGCGCACTCGGCGGCTCGCTGCAGATCGCGGCACACGCCGCTGCCAAGATCACGCTCTTCATGTGCGCCGGCGCCATCTATGTCGCGACCGGCCTCACCACCGTGTCGAGCATGCAGGGCCTAGGCCGGAAGATGCCGCTGGTATTCACCGCCTTCTTGATTGCCTCGTTCTCCATCATCGGCCTGCCACCCTTCGGCGGCATGTGGCCGAAATACGAACTGCTGCAGGGCGCCGCCGATGCGAGCACTGCCTGGATACCCGCTGTGCTGATCGTCTCTGCGCTGCTCAACATCGCCTATCTCTTGCCGGTCGCCATCCTCGGCCTGATGCCGCTGCCCGGCACCCCGCCGGCGAAGGAATTCAAGCGCCCGGGCGGCGCGCCTGTGCTCACCGTGGCGGCGCCGCTCTTCACCGCCGCGCTCTGCGTCGTCCTCTTCATGGCCGCAGGTCCAATCGGCGACTTCCTGCGCCCGGCCTTTGCGGCGGGCAGCGTGCCCGGCCTTGAGGATCTCCGATGACCGACGACACGCCCCCCGTCCGCGACGCGTCCGGCCGCTTCGTCAAGCGCGCAACCGAGACCGTGAACGCCCTGTCGCGCACCAGCGACGAAGGCATCCACCCGATGGCCAAGGTCCTCTTCGGCTGGACCGAGGCGAAAGGTATCGGCACGATCGTGCTATGTCTCACCGGCTTGCTGTCGGTTCTGCTGATCCTCGCCGACCTTCT
>CAMEDD010000007.1 GCA_945913285.1 Candidatus Sulfopaludibacter sp. SbA3
CCATGCACTTCGACTTGGAGATCGAGCCCGTGAGCTTGCGCAGGGCCTGGCTCATCAGGCGGGCCTGCAGGCCGGGGAGCTGGTCGCCCATCTCGCCTTCAAGTTCGGCGCGCGGAGTGAGCGCGGCCACCGAGTCGATGACCAGAAGGTCCACCGCGCCAGAACGCACCAGAGTGTCGGCAATCTCGAGCGCCTGCTCGCCCGAATCGGGCTGCGAGACGAGGAGGTCATCGAGGTCCACGCCCAGCTTGCCAGCATAGACGGGATCGAGCGCATGTTCGGCGTCGATGAAGGCGCACACGCCGCCGTTCTTCTGAGCTTCGGCGACGCAATGCAGCGCCAGAGTCGTCTTACCCGAGCTTTCGGGGCCGAAAATTTCGATGATCCGGCCTTTCGGAAGCCCGCCAATGCCGAGCGCGATGTCAAGGCCGAGCGAGCCGGTCGACACCGCCTCGATGTCCATCGATTTCTTGTCACCGAGGCGCATGACCGAGCCCTTGCCGAAGGAGCGTTCGATGTTCCCGAGCGCCGTTTCGAGAGCTTTTTGTTTGTCCACGCCGGTTTCCTTATGCACGAGAGCAAGAGCGGTCTTGGTCATTCGTCGTCTCCACTTAGGTCTACTATGGGGGCCGGTTTGGCAAGGCCCCCGGTTGCCGTGCTGAAGATTAATGTACACCATTTGTTCACGCGAACAAAGAAGAAACTTTTTTCCGGCCATCTTTTCTTTCTCACCGGCCTGAGGCATAGGGTCCGGCATGCTCTCACGGTCCGGAAATTCTGGTGGGGAAGCCCGCCTTCGCTACGGCGACAACGATTATGAGATCCTGTCGTCCGGCAGCTTCGTGACCTGCGCGGTCACGGGGCGGCCCATCCCGCTCGGCGGCCTGCGCTACTGGAGCGTCGACCGGCAGGAGGCCTATTGGGACGCTGAAGCGGCCGCCCAGCGGCTCGGCTATACGAAGTAGCCGCGTTCATGCCCGGACGGTTTCTTCCGGATTGAGCTGCCACACCCGAAAATTCAGTGCCGCTGCGATGGTCACCCAGGTCAGATATGGCCCAAGCATCCCCGCCGCGATGACGCTGATCGGCGCAAAGGCGACAATGATTGCCGCGATCGACAGCCAGAGCGCACAAACGACGAAGAAGCCGGTCTCCATCCGCCGCAGCCCGAAGAACACGCCCGACCAGCTCGCATTGATGACGAGGCTCACGCCGTAGAGCACCAGCGCCGCCGCGGCGCCCGGCGCGCCTGTGATCCAGACCAGCCAGCCAGCCACCGCGTTGAGCACAAAGAGCACAGACCAGGTGACCGGGAAGGCCCAGTTCGGCGGCGTCCAAGGGGGCTTGGCAAGCGCCGCGTACCAGGCGCCCGGGCGGAAGAAGGCGCCGGTGGAGGCCGCTGCCAGATTGGCGAGCACGAAAATGGCCAGAGCGAGGAGGTTTTCAGGTGTGATCATCATCGGGGCCCCGGCGGCGAGATGCGCCTCGCCTATATGGGGGCGCGAACGCGGCAGCGAAGCGCAAATGTTGCCAGTCGCCGGATAAAGGCCGCCGGTGCTGCGATTATGGGCGCCACACCACGTCCGCAGCTCCCACGAGGCGCCCAAGGCGGCCGAGTTCAGCTTCGAGTTTCGCCTGCCGTGCACCCGTCCATTTCACGCCGGGCTCGGGCCAGAAATGGAGGACGCTGAGCTGGCCCGCCTGACGGTCGGATTTGACCTCGATGCGGCCGACGAAGCGGTCGCCCTCCAGCAGCGGGTAGACATAATAGCCCCATTGGCGCCTGGCTTCCGGCACGAAGATCTCGATCCGGTAGTCGAAGCCGAAAAGGCGCGTCAGGCGATTGCGATCGCGGATCACGGGGTCGAAGGGATTGAGCAGGCGAAGGCGCGGCGCAGGCGACGGCACGGCGGCGAGCAGCGCCTCGATGTCCGGCAGGGCGAGCGCGGGCGTCCACTCGCCGCGCGAGGACTCGATCTCGACGGGCACAAGGCCAGCGGCGTTTGCCTCGGTCCAGGCCTTGACTTCGCCGAGATCGGCAGCGGCCCAGAAGCGCTGGATATCCCCCGGTGTGCCGAAGGCAAGGCGGGCAAGCGCCTCGCGGCAGAGCCAGTCCACCTGCGCGTCATCCGCATGCGCCGCCTCGCGCACGGCCTTGGGGATCACCCGCTCCGTAAGGTCATAATACTTGGTGAAGCCTTCGCGGTGCGAGGTCGACAGCTCCCCGGCATACCACATGTAATCGAGCGCCAGCTTGTGCGGCGGGCGGCGCCACATCTCGCGCTTGCCTTCGATTTTCGTGTCGAACGCCTTGGTGCTGAGCGGGCCTTCGGACTCGATCCGTGCACGGATGGCGGCGCGGCCTGCCTCATCGAGCATGCCCCGGTGCCATTCCCAGCCGCGCACTTTCTCTTCCATCCGGCGGAACTGGCGCTGCCACATCGGATAGAAGTCCATCGGGATCAGCGAGGCATCATGCGTGAAGTGTTCGAACACGTGGCGGTCGCGGGCCAAGCAAACTTCCAGCATCGGCTCGCGGTAATTCTGGTTGCGGCTCCAGAGGATATGGTCGTGGGCGCGCGCCACGACGCGGATCGTGTCGAGCTGCACGAAGCCGAGCTTGCGGATCGTACCGGCCAGATCCACCGGCCCGGTCGGCGGCGCCGACAGGCCCTGCGCGTCCAGCCAAAGCCGGCGCGCCTGGCGGTTGGCAATCTTCAACGCCATTCGGTCTGCTCCGGCGGACGATCGTGTCCTTTCGCCGGGTGACCAATAATCGGCCCCGCGTCAATCCGCCTGCGGCTTGTAATCCTTGATCAGGCGCGCGCCCTTGTCCCACTGGCTGGCCCAGCGCACGACGGTGGGGGAGGAGACAAAGTGGGCGTTCTTCACCTTGCCCGCCTGCACGCCCTCGACGAGACCCACGAAATCCGCCGCAACAATGGACAGGTACGCCGGCTTGCGGGCCGCGGACAGTCCGTTCTGCACGGCGACGCGTGCGGCATCGGCGGCCACGGCGTCGAGATAGAACAGCACTTTTTCCTGTCCGTTGATGGTTTGGGTCAGGGAATCGCCAGCTGCATTGGTGATGTAGAAGACGGGCGGGACGGTGGGCGCAGTGTTGACGATGTCGGCGTTCGGCTTGCTCGTGCGCCAGACCACTTCGCCTTCCGTCAGGCCGACGAGTTCCGCGCCGTTGACGAGACGCCCTTCGCTGCTGGCGCTGAGGCCTGCCGTTTTCATCTCGGCCGCCGCGTCGGCTGCGTCGATGAAGGCAACCACGACGGTCTGCGTGTCTGTGCCATCGGCATTGCCGCGCACTTCGGCCACCGGCTTGCCGGTCGCCGCATCGGCGGGCACGACCACGAAGAAGCTTTTCATCGCGGCTTTCAACGCCGCGTCTCCCGTCTCGGTTCCTGCAAGCGCGGAAGGCGTGCAGGCGGCGATGAGAAGGGCCGCTGTCATCGAGCGCAGCATGGGCCGTTTCCTTGTGAAGTCAGGCACGCATACTACCGGGCGGGGCCAGCCCGTCTACCAAGCCGGCACAGCTCGCAGATTAAGTCGCGGACAGGTTGCTTCGGTCAGTTCGAGGCGGCTGGCAGCGCCGGCCCCGGCGCCAGCTGGTCATCGATGGCGGATTTGATGGGTTCCGGCCAGTCGCGGTCGATCCCCACACAATCACGGCGGAACTTACCGCCCGAGGAGTCGATGCTGTCCGGCAGGACGGGATCGCTGGTGATCACCACTTCCCAGTCCATTTGGCAGGCCCGCGGGGCGAAGCTGCGCGCGCAGACGGCGGCGGGCTCCGGATAATCCTCATGCGCTTCGCCGTAGAGGCAGGCATATCCTGCCTCGCTCAGCTGAGCGATGGCGGCGGCGCGGCTGGCGCCCTTGGCGAGCCGGTCTGCGTGGCGCGACATGGCCTTGTCGAGGACCGCGCCGTCTTCATGCTGCCAGTCATGGGCGGCGTGCAGCTCTGCCGTAGTGGCCTGACCTGCCGCGTGGTGTGCGCAGGCCCCGATCCCGGCCACCAGCAGAACGAGCCATAATGCCTTCATGTGAGCCTCCCTTTGCAGGTCCGAAGCTGCTCCCGGATTACGGCGAAGTCATGGAAAACGCGGTCAGGGCAGCAGCAAGGTCGCGCCGGATGTTGTTCCGCTGGCGAGGGCCTTGTGCGCCTCGCCGGCCTCTTTCAGGGCGAAGCGTTGGCCGATGTCGGCCGTCAGCACGCCTTTCTCGAGCAGGCTGAACAGGCGCCCCGCGCCGCGGGCGAGGGATTCCGGCGTGTCGGTGAAGTTGAACAGTGTCGGCCGGGTCATCACGAGCGAACCGCCGGCGGCCAATCTTCCCGGCGGGACGGGGTCAGCCGCGCCGGACGCATTGCCATAGGTCATCCACCAGCCGCGCCCCTTGAGACTCGACAGCGAGGCCTCAGCGGATGTCTTGCCGACGCTGTCATAGACAACGTCAACGCCCTTGCCGCCGGTCAGGGCGCGGACCTGTTTGGCGACGTCGTCATAGCCGACAATCACCTCATCGGCGCCGAGCGCCTTCGCCTTCGCGGCCTTTTCGGCACTGGAAGTCACCGCGATGACCCGCGCTCCGATGTGCTTGGCCCAGGGGGTGAGCAATGTGCCGACGCCGCCGACGGGCGCCCAGATGAGGGCGGTCTCGCCCTTCTGCAGCGGACGGATTTCTTCGAGCAGCATCCAGGCCGTCATGCCCTTCAACAGGACGGCGGCCGCTTCCTCGTCGCTGATTCCGGCGGGGAGCGGCACCACGGTGTTCGCGGCGCCGGTATAGTGCGAGGCATAGGTGCCGCGGCCCATGTACGCGACGCGGTCACCGGGCCCGACATTCGTGACGCCCTCGCCGACCTCTTCGACAATGCCTACACCTTCCGTACCCGGAACATAGGGCAGCGGCATCGGGTAGAGCCCCGTGCGGAAATAGATGTCGATGAAATTCACGCCGACGGCCGTCTGGCGCACCAGCACCTCGCCCGGCCCCGGCGCGCGCGGCGGCGAGGCTTCCAGCGTCAGGACTTCGGGTCCGCCGGTCTTGTGCACCTTGATCGCATAGGCATTGGGAAGGGTCATCGCAGGCTCCATGGCAACTTTTGCCTGTTCAAGCCGGACGCGCGCGCGGCGTCAAACCCGGATCGCGAAGCAGGACTGGACAGGCGACAAAAGTTCTTTTTTTGTTCCGATCAGTTGGGGAGGGTGAAGATGATTGTTTATGTCACGATCGGGACGCGGAACCTCGAAAGCGCGGCGACATTCTATGATGAAATCGCAGCAGAACCCGGCACACCCCGAATGTTCACGATGGACACATCCGTCGCTTGGGGCTTAACGCGCGGCGCAGCGGGTCTCGGCGTGTGCTATCCGTTCGACGAAAAATGCGATCAGTGACGGCAATGATGTGATGGCCGCGCTGCAAGCGAGCAGCAAGGCGCAAGTGGACCGGATCTATGAGCTTGCTTTGCGATTGGGCGGCACCGACGAAGGCCCTCCGGGACCACGTAGCGACACATTCTAAGCTGCATATTTCCGGGATTTGGACGGCAACAGGCTCAACGCGTTTTTCATCGGCTGATTGAGTTAAGCACAGCCGGCGGTCAGATCGGCCGCATCCGGTTACCGCGCGGATTTTGCTCCACTTCGGCGAGGCAGAGCGCTTCCATCAATGGCGGCACATACATGCCGAATCGGCCGCGCAGGCCTTGCTTGAGGCCGTACCAACCGCCAACCGGATTTGCGGTAGACCGCCCCCAGGCTTCGACGGTTCCGTCCTTGGCGTCTTTCTGCTCGTCGGCTGAGCCAGCTCCATCCAGTCCCCATGCGCCTTCAGCATCGAGCGCTGGTCCTGCAGGTAGCGCGCGTCGCAGAGCTGCACGGTCTTGCCGGCGGCGCAGACCAGCACGTCTTTGCCGTTACGCACGTCGCGGTGGATCCTGAACTCGGAGTTCAGCGGCGGCGTCTTCAACTGCCAAGGGGTCGGCCGGTGTTCCCTGTCCGCAACAGGCTGGCTTGCTCACCTCGAGCTTCTTGGCTGAATTGCCCTCTCAGGCTCCGACAAACTTGGCTGGCCTCTTCTCGAGGAAGGCCGCGACACCTTCCTTGTGATCGTCCGATTTGAAACATGCCGCGAGCGCCGTGACGTGCGCCTTCATATGATTGGGGAGTTCCCGCGCGAGGCCTTCATAGACCAGCGCCTTCATGTGGCGGATCGAGAAAGGCGAGGAGGCGAGATACCTGCGCGCTTCGGCGAGCGCGGCCTCCATCAAGGCTTCAGGCGCGACGACCTCGTTGGCGTAGCCGATCTCCTTGGCTTCGGCCGCCTCAAGGAACCCGCCGGAATAGAGCAGCCGCAGCGCGCGGCTGTGGCCGATCAGGCGCGGCAGTATCCAGCTGCCGGCGCCGGTGTCCGGCACAAGGCCGCGGTGCGCAAAGTTCCAGGCGAAGCGCGCGCGGTTCGTGACGATGCGCACGTCGCACTGGCTTGAAAACTCGGCGCCCATGCCGACGGCGTAGCCATCGATCGCGCCGATCACCGGCTTCGGGCAAGCGACCAGCGGCCACCAGACATCGCCCTCGTGCGCCTCACCCCGCACGCCGCGCGTCTCGCCCGGGATCGTGGAGAGGTCGGCGAGGTCGGTGCCCGCACAGAACGCGCCGCCAGAGCCTGTGACAATCAATACACGGACCGCATCGTCTGCGGAGACCTCCCGCACCTTTTCGATGAAGGCGAACAGCATCGCATAGGTCATTGCATTGCGCTTTTCGGCGCGGTCGATAGTCAGGATGGCGACGCCGTCATCGCGCTTCTCAAGTTTGATATGATGCGCCGTCATACTTCTGTTCCTTCCATTTTTCCGAGCCCGCTCTCCTTCGAGGGAGACGGGTCTGGTGATTCAATGCAGCGGACCTTTGGTCTCAGACTTCTTTCGGGTCTGGATATTCAGCAGCTCCACCGCCAGCGAGAAGGCAATCGCAAAGTAGAGATAACCGCGCGGAATGTGGAAGCCGAGGCCATCAGCGACCAGCGCCACGCCGACCAGCAGGATGAAGGCCAGCGCCAGCATCTTCGTCGTCGGGTGCTCTGCGATGAACTTCGAAAGCGGATCGGCCGCTACCGCCATGACCAGCGTGGACAGCACCACCGCCGCCACCATCACGGCGAGGATGTCGGTCATGCCG
Source organism: Candidatus Sulfopaludibacter sp. SbA3 (assembly GCA_945913285.1). Lineage (GTDB taxonomy): Bacteria > Pseudomonadota > Alphaproteobacteria > Caulobacterales > Hyphomonadaceae > Hyphomonas. The sequence goes on from CAMEDD010000007.1 coordinate 7,203, forward strand.
ATCGCGGTGATGACCGAGTCCAGTGAGAACACGAAGTTGATGACGAAGAGCTGGATCACGACATTTGTGAACGTCGCCTTCGCGGTCGTTTCCTCATGGTGGGTGCCCTCGACAGAGGCGTGTATTTCCTGCGTGCCCTTCCAGAGCAGGAACAACCCGCCCGCGAACAGGATCAGGTCCTTGATCGTGATTTCCTCAATGTGATGCGCGGTTTCATCCACGCCGCCAGCAGCAAACTCCGCAAACCAATGGGGCAAATGGAACAAGGGCTCCTTGTCGAGCCCGATGATCACAAAGATCAGGGAAAGCATGATGATCCGGAGGACCATCGCGCCCCAGACGCCGATGCGGCTGGCGCGTTTGCGCTCCTCGCCCTGCAGCTTGCCGGTGGCGATGGAGATGAACAGCAAATTGTCGATGCCGAGTACGACCTCAAGGAAGGTCAGCGTGGCAAGCGACCCCCAGAAGGCGGGCGATGCGAGAAGTTCGGCCATGGGGGATGCCCTTTGTGTTCTGAGTTGCGGGGGCGATTGAACCTTGCGCCGGAGGTTTCCGCAAGGCTTTCCGCGTGGGAGCGGCTTGCCGCCATGCACGCCCTGTCGCAGCTTCAGGCAAACAAGGGGAGGCAAGCATGCCCGAATTTCGCACTATAGATGCAGGCGCTGCGCAGATCCGCGTGGCCCTCGAAGGCACCGGCCCGCTTGTTCTGATGGTGCACGGCTTTCCGGAGAGCTGGTATTCCTGGCGCCACCAGATCGCCCCCATCGCCGCCGCCGGCTTCACCGCCGCTGCGATGGACGTGCGCGGCTATGGCGGCTCGTCCCGCCTGCCGGAGGTTGCGGACTACCGGATGGAGGCGCTGATCGGCGACATCCTCGGCGTCGGCGCTGCGCTGTCGCCCGGCGTGCCCTTCACCCTCATCGGCCATGACTGGGGCGCGCCGCAGGTCTGGAACACGTCCCTCCTCCACCCGGACCGGATCGCCGCCGTCGCGGCGCTCTCGGTGCCCTTCTTCGGGGCGCCGGAGTTTTCCTTCGACGATGTGATCCAGCGCGTCTTCGACGATCGCAACCGGTTCTTCTACCAGTCCTACTTCCGGGACCCCGGCCGCGCCGAGGCCGCGCTCGAAGCAAATCTCACCGCCTTCCTCAAGGGGTTCTATTTCTCCATCTCGGGCGATGCGAAAGAGGGCGACTGGAAACTTGGCCTCCCTTCGAGCGCCACGCTCATGGACACCCTGACGGTGCCGGACGTGATGCCTTACTGGATGACCGGCGCCGACCTCGCTTTCTATGAAGCTGAGTTCAAACGCTCAGGCCTGTTCGGCCCGATGAGCCGCTACCGCAACCACACGCGCGACTTTGAATTCCTCTCGCCCTTCCGGGGCCGGACCATCGCTCAGCCGGCCTGCTTCATCGCGGGCGACAAGGACCCGGCCTTCAACGGCTTCGGGCTGGTGGACGACCCGATCGGTAAGATGCGCCCCGCCGTCCCGAATCTTGAGACGGCCGTCGTTCTTCCTGGCTGCGGCCACTGGACCCAGCAGGAACGCCCCGCTGAGGTCAACGCCGCGCTTGTGCCGTGGCTGACGAGCCTGAAGGCACGCGTGGTGTGAGGCAATCAAATCCAGCTATCAATTTTCGCCTCGCATGATTAGCTGACAGCTTTCCGCAGGAGACCTGATTGATGTTACGTAGCCTTGCCCTCGCCGCCCTCCTCGCCGCCGCCCCGCTTGCCGCCCATGCGGATGAAGTCTGGGCCCTGCCCAGCGGCAACCAGATCGTCTATGAGCGCGACGCCGGCGCCACGGCCATCCTGAGCTACAAGCCGGAAGGCGGCCTTGAGCCGGGTTATATCTTCGTGCCAGGCCTTGGTGGGTATTTTAGTGGCCGCGGCGCCTACCAGGGGTACTGGGTTGAAGCGGCCGATGCCGGGCCCGTCTGCGCCGCCAGCCTCGTCGACGCCGAAGGCAAGACCTGGCAACGCTGAGGCGTCGCCGAAGTGAAGTTCCAGAAGCCAGATTTTCCGTCCAAGATCGCGTTGAAGCGCGGCGATTGCTTCGGCCCCGCCAAGCAGAAGATCTCGGCCCAGCCGGTTGTGGGCGCCGGGATTCAATAATCCGCAAACGGAACGTTAAGCGCGATCCCATCTCGACATCACGGTGAAAGCCGGGATGAGGCTCAGGACGTGGTCGCCCGCCCGGTTTACCGCGTTTGCCCGCCATCGACCGCAATCACGGCGCCGTTGATGAAACTCGCCCGCTCGGACAAGAGAAACGCTGCCGTATCGCCGATCTCCTGCGGCGTGCCGAATCGCTTCATCGGCACCTCCCGCTTGATCCAGCGCCACCAGTTCTCCGCGCGCGGTCCAGTTGACTGTTTCTCCCAATTGTTCCCGGCAAAGATGATATTGCCCGGCGCGATCGTATTGACACGGACTTTCGTATCGAAGGCAAACCGCGCCACACTGGTCGAGAGATGGTTCACCGCCGCTTTGGTCGCGCCGTAGTCGAGCGGCGTGCCGAGCGCGCCAAGCCCTGCAATCGAGCTGATGAACAGGAAACTGCCGCCGCCATTCTTCGCCATGCGCGGAATGGCGCCGCGCGCCAGCCGGAAGGCAGAGTTCAGGTTCTGGTCGAGCCCCGCCTGCCACTCATCGTCCGACACATCGAGACCCAACGGCGACGGCGACAGCCCCACGTTCGCCACCGCCCCGGTGATCGGCCCGAACTCCGCCTCGCATTTGGCCAGCGCTTCCTCGATCGGCGCGGTCTGCGTCAGGTCGCCCGCAAAGCTCCAGACCCTGTCCGAGCCGAAGCGCTTTGCAAACTCAGCTTTCGTCTCGGCCAGCGCCTCGGCCCCGCGCGCCGTCAGCGCCACTTTCGCGCCCTCGCCCAAGAGGCTCTCGGCGATGCCATAGCCAATGCCCCGGCTCGCGCCCGCAATGAAGATCACCTTGTCCTTCAGTCCGAAATCCATGTCCGTCTCCTCCGTTTTGTCCATGCTGGCGCTGCCCGCCGGGAAAGGCCAGACATCACGTTGCGAGAAGCCCTCACGAAGCGAGATGCGGCCGTCACAAAAGCATGCGATGAGATGCGTCCAACAGGAGAACTGATGATGCGCCATGTCCTGACCGCTGCCTTCCTTAGCCTCCTTGCAGCCTGCGCCACACCGTCTGTAATGCCGGGTCCGGAACAGACCGTCGTAATCGCCCATCGCGGCGCCAGCGGTGAGCGGCCGGAACATACGCTCGAAGCCTACCGTCTCGCGATCGCGCAAGGCGCAGACTACATCGAGCCGGACCTTGTGATGAGCGCCGACGGCGTCCTGATGGCCCGGCATGATCCGTGGCTGTCGGACTCGACTGACATCGCCGCGCGGCCCGGGTTTGCGGGCCGAAAACGGACGCTGACCGGGCCGGAAGGCCAAACCCTGACGGACTGGTGGACTTTCGATTTCACGGCCGCCGAGCTGAAAACGCTACGCGCGAAGCAGGTCCGCGATGGCCGGTCAAAGTCCTATGACGGACTTTATGATATCCCCACATTTGATGAGATCATCGCCCTAGCGAAGCGCGACGGCGCCGCGCGGGGCCGGGTGGTCGGGCTTTATCCCGAAACGAAATGGCCTGCCGAACACATCGCCGCCGGCCTCGATATGGCGGCGGCGATGGTGGACGCCCTCACCGCGGCCGGTCTCGACGGACCAGACGCAAACGTCTTCATACAGAGTTTCGAGCCGGAAATCTTGAAAACCCTCAGTAAGCGGATCGAAACGCCGCGCGTCCAGCTTGTTTTTCCGCGTGACTGGCAACCCGGCGCGCACGCCAATATCCCGCTAGCCGAGATCGCGACTTATGCCCAAGGTGTCGGGCCATACAAATCCCTGCTGATTGACCCGGATACCGGCGCGCCGACAGGGTATGCCGCCGAGGCCCGGGCGCTTGGCCTTGCCGTCCACACCTGGACTTTCCGCGACGATGACAAGCCCGACTGGGCGGCAACGCCCGAGGAGGAGATCCGGGCCGCCCTCGCGGCTGGCGCGACCGGCTTCTTTACAGACTTCCCGGCCACGGGCCGCCGGGTAGTTGAAAGTCCCTGACGCGCCAACGCGGGCCAGATCGACACCCGGTCATGTATGCACCGCGTGGACGCCCGCAGCCACCTCGCGCCGGAGCGCTGCCGGCGCGATGATCTGCGCTTCGTTGCCGGGCTGAAGCCATTGCAGCCGTGCCAAACGCAAAATCTCCACAGCAATGCGCGCCCGCCTCCAGCCCGGTCTCGCAAAGTCCGGACATGCCGCTTCAAAGGCCGCGGCCGCCCTCGGGTTCATGTCGCGCGCCAGCGTGTCGATCTCGTTATCGGCCTGAAAACTGATGTCAGTCTCCTTGATCTTGACAGATGGGGGACGAAGAAAAAAAGCCCGCCTCTCGGGGGGGGGTGTCTGCCCAGCGCGGGAACCTTGTCAGGTTCGAGGCCAGTCATACGCAAACGCGCGCGCCGCTTTGCGGTGCGTCGGGTCGGTCTGCTGGCTGATCATGCGTGTGAACTTGCGCCCTGCATGACGCCGTCATTCGGCGGCGTCAGTTTCCCTTCGCCCTTGAAATCGGCAAAGGGATCAAAGGAGCGCGATGCGCTCGCGTTGCTCAGGATCCGGGTATGGCCGGTAGAGCCCAACTTCCATCGACCCGATCAGGCTGTGCATGAATTCGTAGCGGCGGGTATGTTCGTCATCCATCTTTGACAGGAGACTGAAAGCCTTTTCCAGCTCGCTCATGCTCTCGACTTCGATTTCGATGAGAAAGTCGGTATGCTGACCAGAGGCGAGGCCAAACTTGCGGCGCAGCAGGCGCCAGTCGCTGATGATCTTCTCGGATTTCAGGTGGCCGAGCCAGGCATCTGCGGCAGCCGCGAACTGGAGCGCGCGGTCTCCGCTCTTGAGCTCAACCATGCAATGATAAAGGTTCATGGGTTTCGTCCTGCGGCTTGTTTCGGCCAAAGAATGATATCAAACCGAGGTTTAAAAATCATTAGGCACGGCGGTCCATTTTCGCCGGTTCCCGTCAGACACAGGCAAGCAGGCGGGCTCGCGGCACAAACAGGCATCGGGCGCAGGCCGATTGTTTCGTGGCTGCATTGACGGGATGGCCGGTTCGCCGAAAAGTCAGAATTCGGAGATATGCCTGCATGACCGATTCAATCGAACACGCCGTCAGAGCCCTGCTCGCCGAGCTTGTGCCCACCTCGCCGAGCGCGGCGCCCGGCCAGAACATGCTCGCGCCCAATGCACGATGCGATGCCGGCGAGACGCCGTTATGGCGCGCGCACGCGGGCCCGGCGACCTTGTTCGTCCACGGCTGGAACGATACGCATAGGATCTGGCGCCAGTTCGCGCAGGATTTTATCGTGAATTCGCGGCCCGTGTTGTTGATGGACCTGCCCGGCCATGGCGCCTCAAAGTCTGCTGATTTCGGGGGTGAGGCTGCGGGCCAATCGGTCTATACCGTGTGCGAAGCCGAAGCGCCAATCGACGCCATCATCGCGCATTCGTTCGGGTGTGTGGCCACAGCGAATGCGCTGAAACGCGGGGCGAAGGCGGATTACGTCATCCTGATCGCACCGCCCGTTCTCGGCTGGGCCGAAAGCAAGCGGCGGATCGGCGTGGACCCCGCCGCGCTTCAACGCGCGCTGGAAATCGTGGCCGCGTCGGGCGGCGGCGAAATCGGACCGTTCGACTTCGAAGCCGCCTTATCGAATTTTGCTGGCAAACTGCTGTTCGTCGGCTCGGATGCTGACACCGTTTGCCCGCTGGATGACATAGCAGCCGTTGCCGCCAAATTGGCGGGCGCGGAAGTCTGCGGCGTCTCCGGGCTCGATCACCGCGAACTTTGCCTTGATCGCAATGTACTGGCGAACCTTCGGGCATTCCTGGGCTATGACTGAAGTCGCGCTGTGCAAGATCGTCCATACCTAGCCACTGGTCCCGACTCCCGCTCATTCAAGAGCGCAAGTCCGACGCCCGAAAGGCGACACCACATGTCTGCTGGGAGTTTTACCGCCGCAATCGCCGCGAGCCGCCTTGCGCTCCCAGCCATGGCGCTGCGCGTCACGACCGTTTTCCCGCGCGAGGAAGACGGCTGGAAACGCGTGCTGCGCTATGCGGACAGAATTGTTCCAACCGCTGGCTGAAACGATGCCATCCCTCCTCACCTGCGGCGTTGATGAAGCCGGGCGCGGCCCCTGGGCTGGGCCCGTCACCGCAGCCGCGGTGATCCTTGATCCGGGGCGCCCCATTGCCGGACTAACGGACTCTAAGAAACTCTCCGAAGCCGCCCGCGACCGGCTTGCGCCGGAGATCCGCGCCCGCGCGCTCGCCTGGGCCGTCGCAGAGGCGAGCCCCGAGGAGATCGACCGCTTCAACATCCGCGAAGCCACCTTCCTTGCCATGACGCGGGCCATCGCCGCCCTCGCCCGCGCCCCCGGCGCGGTCCTGATCGACGGCAATGCCCTGCCGAAAAACCTGCCCGCGCCCGCCCGCGCCATCGTCAAAGGCGATCTGACCGAGCCCGCTATCTCCGCCGCATCGATCCTCGCCAAGACGCACCGCGACGCGCAGATGAAGGCCTTCTGCACTGAGCACCCCGGCTACGGCTTCAGCCAGCACAAGGGCTATGGCACCGCCGCCCACGCAGAGGCGCTTACGCGGCTCGGCCCTTGCGCCATTCACCGGATGACATTCGCGCCGGTCCGCCGAGCCCTCGCCTGAAGCCGACGCAGCGTCAGGGCGCCAAAGTCAAGGTTTGCCAAGCTTCGCAGCGCGGCGCAGAATGTGGTCACACGGCGCGTCAGACGCCGCCCGGAGGAACTCGCATGACCTACGATCTCGTCATCGTCGGCGGCGGCATTGGCGGCAGCGCGCTTGCCGCTGTCACGGCCCGCGCCGGACGCAACGTGCTGCTGCTAGAGAAATCAGAGCATTACGAAGACCGTGTGCGCGGCGAATGGATCGCGCCCTGGGGCGTCACCGAAACCAAGCGCCTAGGCCTCTACGATCTGCTGATGTCGGCCGGCGGCCACCATATCACCGACCACGTCACCTATGACGAAAGCCTTGCCCCGGCAGACTGCGAAGCCGCCCCGCTGCCCCTCGGCATCTTTGCCGCCGATGTGCCGGGCCCGCTCTGCCTCGGCCACCCGCGCCATTGCCAGACGCTGTATGACGCCGCACGCGCCGAAGGCGCCACCTGCCTGCGCCCAGTCATCGTCGACGCCATCACGCTCGGCGCGAGCCCCTCGGTGACGTACACGCACAATGGCCAGCAACACACCGCTCATGCGCCGCTGATCGTCGGCGCCGAAGGCCGCCAGTCCGAAGTGCGCGCCGCCTCCGGCATTCAACTGCACCAGGACAAGCCGCACCACTGGTTCGCGGGGCTTCTCGTCGAGAACGTCAAAGGTTGGAACCCCACCCGGCAGGCGATCGGCACCGAGGACAGTTTCGGCTTCCTCGCCTTTCCGCAGGGCGAGGGGCGCGTCCGCGTCTATGGGGGTTATGCCCTTGAGGAGAAGGGCCGCTTCAACGGCGAAGACGGCGCCCGCCGTTTCCTCGAAGCCTTCCGCATGTCCTGCGCGCCGGATAACGCCGCCCTCGCCGCCGGCACGCCGGCTGGCCCGCTTTTTTCCTATTTCAACAATGACAGCTGGACGGACGAACCCTTCGCTCCGGGCTGCGTCCTCATCGGCGACGCGGCCGGCTGGAACGATCCGATCAATGGCCTTGGCCTCTCGATCACGTACCGCGACGTACGCATCGTCTCCGACATCCTTAAGGAAACACTGGCGGACGCCGCACCTAACTTCGCTCCGTATGCGAAGGAACGGACCGAACGCATGCGCCGCCTGCGCTTTGCAGGACAGCTGCAGGCGAAGCTTGACATGGAGTTCGGCGAGGCTGCCCGCGAGCGCCGCCGCCTCTATCACGAGCGCAAGACGGCCGACCCGACCCTCGGCCTCCACGGTGTCGCCATCATGGCCGGGCCCGAACACGTCCCCGCGGAGATCTTCACCGAAGCCCACCGCGCCCGCGTGCTCGGACTGGAGACCGCATGACGCTCGATATCGAGACCTTCAACGCCGCCTGGCTCGGCGCCTGGAGCGCCAAGGATGTGGACAAGCTCTTGTGCTACTATTCCGCCGACACCGTCTACAAGGACACCCAGACGGCGGCCGGCCTCACCGGCCATTCCCAGCTGCGCCCCTATCTCGAAGGCCTTTTCGCGTCGACCCCGAAGATGATCTACACCCCAGACGAAACCTGGCCGATCCCCGGCGGCTTCTGCGGCCGCTGGTACTGCGCCATTGGCGAGACCGGCTTGGACGCGTCCATGCGCGGTTTCGACCTCTGCCTCGTGCGTGATGGCAAGATCACCCTGAACGAAGTCTATGTCCACTTGATGCCAGCCTGAACCGAGGGCCGCTGCCTCTCGGTTAATGCGCCATTAACCGGAGATCGTTGAATCTCAGCGCGCGCTCCGACAGTGCGAGCGCAAACGGTGGGTTCATGTTCCTCTTCCAATGGTTCCTTTTCGGTTGGCACGTCTGGCGCGGCGAAACCGGCCAGCGCTACCGTTTCAAGATCACGCTCACCCGAAAGGGCATCCCCGACGGCAGTGGCATCTACGTCTTCGTGCGCCGCCGCTTCGGCTTCTTCCTGCAGCCGCTCTATATCGGCAAGGCGACCAGCTTGCGCTCGCGCCTTTATGGCCATGAGCGCTGGTGGGAGGCTTGGTGGAAGCGCGGCGCCACGGAACGCCATGTCCTGGTCGTGCGCACTGCCTCCGAACGCGCCCTCATCGAGGAAGACCTCATCCGCCACTACCAGCCGCGCATGAACGACATGCTTGTGCCGCGCGGTGAGTTCGACCTGCCCTCGAATGCGAAACTGCGCGCCGAGTGGCGGTTCCGGCAGTGGTGGAAGAATCTTTTTCGCTTTTCAGGCGAGCGTGGCCGGAATCACGCAGCCTGACAAAAATCGGCTTCACAAACCTGTCATCCCCTTGAGAAAAACCCGTCACGGATGTTGTTCGGCAACCAGCGCTGAAGACGCATTTTTCGATTCCCGGAGACACATCCATGAAAGCTACACGCACGTGGCAGTACGGCATGGCATCCTGCTGCGCACTCGCCCTCCTTGCCCCTTCCGCAATCGCTCAGGAAACGACGCCCGAAGCGGTCGCGCTCCGGCTTGATCCGGTTACCGTTACCGCCACCAAGCGCGAGGAAGATATCAAGGACGTTCCCGTCTCGATCACGTCGCTCGATGCCGGCGACCTCGGCGCCTTCAGCCAGGCCGGCGAAGACATCCAGTTCCTCACCGCCCGCGTGCCCAGCCTGATCATCGAAACCTCCTTCGGCCGCATCTTCCCGCGCCCCTATATCCGCGGCCTCGGCAACACGGATTTCGACTTCAACGCCTCCCAGCCCGTCTCCTTCATCTATGACGAGATCGTCTACGAGAACCCGGTTCTCAAGGGCTTCCCGGTCTTCGACACCGAACGCGTCGAAGTCCTTCGCGGCCCGCAAGGCACGCTCTTCGGCCGCAACACGCCGGCCGGCGCCCTGAAGTTCGAAAGCGTCAAACCGGGCGACGAACTCGATGCTTACCTGCGCGCCTCTTACGGCACCTTCGGCACGACGAACGTTGAAGGCGCCGTAGGCGGACCGGTCAGCGACAAGGTTTCGCTGCGCGTCTCGGGCGTCTTCCAGCGCCGTGACGATTATATCGAATCCGGCCTCGCCACCGGCGGCGCCGATGCGGGAGGTTACGAGGACTTCGCCTGGCGCGCCCAGGCCAAGGTGGACGTGACCGAAAACCTCACCTGGCTCGGTAACCTGCACGGCCGCACGCTCGATGGCGGCCAGGTCAGCTTCCAGGCTAACGCTTTCCAGGCTGGCCAGTCTGGTCCGCGCCCCGGCTTCGACCGGGAGAAGAACTTCGCAGACGGCCAGATCAACTCGGAGCTCGAAACAGACGCACTCGGCTTCACCTCGCGCGCCGACTGGGACCTGTCGGGCGTTACCCTGACCTACCTGTTCGGATACGAAACGGTCGAAACCTTCTCGCGCGGCGACGTCGACGGCGGCTCGATTGCCAGAACCAATGTGACAGGATCGGGCGTTCCAGGGGACTTCTTCTTCCCGTTTGGCGCTGGTAATGATGGTTTTTCCGGACCAGGGTTCATCCCGTTCGCCGCTGAATCGGCCGATGGAATCGACGACCACCAACAGATCACGCACGAGCTTCGCCTGTCCAACGGCGAAGACGCCGCCCTGCGCTGGACGGCCGGCCTGTATGCCTTCGACGAAGAAATCGATATCAGCTCTTACAGCTACGACACGCTCGCGGGCGGCGTCGAGAACGGCTCTGCCTTCCAGACGCAGGAAACAGAGTCCTTCGCCGTATTCGGCAGCGTCGCCTACGACCTCACCGACAAGCTGACCGGTCAGGTCGGCCTGCGCTACACGGACGAGACCAAGGACCTTGTGGCCAACCGTTTCGAAACCCCAACGCCGTTCCTCGGCTCGGTCGACCGTCTCGGGCCGCTTTCGGCCTCGGTCGGAGACGAGCAGCTGTCATGGGATGGCTCGCTCACCTATGCCGTCGACGCCGATACCAACGTTTACGGACGGATCGCCCGCGGTTTCCGTGCGCCATCGATCCAGGGCCGTATCCTGTTCGGTGACGTGGTCACGACGGCCGATTCGGAAATCCTCGACAGCTATGAAGCCGGCGTCAAAACGACGATGCTGGACGGCCGCCTTGATGCCAACGTCGCGGTCTATGCCTACACGGTCGAAGACCTGCAGCTCACCGCCATCGGCGGCGCCGGCAACTTCAACCAGCTGCTCAACGCCGAAGAGGGCAAAGGCTACGGGTTCGAAGCCGATGTCCGCGCACTTCTCTCCGAGAACCTCGCCTTCAGCGCGGGCCTTTCCTACAACAACACCGAGATCGACGATGCAGGCCTGACGGCCGGCGTCTGCGGCTCGCCCTGCACCGTGCGCGATCCGATCGACCTTGTTACCGGCGGCGCCCTGATCGACGGCAACCCGTTCCCGCAAGCGCCGGAATGGATCGGCAACTTTGCCTTAGACTACACCCGCGACTGGCGCGGCGGCGAAATCTTCGCCTCCACCGACTGGTCCTACCGATCTGACTCGAACATCTTCCTCTACGAGTCGACCGAGTTCACGGCGGAAGGCCGCTGGGAAGGCGGCGCCGCCATTGGCTACCGCAAGGGTCCCTGGTCCGGTAAAGCTTTTGTCCGTAACCTGACTGACGAAATCGGCACGGTCTCGGCCATCGACTTCAACAACCTGACCGGTATCTTCAACCAGCCCCGCATCTACGGCATCGAGCTCGGCTGGGCGCTGTAAGACCGACCTCCCCCCTCTCCCGCGCGCGGGAGAGGGGCCGGGGGCGAGGGCCCTCGAACTGGATGCGTGGGCCGATTAAATCCGCGCGCCAAAAAACAAAATTCCTTTGAAACAAGCGGCCAGCGGCCGCTGCATTTGGCCGTTGGTGCCGCGCGCGCTAACCCTTGCCGCCCCCCGCGGCGCATGGCAAATCCGGGCGCATGCCCGACACGCTCTCCTCCGTCCCGAGCCTCTATGCCAACGCGCCGGCCAGCGTGAGCTTCAAGAAGCTGCGCAAGCGCCTCGTGCGCGGCGCTCAAGAAGTGATCGACACCTACGGGCTGATCGACCGGCGCGCCGTTGAGGCGGGGGACAAGCTGCGCCCGAAATGGCTCGTCTGTCTCTCCGGCGGCAAGGATTCCTACGGACTGCTCACGGTGCTGATGGACCTCGCCTGGCAAGGCTCCCTGCCGGTGGACCTCATCGCCTGCAATCTCGACCAGGGCCAGCCGGGCTTTCCGAAACACGTGCTGCCGGACTGGCTCGCCTCCATCGGGGTGCCGCACCGGATCATCACCGAGGACACTTATTCCATCGTCACCGAAAAGGTCGAAGCCGGGCGTACCTATTGCTCCATGTGCTCACGCCTGCGCCGGGGCATCCTCTACCGCGTCGCGCGCGAGGAAGGCTGCGAGGCGATTGTGCTCGGGCACCACCGCGATGACGCCCTCGAGACCTTCATGATGAACCTAGTCCATGGCGGCCGCCTCGCCGCGATGCCGCCGAAGCTACTCAACGATGAGGGCGACGTGATGGTCTTCCGCCCCCTGATCACCGCCGCCGAGGCCGACCTCGCAAAGTTCGCCGAGGCGATGGCCTTCCCGATCATCCCCTGCAATCTCTGCGGCAGCCAGGACGGCCTGCAGCGCGTCGCGATGAAACACCTGCTCGAGGAGTGGGAACGCAAGAAGCCGGGCGTCCGCCAGGTCATGGCCAACGCCCTCGCGAATGTCCGCCCCAGCCATCTGCACGATGCCCGCGTTTTTGACTTCGCAGGCCTTGTCCCCGGCGGGAGCGGTGAGCACGATCCGAACGTGCCGTTCTGACCCCCTTAACCTGATAGCCCTTGTCTTGCCTAGACAGCGTAGGATTTCAAAGGGCGACACATGCTGCTTGTGACCCTGTCGCATCTTGTGAACGTGATTGTCGTCACGATCATCCAGCTTTTGATCTTCCAGAACCATCCGGCGATGACCGGCGTGTACGGACCAGATACGCCCGCACGGCGAATTCTAACTTACATTTATGCGACGATCGCGCTCGCTGCCCAGTTTGCCTTTGGCCAGCCGGACCTGTCTATCTGCATCGCGGCGGTTCTGTTCCCGTTGCAGTTCGCCTACAAACTTGCAACGCTGGTCGCGGTCGGGCCGAGAAATCCGGTGGTCATCAACAACCTCGCGATCGCCGCCGTGCATGCCATGTCGCTGGTAGCCCTGATCCTGGCTTGAACAGCGGCGCTCAGCTTCCGGTTTCAAGTACCAACGTATACGGAATGAAAATTTCCAGCTCCAGTGGCCCGGAAGGCTGCGTAACAATCCGGTTCTCGAGGCCTGTCAGCGTGACCGACGAACCCGTCATGCCGAAGAGCGTTCTGAGGCTGGCGACTTCCTTGGCGATGTCTGCGATCAGGTCCGCGCGGTGCTTGGTCACGTCGCGCGCGCCGATGAATTGCTCATCACCCAGATAGGCTTCCGAACGCCCCTCGATCTTGATCGTGTTCACGAAGTCCTCGGCCCGCCCCACCAGTTTTTCAAATGACTCGCCCTCGCGCGTGTCTACGCTCAGCGTCAGGGTGAAGCGTCCGGTTCCATTATAGTCCGAGGCATAGATGTCCGTGAACAGAACGGTTTCGATATCGGCTGTCGAGCTTCCCAGCTTGCCACCGGAAAGATCAATGCCGTCTGCCTGCGCCGCCTTAGACTTCAGCCGCTTGAACATCGTTTCGAGTTCCTGCTGGCGCTCGCCCTCGTCCCGAGTCGCGCTCTGGAAGGTGACAGCGACCAGCACGAAGTCTGCCGGAATGCGCCGGTAGACAGCCGGCGCGCTGCGCATGGCGCTCGCGTCCACGCGGTTCGCGGTGACGATCATCCGCTCCATGCCCTGCGCCGAAGCGAGCCCGGCCGGAGCTGCAACGATAAGCGACAAGGCCAGAACTGCTGATCTGAAACACATTTCAGGTACCTCCCTCTAGTGACGCTACGCTCCACCAGACCCGAAGCGCTGTCAATCGGCGCGGGGATATGCTGAACCCGAAAAAAAAGCGCGCGGAGCTTTCACCCCACGCGCCTTCGATTTTATGCCGTTTCCGGACTTACTTGCGCCAGATGGCGGCGAGGGCCGGGTCTTCGACACCGCCTTCATACTTGCGCAGCTCATGGCGGCCGACCACCATGTGGTGGACTTCGTCCGGACCGTCAGCGAGACGCAAGGTGCGCTGGCTGGCATACATCCGGGCGAGCGGCGTCCATTGCGACACACCGGTTGCACCGTGGATCTGGATTGCCTCGTCGATGATCTTGCAGACGCGCTCGGGCACCATGGCCTTGACCATAGAAATCCAGATGCGGGCCTCTTTGTTGCCGAGGACGTCCATCGCTTTGGCGGCTTTCAGAACCATCATGCGCATCGCTTCGATCTCGATACGGGCGCGGCTGATAATCTCGGTGTTGCCGCCGAGTTTCGCCAGCGGCTTGCCGAAGGCTTCGCGCGACAGGCCGCGGATGCACATCAGGTCGAGGGCGCGTTCGGCCTGGCCGATTGAGCGCATGCAGTGGTGGATACGGCCCGGGCCGAGGCGCAGCTGCGAAATCTCGAAGCCGCGGCCTTCGCCGAGCAGCATGTTTTCTTTCGGCACACGGACGTTCTCGAATCGCAGGTGCATGTGGCCGTGCGGGGCATCCGGCTCGCCAAACACGTGCATCGGGCCGACGATCGTCACGCCGGGATGCGGCAGCGGCACGAGGACCTGGCTCTGCTGGCGGTTGACGTCCGGGCCGTTGTTCGAACGGCACATCACGATCATGATGCGGCAGCGCGGATCGCCGGCGCCGGAGGCGTAATACTTCTCGCCGTTCAGTACGTATTCGTCGCCGACGAGTTCGCATTTCATCGACACGTTCTTGGCGTCCGAAGAGGCCATGTGCGGCTCGGTCATCACATAGGCCGAGCGGATCTTGCCTTCGAGCAGCGGCTTCAGCCACTTCTCTTTCTGGGCCGGCGTGCCGACGCGCTCGAGCACTTCCATGTTGCCGGTGTCCGGCGCCGAGCAGTTCATCGTCTCGGAGGCCATCGGGTTCTTGCCGAGCTCGGCTGCGATATAGGCATAGTCGAGGTTCGACAGGCCTTCGCCGGTTTCGGCGTCCGGCAGGAAGAAGTTCCAGAGACCCTGCTTCTTGGCTTCGTCCTTGGCCTTCTCGAGGCATTCGAGCTGGCCCGGCGCATAGGTCCAGATGTTCGGATTGCCCTCGCCGAGGCGGTGGAACTCCACGCTCATCGGGTTGACCGTTTCGGCGATGAATTTCTTCACGTGCTCGAAAAGCGGGCGGACGGACTCCGACATGCGCAGATCGTTCAGATCGGCCTCAGCGTCGGGGGTGCGTTGTGTATCAGGCATGGGTCTGGTTCCTCTCCCAAAGTTTAGATTTTCTGCTTGTCTTGACGAGCAGGTTAACTGACGCACCGGGGGGCGCGCAATTTCTTTCTGGACCTCGCGCCGGCGGCGGGACTCGGCTAGAGCCCGCGGCATGAGCCCCGTTTCGGCCCTCGTGATCCTTGTCACCGTGCTGGTGACGGCGTTCATTTCCGGCATCTTCGGCATGGCCGGCGGGCTGATCCTCATGGGCGTTCTGGCCGCCCTTCTGCCGGTGGCGACTGCGATGATCGTCCACGGCGTGGTCCAGATGGTCTCGAATGGCTACCGGGCGTTCCTGTGGCGCAAGTATATCGACTGGCGTGTTTTCCGGCGCTACGCACTCGGCTCGCTCGCGGCTTTGGGCCTGTTGTTGCTGGTAGCCTGGCGGCCCGAGGCGCGCGCCGTCTACCTGCTGCTTGCCCTCACCTCGATGCTGGTCTGGCTGCCCAGGGGCTGGCTCAGCCTGGACATACTCAAGCGAGGCCAGGCGGAACTTGCGGGTTTTGCCGTGCAGGCCCTGAATACGCTGGGGGGTGTCGCGGGACCCCTGTTGGACATCTTTTTCGTTGCGACCCCCATGGACCGGCGTGCGATTGTCGCCACCAAGGCGGTTACGCAGGTGCTCGCCCATCTTGTGAAGATCGGGTTCTGGAGCGTTCCGTTGATCGCGGCTGGTGGGGCCGGCGGCAACGCGGCTCTCTGGCCGCCCCTGTGGTTTTTTGGGCTGGCGATTCCGCTGTCGATGATCGGCACCACCTTCGGCGGCAAGCTGCTCGAGCGCATGAGCGATGTCGATTTCAAGCGGGCGATGAAATGGCTGGTCACCGCCATTGGCGCGGCGATGCTGCTGAAGGCGGCGGGCTGGCTTTAGCACGGCTGGCATGCGCGATACTCCACTCCCCTGACTGGTTATGCCTCAGCCTCGACTATTCGGCTACTTTATCTTATGAAGAAGCCGCATCACGCTCCGTGATACCAAGGCGCGTCCTATATGAACCTGCGATCCCTCGATCTGAACCTCTTGCCCGTTCTGGAAGCGGTGTATGCGGAGCGTAGCCTGACGCGGGCGAGCGAGACTTTGCACATCACCCAGCCGGCCGTGAGCAACGCGCTTGCCCGGCTGCGGCTGCATTTCGAAGACCCGCTATTCGTGCGCGAAGGGCGCGGCGTGAAGCCGACCGCGATGGCCGAAGCGCTGATGCCGGCGGTGCGCGACGCGCTCGACCGGCTGCGGGCGGGCCTCGAGCCGCGTTCGGAATTCGACCCTGCGCGCTCAACCCGTGTGTTCAACATCTCGGCGCGCGATGCCTCGGCCTCCATGCTGGTGCCGCCGGTGGCGCGCAAGCTGGAGGCGGTGGCCCCTGGCCTCAGGATCGCCTGGAGCCAGATCGACCGGGCGGCAATCTCCACGGAGCTCGCTTCCGGGCGCCTCGACCTTGCCGTCGATGTGCCGGACCTGCGCGGCGCCAACATGGAGCGTGAGGTTCTGTTCGCAACGCCTTATGCCTGCATGCTGGCGCCGGGTCATCCATTTGCGGACAAGAAGCTGACGGCGGAGCGCTTCTTTGCGCTTCGCCACATCGCCGTCTCCAGCCGCCGCGAAGGGCGCAGCCTTGTAGAAGAAGTGGCGCGCGCGGCGGGCGGGCGGATCACGCCGGCGCTGCGTTTGCCGCATCATCAGCCTGCCATCGAGGCTGTGCGCCAGACGCAGCTGGCCCTCGTCGCGCCGCGCCCGATGGCGGAGGCGTCCGGCCTCGTGGTGCGTGACCTGCCGATTCCCGCACCGATGCTGGCCAGCCTGCTCTACTGGCGGCGGGAAAACTCCGAAGACCCCGCGCTGAGCTGGCTGCGCGGCGTGTTCGCGCAGATCGCCAAGGGGATGTGAGAGGGTAAGCCTCTCACGCCTTCCGGTATTCCTCGTCACGGGCCTGGGCGATCCGGTCACGGACGGTTTCAGTGTCATAACCGAAGACTTCCAATGCGAACTGGACCATCTGTAGGCCGGACTCGATGGCCTCGGGTACGACATGGTTGGCGCCCGCTTCGGTGAGGCGGGCCATGTGCTCGCCGTCATGCGCGCGGGCGAGCACGGTGAGGTCCGGACGAACCGCGAGGGCGGCACGTACCATCGCCTCGGCGCGTTCGGGATCGTCCACCGTGACGATCAGCATAGCCGCCCGGGCGATACCTGAGGCATTGAGGAATTCGGCGCGGGCCGCGTCGCCGACATAGGCGTGCAAGCCGTCCTTGCGGGCGATGCGGATCTTGTCCGGCTCCCGGTCGAGCGCAAGGATGGCGGCTTCCTCATCTGCCAGCAGGCGCGCGACCGACTGTCCGACGCGGCCATAGCCCGCGAGGATGACATGGCCGGTGAGGTGTTCGAGATCCATCTGTTGCGGCAGGCCGCTCTCGCCGCCCCGGCGATGCGCGAGCCGGCGGCCGAGCTGGCCGAGCAGCGGTGTCAGCAGCATCGAGAGCCCCGCCACCGCCGAGGCGAAAACGGCCGGCGCTTCGGGGATCGCATCGGCTGCCCGGGCGGCGGTGAGGATGACGAAGGCAAACTCGCCGGCGGGCGCGAGCAACAGGGCCGCTTCCAGCGAGAGCGGATGACTGCCCGCAAACAGCCGGCAGGCCGCATAGGCGATGACGACCTTCACCGCGACAAGCGCGGTCAGCGCGAGCATGATCCAGCCGAACTGAGCGGCGATGACCGGCAGGTTGAGGCTCATACCGACGGTGATGAAGAAAAGGCCCAGCAGGAGGCCCTTGAAGGGCTCAAGATCCACTTCGGTCTGGTGCTTGAACTCGGTCTCACCGACGAGCAGCCCCGCGAGGAACGCGCCCAGTGCGAGCGACAGGCCGGCGCTGTAGGTGATCGCGGCGGCGCCCACCACGGTGAGCAGGGTCAGCGCCATCAGGAAGTCACGGCCCCCACTGGCGGCGGCAAGACGGAACACGCTGCCGAGCAGATAGTTGCCGATGGCCCAGATGATCACGAGGGCGATGAAGCCGCGCACGAGGGCGTCGAGCAGGACGCCCGCCATGTTCGCGTCGGTCTTCAGGGCGGCGAAGCCGACGAAGATCAGGATGGGCGCAACGAGGATGTCCTGGAACAGGAGAACGCCGAGCGCGGCGCGCCCGACCGGCTGGGCGGCGCGCTTCTCCTCGACAAGGAGCTGCATGACGATAGCGGTGGACGAGAGCGCCAGCGCCAAGCCGAGGATCATCGCGATGGGAAGGTCGAGGCCGACGGCAATGGCGACGCCCGCGATGGCGACGGCGCTGAGCGCGGACTGCAGGCCGCCGGCGCCGAGCACGACGCGGCGCAGCGCCCAGAGTTTCTCGAAGGAGAACTCGACACCCAGAAGGAACAAAAGGAACAGCACGCCGAGTTCGGCAAACGGCAGCGCCGCTTCGGCCGAGGAGATCGAGAAAAACTCCAGCACCGGCGTGTCCTGCGCGAGACGGCCGAGCGCAAACGGGCCGAGCGCCAGGCCCGCCAGGATGAAGCCAATGACGGCAGGCACTTTCAGCCAGCGCATCGCGGGCACGAGTATGCCGGCGGCGATGAGGAAGACGAGCAGGTCCTTGATCAGCGTCGGGCTGGGGCCGTGGCCGGCGGTGGTGTTCTCGATGATCTGTTCCATGCCCGCCTCCTTTGCCTGCTAATTCGCCGCCGATGCATTTGTGACAATCACCCTAGGCGACGAAGGAATCGCCTGTCAGCCCCTCATACTGTGATGCGTGCGTCAATTCTCGTCCGCGCCTTGATATCCGTCAGGACGAGGGTTGATGCGGGCATGGTGCAGGCGTCAGGGGTTGGGGCTGGTGACCACGTCGAAGTCGAGCAGGTCGCCCGGCTTGCAGTCGAGCGCCTCGCAGAGCTTGCCGAGCGTTTCGAAGCGGACGCCTTTGACCTTGCCCGAGCGGATCAAGGAGAGGTTCGCCTCGGTGATGCCGATGGCGGCCGCGAGGTCCTTCGCCTTCATCTTGCGGCGGGCGAGCATGACGTCGAGCGTGACGATGATATCGCGCGGCATCAGATGATCTGATCACTGTCGGTCTTGATGCGGATACCTTCGGCGAAAACGTGCGTGAGGCCGAGGATGACAAAGCCCATTGCGCCGGTGCCGAAGGCGAGATCGTTGACTTCCCAAAGAATGCCGCGCCCGCTCTCCTGCACCCAGCTGAGCACGGTCGGCACGACGATAGCGCTGGTTGCGGCGGCCCAGACGAGGCCAATGCCCGCACTGCGCAGCGTCTTGAGATTGCGCCGTGTGAACACCTCGCCTTCGCTCGTGCGGCTGAACAGGCCGGCGAAGTCTCCGAGCACCCCGATGAAGATGAGCGCAGGCGAATTGACCAGAAGAGCAATCAGAAACGCGTTGAGGACATCCGTCCAGTTCTCCTGCGTGACGATGCGCGTGCCGACCTTTGCAGCTATGTCGGCCCCAACAGAGCCGAGCAGCATCACGAGCAGAACGATGGCCGCGACGGCGAGCCCACTGGTCTGCGTCAGCTTCTCTTCGGCGCCGCCGGGCGTTTCGGACTGGGTCATGCGAGGTCTCCTGTTCTGGAGACTGCTTAAACTTAAAATTATTGTCCGGCAATAATATTTTATCGTCCAGTAGTGTTCCGCGCCTGCCGGGCCCGACTCAATCGGCCAGCGTGGGCTTGATCGCATCGATGGCAGGCTGGCGGGCGAGTATCTTGTTGCGCCAGTAGGCGCCGTTCGCGATCGGTTTCAGGCGCTCAGCCTCAGCCATCGCCGCGGCGTGGACCTCGCCCGGCTCAACCACCTTGTCGAGCCAGCCGACCGGCACGGCCTCGTCCGGCGCATAGAGGCGGGCCTGAACGAGGGCTTCGGTGAGGTACATCGGATTGAGGCGGGCGCGGGGCAGTTCGACGCCGAAGCCCGGAAGCGTCATGCCGTTGATGGTTTCATTTGCGCCGATCTTGTAAGCGCCGCGCGCGCCGATGCGCGTGTCCGCGCCCAGCAACAGGAAGGCGCCCATGGCGATGGCGTGCCCCGTGGCGGCGATGATGATGGGCTGTTTCGAGGTGAACAGGCGGAAGGCAAGCTTGCCGCCGCCATTCACGAGGCGGCGCACGTCCTCGGGCGCGGCGCTGGCAAGGAACTTGAGATCGAAGCCGGCGGAGAAACGCTCAGGGCGCCCGGTGAGGATGGTGACGCTGGCGGACCTCTCCGCTTCGTCGAGCGCGGCGTTGACCGCCTCCAGCATCGCGAGGCTGATCGCGTTGGCTTTGCCGTCATCCATCGTGATGAGGGCGATGCCGTTTTCGATTTTCACGGTGGCGGTCATGGGGGGCTCCTAAGGTTGCTCCCAGTTGGGGGTTTTGACTTTGGGGAAAGCAAGAGGCCTCATCTCCGTGTACGGAAAAATTCCCTGAGAAGGTCCCCTGCCTCCACATCGTTCGCGGCGTCCTGCTCGACTTCGGGCCGCCAGTGGCATGTCTTCTGCCCGAAGAAGCGAGGGCCGTGGAGGACAGCGCCGCCCTTGGGGTCGGACGCAGCGTAGATGACCTTGCCGATTCGGGCGAAGCTGATGGCGCCCGCGCACATCGCGCAGGGCTCGAGCGTAACATAGAGGTGCAGGCCCGTGAGGCGGTAATTACCGAGCCGGGACGCCGCCGAGCGCAGCGCGATGATCTCGGCATGAGCGGTTGGGTCGTGCGCCATCACCGGCGCATTGGCGCCCTCGCCGATGATCTCGCCGGTGGCGGGATCAATGATGACGGCGCCGACCGGCACTTCACCCGCGGTAGCTGCGGCGCGGGCCAGGTCGAGGGCACGAGACATCGGCGATCGGGGGGCGGTCATCGCTACCGTGTAATGTCTTCGCCATTGGCAAGGAAGTCATTCATTGCGGCCATGGCGCTATCCGCCTTCAAGACTGCGTGAAAGCCGTGCTGCTCTTCGCGGGTGCCATCCACCAGCCCCCAGGTGAGCGCGCCGCGCACGAGGCGCTTGGCGTGGGCAAGGCCTTCGGCGCCGCGGGCTGAAAGTTCGGCGGCGAGCGCGAGCGCGTCGGTGACGGCATCCGCCGCAACGGCATTGACGAGGCCGAGGGCGAGCGCGCCTTGCGCGTCGACCGTCTGTCCCCGGAGGATGAATTCGAGCGCCCTTGCCTCGCCGATCATGCGCGGCAGGCGCTGCGTGCCGCCGCCGCCCGGGAAGATGCCGATGCGGGTTTCCGGCAAGCCGATCAGGGGCACCTGATTGCCGGCGATTCGCAGGTCGCAGGCAAGCGCAAGCTCGAAGCCGCCGCCCATGCAGACACCGTTGATGGCGGCGATGACGGGCTTCGGCGAATAAAACACCGCCTGGATCATGTCGGCGAAGCCGCCGCGCTCGAAATCCTCAGGTTTGAGTTGCCCGGCGCGAACCACCTCTCCGACGGCGATGATTTCGGCCACATCATAGTGGCGCACGAAAACATCTTCCGTACCCGCCAATACGAGAACGCGGATAGCGGGATCGGCGACGGCTGCCTGAACGGCCGCCAGAATCAGGCCGGCGCCTTCGGCGGTCATGTAGTGGCGCGGCGGGTTGGCATAGCGGATGAGGCGCGCTGCCCCGTGCGTTTCGGCAGTTATGCTAGCCATACCTCGTCTCCCTGTGTTTTGGCGAAGAGTGCGCCCGGGTGTGCCTCAAGGCAAGGCTGTTCAGCGCCGCCCATCATGCTAAAGCGCGGACGATCTCAAGTTGGACCCTGACCATGCGCATCATCGCCGGAACCCATAAAGGCCGGAGCCTCATCGCCCCCAAGGGCATGGGTACGCGGCCGACCAGTGACCGCACGCGCGAAAGCCTGTTCAACGTCATTGCCCATGCGGACTGGGCGCCGCCCATTGAGGGCGCGCGGGTGATTGACCTGTTTGCGGGCTCGGGGGGGCTGGGCCTCGAAGCGATGAGCCGGGGCGCGGCCTTCTGCCTGTTCGTAGAAACCGATCACGCGGCGCGCGGGGCGATCCGCGACAACATAGAGGCGCTGGGCCTGTTCGGGAACACGCGGCTGCACCGGCGTTCAGCGACCGACCTTGGGCCGAAGCCCGCGGGCGTCGGCGGGCCGTTCACACTGGCCTTCCTGGATCCGCCTTATCACAAGGGGTTGGTTGAACCGGCGCTGGATTGTTTGGCTGGCGGCGGATGGCTGAGCGAGAACGCGCTGGTGGTGACCGAGACAGGCGCGGACGAGATGCTGATTTTTGCCGGTTGGACGCTGATCGATGCACGCGACTATGGCGCGGCGCGGGTGAGTTTTCTAAGAAAGACGTAATCCGCTTACGGAGCGATCTGAACGCCGCTTAGCCGACCAGATCAGTTGCAAAGCATTTCTTCACCCCGCGTTCGACTTTCGAGGCGTGATAGGTGATGGCGTAGTCCGTGCTGCGGAACATGTAGCCCTTCACGGCGCGCTGGACGCGGAAGCAGGACACGCCGGTCTCAGGATAGGTGAAGCAGGCGGCGGGCGCTTCGGTGATCGTCAGCAAGCCTTCAATCCGCCTGCCGCCATATTCATAGACAGTGCGCCCGCCCGGCTCGATACACTCGTTCCAGCCCGCACCGGTGCCGATCTCGACGCCGGAGATTCGCACGCCGTAAAGCTCGGCCTGCATGGCCTTCTGGGTCATCAGTTCATTGGGGCTGGACGTGTCGGCGGCCGCTAGACCGGTGGCTGCGAGTGCAAGCAGGAGACAGCAGGCAAGGTGTTTCATGCAGGGCAAATCCAAAGGAACGCGGCTTGCCAGCTTATCGCAGGTTCATGCGTCGAGGAACTCCTTGCGAATGTCGAAGCTGGACGTGCTGGTGCCGACATGAACGGCGCATTCGCGCAGCCAGCGGTCGGCCTCGGCGCGGCCGATATCGCGCAGTTCGGTGAGCAGGCGCCAGCGCGTGTCATACTTTGAGGCGAGGCCGTAGCCGATGAGGTCCTGCCCGCCGCGGATCGCGTGGACGTTGAGGCGGCGGTACTTTTTCATGATCGGCGCTTTCAGCATGCCGTCATCGATCAGGCGCTGGACGAAGGCGATGGCCCGCAGTTCGCCGATCAGGGAGGCGTTGAAGCTGATCTCGTTGAGGCGTTCCTGGATTTCGGCGGCGCGCTTGGGCGTTTCGGGGCGCTCCAGCGGATTGAGGATGACAAGCAGCACGTCCTGCGGCGCGCCGGAATAGATCAGCGGGAAGAGGCTGGGATTGCCCATATAGCCGCCGTCCCAATAGGGCGTGCCGTCGATCTCGACCGCCTGGAAACTCTGCGGCAGGCAGGCCGAGGCGAGCACCGCGTCAGCGGTGATCTCATCCTTCGCGAAGACACGTGACTGGCGGTCTCGACATTCGTGGCGGAGATGAACAGCGTCAGGCCGGAGGCGCGGACGGCGTCGAAATCGACCTGCTCTTGAACGAGACGGCGCAAAGGATTGAAGTTGAACGGGTTGAGGTCGTAAGGGCTGGCGAGGGATTGCAGTGCGGCGGCGAAGGCAATGCCGGCCTGGCCGAAGGCGCCGAGCGCGGCGCTCGATTCCGAAACGCGCCGCCAGAGCGCTTCAAGCTCCGCGCGGGCGCCTTCTGGGCAGCCCCTGGCAAGGCCGGCTGCATAGGCCACCGTATTCATGGCACTTGCCGACGTGGCGGAAATCGCGGCGATGTTGAGGCTCTCATCTTCGCTCAAACGGTCCAGCACGGCCCAGGTATAGGCGCCGTGGACGCCGCCGCCCTGCAGGGCGAGGCTGATTGGACGGCGTTTTGCGTTGGCCTTGGCCATTAGGGCCTCCTTTGCGCGCTGTGTCTGCCCCTGCTATCGGAGGACGCACCACCCCGCCAGATACGAGTCCTTGATGCCGCCCTCACAAGACCAGGTTGCCTCCGGTGCGCGCAGTCTCACCATCGACCACCTCGGCGCGCAGGGCGACGGGCGCGCGCAGGAGGCGGGCGCGTGGATATCCGTGGCGCTGACCTTGCCGGGCGAGACCGTGCGGGTGGACGGGGCCGGAGACCGGTTGCGTCTGTTGGAGGTGACGAGCGCCTCACCAGACCGCGCTGCTCCAGTCTGCCGGCATTTCGGCGCGTGTGGAGGCTGTTCATTGCAGCACCTTGCGCCCGCGCCTTATGCCGCGTTCAAGCGCGACCTCATCCTCCGTGCCCTGAAGGCCCGCGGGCTGGAGGCGGATGTGGCCGAGACTTGGGTCACGCCGTCTGGGTCCAGGCGGCGCGCTACATTTGCAGCGAAGCGGGCGGGCAAGCAGGGGGTAGTGGGGTTTCACGCACGCCGAAGCCATGACCTTGTCGCACTGACTGACTGCGCGGTCGTGCGCCCAACCATCCTGGCCGCCTTGCCGCGCCTGAAGGAGACTGCAGGCCATGTGCTCGGCAGCAAGGACGAGATCAGCCTGCTGGTCACGGAGACCGATGCGGGGCTTGACCTGCATATCACCGGCCTTGCGAAGGACGTGAAGGCGCTGGCCCGCGCTGAGGCCGCGAGCGCGGCGCTGCGGGCGGGCTTCGCGCGTGTTTCGATTGAAGGCGCGGATGTGCTGACGGAGCGGCCGCCGAGCGTGCAGGCCGGCACGGCCACGATATACCCGCCGCCCGGCAGCTTCCTTCAGGCAAGCGCCGAGGCCGAAGCGGAGATGGAGCGCATCGTGCGCGAACACCTGAAGTTTGCTTCCAGGGTCGCCGATCTTTTCTCCGGATGCGGAACATTCGCCCTGCGCCTCGCCGCGGAGTCCAGCGTTCTGGCCGCCGAAGGCAATGCGGCGGCGATTGAGGCGCTGAAGGCCTCGGTTCGGGGCGCGCACGGGCTGAAGCCGGTCACGGCTGAAGTGCGCGACCTGTTCCGCAATCCTTATGGCGCGGCAGAGCTTTCGCGGCTGGACGGCGTCGTGCTTGATCCGCCGCGTGCCGGCGCCGCCGCTCAAGTGGCGGAGCTTGCAAAGTCGCGCGTGCCACGCATTGCATACGTCTCCTGCGATCCGGCGACACTGGCGCGCGACCTGCGTACGCTGGTGGATGGCGGCTACAGGATCCTCCGCATTCATCCTGTCGACCAGTTCCTCTGGTCGGCACATGTCGAAGCCGTGGTCCTTCTGGAGCGGACACCATGAGTGACAAGCCGCAACCCGCCGTCGGCACGGTCTGTTTCAAGGGCGAGGACGTGCTGCTGATCCGGCGCGGCACGAAGCCGCTGGCGGGAGACTGGTCGATCCCCGGCGGGCGTATTGAGTTCGGTGAACGGGCCGAGGCCGCCGCGCTGCGCGAGCTGCACGAGGAGACCGGCGTGACCGCGCGCCTGTGCGGCCTGGTGGATGTCGTGGACGCGATCTTCACCTCACGCACGACCGGCGCGGTGGCGCGGCATTACCTGCTGTTTGATTATGCGGCGGTCTGGGTGTCCGGCGAGCCCGCGGCGGGGGACGACGCGGACCATGCAGAGTGGATCTCACCGGCGCAGCTGGAGGCGCTGCCCTTGTGGGACGCGACGCGGCGCGTGATTGCGGCGGCAAGGGCGATGGTTGCGTGCTTTTGATTCCCACCTGACGCTCAGCTGGAGCGACCAGGGGCGCGTCGAACATCCGTACCAGTGTTCGCCCCACGACGGCGCATGCTGGACTTCGCCGGCGAAAACTTGCTTCGCCTGCACCAGCATCGCGGTCTCGCATGCCGCCAAAGGCAGGTGCTTTTGTGCCAGCTCGACGCCGCCGATAATGTCCGCAGCGTCGAAGCAGATGCCACCCCGGTGTGGGGCTGCGCGATTGAGCACAAAAGCCACGCGCAACGGCATGGCGGGGTCGACCCGGCAGGGCAGTGTGCACGCCTGTCCGCGCGCAGCGGCACGTCCTCGCCTGCAAGATAGCTGCGAAGGCGCTGGAACTGGGCGCGTTCAGCAAGCCCTTCGCCAAGAAACGTCCCGAACATCCCGGCGACAATCATGAAGACGGCGAGGCCTCGCGCGGGGCTTTGCGGGCGGGCCGCCACAAAGATGGCAGCCGTCATCAGAACGCCGAACGCTGCCAGCGTGACTGGCAGGAACGTGCGCTTCGCCTGCCAGAACGCGCCGCGAGGCAGTGCAGCCTCTCCGTACCCGGAAGCAGAGATTCCGGGAAAGCCCGGAGGCAAGGCTTGACCCGCCCTAGCGTCAGGCCGTCTAGACTTTTGTTAGACAAGATAATTCAGGGAGGAATTAAGCCATGACCTACAAACCTTTCGACCTCAGCGGCAAGGTCTGCGTCGTTACCGGCGGCAACAAGGGCATCGGGCTCGGCATGGTGGAGGCGCTGGCCGCGTCCAACGCCGATGTCGTGATCTGGGGCCGCAAGGCCGACGACAATACCGCAGCGGTCAATTCCGCCTCCAAGCTCGGTACGGGCAAGGTGAAGGCCTGGGCCGTCGATGTCGGCGAGGAAGACCAGGTCGTGAAGGCGATGAAAGAGGCCGAGGAAGAGTTCAAGCGCATCGACACCTGTATCGCGAATGCCGGCGTCGGCCGGGGTTCGGCGGGCTTCGAGAACATGACGTTGGACACCTGGCGCTACAACCAGCGAATCAATTCCGAGGGCGCCTTTTTCACCTTGCGCGAGGCCGCCAAGTCGATGGTGGCGCGGGCCAAGGCGGGCGATTCGGGCGGCAGCCTCGTGGGCACGGCCTCGCTGGCCGGTATCGAAGGCGCGGGCCGTAACCAGGCCTATGCACATACCAAGGGCGGCCTGATCGCGATGATGAACGCCTGCGCCGTCGAATACGGCCGGTACGGTATCCGCGCCAACTCTGTCCTGCCCGGCTGGATCGCGACGGACATGACCGAAGGCGCGCAAGGCAATGATGCGTTCGCCACGAAAGTTATCACCCGCGTGCCGATTCGCCGTTGGGGCGAGCCGGCCGATTTCGGCGGCATCGCAGTGTACCTCGCCTCCGACGCCTCGAAATACCATTCGGGCGACACGCTGGTTATCGATGGCGGCTACGCGAAGTTCTGAGCCCGGCGCCGCAAGACCAAAAGGCAAAAAGAAAAAGGCCGCTTCCCGAGGGAAGCGGCCTTATCATTCAGACCGGTAAACCGATCGCTCTCAGATTACTGAGGAGCGGTTTCGGTCGTGGTGGTCGTTTCGGTGGTCGTTTCGGTCGTGGTGACGCCTTCGACAGCAGCGACGCCTTCGGCGACAGCGCCTTCAACGGCTTCGGTCGTCTCGGTCACAACTTCGGTGGTCTCTTCGACAACTTCGGTAGCAACTTCTTCGACGGTGGCTTCTTCAGCGGCCGGAGCAGCTTCTTCGGTCGCGCCGCAAGCGGCGAGGACGAGGGCGGATGCAGCAGCAGCAGCAAGGACGAGCATTTTCATGATTTTAGTACCCCTGTTGAGTGTTCTTGCGAACGGGTGGGCTTTAACACCACTTCAACATTGCCGAAAGTTAATTATTCAGCTGTGTTGATCCGTCGCAGTGCGGTTGGACATGGCCCCATCCGCCTAAGGATGGGGATAGTACAAGCCGGCCTGCCGATTACTCGGCAGCGGCTTCTTTGGTAACGCCATCTTCGGCGGGAGCTTCAGCCGGGCCGACTTCGCCCTCAGCTTCAGCTTCAGCGGTTTCGGCTTCACCATCGGTTTCGGCGGCAACGGCTTCGACGGCCGCTTCAGCTTCGACGACTTCGGCAGCTGGTTCGGCTGCATAAGCAGCGCCAGCCAGGAAAAGAGCGGTGGCAGCACCTGCAAACAGTTTTGTCATGGAAAGTTTCATCTCTTTGACACCCTGCCCGTCAGACTATTCTGCGGACGTTGGCGCTCTTGGCCAAAGATCAGGGCCAGATTACGGCAAAGACGCGGCAATTCTGTTCAATGGATGGCAATTAGGTCCCGCCGATCAAGACTCTTGCGTTGACGCGGCGGCGTCCGCCTAAGCGGCGAGCATCATTGCTTTAACCCACGGAGACCCCAATGGCGCTGAAAACCCGGCTGACGGACCTGTTGAAAGTCGAGCACCCCATCATGCTCGCGGGCATGGGCGGGGTTTCCTATGCGGAAGTCTGCGCGGCCATGTGCAATGCTGGCGGCTACGGCGTGCTCGGCATGGCGGGAACTTCGCCGCTATTCATCGCCGGGCAGATGAAGCGCGTGCGCGAACTGACGGACAAGCCGTTCGGCGTAGATCTGCTCGCGGCCAGCCCCGAAAGCCTGGAAGAATCCGTCGACGTTATCATCAAGGGCGGGGCTGATTCGTTCGTTGCCGGACTGGGCGTCCCACTGCCGATCATGGCGCGGCTGAAGGCCGGCGGTGTGAAGGTCATGGTCGTCGGCGGCGCGGTGAAGCATGCGATCAAGGCCGAGGAAGCCGGCTGCGACGCCGTCATTCTGCAGGGCGGCGAAGGCGGCGGGCATACCGGCCTCGTCGGCACGATGCCGCTGGTGGCGCAGGCCGTCGAAGCGGTGACGATCCCGGTCATCGCCGCCGGAGGCATCTATGACGGGCGCGGCCTCGCCGCTGCCCTCGCGCTTGGCGCTGAAGGCGTCTGGATGGGCACGCGGTTCATTGCCTCTGCCGAGGCGCATGCGGCGAACATGTACAAGCAGGCGGTCGTCGAAGCCGGTGATACCGACACGACCCGCACGCGCTGCTATTCGGGCAAGCCGATGCGTTGCCGTACCAATGATTACATCAACGACTGGGAAACCCGCCCGCAGGACATCAAGCCCTTCCCGTTCCAGGCGATCCATTCGACCCAGACCGGCGTCATCGGCGGCATTGGCGGCATCACCGACGAGGCGAAACTCAACCCGGACACGAGCTGCTTTGCCATGGGCCAGTCGGCCGGCGGCGTGCGCGAGGTCAAGCCGGTGGCGGCCATCGTTGCCGACATCATGCGGGATGCCGAGGCAGCCATCGCCCGCACGGCTGGGCTTCGGGTCAAGACGAATGCCTGACCCGGTTCGCGTTCACGCGGGCGGTCCGGCGTGACCGAGATCACGCTGGACCGCCCGCGTGAACGCGGTGGACCTTCCGGCGACCGAGGCGCTGATCGCCGCTGTCGCCAGGGCCTCAAAGGCTTTGCCGATTACCCTGACCGGCGGCGGCGACGTGTTCTTGGCCAGCGTTGATATCAGGGCTTTCGGCAGCTACGCGCCGGCGGAAAAGGCGGCAATGATCCGCGCGATTACTCGGATGACATCCGTCATCCTCTCGCACTCCGCGCCGGTGGTCGCCGCCGCGAACGGGCATGCGCTCGGCGGCGGTTTCGTGCTGGTGTTGTGCGACGAAGTCGAGGCGAACCTGATGCGGCGGCTTGCGTTCACGAGCGCCGTTATTGGCGCGGCCGATCTTTCGGCGCACGATCTCGCCGACCGGCTTGTCGCGCCTTCTGACCTGATTGGGACAGCACGCCGCGCGGCGCTTGAAACAGCTGCGCAACCGGCCTTCGGCGTGATCAAACCCCGGGGACGATCCGGCCTGATCCAGCGCGTGAAGGCGCTTGCCAGGCCGGGCGATGACCTGCTCGCGCGCTTCTACGAAACTTAATGCCAGGCCGGGGCGCAAACGCTGCGCCGTTCTGGGCATTTGATCCGCTCATTGAAAAGGCGTATGCCGCCGCTCGCGCCAAGGGACGAGAGTCTCGCCGCCGCATGCAAAGAGACTGACCGAGGCCCTAGATGACAGGTTCCCCCCAAGCGCCTGACCCCTCTTCTCAGGGCGCGGGATCACTCCCGGATCCGCATACACCGGATGCCTATGCCCCTGCGGCGCATGGGCATGGCAAAGAGAAATTCTGGGCACTGGCCGTGGGCGCGGCCGGGGTCGTTTATGGTGATATCGGCACAAGTCCGATCTATGCGTTCCGCGAATCGCTGCACGGCGCGATGAAAGACGGCACGCTCGCGCGGGCCGAAGTGCTCGGCGTGATCTCGCTCATGCTCTGGGCGCTGATCTTCGTCGTGACGATCAAGTACGCCATCTTCATCATGCGCGCCGACAACAAGGGGGAAGGCGGCGTGCTTGCCCTCATGGCGCTCGCCCAGCATGCCATCGGGCGCAGGACCCGAACGGTGTTCGTGCTGGGCGTGGCAGGCGCCGCGCTGTTCTACGGCGACGCGATACTGACGCCTGCCGTGTCGGTCCTGTCCGCCGTGGAAGGCTTGAAGCTGGCCATTCCCGGGTTCGACAAGGGTTATGTTCAACCCGTTGCGATCGGCATCCTGATTGTTCTGTTCGCGGCGCAGGCGCGCGGCACCGGAAAGGTCGGCCTGGTGTTCGGCCCGCTGATGGTGATCTGGTTCCTCGTTCTCGCGGCGATGGGCCTGATGCATATCAGCGACGATCCCGGCATCCTCGCCGCCTTCAATCCGGCGCATGCCTTCGGTTTCCTCACGTCACACGGCGCTACCTCGTTCCTGGTACTGGGCTCGGTGTTTCTTTGCGTCACTGGCGCTGAAGCGCTGTACGCTGACATGGGTCATTTCGGCAAAGGCCCGATCCGGGTGACCTGGTTGTCGTTCGTCCTGCCCTGCCTGGCGCTTAACTATCTTGGTCAGGGCGCCATGGTGCTGGCCCATCCAGAGCGTGCGACCGACCCGTTCTTCCTGATGGCTCCGGATTGGGGCCTTCTGCCGCTGTCCATCCTGACGATGGCCGCGACCATTGTTGCAAGCCAAGCCGTGATCACGGGCGCCTTTTCCCTTACCCAGCAAGCGATCCAACTCGGTCTTCTTCCACGCCTTGAAATCCGGTTCACGAATGAAGACCAGCGCGGGCAGGTTTACCTGCCGCAGATCAACTGGCTGCTGCTCGTCGGTGTACTCGCCCTCGTGTTGGTGTTCGGCACCTCTTCCAGCCTCGCCTCAGCCTATGGCATCGCGGTGACCGGGACGATGCTGGTGGACAGTTTCCTGATCTTCGTCGTGATGACGAACCTCTGGAAGTTCAAACCCTGGATGGCGCTCGCGATCGTCACCCCGTTCATCATCGTCGACTCCGCCTTTTTCGGCGCAAACCTCCTTAAGGTTATGTCGGGTGGCTGGTTCCCGCTCCTGCTGGGCGCCTTCCTGCTCTTCACGATGCTGACATGGGTGCGCGGCTCCGCGATCCTGATGGAAAAGACGCGGCGCAACTCCGTACCGATGGTGGACCTCATCGAGTCGCTGAAAGTCGGGCCGCCGGCGCGCGTGAAGGGAACCGCGGTGTTCCTGACAAGCGACCTCTCGTCGGCGCCGATGGCCATGATGCACAATCTCAAGCACAACAAGGTGCTGCACGAGCGCAACGTGATCCTTCAGGTCTTCACGGCCGATACGCCCCGCGTCGCGGAGGAGAACCGGGCGGTGATCCGTCAACTGAGCGATGACTTCGTCGCCGTCGAACTGTATTTCGGCTTCATGGAAAGTCCCAACGTGCCGCGCGTGCTCGGCCTTCTGCGCAAGAAGGCCGGTGGGCCGAAGTTCGACATCATGAACACAAGCTTCTTCCTCGGCCGGCGCACCGTGCTGCCGTCGCAGAAAGGTGGCATGCCGCTCTGGCAGGACAAGCTGTACGTGGCGCTGGCAAGATCTTCGGCCAACGCCACGGACTTCTATCACATCCCGTCCGGCCGGGCGGTGGAACTCGGCGCGCAGATCGTCGTCTGAACGGCCGCTTCTGAAACGCCCTAGATCCTGCTAGGCTGAAGCATAATAGATGCGCGGCCCGGCAGGAGCAGACTTGAAATTGGGAACCATCATTCTGGGCGTTACGCTGGCCGTCGTCCTGCTCGGGGGCTGCTGGTTCTACACACCCGACAAATCGCGCGCGGTGCTCGAGAAAGCCTACCTGCGCGATACGAGCGACATGGTGGAGGTGGCGGGTATGCAGCTCCACGTGCGCGATGACGGGCCGAAGGATGCGCCCGCGATCCTCATGCTGCACGGCTTCGGCTCCAGCTTGCACACGTTCGAGCCCTGGGCGCAGGCCCTCAAGGACGAGTACCGCGTCGTGCGGATCGACCTGCCCGGTTCCGGCCTGTCGCCGCCAGATCCGACGGGCGACTATACCGATGCGCGGACGATCACGCTGATCCTGGTGCTGCTCGATGAACTCGGCATCGCCAAGACGACGCTGGTCGGCAACTCGATCGGCGGCCGGATCGCCTGGAACATGGCGGCCGACCATCCGGAGCGAATGGACAAGCTCGTGCTCATCTCGCCCGACGGATTTGCGAGCCCGGGCTTTGCCTATGGCGAGAAGGCCGATGTGCCCGCGATGATGCAGGCCATGCGCTTCACCCTGCCCAAGGGCGCCATCCGGCCGAACCTCGCCGCCAGCTACGGCGACCCAGGCCGCCTGAACGAGGCGACGGTCAAGCGATATCACGACCTTATGCTCGCCCCCGGCGGCCGCGGCGCACTGCTGGAGCGTCTGCAACAGACCGTGCTCACGGATCCGGCCACGCGACTGCCGTTGATCAAGGCGCCGGTGCTGCTGCTCTGGGGCAAGAAGGACCGTCTGATCCCGTTCAGCAATTCGGCTGACTATATTAAACTGCTGCCGGACAGCCGCCTCGTCGCGCTCCCCAAACTTGGCCATGTGCCGATGGAGGAAGCTCCCGGGCAGTCGCTGGCACCGTTCAAAGCGTTTCTGGCCGGACAGGACGAGACGGCTGGAGAGAAGTAAACTTCCGCAAGATTTGTCAAAGCCAGCTGTGCCAATATCCCGGTGCAGCAGGGAGAGATCTTGATGGCCGATAGCGATATTCAGGCCCGCCAGTCTTACCTTGACCGGATCGGGCGCGTCCGCGCGGCGG
The DNA here is from genome assembly GCA_945913285.1 of Candidatus Sulfopaludibacter sp. SbA3. Classification (GTDB taxonomy): domain Bacteria; phylum Pseudomonadota; class Alphaproteobacteria; order Caulobacterales; family Hyphomonadaceae; genus Hyphomonas. The sequence goes on from CAMEDD010000007.1 coordinate 40,083, forward strand.
ACGACCTCGCGCATTCTTCGCGTTCGCTTGCCGCCATCGCGGCGCGCGCGGGCTACACCTCTCAATCATCCTTCACGCGCGCCTTAAAGGCGGCGCATGGCATGGCGCCGGCCACGTTCCGGCAAGCCGGGATGCATGCCTCGCTTCAGCAAGCCATCCGGGAGGACAATGCCATGGCTTTCAACGCCGATATCCGCCGCCTGCAGGCCAGGCCCGCGGTCGGGTTGTTGCACAAGGGCGCCTTCACCGAGATCGGTGAGACCTTCGAACGCTTGTTCAGCCTGCTCGGTGCTTATGGCCTGATGCAGCATGTACGTGGCCCGTTCGGCCGCTACCGGGACGGACCGGACGGTGTGCCGTTGGAAGACCTGCGCTTACATGCTTGTGCGTTCACGGACGTTCCGGTCACACCGCCTGCGCCGCTTGAAGCCTTCATGGCGGGCGGTGGAACGTATGCCCTTCAGACCTATACGGGACCGTACGCGGGCATCAAGCCCGCTTACGATTGGCTATTCGGCGTCTGGCTGCCCGGGTCCGGCCGGGAGCCGCGCGATGATCATGTGCTCGAGATCAATCTCAACACGCCAATCGACACCGCGCCCGCAGATCTGCTCACTGAAATCTGCCTGCCGCTAGAGGACTGACAATGCCGCGCCGGAGCTGGACCGAAAAATTCGCCTGCGATAAGCGCCCTGAGGTCAAACCCTGCCCGAAGGATTTTGCCGACATCAAGCGCGGGCAGACCATGTTGCTGACCACGCCGCGGGATGTTGCCGGCGCCATCCGCAAGATTCCGCGTGGACGGGAGGTGGATATCAAAACCTTGCGCGCTGCTCTCGCGCGGACGTTCCAGGCCGAGACGGCATGCCCCGTGGTAACCGGCATCCATTTGAGGACGGTGGCAGAACGGGTCGGCGAGCAGCTGGAGGCCGGCGCGCGGCCCCAGGATGTCGTCCCGGTCTGGCGGGCGATGCCGGACGGCGCACCGATCTGGAAACGCATCGAGAATGGCCGGGCAGAACTGAAGGCTCAGCGCCAGGCCGAAGGCTTGCGGGTCTGACGCGTCAGAGCGCAGATGCAATGCGATTGTAGAGCGCGTCAACGCACCGGCCGGCTCGGCGTGCCCGGCCTGTTCGACGGCGGGCACTATTTCCTGCTGTCCGAAGTCGAAACTGGCAAGACGCTCATCCCCGGTGCCCGCCCCACCTTGAGCAATTCGATTTACAGCCAGCGCTGCCACTTGAAGAATTGGTAAGGTACCACGGCGGACACGACCATCAGGAACAGCGCCATCGGATACCCGTAAGGCCAGATGAGTTCGGGCATGAAGTCGAAGTTCATTCCGTAGATCGAAGCAATCAACGTCGGCGGCAGGAACACAACGGCCGCAACCGAGAAGATCTTGATGATGGTCGTCTGCTGGATGTTGATCATGCCGAGTGTGGCATCCAGCAGAAACGTGATCTTCTGGTTGAGAAAGTTTGAATGGTCGACAAGCGATTGGACATCGCGGGCCAGCGCGCCGAAGCGGCTGCCAGACTCGCTCTCGACTGGCTTGCCCTGAGTGATGCCCGCAGCATAAGCCAAGAGACGCTGCAGCGAGACAAGGCATTCATAGACTTTGGAAAGCAAGTCACCCTTGCGGCCAATCTGTTCCAGCACGGACTGAAAATCACGCGGTTCGGGCTTGGCTTTCGCCGGAGGCGCGGACGTGGATGAAACCGGCTCAATCGCGAAAATCTTGCGCGATACTGCATCGAGGTCATGTCCTGCACGCTCCAATACATCCGCAGCGCGCTCGATCAGGCCTTCGAGCAAACCGATCATCAGGCTGTCGGCCGTGTATGTCCCCGCCTTGTGGCAGCGTGTAACGAAGGCATCAATCGCGCGCGGCTCTTCATAGCGTACCGTGATCAACCGCTCACCGATCCGCACGAACGTGACCGGCGACATGACGACATTGTCCCCGTCCGTATGCGATAGCATCATCGCCGTCATGAACTGCCCGCCATTCTCGGCGTAGAGGCGGCTCGACAGCTCAATCTCGCTCATTTCCTGCAAGGTGGGCACGTCGATGTCGAATGCGCTCTCGATCGCCCGTTCTTCGTCCTGCGTCGGGCGCAGGAGATCGACCCATACGGCGGTATCCAGCGCCGAAAGATCTCCTCCGGCCAGCACGAACCGGTCTGTCAGGTTGGCATATGTGCGGATCAAGGCAGCCTCCGGAATTAGCGGTCAGGCACCCGTCTGCGACAGGTCGCAGCCCTTGGCAACGCTGCTGCGCCTATCCGGCAGGTGTTAACCGCAAGAGGCGCGCGTCTTCCTTGTCTTCCAGCACGTAGACGGCGCCGTCCGGGCCTTCCTCGACTTCGCGCACGCGCTTGCCCCACTCGTAACGAGCAGCCTCGGCCGCCTTACCGTCGGCAGCGATGGCGACCCGTACCAGGGCTTCGGATGAAAGGCCGCCGATCAGCGCATTGCCTGCCCAGGTCGGGAACAAAGCGCCTTCGTAGATGTCGAGGCCAGCCGGGCTGATCGCAGGCACCCAGAAGGCGGCGGGCGGCGCAAACTCGGGACGGGTTGGATGGTCCGGAATGTCCCGGCCGTCATAATGGTCGCCGTTGGAGACTTCCGGATAGCCATAATTCTGCCCACGGACGATCAGGTTCAGCTCGTCGCCGTGGCGCGGACCCATCTCGTGCAGCCAGAGCTTGCCGTCGGCGGCGAACGCCAGGCCCAGCGGATTGCGGTGGCCAAGCGTCCAGACTTCAGCCGCCGGGCCCCCTTGGGCGGCGAACGGATTGTCGGCCGGAACGCTGCCATCGAGGTTCAAGCGAACGACCTTGCCGAGCGTCGAGCCCATGTCCTGCGCCGGGGTGAACTTCTGGCGCTCGCCCGAACTGATAAACAGGAACCGGTCCGGCGAGACGGCAAGCCGGTGGCCGTAATGCCCATTGCCGATCACCGCATCGAACTGGCGCCACAGGACGCTGCGATCGCTGAGCGTGCCGCCGGTTTCGGTCAGCGTGAGTTTTGCGATCTCCACGGCCGCGCCGGAGAGCTCGTCATTGTCGGCGTCGCGCTCGGCGTAGGAGAGATAGATCTGACCCGTCGCCGCAAAATCCGGGTGCAGGATGATATCGCCGAGCCCGCCCTGACCGCGCTCTTCCACATCCGGTCCGCCGGTCAGCTTGCCGGCTTTCTTGCCATTCACACCGAGCAGCCAGATGACGCCGCCCTTTTCGGTGACGAGGGCCCGCCCGTCCGGCAGGAATGTCATCGCCCACGGCTTGTCGAACGTCTCGAGCGGGGCCGCACGAACGGACGAGCCGTCTGTCCCGGAAATCAGGAAACCCGGATCAGACGTCATCTCGGTGGCGGCCGTCTCCGGCGCTGCGCTCGCGCAGGCTGCAAGAGTAAAAGTGGACACCGCGGCCAACGCGATCGATTTTAGATACGACATGCGAAATTCTCTGTTGGCGGGTCAACCCGAGACGAAAGCCGCGCGGTCAACCAGATGTTTCAAAGGCTCGCCCTGCAGATAGCGCGTGAGATTGGCGAGGAAAGTCTCGTCCGCCCCCGCGACCGTTCCGGGCGTGTCAGAGCTGTCATGCGGCGTGATGGCAATGGCAGGATGGCGCCAGAGCGGGCTTTCCGCCGGCAGCGGCTCGGTCCGCGTCACGTCGAGCGCCGCGAAGGCGGGACGGCCCACATCCAGCGCTGCCATGAGGGCATCTTCATCAACCAGCGCGCCGCGCCCGAGGTTCATGAAGAGCGCCTCCGGCAGCATCGCTGCGAAGAAAGCGGCATTCGCCATGTTCTCCGTCTCCGGCGTATGGGGCGAGCAGAGCAGCACGACATCGGCGCGCGGCAGCTCAGCCATCAGCGCGGAGGGCGCCTCGATGCGGGCAGCGCCTGTCGCATGACCCGGAGTGCGCCGGATGCCGGTGACTTCGCCGCCGAGCGCCGTCACGCGGCGGCCGACCGCTTCGCCGATAGAGCCATACCCGATCACAAGCCAGCGCGAGCCGCGAATCTCGCGCGCATTCGTCCGCTGCCATTGGCCACGTGCCTGCTGGGTCCGGTGGGCGGGGCCAGCGCGCAGGAAATCAAGCGCCTGCCATAGCGCCCATTCGGCCATCGATTCTGCCTGGGTGTGGTTCGTCGTATAATACTTAGCCTTCTGGCCAATCATCACGAGGGCGGGGTTCTCGATGCCCGCAGCCGCCGATTGGAACCAGTCCAGTGCCGGGCTTTTCAGGATTCCGGTCATGAATTCGCGCACGGACGGGGCAAAGAAGGCGTCCGCATTGCCGAAAGCCATGTCCAGCGGGGGTAATTCGGCCAGCGCTGTGCTGGTCCAGCCATCGTGCGCCTTTCCTGCATCATCGACCGTCACAAAGCGAACAGCGGCGTCGAGCCCCTTGAGCCGGGGGCGAAGGCGCGCGAAAGTCCGCGCATGAAGAAGACACGTTTTCATGCCGCCATGATTAGCCTTGCCTTGATGGCGGGCACAAGCTCTGCGCAGTCCGGCCTGCCGACGCGCGGACCCGATTATTTCCGTGATGCGGCCGAACTGGCCCGCCTGCTGGGCTCTGCCCACGCCATCCGGGTGCGCTGCAACGGCAAGGATGACCAGTACTGGCGCCGGTACATGGCGAACATGCTGGCCTACGAAGCCCCGGAGCCCGGGCCCCTGCGCTCCTCGATGGTGCAGGAGTTCAATGACGCTTTTTCCCGCGTCAGCGAGGATTACGGGTCGTGCGACGGCGCCGCGGTGAATGCCGAAGCGGGGTTTGCCGTGGCCGGACAGCGAATCGCAACACGGCTCGCGAGCCACTATTTCCCCAGACGGGCCAGCAAGCGCGAAGGATCTGAATGATGCGGCATCTTATTGCGGGCAGCCTGGCCGCACTGGCCCTCGCTGGCTGCGCCCTCGTTGAACCGGCGCGCCTTGATCAACCCGCCATCGGCGTCCCGGCCGACAGGACCTCCGTGCTGATGCCCGGCCCGGTGATCGAGAACGATGCCTATCCCAAGATCGGCCAGCGCCCGGAAGCCGGCCGTCCGATCGCCTCGCGCTCCGCCGTCGTCGCGCCGAACGGGGCGGCAGCCACTGCCCATCCGCTCGCCACCCAGACCGCGCTCGATGTGTTGAAGGCCGGCGGCTCGGCGGTGGATGCCGCGATTGCCGCCAACGCCATGCTCGGCCTCGTCGAGCCCACAGGCAACGGCATCGGCGGCGACCTCTACGCGATCGTCTGGGACCCGAAGACGCAGAAACTTTACGGCTATAACGGTTCCGGCCGCGCGCCTAAGGATGCCACCCTCGCCGACGCGCAGGCGAAGGCGGACAAGTATGCAGGCGGCAAGAAGCTGCCCTCGTTCGGCTCCATCACCGTCACCGTGCCCGGCGCTGTCGATGGCTGGTTTGCCCTGCACGGGAAGTTCGGTAAACGTCCGATGGCGGACAATCTCGCCCCTGCAGTCCGTTACGCACGCGAAGGCGCACCAATCCCCGAGATGATTGCCTGGTACTGGTCGCGCGGAGAAAGCCGGTTCGGCCCGGCCTTCGAACGCGGCGAACTGGAAGAATTCGACAATGCGAAGAAGCTCTACTTCAGCCCCGCCCCGGTGGCAGGTTCGCTGTTCCGCAACCCTGACCTTGCCAACACATTGGAGACGATCGGCAAGAAAGGCCGCAACGAATTCTACAAGGGCGTCATGGCGAAGAACATGGCCGCCTATCTCGGCAGGATCGGCGCCAAGCTCGACTATGACGATTTCAACGCCCACAAAGGTGAATGGATCGAACCGGTCTGCATCGAATACCGTCAGGAAGTGGCGGTGTGCGAACTCGGGCCCAACACGCAAGGCATCGCCGCGCTGCAGATGCTGCAGATGCTGGAACGCTTCGATCTGAAATCGATGGGCTTTGGCTCGGCCGATGCGCTGACGGCCATGATCGAATCCAAGCGCCTCGCCTTTGCTGACCGGGCCATGGGCTATTCGGACCCGGCCTTTTCCGGTCTCGATCCGTCCATTTTCGTCGCGCCGGGTTATAATGCCGGGCGCGCCGAGGGCATCGACACCAAGCGGGCCGCACCGTCCGTTGCTCCGGGCACGCAGATCACGGAGGTCATCCTGCGCGATGGCGACACGACCTACCTGACCGTTGCCGACAAGGACGGCATGATGGTCTCGCTCATCCAATCCAACTACCGGGGCATGGGCTCGGGCCTCGTGCCCGACAAGCTCGGCTTCATGTTCCAGGACCGGGGCGAACTCTTCAGCCTCGATCCGGACCACCCTAACGTCTACGCCCCCGGCAAGCGCCCGTTCCAGACGATTATCCCCGCCTTCGCATTGAAGAAGGATTATCCAAGCTGTCAGGTCCGCGCGACTGCGCCGGAACTCGCGTGCCCATACGAACCGTGGCTTGCCTTCGGTCTGATGGGCGGCGCGATGCAGCCGCAGGGCCATGTGCAGATCATCACCAACCTAGTCGATTTCGGCATGGGCCTGCAGGAAGCGGGCGACGCCGCGCGCTGGGAGCATGATGGCGGGTGCGAGCCGACGAACCGGCTTGGCGATCCGTGCGATGTGGGCGCAGGCAAGGTCTTGCTGGAGCGCGGCCTTACGGATGCGACCGTCGAATTGCAGTCGCGCGGCTACGCGGTCGAATGCTGCGAAGCCAACTATGGCGGCTACCAGGCCATCATGCGTGACTTCGACAATGGCACCTGGATCGCCGCCACCGAAATGCGCAAAGACGGCAGCGCGGATGGCTACTAGCCTGCCGGCAGAAGCCCCGCGCGACTGCCTCCTCTGTCCGCGCCTCGTGGCGTACCGCGAAGCGGTGCGTGCCAAGGAACCCGCATGGTTCAACGGCGCTGTGCCGAGCTTCGGCACGGAAAACGCCAAACTCCTCATCGTCGGCCTTGCGCCGGGCGTCACGGGAGCAAACCGCACCGGCCGGCCGTTCACGGGCGATTGGGCGGGCGATCTCCTCTACGCCACGCTGGACAAGTTCGGTTTTTCAGAGGGCACCTACGCCGCCGATCCCGGCGACGGACTGAAACTGCCCGGCGCGATGATCACCAACGCCGTGCGCTGCGTGCCGCCAGAGAACAAGCCGGTCGGCGAGGAAATCAACACATGCCGGCCTTTCCTGACCGCGCGCATTGCGTCACTGCCGAAGCTGAAAGTCATCCTCTGCCTCGGCAAGATAAGCCATGATTCCACGCTTCGCGCGCTCGGTATCAAGCTCGGCCCGCATCCCTTCGGGCATGGCACGCGCTACGATGTTTCCGTAAACGGACGGCCCGTGATCCTGCTCTCCAGTTATCACTGCTCGCGCTACAACACGAATACCGGGCGCCTGACAGCGGCGATGTTCGAAGACGTCTTCGCTGCCGCAAAGGAAGCCCTTGGCTAACCAGCCTGCATTGGTCAATCTGGCGCCATGGAAACGCTCGTTGATCTTGCCGTTCTCGCAAACTGGATGGACACTCAGGGAGTGGGCGCTGGGCCTATCGAGAACGTTCAGCGCCTCGCGGGCGGCACGCAGAACATCCTCCTCAAGTTTACGCGCGCAGGCCGCGCCTTTGTCCTGCGCCGTCCGCCGCCGGTGCTGCGCGCCAATTCCAACGAGACGATGCGGCGCGAGGCCCGCGTGCTCGCCGCAATAAAGGGCACGCCTGTTCCGCATCCGGAGCTGATCGCGGCCTGCGCAGATGAGGCTGTGCTTGGCACCGCATTCTACCTGATGGAGCCTATCGACGGCTTCAACCCCTCAACGGGCTTGCCGGAGCCGTTCCGCTCGTCTCCGGAGCTGCGCCGCGAAATGGGTCTCTCCCTCGTCGATGGCATCGCGGCGCTCGGCGCGCTCGATTACATCGCCCTCGGCCTGACCGGCCTCGGCAAACCGGATAACTACCTCGAACGCCAGGTGAGCCGCTGGAAAGCGCAGCTGGAATCCTATGCCGAGGTTCCCGAATGGGACGGCCTGAAAGACCTGCCCGATATCGGCGGCGTCAGCCGGTGGCTGGAGGAACACCGTCCACAGACCTTCCAGCCCGGTATCATCCACGGTGACTATCACCTCGCCAATGTCATGTACCGGTTCGACACCCCGCGCCTCGCCGCCATCGTCGATTGGGAACTCACTACAATCGGCGATCCACTGCTCGATCTCGGCTGGCTGCTCGCGACCTGGCCCGAGGGCGAGGGCAGCACTGTTACAGTCACGCCGTGGGAAGGTTTTCCGTCTGCGGACGAACTCGTCGCGCATTACGCAAAGCAGACTACGCGCGACCTCTCACAGATCCACTGGTACGGCGTGCTCGCCTGCTACAAGCTCGGCATAATCCTCGAAGGCACCTATGCGCGAGCCTGCGCTGGCAAGGCGCCGAGAGCCACGGGCGACCAGCTCCATGCAAGCACCATCGGCCTGCTTGAGCGCGCCAACCGCTGGATCAATTGACTCTCCGCAAAAAGGACACGCCGCCATGAAAGCCCTTATTTACCGCGGCCCCCGCGACATCGCCTACGAGTCGATGAAAGACCCCGAGCTGTACGACGACCGCGACGCGATCATCAAGGTCGACAAGTGTGCCATCTGCGGCAGCGACCTGCACATCTATCACGGCGAGACCTTCTCCGAGGATACCGGCTACTGCGTCGGCCATGAGGCGGTCGGCGAAGTCGTCGAAGCGGGGCGCGGCGTGCGCCAGCTGAAAGTCGGCGACAAGGTGATGATCTCGGCGGCGGTCGGCTGCGGCCAATGCCGGTCCTGCCTGGCGGGAATCGTCAATCGCTGTGAGAACAATGCTGCCGGTTGCTACGGCCTCTCTGCGAAACTACAGGGCTGCCAGGCTGAATTCGTTCGTGTGCCGGCGGCCGATTTCAACGCACAGAAAATTCCGGACGGCATTACCGCCGACCAGGCCCTGATGATGACCGACGCACTCGCCACCGCCTGGTTCGGCGCCCGTAATGCCGATATAAAGCCCGGCGCCACAGTGGGCGTCTTTGGCCTCGGCCCGATCGGCCTGCTCGCGGCAGAAGCCGCCTTCATCATGGGCGCCTCGCGCGTGTTCGGTATCGACCTCGTGGAGGGCCGCCGCGCCATGGGCCACGCCTTCGGAATGGACACGCCAGACCCTGCCACCGCACGCGAGTACATCAACGAAGCCACCAAAGGCCGGATGTGTGACAGCGTGATTGAAGCGGTCGGGCATTCAGCTACCATCCGGGCATCGCTCGGCCTGGCCGGCCGGCGCGCCACCGTCTCGGTGGTGGGCGTCAATCAGGATCGCAGCTTTGATTTCCCGATGTCGAGGGCCTTCGGAATGGGCCTGACATTCCGTATCGGGACATGTTCGGTGCCGCAGGAATGGCCGGAGCTGATCCCGCTGGTCCAGTCGGGCCGGATCAAGCCGGAGCGTTACATCAGCCACACATTGCCGCTCTCGGACGGAAAGCACGCCTATGACATCTTCGACCGCCGCGTCGACGGCGCGATGAAGATGGTGTTCGATTTGGGGCTTTAGCCGCCCTTCATGATCCGCGCCTTGTCGCGCGCCCAGTCGCGCTTGGCTTCGTTCTCGCGCTTATCATGCGCCTTGCGCCCCGTGGCGACGCCGATCAGCAGTTTCGCGCGGCCCTTGTCGTTGAAGTAGAGTTTCAGCGGCACGATCGTGCGCCCTGCCCGCTCCACTTCCTGCGAGAGCTTCATCAGCTGCCGCTTCGACACCAGCAGCTTGCGCTTGCGGCGCGGCTCATGGTTGAACCGGTTCGCGCCGCCATAGGTCTGGATTTCGGCATTGATCAGCCAGAGCTCGCCTTGCTCGACCGACGCATACGCCTCGGCAATGTTCGCCTTGCCGTCGCGCAGGGATTTCACTTCCGAGCCGACCAGCATCACGCCGGCCTCGAGCGTATCCTCTACGGAATATTCGCGGCGGGAGCGCCGGTTCTCGGCGACCATCCCGTCTGTGCGGCCTTTGACGGCAGGAACCTTCGGCTTGGTGGCCATGGTGGTCAGATGTTTACGCCGGCACGGCGCAGCGCCGCGTCGATCTGCGCGCGTGCCTCGGTATCCGGCGGCGTGATCGGCAGGCGAACCTCGTCCGTACACAAACCCATCCGCGACAGCGCATACTTCGCCGGCCCCGGCGACGGCGAAGAGAACATCGCACGGTGCAGCAGCACAAGCCGCTGGTTGATTGCCCGGGCAGTTTCGAGGTCGCCGTCATCAAACGCGGCATGCATCGCGGCGCAGGCCTCCGGCAACACGTTCGCGGTCACCGAGATACACCCGGCCCCGCCCATGGCGCGGTGGCCCAGCGCGCTCGAATCCTCGCCCGAGAGCTGGATGAATTGCTCGTCCGGCCCGATCAGGTGCTGATGCAGCGCCACGCGCTCCATCTCGTCGCTCGCATCCTTGATGCCGATGATGTTTGGCAGCGCGGCCAGCGCCGCGACCGTCGGCGGCATCAAATCGACAATCGTGCGCCCGGGCACATTGTAGAGGAAGATGGGCAGCGCGACGGCGTCATTGATCGCCTTGAAGTGCGCAAAGAGGCCCGACTGATTCGGCTTGTTGTAATAGGGGCAGACGACCAGCGCCGCGTCCGCGCCCACCGCCTTGGCATGGCGCACGAGGTCGATGGCCTCGTCCGTCGCGTTGGAGCCGGCCCCCGCGATCACCGGCACCCGGCCGGCCGCCACTTCAACGCAAAGCGAGACGACCGCCTTGTGCTCCTCGGTCGAGAGCGTTGAGGTCTCTCCGGTTGTGCCAACTGGCACCAGCGCCGCCGAGCCGCCCAAAATCTGGCGCTCGACCAGCGCGGCAAACGCCTCTTTATCCACCGCTCCGTTCCGGAACGGCGTGACGAGCGCGGGAATGGAGCCAGAGAACATCTTAATCTTGCCAGTTTTACGGGAATAGGTTTCAGGAAATTGTGGGAAAGGCGTGCTAGGCTGCTGAGCTTGGATTGTCACGCTTCGGCACGGAAATAAACATAGGCGGCCATGACACTTACCCGGAATTTCGTAGTTTTTGTGTCGCTCGCGGCGCTGCTGTCGGGCAGCGCGGTGCCTGGTACGCCCGAGACCCCCAGCCTTAAGCCGGGCGCCGTCCAACCGATGCCGGTCCAGCCCGCGCCAGCAGCCCCCGTCCTTCCGGCCGCGCAGCCCGCCGTGCCGCCGGGCGTGCAACCTGTCTCGCCCGCGCCCGCCCTGCCTGCCATCGGCCCGGTCCTTGCCCCCAGCTCGGGCAACGTCCTGTACCTGCGCCGCGCCATCTCTGCCGCCAATACGGGCCAATGGGCAGAACTGTCGGCCCTGCAATATGCAGCGCCCGATCCAGCCCTGAAAAACCTGATCATGTGGATGCGCGCCAGCGAAGGCGTGCCCGGGATGAGCTTCGACGAACTCGATCTGGCGCTGACCCTGCTGGAGGGCTGGCCGCAAACCTCCAAAATGCGCCAGCGCGCCGAAGAGATCATCGAGATGTCCGCGCTCGACGCCAAGGCGCGCATCGCCTGGCTTGACAAGTCCGGTCCGCAGACCGGCGCGGGCAAGGTGGCCCTCGCCAACGCCTTGCGCGATACAGGCGACCGGGTCCGCTCGGACACCGTCATCAAGGACGTCTGGCGCAACCACTCGCTGGACGGCGAACTGCAGCGGATCGTGCTGGCCCGTTACGGCCAGTCCCTAAGCCAGGATGACCACCGCGCCCGCGTCGATCTCCTGCTCTGGAGCGGCCAGACGAGCCTCGCCGAAAACCTGAAGCCGCAACTGGCCGCAGATCATCGCAAGCTCGTCGATGCGCGCATCGGCGTCTCGCGGCGCGCCAAGAATGTCGACGCGCTGATCGCCGCCGTCCCGGCTCACCTTCAAGCCCACCCGGGCCTTCTTTATGAGCGCGCAAAATGGCGCCGCCAGAAGAAGGTCGAAGGCGGATCGGACCTCCTGCGCAAGATCAACGGCAAGGACGTGCCCGCCGCCGGCCGCGGCAAGCTCTGGGATGAGCGCGCGATTGTCATCCGTGACGAGATCAAGGTGCGAAAGTACAACGTCGCCTACCAGCTGGCCGCGCCGCACGGCATGAGCAGCGGCGCGGACTTTGCGGACGCTGAATGGCTGGCCGGCTGGATTGCGCTGCGCCTCAACGGCGATGCAACCCGCGGCCTCGGCCATTTCGAAACCTTCACGGCCGGTGTCTGGAGCCCGGTCAGTGTCGCACGCGGCTATTACTGGACCGGCCGGGCACGTGATGCCCTCGGCCAGTCCGAGCCGGCCGCGACCGCCTATAGCGCCGCCGCCACCCACAAGTTCACTTATTATGGCCAGCTCGCGTCCGAGCGGGCTGGCGACAATGCGATCAATCTCGGTGCAGCGCCTGTTCCGACTGCGCAAGATCAGGCCCGGTTCAACGCGATGCCTGTCGTGCAGGCCATGCGCCTGCTCGGTGAAGCGGGCGAGACGGAGAGCTTGCGCAACTTCGCCTTCTTCCTCGATGACCAGCTGACCCTGCCGGTCGATTACGAAATGCTCTCGGCACTGACGAATGCCTACACCTCGCCGGATGTCGGCGTGCGGGTCGGCAAGGCGGGCCTGCAGAAGGGCATCGTCGCCCCTGGCGCTGCCTACCCTGTGCTGAGCCCTGCGATCTCCCGCAAGCCGAATGTCGAGCGGGCCTTCGTGCTCGCCATCACGCGCCAGGAAAGCGAGTTCAATCCCAAGGCCACCAGCCGGGTCGGCGCGCGCGGCCTGATGCAGTTCATGCCCGCCACCGCCAAGGCCGAGGCCCGCCTGCGCGGCATGCCTTACCAGCAATCCTGGCTGACAGACGATCCCGGCTACAACATGACGCTGGGCGGCCTGCACCTCGACACGCTGCTCAGCCAGTTCGGCGGCAGCTACATCATGACGGCCGCGGCCTACAATGCCGGCCCTTCCCGCCCCAACCAATGGGCGCGCGATTACGGCGATCCGCGCACGGGCCAGATCGACCCGATCGACTGGGTTGAATTCGTGCCCTTTTCCGAGACGCGCAACTACATCCAGCGCGTGCTCGAGAACATTCAGGTCTATCGTCACCGCATCACCGGCGAACCCGCCGATGCCCGCCTCGGCGAAGACCTGAAACGCGGGCGGAAGTAACAGGACACTTTACGGCGGCTCTTCGGTCCGGCGCTTGCGCCGTGACGGTCACAATGCTGTGTGCACGGGAAGCTGAGGGAGAGTACCGGTGGCGTTGATGAATTCACTCGCGGTGCGGGTCCTGATTGCGCTCGTGCTGGGCCTCGGCCTCGGCACGGCCCTGAACCAGGGCGGCGCGGTGCCCGGCTGGCTGGCTTCTTCCTCCGAAGCGATCGGCTCGCTGTGGCTCGGTTTCCTGCAGATGACCGTGATCCCGCTGGTCTTCGCGCTTCTGGTGGTCGGCGTGGCGGCGGTGTCGAATGCACTGTCGGCGGGCAAGCTCACTGCGAGGGCGCTCGCCGTGTTCACCGCGCTGCTCGTCGGCGCCATCGTGGTCACTTTTCTGGGCGTCGGCGGCGCGCTGACGGCGCTCCCGGTGGATGCCAACAGCGCGCGCGTGCTCGTCGCAGGCGCAACCGGCGGCGAAGTGGCGCCCCCGCAGGCCATCGAGTTCGGCGCCTGGCTGAAATCGCTCGCGCCGTCGAACCCCGTGGCGGCCGCCGCCGGCAATGCCGTGCTGCCTCTCGTCATTTTCGCGCTCTTCTTCGCCTTCGCCGTCACGCAACTCCCCGCCGCGCAGCGCGCATTCCTGGTGCAGCTGTTCGAGTCGGTCGCGGGCGCCATGATCATCATCGTCAAATGGGTGCTGCTCGCCGCGCCGCTCGGCGTCTTCGCGCTTGCCCTCACGCTCGGCCTGCGCAGCGGGCTCGGCTCCACCGGCGCGCTGTTTCACTACGTCCTTCTTGTTTCGGCGGCCTGCATCGCCGTTGTGCTGGTCTGCTATCTGCTCGCCGCCTTGTTCGGCCGCGCCGGTCCCTTGCGCTTCGCCCGGGCGATTGCCCCCGCGCAGGTCGTCGCCTTCTCCACGCAGTCCTCGCTCGGCACCCTGCCGGTGATGGTCGAGATCGCGCGCAAGTCGCTCGGCGTGCCGGAACATGTCGCGGGCCTTGTCCTGCCGCTCGCCGTGGCGGTATTCCGTCTGACCAGCCCGGTCGCCAACCTCGCCGTGGTCCTCTTCATCTGCCACGTCTCCGGCATCGAGCCGACCCTGCCGCAGATGGTCGCGGCCGGCCTCGTCGCGTTTGCCGTGTCGATCTCCTCGGTTGGCCTTCCGGGCCAGGTCAGCTTCTTCGTCTCGGTCGCCCCGATCTGCTTCGCCCTCGGCGCGCCGATCGACCTCCTTCCTCTGCTGCTCGCCGTCGAAGTCATCCCCGACATCTTCCGCACCGTCGGCAACGTCACGGCGGACCTTACGGTGACCGCGATCCTTGGGCGGGAGGAGGACGGGGAGAAAGAAGCCGCCTAAGCCCCTTCCCACCCCACCCCCACCTCGTTAGGCTCACGCCCAAACAGTCCATAAGTCGGGCGGACCTATGGAGCCTTTTGTGGACGGGTTATGGACAGGGAACGGGCGATGAAAACATCCTTCAAGGCAGCGCTTATGGCGGGCGGCTTGGCTCTGCTGGCGGCTTGTGATCCGCAGACGGGTGCAGGACCCGCGGCCCCGGTCGATGGCAGCGGCGATGCGTCGGTCGCCGCCATCGCCGGCATGCCGGAAGGCCCGCTGCGCACGGCGGATGCTGCACTCGTCACCCTGTACCAGCAGCTGCACGCCGCGCCGGAGCTGTCCTTCAAGGAAGCCAAGACCGCCGCCCTGCTCGCGGATGAGCTGAAAGCGCTGGGCTTTACGGTCACCGAAGGCCTCGGCGACGCCTGGGTGAAAGAGAAATCGACGAAGGATCACGGCGAAGTGCGCGAGGGCGTCGGCGGCTACGGCGTGGTCGGCGTGTTCGAGAACGGCCCCGGCCCGGTCGTCCTGATCCGGGCCGACATGGACGCGCTTCCTGTGCCCGAGAACACAAGCTTTCCGTTTGCGTCTAAGGTTCTGTCGGAAACCTGGACCGGCGTTGAAAGCCCGGTGATGCATGCCTGCGGGCACGATATCCACATGACCGTCTGGGTCGGCACCGCGCGCCGCCTGATCGCGGAGAAGTCCAAGTGGAAGGGCACCCTGATCATGATTGCTCAGCCCGCGGAGGAAATCGGCCTCGGCGCGCAGGCGATGCTGGCCGACGGTCTCTACTCGAAATTCCCGAAGCCGGACTTCAACATCGCACTACACGTCTCGGCCGGCGCGCCTGCAGGCACGGTGGCCTACTCGTCCGGCTTCGCGCTGGCGAACGTCGACTCGGTGGATATCAAGGTCAAGGGCATCGGCGGCCACGGCGCCTATCCGCATACGACGGTTGATCCGGTCCTGGTGGCGAGCCACATCGTCGTCGCGTTGCAGAGCCTCGTCTCGCGCAATGTGAACCCGCTCGATTCCGCGGTCGTCACCGTCGGCTCGTTCAAGGCGGGCGCCAAGCACAACATCATTCCGGACGAAGCCGAACTGCTTATCACCGTGCGCTCCTACGAGGACAAGACGCGCCAGATGCTGCTCGACAACATCAAGCGCATCGCCGAAGGCCAGGCCGCGGCGTTCGGCGCGCCTGCGCCTGAAATCTCGGTGGAGAGCGACTTCACACCTGCGACCTATAACGATCCGGTCCTCACCGATCGCGCCATGAAGGCGGTGGCGAAGGAACTCGGCGACGCGAACGTGCGCGCTGTGCCGCCGGTCATGGGCGGCGAGGATTTCAGCCAGTTCGCCCGCACCGAGGAGAAGGTCCCCGGCCTGATCTTCTGGCTCGGCGCCGTTGAGCCAGGCAAGTATGCGGCCTCGCAGACCGACGGCATGCCGCTGCCCTCCCTCCACTCGCCGCTGTTCGAGCCGGACTATGACCCCGCCATCGCGACCGGCGTGGACGCGATGACCAGCGCGGTGATGGAGCTGTTTGACGATTGATGCTGGTAGTCCACGCCGCAGCTCGGTTCGGGAAAGCAAAGGGCGAGGGCAGATGCTGACGCGGCGGGACTTGATGGCGGCAGGCGCAGCCGGGGCGATCGGCCTCGCGGGAGGCTGCGCATCGACGGCGGATTCCGCGCGCGGCAAAGCGCTGGCCTCCGATATCCGATTGCTTCGCCGCGCCTACACGACGCTGCATCCCGGGCTCTATCGCTACAACTCAGAACGGGACATCGACCGCCTGTTCAACCGGCTTGAGGATGACTGGGCGAAGGGACCGGCGCTGCCCCAGGCCTACCTGTCACTCTCCCGGAGGCTTGCCGAGATCCGTTGCGGCCATTCCTATGCAAACGTCTACAATCAGTCGGCTGCGGTGAGGGAGGCTGTCTTCGCGGGGCCCGGCAAGCTGCCCTTTCTGTTCACCTTCATCGACGGCCGGATGGTCGTTGCTGACCCTCAGGGCACGGAGGGACTGGCGCGCGGCGATACAATCCTTCATATTGACGGCCGCCGGTCCGCAAAGGTGCTCCAAGCGCTGCTTCCCTTTGCGCGGGCCGACGGAAACAATACGGCCAAGCGCGTCGCCCTGCTCGGCGTCTCCGGGATCGACAAGTACGAAACCTTCGATGTGTTTCACGGCCTTGTATACGGCCGCAGCGACAGCTTTGCCCTGAAGGTCATGTCTCCGGACGGCGCTGTGCAGGACGTTCGCACGGCGTCGATCACCCTCGACGAGCGGCACGCGCGCATGACCACGGCGCAAGAGGATGGACCTGCGTTTACGCACCGTTTCGAGGCGGGCGGCATCTGCGTACTCACGATGCCGGGCTGGGCGCTCTACAACTCAGACTGGGACTGGAAAGGGTATATCGGCGGCGTGTTCCAGGAGATGGCGGACCGGAAATCCCCGGCACTGATCGTTGACCTGCGCGGCAATGAAGGCGGGCTCGATTGCGGCGACGAAATCCTCGCGCGCCTGATCGATGCAGACCTTCCGCGCACCGCCTATGAGCGCCGTGTGCGCTACCAGAAAACACCGCCGGACCTCGATCCCTATCTCGACACCTGGGACAATTCCTTCCGCGACTATTCGGCCGACACCGAGCCCCTGGGCGACGGATTTTTCCGCCTGATCGAAAAGGATGGCGAGAGCCGCGCACCGATCACGCCGAAAGGGCCGCGCTTCACCGGCAAGCTCGCCGTACTGATCGACGCCTCGAACAGCTCGGCCACGTTCCAGTTTGCAAACCTCGTCAAGGCGAACCGCCTCGGCACCCTTATCGGCGAGACGACCGGCGGCAGCCAGCGCGGCATCAATGGCGGCGCCTTCTTCTTCCTTCGCCTCCCGGCAAGCGGCCTGGAAGCTGACCTGCCGCTGATCGGCACCTTTCCGCTTGAGCCCAGACCCGACGCCGGCATCACACCCGACCTTTACGCCGCGCCCACCCCCGCAAGCCTCGCCTCCGGCGCCGACCCCGTAATGGCGGCGGCACTAGCAGCGATTTGAAATCGCAGCCCCAATCGTGGCGGAAAAGTGGCGGAGACTTGCCTTGGGGCTGTTTTCGCTCTAGCTTGGCTTTTGCTCAGAGTGCGCAAAAGTAACATCGCTGTCACGAACGAGCCCTGATCCCCTGCGTTTGAAGGCTGGCCCCTTGAAACGCGCAAGATCCGGCCTAACTTATACTCAAATCGAGCATAACGGCTCGGTGATGGAGGATTATCATGGCGCGTCTCATTGATGCCGGCCCCGGCTGCCCCACCCCGACCCCTCTGCGCGGCAAGTCCGCCGCCGAGGCGCGCGGCCTCGTCTATGATGTTGCTGTGAAGGCCGAGACCGACGCGCTCTATCCGCTGGTCGCTGATTTCGTCACGCCAATGGAATGGCCGGCGATTGCGCCGCTCGTCGCCGGGATCAACCGGCTGAAGCGCGCCAAAAACGCCGTTATCCTGGCGCACAATTACATGACGCCCGACATTTTCAGCCTTGTCGGCGATTTCCGGGGCGACAGCCTTCAGCTGGCACGCGAAGCGGCAGCGACCGACGCCGACATCATCATCCAGGCCGGCGTGCACTTCATGGCGGAGACCTCCAAGATCCTCGCGCCGGAGAAGACCGTGCTGATCCCCGACACGCGCGCGGGGTGTTCGCTCGCCGCCTCGATCACAGGCGCCGACGTGCGCCTGATCAAGCAGAAGTTCCCTGACTATCCGATCGTCACGTATGTGAACTGCACGGCCGACGTGAAGGCCGAGTGCCACATCACCTGCACAAGCTCCAACGCGGCGCAGGTTGTCGAACACATCGCCAGAGAATGGGGCTCGGACACCGTGATCCTGGTGCCGGACCAGTACCTGGCGAAGAACGTGGCCGCGCAGACGGGCATCCGCATCCTGACCTGGCCGGGCGCGTGCGAAGTACATGAGCAGTTTTCGGGTGAAGACGTGCGCCAGCTGCGCGAGGCGCATCCGGGCGTGATCATCCTTGCACACCCCGAATGCCCGCCGGACGTGTTGCAGGAAGCCGACTTTGCCGGCTCGACTTCGGCCCTCTCGAACTACGTGACCGAGAAACAGCCCAGCAAGGTCGTGCTGCTGACGGAATGCTCGATGAGCGACAACGTCGCCGCCGAGAACCCGAACGTGAACTTCATCCGTCCCTGCAATCTCTGCCCCCACATGAAGCGCATCACGCTCGAGAACATTTATGACTGCCTCGTGAGCGGCAAGCATGAAGTGACCATTCCGGAGGATGTGCGCCTGCGGGCAAAAGCGGCGCTGGAGGCCATGCTGGCCCTGCCGCGCATGGAACGGCCCCTGTCGTTCAAGACCGGTCAGGTGCCGATGGAGCTGGAATACGCCCTGTGATTCAGACGGCTTGCCAAGGCAAGGTCGAAGCAGTGAAGTCAAACGGACCCGAACCCGAGGAGGCGTCCATGTCGAACTACCTGAAGCCCATTTTCGGATTGATGTTCCTGGCGCTGGCGGTGAGCTTTCCGGCGAGCGCATCCAAGGGGAAGCCGGAAACGGACAAATCTGACGTGCTCGGCAACTGGAGTTTCCAGACACGGCCTTACCGCGAAGGCCAGTGCGTGATGACCGGCACGATGAGCCTTTCTCCGCATCCGGACGAAGGCCGCTACGCCTGCGAGCTGACCGCCGTGGAGATGTGCTCCATGTGGGGCCGCTCCGTCGTGCGCCAGTCCTGCGAGGCGACGCGTTTCGGTAACCAGGTCTCTATCCGCTCGACGATCGAAGAGATGCTGGAAAGCAAGATGCCCGAGATGGTCTATGTGCCGGACAATTTCACCCTGACGATCCAGAGCCCTGAGCGGATGTTCGGTGCGCTGGTGTCTGCCGTCACCGCGCCGGCAGAGTTCCGCCGCGCGAATAACGGGATATCCTGATCCGCCGATGTTTGAGGGGGCAGACCACCGGGTGCGCGCCGAAGCCGGTGCGAGCGTCGACGTGCTCATCGTGGGCGCGGGCCTTGCAGGCCTGTTCCTTGCGCTGAAGCTGGCGCCTCGGCATTGCCTCGTTGTCTCCCCTTCCACGCTGGGCCAGGCGGCGTCATCCGCTTGGGCGCAAGGCGGGCTTGCGGCTGCCCTCGACCCAAAAGATAGCGCGGCGCAGCATGCGGCCGACACCGTCGCGGCTGGCGCGGGCCTCGTCGATCCGGTGATTGCGCGCCTCATCGCAGAGGATGGCCCGGCGCGGGTGCGTGACCTTCTGGCGCTCGGCGTTCCGTTTGACCGCTCACCAGACGGCACGCTGGCGCTGTCTCTTGAGGCGGCGCATTCGCATCCGCGCGTCGCACGCGTTTCGGGAGACCTTGCTGGCAAGGCCATCATGGACGCGCTGGTGGCGGCTGTGGCCGCGACACCGAGCATCGAGCTGATCGAAGGCGCACGCGCAGTCTCGCTGCTGCAGGATGCCAACGGGCGCATCGCCGGCGTGGTGCTGCGCGACGCGGACGGGCGGCTGTCGCCGCGCACCGCGCGGGCAACGGCGCTATGCACAGGCGGGTCTGGCGGCCTGTTCAAGGTTACGACGAACCCACGCGAAGCGCAGGGCGACGCGATCGCGATGGCCTATGAGGCGGGGGCGCTGCTCGCCGATCTTGAGTTCGTGCAGTTCCACCCGACCGGCATCGATATCGGCCGCGACCCCGCACCACTCGCCACCGAAGCGCTGCGCGGCGAAGGCGCCACGCTGCACAATGCGGACGGCCGGGCCTTCATGGCCGGATATCATCCGCTGGCGGAGCTTGCGCCGCGCGATGAAGTCGCCCGTGCCATCCATGCCGAGCGGATGGCCGGGCGCGGCGCCTTCCTCGACTGCCGAAAGGCAGTGGGCGATCATTTCCCCGATCACTTCCCGACCGTCTTTGGCGCTTGCATGAGCGCCGGCATCGACCCGCGCAAGGACCGAATTCCCGTGGCGCCCGCCGCGCATTACCACATGGGTGGCATAGTCTCGGACCTCTGGGGCCGCTCAACGCTCGCAGGCCTCTCCGTATGCGGAGAATGCTCGTCAACCGGCGCGCATGGCGCCAACCGGCTTGCCTCTAACTCGCTTCTTGAAGCGGTGGTGTTTGCCGAACGCATCTCGCGGCGGCTGATGTCTGCAACTCTGGACGCTCCGGCCGCCAGCGCCGCGGTTATCCCGGCCACCTTGCCCGATCAAAGGCTACTGCAGCTGCGCGAGGCGATGTCGGCCCATTGCGGCGTGGTGCGCGAGGCGCGCGGGCTCACCAAGCTGCTGGACCTGTGTGCAATGATGGAACCTGAAGCAGCCGGCGCACCCGCGCTGACGGCGGCACGGTTGATCGCCGAAGGCGCGCTCGCCCGCGCCGAAAGCCGGGGCGGCCATTTTCGCAGTGATTTCCCGGAAACCGGAAAACCGCAACGTCAGTTCATTGCCCAGCCCGCCCGCGAACGCGTGATCCCATGACACATGAAATTCCGCCGCTGCCGGCGGTGATCCTCGAGCCCATCGTGCGTCTTGCGCTGACCGAAGACCTCGGCCGCGCCGGAGACCTCACGACCGACGCGACCATTCCGGCCGGCACCGAGATGCGCGCCGTCATTGCCGCCCGAAAACCCGGAGTGCTCGCTGGCTTCGACGCGGCGGCCTACGCCCTGAAGCTGGTCGACCCGGACGTTCGCCTGATAACCCGCAAAGGAGACGGCGCGGCGCTGACGCCGGGCGACACGATTGCAGAGCTGCACGGCTCCGCGCGTTCGATCCTGATGGCAGAGCGCACGATGCTGAACTTCCTCGGGCGCCTGTCCGGTGTTGCCAGCTTGACGCGCCAATATGTGGACGCCGTCGCGCACACCAAGACGCGCATTGTCTGCACACGGAAAACCACGCCAGGCCACCGTGCGCTCGAGAAGCGCGCCGTGCGCTGCGGCGGCGGCACGTCTCATCGCTACGGCCTTGATGATGCGATCCTGATCAAGGACAATCATATCGCCGCCTGCAACGGCTCCATTGCCGACGCCATGAACCGCGCAAAGGCCTATGCGGGGCACCTGCGCGTTATCGAGATCGAGGTCGACCGGCTCGATCAGCTCGAGGAAGCCCTGAAGCATGGAGCCCACGCCATCCTGCTCGACAACATGGAACTCGCCACCCTGCGGGCGGCTGTGGCGATGACGGCGGGCCGCGTTGCGCTCGAAGCGTCGGGCGGCGTGACGCTCGCGTCCGTTGCGGCCATCGCAGAGACAGGTGTTGATTTCATCTCGTCCGGCGCGCTGACGCATTCGGCGCCGAACCTTGACCTCGGGCTGGATGTCGTCTGACACTGCCGCGGCGGCGCCGGCCCCCGGCGCCAGAGATTCGGGATCGACCTTCATGACCGCTGCAAATGGCCGCAAGAGCATCTTCATCACCGGCGCCGCCTCCGGCATCGGCGCCGAAACCGCACGCTATTTCTCGAAACGCGGCTGGTTCTGCGGCCTTTATGACGTGAACGAGATGGGGCTGAAGGTGATGGCGAGCGAACTCGGCGCCGGCAACAGCCACGCTGCAAAACTTGACGTGACCAAGCGTGCCGACTGGGCGGCCGCCATCACCGGGTTCAGCGCCGCGACCAGCGGCAGGATGGACGTCCTCTTCAACAATGCCGGCATCGGCCGGCATGGCTGGTTCGAGGACGTGCCGCCGGAGGACTCAGATCTCGTCATCGACATCAACGTCAAGGGCGTGATCAACGGCGTCTATGCGGCGCTGCCACTGCTCAAGGCGACTCCTGGCGCGAGGATCGTCAACACGGCCTCGACCGCCGGCATTGTCGGCGCGCCGCAGCTTGCCGTGTACTCGGCCTCAAAATGGGCCGTACGCGGATTGTCCGAGGCGCTGGACGCCGAATTCCGGGATCTGGGCATCAAGGTCACGAGCCTGATGCCTTGGTTCGTCGACACACCAATCCTCGACATGGGCGCGAAAGATGGCGCCAACGAGAAGATGTCCGACCAGATGAAGGCCAGCGGCGCGACCATCTATCCGGTCTCGTTGGCCGCCGAGAAAGCCTGGGAAGCCGTGCACGGCGATGATATCCAGGTGATGGTGGGCGGCGAAGCGGAGCGGGCGCGCTTCATGACGCGCTGGCTGCCGGGCTTCGTCCGCAAACAGATCAAGGCGCGCGTGCCGCCGCGCAGCTAACGTCTCAACCCTATTGCCAAGCTGCAATGGCCCTTGATGCCGACCTGCTGGAGCACGATCGTCTCGAAATCCGTGCTTGCAGAAAGGTTGTCCAGAAAGCGCCCGGCACCTTGCGCCGTGATGTCATCGGCGGGATGGGGCGAGCACGGCGCCCTTGCGAATGACATTGTCGACGAGCAGCGAGCCGCCCGGCCTCAGAAGACGGGCCGGCCAGGCCAGCGAGCAGGCCCATGGCGCGGCCCTACAGTACACGGACCTTTTCCGAAAGACCGGCCCCATCGAACGACTGCCGGGCAAAGGCAGCGTGGTCCGCGTCCAGTTCCAGCGTGACCGATTCACCTTGCGCCGGCAGCGCCCGCGCCAGCCAAATGGTGGAATAACCACCCAGCGTGCCAATCTCGAGTATGCGGCGCGCGCCGTTTATCCGGGCGAGCAGATAAAGCAACTTGCCTTGCCCCGCCGAGACTTCGATCTTCGGCAGACCTGCGGCCAGGGCGGGGGCATGAAGCCCGGCAAGAACGGCATCTTCAGGTGCAAAAAGGCCGTCGATGAATCCATCGACGGCCTTGAAGATTTGAGGGGCAATAGAGTCTGCCCTGTGCTGGCGCGATCAGAGCGCTGTATCGTCTGCAGTGGCTTCGGCAGCTACTTCAGCCGATGCGGCGTCTTTGGGCGTCACCGTCTGGATACTCATCAGGCGCGGCGCGGACGCCGAGATCGTGCGCGTGGAGGTCGAAACAGCAGCCGGGGCCGCGGTCGGCGCGATCGTATAATAGGCGTCTTCGCCGGCCGAGGCGCCATTCGTGAACAAAAGGCTTTCGTCCGCTGCGTCCATGCCAGCGGTTTCAGCGTCCAGCGCCGCGAGCTGCAGCGCGGCCGAGTCCTTGCGAGCCTGGAAGTTGCGCTCCACGCTCGCCCATTCAGCGCCGCGCGGGAAGCGGTAGAATATATGCAGGCCGACCTTGCTGGTCTGGATCAGGCCCGAGTTCCAGATCGGATCGACGTAGGTGGCGTGGTAATGGGTTGCGCCGCCAGTGCGATCCTCATTAAGGCTCATAAGCGTGTGGGCGGCGATGCGCTTGGCGCGCTCCCAGTTCTCGCCCTTGGGCT
Organism: Candidatus Sulfopaludibacter sp. SbA3; assembly: GCA_945913285.1. Lineage (GTDB taxonomy): Bacteria > Pseudomonadota > Alphaproteobacteria > Caulobacterales > Hyphomonadaceae > Hyphomonas. The sequence continues at coordinate 63,919 of CAMEDD010000007.1, forward strand.
TGACCTGAAGGGCGCCATCACAGGTGAAGGTGAACTGGCAGCCGGTAGTGCGGGTCGCGCCCTGGAAGACCACGCCGCAAGCCGTGTCGGGATACCGGTGATCCTTCATCCGGTTGGAGATGACTTCGGCAACAGCGAGTTGGCCCTCGAGCGGCTCGCGGGCCGACTCGTAGTACACAGCCTGCGCCATGCACATCAGTTCGGAATCGATCGTTTCGGCGCGCTGGACTTCGTCGGCGCGGAATGAGGCCAGCGTCAGCAGCGCGGCGCCGTCACGGTCGCGCATCGCATAGCGGCTCATCGAGGAATCCGGATCACGCTTCAGCGTGTACTCAACCGTTCGGAGCCAGGGCGTGTCGAGCAGCGCCGGGGTGTGGGCCGCCGTGCGCACGGCGAGGCCGGCGTCCTGGTAGGCCGCAAAGCGTTCGGCTTCGGCGCGGTACTCGGCTTCGGCGCGCAGGCTGACTTGCTGGTTCGAGATGATGGGAAGGGACACGGTGGCGGTGACCGCGCAGACGGCAATCAAGCCGCCTCGGATAAGCACTTCGCGTTGTTCCTTGTCGGTCATGCTCAGCCACCACCGTTTGAGCTTGTTACCCAGCTCATTGAGGGAGGCCAGATTCATCTGGCTAGATTGAAAAAACCTTAACATCACCATTCCTCTTTGCCCGGCCGGCGGTAGTTTTCCGCTCTGTGACCCGGGTCTTCAGGGTTTTACGCATGCTTCGAGGACCGAACGCGCCCCACCACGCCCTTGCAGGCATGAGGAGACTAGGCCCACGCGGGCGTATCTAGCAATAAATCAGCCAACCTTCAGAGTGACAAAACCGAAAGGGTCTCCCCCCGGTGGAAGGAGCCCCTTAATGCAATTTCAAGGAAACTTCATATAACAGCTTGAAAATAATAAGATTTCGAGGCTCAAACAAAGCAACCAGAGCGATTCCCCGGGAGGGTGAGTGTTGCTGAGGAACAACACTCAAGGCGTACCGGTTTTGGCCCTAAGCCCCTATTTCGGGGCGTCTTTGAGCGCAGCCTGTGCCGCTGCGAGGCGTGCAATTGGCACACGGTAGGGTGAGCAGGACACATAATCGAGACCGGCCCGGTGGCAGAATTCCACCGAAGCGGGGTCCCCGCCATGCTCGCCACAAATCCCGAGCTTGATGCCCGGACGCGTGCGCCGGCCCCGCTCCGCAGCGATCTTGACCAGCTCGCCAACGCCTTCCTGGTCCAGCGTCACGAAGGGGTCTTTCTCGTAGATGCCCTTCTCCGAATAGACCTGCAGGAACCGGCCGGCATCGTCGCGGCTGATACCCAGCGTGGTCTGCGTCAGGTCGTTGGTGCCGAATGAGAAGAAGGCCGCCGAGTGGGCAATCTCGCCCGCCTGCAGCGCGGCGCGCGGCAGTTCTATCATCGTGCCGACCGTGTACTCCACCGTCACGCCGGTTTCCTTGAATACGGTCTGCGCCGTTTCATCGACCAGCGCCTTGAGGATCGACAGCTCCCGCTGCGTTGCCACCAGTGGGATCATCACTTCCGGAACCGGCTTCAGCTTGCCTTCCTTGGCGATGTTGACGGCGGCTTCGAAGATGGCGCGGGCCTGCATCTCGTAGATCTCGGGATACGTGATGCCAAGACGGCAGCCGCGGTGACCGAGCATCGGGTTGCTCTCATGCAGGTCATGCGCGCGCCGGCGCAGCTCGTCGGCTTTGATGCCGGAAGCCCTGGCAACATCCTCGATGTCGGCGTCCGTGTGCGGCAGGAACTCGTGCAGCGGCGGGTCGAGCAGGCGGATGGTCGCCGGGCGATCGCCGAGAATACGGAAGATTTCCTCAAAGTCCGAGCGTTGCATCGGCAACAGGCGGGTAAGCGCCTCGCGGCGGCCTTTTTCATCATTCGACAGGATCATCGCGCGCACGGCCGGGATGCGTTCCTCGTCGAAGAACATGTGCTCGGTGCGGCAGAGGCCCACGCCTTCGGCCCCGAACTCAACTGCCGTGCGCGTGTCGAGCGGCGTCTCGGCGTTGGCGCGCACCTTGAGGCGGCGCACTTTATCTGCCCAGCCCATGATCAGGCCGAAATCGCCCGACAAGTCCGGCTTGATGAGGTTCACGGCGCCAGCGATCAGGCGGCCCGTGCCGCCATCGATGGTGACGAGATCCCCCTTCTTTAAGGTGCGGCCGCGCACGCTGAACTCGCCGCGGGTCATGTCGATCTTGAGGTCGCTCGCGCCGCAGACGCAGGGCCGGCCCATGCCACGCGCCACAACGGCGGCGTGGCTGGTCATGCCGCCGCGGGCAGTGACGATGCCGCGCGCCGCGTGCATGCCCTTGATGTCATCCGGGCTGGTCTCGACGCGCACCAGGATCACATCCTCGCCTTTTGCGGCCATGAGGAAGGCTTCGTCGGAATCGAATACGACGCGGCCAACCGCGGCGCCTGGGCTCGCGGGCAGGCCCTTCACGATCACGTCGTAGGCCTTGCCGCCCGCTTTCTTGTTCTCGTCATCGCTAGGGATGCGCGGGTGGAGCAGCTGGTCGAGCTGCGACGGGTCGAGACGCAGCAGCGCTTCGGATTCCGAGATCAACCCCTCGCCGACCATGTCCACCGCGATCTTCACGGCGGCGGCGGCGGTGCGTTTCCCGTTGCGGGTCTGCAGCATGTAGAGGCGGCCAGCTTCGACCGTGAACTCGATGTCCTGCATGTCCTTGTAATGATGCTCGAGCTTCGCGGCGACTTCGCGCAGCTGTGTGTAAACCTCCGGCATCGAGTCCTCGAGCGGACGGTCGCCTGAACCCAGCGTCGCGGCCCGCTCACGCGAGATCGGCGCCGGCGTGCGAATGCCCGCCACCACGTCTTCGCCCTGCGCGTTGATCAGGTATTCGCCGTAGAAGATCGCCTGCCCGTTCGACGGATCGCGCGTGAAGGCGACGCCGGTCGCCGACGTCTCGCCGAGGTTTCCGAACACCATGGCCTGCACGTTGACGGCGGTGCCCCAGTCTTCCGGAATGTCATTGAGCTTGCGGTAGATTATCGCGCGGTCGCTCATCCAGCTGTTGAACACGGCGGAAATCGCGCCCCAGAGCTGTTCGCGCGGATCTTCCGGGAAGGGCCGGCCGAGTTCCTTCTGGACCGCCGCCTTGTAGCGCACGATCACGGCCTTCCAGTTCTCGGCGGTCAGGTCAGTGTCGAGGTCGAGGCCTTCGCGCTCTTTATAGTCGTCGAGGATATGCTCGAATTCGTCATGACCGAGGCCGAGCACGACATTCGAGTACATCTGGATGAAGCGGCGGTAGCTGTCATAGGCGAACCGGTCGCCGGCTAGGCCAGCGAGGCCTTCGGCCACCGCTTCGTTGAGGCCGAGGTTCAGAACTGTGTCCATCATGCCCGGCATCGAGGCGCGGGCGCCCGAGCGGACCGAGACCAGCAGCGGGTTAGCCGGATCGCCAAAGCCCTTGCCGGACTGGCGCTCGAGGCTCGCCAGAGCCGCGTTCACTTCGGCTTCGAGCCCGGCGGGGTAAGCGCGCCCGGTCTGGTAATAAGCAACGCACACGGCGGTGGAGATGGTAAAGCCCGGAGGCACGGGCAGGCCGAGCTTCGCCATTTCGGCGAGGTTGGCGCCCTTGCCGCCCAGCAGGTTCTTCATCGAGGCATCGCCATCCGCGGTGCCGCTCCCAAAGGCATAGACCCAGGGTTCGGTTGCGCCCTTGCGTGCTGCCTCAGCCATGCGAAATCGCCTCCCGTTTGAGCGTGGAACTGCGGTTGAAATCTATCCGGCGTTCCTGATTGCAAGCCCTATGCTGCATTGGCCGGATGAAGGCCAGTGCAGGTTTCGTGTTTGGGACGAGTGAATGTACCCGCCTTTGGCCCGCCGGGATTAGCCCTGCCTCGCCGGTTAACCCGGACGTACCGAAGCAGGACACACCCGGCCTTAACCCTCGATCTTCGAGAAATCCGCCACCTTATGGAGCGCCCCGCGCACCTCGGCCAGCAAGGCGAGGCGGTTGGCGCGTAAGGCCGCGTCAGGGTCATTAACCATGACCCCCTCGAAGAAGGCATCGACCGGCCCGCGCAGTCCCGCGAGCACCCGCATCGCCCCCGCAAAGTCCTCCTCCGCCAGCGGCGCCTCGAGCGAAGCCGTCGTCCCCTGCAGCGCCGCCCACAGCGCCTGCTCCACCGCCGGCCCCTTGGCCACGAGCACGCCATCGACCGACAGGGTCTCCGGCAGCGCGCCCTTCTTCTCCTCCGCCTTCAGGATATTCGCCGCCCGCTTGTAACCCGCCAGCAGCGTGGCCCCGTCTTCGGTCTCGAGGAACGCGCCAAGCGCCTCGACGCGCTTCACGATCAGAACGAGGTCATCCTCGCCCAGCGCGAAAACGGCATCGATCAGGTCATGGCGCTTGCCCTGATCGCGGAGGACCTGCTTGAGGCGGTCGGCGAAGAAGGAGAGAAGGTCGTCGACCAGCATGGCGCAATGGTCGAAAGTTTTAAGCAACTCATCTTTAGTCTGGGGAGGCCGCTTCCAATCAACAACGACTTCGTTGTGATCCATCAATAGATATCGAAGTTTGAACCGGCACTGGTTCTCCAGAACGATCCGCACTACGCCCAACGCAGCGCGCCGCAGCGCGAACGGGTCCTTCGATCCCGTCGGCTTCTCGTCAATCGCCCAGAAGCCCACCAGCGTATCGAGCTTGTCCGCCAGCGCGACGGCCACCGCGACCGGCTCAGACGGTACAGCATCGCTCGGGCCTTGCGGCTTGTAGTGATCGCGGATTGCATCGGCCACGCGCGCATCTTCACCCGCAGCGCGCGCGTAGTACCGCCCCATCACGCCCTGCAGTTCCGGGAACTCGCCGACCATCTCGGACACAAGGTCGGCCTTCGCGAGGCGCGCCGCGCGCTCTGCCAGATCAGGATCAGCGCCCACCTTCGGTGCCAGTTCCCGCGCCAGCGCCGCCACGCGCTCCACCTTGTCGCCGAGCGAGCCCAGCTCCTGCTTGAACGCGATGGTGCTCAGCTTCTGGCCCATCACCTCGAGCGGCGTCGCCTTGTCCTTCTCCCAGAAGAAACGGGCATCCGACAGACGCGCGGACAGCACGCGCGCATTGCCTTCGGCAATCTTCACGCCGCCATCGCTCGCCGTCATGTTCGCCACCACGATGAAGTTCGGCGCAAGGCCCTCCGCACCTGGACGGCGAACCGCGAAATACTTCTGGTGCGTGCGCATCGAGAGCTTGATCACTTCCGGGGGCAGATCAAGGAAAGTCGGATCCATCTGCCCAAGCAAGACGACCGGCCATTCCGCTAGCCCGGTCACTTCTTCGAGCAGCCCCTCGTCCGGCACCAGTTCCAGCCCGGCCTTGCCGCACACGTCCGCAATCCCCTCAAGGATACGCGCCCGCCGGTCGGGCCGCGACAGGATCACATGGCCCTTGCCTTCAAGCGACTTCTTGTAATGCTTCCAGCCTTTGACCGTGTACGGACCACGCCCGTTCACCCGGTGCCCCTCGGTGACATTTGCGCTCACCACGCCGCCCACTTCAAACGGCACAACCGCGCCGTCGAGTACGCAGACGATCCGCTGCAAGGGCCGCACCCAGCGGAGGTCCCCGCCCGCTGTGCGCATCGATTTCGGCCAACTGAAAGCCCGCACGATGGCCGGTACCGCTTCGGCGATCACATCCACCGCCTCCCGCCCCGGCACGGTCTGGTAGGCAACGTAGGAGTCGCCCTTCTTAGGGTCGGACACTATGCCCGCCTCGTCAATCGAGGTGAGCCCCGCGCCGCGCAGGAAACCGTCGATCGCCTGCTGCGGCGCGCCGACTTTCGGGCCCTTCTTCTCTTCACGCACATCCGCCGAGCGCTCGTCCAGCCCTTCGATCACGGCCGTCAGACGGCGCGGCCCGGATATGGCAAATGCCGCCTTCGAGCCAAGGCCGGCTTCCTTCAGGCGCGCCGTCAGCGCAGCCAACAGGTCCGCCTCAGCCTTCGCCTGCATGCGCGCGGGGATTTCCTCGGAGAAGAGTTCGAGCAGGAGTTCAGCCATAAGGCCCCACAGGCAAGGGTTTGGTATGGGTCACGGCATAGCCATGCCCGCGCCGGGGTCAAGGCCGTGATCAGGGCACCGGAGTGGGATGGATCGCTTCGTAGTCCAGCGCCTCGGCGATTTCTGCCGGCGTCAGGTCCGCAAACTCGGCGCGCTTGGTGAACTCGCCGCGGCGAAGGCCGTCCTCGTCATAAGACCAGTCGATGACATCGCTTTCCTTGAACTCGATCTTGCCGCCCTTGCGCAGGCCGCCGACCAAGCTTTCCGGCTGTGTCACGATCACGCCCTTGAGGTCGTCACCCTGCTTCTCGGTCGTGTAGATCCAGACATTCTCGTTGCCGCCTTCTGTGGAGGGCAGGCCGATCTTCACGATGTGCCAGTGCGCCTGACCCGGGAACTTGCTCGCATGTTCCCAGAAATGCGGCAGCGACGCTCGGGCGTCCGCAATCGCTTTGTCGAGAACCGGATCACCTGTGGACGCGATCACCGGCGCCGGTGGCGCCTCGGGAGCGGCCGGGAGCGCCGGTGAGACGGGTGCAGCCGGCGCTTCAACCGCTGCCGGGTCGCCCTGCGCCGATGCTGAAAGCGGCAGGGCTGCAAGTCCAGAACCCAGAAAAACGCCCGCAAGCAGGCCTTGCCTAAAGCAACGCATGTCATCCTCCGCCATCTTGACAGGTGTACTTTAAAAAGTTTGGCGCGGCCCGCACAAGCACCCAAGAGCACCCTGCGGCAATCGCTCGCCCATCTCGGCAGGCGGGAGACGGGCGAGACAATCAGGCATCAGTTGCGGCGGTCGATCCGGTCTTCCCGGCGGTCGAGCGCGTTCTCGGCGCGGTCGAGCCTGTCCTCGGCCACATCGCGCGGGCCATTATCCATGGCTTCGTCGCGGCGGCTCTCGCGGCGATCGACCTTGTTCTCGTACCGATCGATGCGGTTCTCAACAGCGTCGGCACGACTGTCTTGCGGAATGTCGCCGCGAATTTCGGCGGCAGTCAGACGGTGGTCGGCGCGGCCAAGACGTTCGGCCGGGCCAGCGAGGGCGGCGGGGGTCGCAAAGGCAGTAAACAAGGCGGCAGTGATCAGTGGTTTGAACATCGGGGGTCCTCCAGATTGGGGTGTGACCTGCTTCATCAGATCATGACCATCCAACGCAGGCCGACGCCTGATCCGTCGCCGCGAATCGAAGAAAGTTTCCTTAACACACTGTTTTTTATATGAATAACTGTTCAGAATGTCGCGCGGCGGCAGTGTCGCCATTCTTACAGGTAGACGCAATTGTTCGCGCAAGTCGCATGGGCTATCTCGATGGAGACGCATTGGCCGGGGGCAGTCGCATGAAATGGAAAATTCTGGCCGTGTCAGCCCTTGCGATCCTGGCGTCAGGTTCCTTTGCCCATCCAGAGCCACCACCGCGCAGCGAACGCGCCCCGCCTTCAGCTGGCCCCGGTAGCGGTCCCGCGCCCTTCTGGGCGACCGGCTGGAAGCCGGGATACGCGGTCCCGTCCGCCTGGACACCTCGCTATTTCCATTACGAAACCCGCTATGCGGCGGTCGTGGAGACCAACGAACTCATTTTCGAAACCTTCGCGGATGGCACCGCCAGCTGGATCGCCCGCGCCTTGCCGCAGGACCTGCTCGCGAAGCCGGACGAATGTCTCAACTGGCGCTGGAGCGCAGACACGCTGCCCAGTCTTACCGAGCGCGAAGACACATTAACCGGCGATGTTTTCGCGGCGCGGGTCTATGTGTTCGGCGAATTCGAGGGCGGCGAACCGTTCGGCTTCAACTACGTCTGGACCACGCAGAAGAGGCAAGGCGATTACTGGAAAAGCCCTTGGTCCGACAACAAGTTGATGGCGCTGCGGCGCGGCAAGAACGCGTCACGGGCTCTGGTCGCTGAATCGCGGTCGGTCATCGCAGATGTATCTCGCGCCTACGGTAAGACGCCCGTCCGGATCGATGGCATCGCCCTGATGACCGATGCCGAAGGGTCAGACAGCATCGCGGCCGCCCGCATCAGTTTACCGAAGTTCGGCGCGTGCGACTTGCCGATCAGCTAAAGCGCGTTGTGCGAGCCATCGCACATCGGGCTCTTGCCGGTCCGCTTGCAGGCGCAGAAGAACACTTTGCCGGTTTTCGGCGCTTCCCAGCCTTGCGGCGTGAACTCGGTGCCCTTGTGGCTTCCATCGCAGAAGGGCTGGCGTTTCGAAAGGCCGCACGCGCACCACCAGTACATTTTGCCTTCTTCCACCTCGACCGGGATCGGCTGGTTTCCGGCGATATGCGGTTGTTTGGTCATGGGTGCGTCCTGTGCAGCGTGTTTTTACGATCCTGCATCGGCCCGCGCGCGACTTCAACCGGCGACCGAATCCAGGATCATGAAGGTCGGGGACACCATCCCCTCGCGGTACTTGCGCGGGTTCATCGCTTCGAGTTCCGGCACCGGCCGCGTTTCAGTCAATGCGCGCAATGAAAACCCAGCGGACAGGAGCGGGCTGATGATTTCCCCGAACGAGCGGTAGTAATCTGGCACCACGACAGGCTTGCCACCAAAGCCTTTCCAGGTGGCCTGGCAGAGATGCACGCCGAATGCCGACGGCGGACTGTACCATTGGTACGCGCCCATCGGATGCTGGACCGACATGACCAGCCGCCCGCCCGGTTTCAGCACGCGCCGGAACTCCGCCAGCGGGACGGACCAGTCGCGCACGTAGTCGATGGCGAGGGATGAGACGATCAGATCGAAATGTGCACTTTCGAGGCCGGGCAAAGGGAGGGCCAAGTCGGCCACAAAAAGGCGGGCCCTGTCGCCCACCCGTTCGCGCGCCATCTCCATCATCGCAGGGCTGATGTCGAAGGCGGCCACTTCGGCTGCGCCGCGGTCCAGCAGGTACTGCGTCAGGAAGCCCGGCCCACAGCCGGCATCAAGCACGCGCAAGCTTTCGACTGCGCCGATCTGCGCACGCATGGCCGGATGTTCGTTGTAACCGTTTTCCGCCTTGGTTTCGGCTATGCAGGAATAGCGGCGGGCCAGCGCTTCGTAGGCCTCAAGCGCTATGGGTTTGTCCGGGTCTGGCATCGCATCCGCCTCAACCTGCCCGCTCGGCTTCGCTCTGCGCCCATTGCGCCGCGGCGCCGCGCGCGAGATCGCGCACCCGTGCGATATAGGCCTGCCGCTCGGTCGGCGAGATCGCTCCGCGCGCGTCAATCAGGTTGAACGTGTGGCTGGCTTTCAGCGCATAGTCATAGGCCGGCAGGGGTTTGCCCGCCGCGCGCAGCGCGTTCGACTGCGCCTCGCAATCGGCAAACCAACGCTTCAGCATCTCGACATCCGAATGCTCGAAATTGAACGCGCTCTGCTGGCGCTCGTTCTCGAGGAACACGTCGCCATAGGTCAAAGGCACCGCGCTGTCCGGCGCGTTGAATGGAAGGTCATAGACCCGGTCCACACCGAACACGTACGTCGCAAGGCGCTCGAGGCCATAGGTCAGCTCACCCGAGACCGGCGCCACATCAAGACCGCCGACTTGCTGGAAATAGGTGTACTGACTAACTTCCATCCCGTCACACCAGACTTCCCATCCGAGACCCCAGGCGCCGACGGTTGGGTTCTCCCAGTCATCCTCGACAAAGCGGATATCGTGGACGGTGGGATCGATGCCGATCCTGTAGAGGCTCTCGAGATAGAGATCCTGCAGGTTCGGCGGGTTCGGCTTGAGGATCACCTGGAACTGGTAATAGTGGCCGAGGCGGTTGGGGTTCTCACCATAGCGGCCATCCTTCGGACGCCGCGAGGGCTGCACGTAAGCCGCGCGCCAGTTCTTTGGCCCGAGCGCGCGCAACACCGTGCCCGGGTGCAGCGTGCCGGCGCCGACTTCCATGTCATACGGCTGCAGGATCGCGCAGCCCTGCGCCGCCCAATAGGATTGCAGTACCAGGATCAGGTCCTGGAAGGATTTCGGTTTGGCATGGGCTTTCGGCGCGGGCATCAGCGGCTCACAGGTCTGGACCCGCCCGGCCTAGCGCCTCGCCTTGAGGCGCGCAACCGCTGTCAGGTATCGTTGCGGCCGTGCCCGCTATCGTGGTCCCCGTTGGAAAAGCAGCCGATCCAGGAAATCGCGAGGCCAACCGCGAGGCTGATAAAGAGCAGGAGCGTGAACATGAAGCATGTCCTCTTTCGTCTCCCTGAAACAGGTTGGGACCCGACCGCCCGATTGCAAGGCGGGCGCCGGGCCTACCAGTCGATTCTCCGTCCCTCGACGATCGCCTGCGCCGCCGGACTCCTCGTACCGTCCTCGTCGTGGGTGATAAGCGGCGCCAGCAAGGTCAGCGGCCCGCGTTTCAGTCCCTTGCGCGCTCGCACCAGCACGCGCCGCGCGGGCTCGCCCGGCTTCGAGGCGATCGGAAGCACCGTGATCTCGCCTGCCTGCCGGTCGAGCTGCGCGAGCAGCCGGGCGAGCTCTGCTGCGCGATGGATCAGCACCACCGGCGCCCTGGGTTTTGCCGCATGCAGCATCGCCTTCACCCAGCCCTCGAGCGGCAGGCTCTCAATATAGGCCGCTGCCTTGCCTTCACCGGGCGCCGAAATCTTGCCAGGCTCGAAATAGGGCGGGTTGGCGAAGACCAGATCGAACCGGTTCTCCTGCCCCGGCACCCAGGCTGATGCCTCACTTTTCTCGATAGTGACGCGCAGCCCGTATCCGTTGAGACCGGCGCCTTCGCGCGCGAGCGCCGCAATGCCCGCCACCTGCTCCACGCCAGTAAACTGAACACCCGGCAAACGGAACGCACCGGTTAGCAAGGCGCCGCCCGAGCCGCACCCAAGCTCCAGAGCTTCGCCCGCCTCGAGGCCCGGCAAGGCGGCCGCCAGCGCCAGCGAGTCAAACCCTGCGCGAAACCCTGCTTCCGGCTGCACGAGTATGACGCGCCCCTGATACACCGTGTCCCGCGTCGAGGGGCTTTGGGTCAAAGCTGCGTGCCCGCAGCGTGATCAGCAGGAGTAGTTTGTGTTCCAAGCATAACCGGGGTGGTTGTAGATCGTGTAAGAAGTCTCGCCATAGGCAAGCGCGAGGGAATAAGAATCGCCATCGTCATAGGCCACATCAATCGTTGCGCCATTGTCGGCATAGTTGGTGAAGTAGATATAGCCTTGATTGCCGCTCACGCCCGAGTATTCGACGATATACCCGTAACCGGATCCGCAGTTCAGCGTGTTGCTTTCCGACTGGTCAGGCCAATAGGTCCCGTTGGCTTCCTGCATGCCGACGGCGAAGGCGGCAAGGTCGGTGGATGAGCACGCTCCAAGAAAGAAAGCACCAGCGATCGCTGCCAGAATTGATGCACGCATTACAGGACTCCCAAGATGAACGCCTGAGATCATTCAGGAGTCCGCGGCCCTGATCAAGCACGATTTTTTGGCCCTCAACCTCGGCGCGGAGCTAACCTTGCGTCAAATCTACCAGAGCCCGACGGGCGCGCGCCGCGTGAATTTCCTTCACCATGATACGCCTCGGAAACGCGCCGATATTGCCTTCCACCGCAGAGATATGCCGGTCAAGAACGACATACGCCACACCGGATTCCATCAGCAGATGTTCGGCATAGGACAGTTTCACCGGATCATTCGTCCGGAAAATCTCTTCCATCAGGAGGCAGAGGCGCGCAGGTTGATGTCCACCGAGCGGGCGTCATACGCTTCTGGCTTGTCAGGCTTCGTGCCCGCGCCGGTCACGATTTCCAACGCCTGCGTGGTCGTGCCGAAGCTGGCGCCGCCGAACGGGAACCCGATGCCGATACCCACACCGACCCCCGAATAGCCGCCCGAGCCCGCGCTGCCGCCCACGCTGATGCTCGGACCGCCGCTTCGCGCGCCGCCTTCGGAATCGACCGACTCGTTTGTGATCTCGAACCAGTCCTTGCCCTCGGTCAGCGTGATTTCAGCGGCGCGCAGCAGCGCCATGTTGCGCGCACGGACCGGATCGCGGTCGGTATAGGAGACCCGGTGGCGGCCCTGTTCGATTTGCTGCGAGAGATAGCCCTCACCGCGCGCCGATTTGGCAGGACCATAGACAGGCGCTGTGACGCAGGCCGCAAGAAGCGCGAAAGCGGGGATCAAGATTGCTTGTTTCATACCGTCTTTTAGCGCGAATCCGGTGGACGTGTCAGCCACCGGCCGTGAATGTGGTTGCGGTCGGGCCTGTCATGGGCTGAAACGTGCGGCCCGGTGCCACGTCGTCTTGGCCTTAGACCCGGATAGAGTTACGTGTACCTGAAAAGCCAACCTCCGGAGCTTCGCATTGACCCTTGCCCCGAAACCCAAAAGCAAGGCTGCGCTGTCTTCTTTGGTGGACCGCATGCAGGATCTTGTCTCGGGCGACCTTGCCTCGGTTGAGTATCTCCTCGCGACCCGCGCCGCCAGCCCGATCTCGATCATCCCTGACCTGTCAGGTTACATCGTATCGGCCGGCGGCAAGCGCCTTCGCCCGCTTATCACACTCATCTCTGCCCACGCGGTTGGCAAAGCCACACCCGCGACGCACGCGCTCGCAGCTGCGGTGGAGTTCATCCACACCGCCACGCTGCTGCACGATGATGTGGTGGACGAAAGCACGCTGCGCCGGGGCAAACCGGCTGCCAAGACGATCTGGGGCAACAAGGCCGCGATCCTCGTTGGCGACTTCCTGTTCGCGCGCGCCTTCAACCTGCTCGTCGAGACCAACAGCCTCGACATCCTGAACCGGCTCGCAACCGCCTCCACGATCATCGCCGAAGGCGAAGTTCGCCAGCTCGCGGCCATGGCGACGCGCGACCTGCCAACCGAGGAATACCTCGCGATCGTTGAAGCCAAGACCGGCGCGCTGTTCGAAGCCGCGGCCGAGACCGGCGCCCTGTCCGGAGGCAGCCCGGCGCACGCGCCTGCGCTGGCCACCTATGGCAAGAACCTCGGCCTTGCTTTCCAGATCATTGATGACGCGCTCGACTATGGCGGCACCACATCGGTGATCGGCAAGCTTGTCGGCGACGACTTCCGGGAAGGCAAGATCACCCTGCCGGTGATCATCGCGCGCCGCCGCGGCTCTGATGAAGACCGCGCCTTCTGGGACCGGGCGTTGAACCCTGCCACGCAGGAAGATTCGGATCTCGCCCACGCCGTGCATCTCATCCGCGCCACCGGCGCCGCCGAGGCGACGGTCACCGAGGCCGAAGCCTATGCCGGCCTCGCGAAAGGCGCGCTGCGCACACTCCCTGCTTCACCTTACCGCGACGCGCTGGAAGATCTCGCCGACTTCTGCGTCAGCCGCGCTTACTGAACTGAGGCTTCAAGCCGCCGGCCAATCGTCATGCGCTGGCGCATCCATAGCCCCGCGCCGAGCACCAGCAGCACGCTGAAGACGATCACGTCCAGCGGCATGCTGGGCTTGCCGAAAATGCCCGTCGCCGCCGCAAAGGGCCCGGCCAGAACCGCCAGCCCGCAGAACGCCGTCATGCCCCACCAGAGCCGCGCCACCTGCCCGTGCCGCCAGCCCGCGCGCAGCAGTAACTGATAGGCATGGTCCCGGTGCGCCTGCATCAGCGGCCGGCCATTACGCGCGCGCCAGGCGAGCGTCATGAGCACGTCAACCAAGACCGGCAGGCACAGCGTCAGCGGCACCAGCACCGGACCGTTGACGGCGAAGAGCGCAGACGCACCACCAATCAATCCGCCTACGGATAATGACCCCGCATCCCCGGCAAACAGCTTGCCTTGCAGGTTCCAGACAAGGAATCCCGCCAGCGCCGCAGCGGCAGCAATCAGCAGCGCCATGAGCATGCCCGGCAATCGCACGCCTGAGGAATAAACCGCGTTCGGCGCCTGAATCACGGCGAGCATAAGCAGGATGATCATCGCGGTGCCCATCGCGATCCCGTTCGAGCCGTCCATGAAGTTCACGGCATTTGCCATCACGAAGATGAACGCCGCCGCTCCCACGAGGCCCAAAACGAGCGGAATGGAATACCCCGACCCCGCGATCCAAAGGGTCGTGACCTGCGGGCCAATCATCACGGCCGCAGCCGCTGCGCCGAGCAGCAACACAAGTTTGAGGCCCGCCGGAAGCGCCCGCACATCATCAGCCCAGCCCAGCAGCCCAGCAAACACGGCAAAAGCTGCCAGACCGGCCAGAGGCGGTGTGCCAAGCCATTCCGGAAACGGCATCCCGATGAAGGAGCCCGCCGCGGCGGCTGCGGCGATCCCCGCCATGACGCCGACGCCGCCGGAGCTGGGCACCGGCGCGGCCTGCGTCTTGCGCCCGCCGTCCGGCGCATCCTTGGGCCCAAGCCGGATCATCAGCGCACAGACGAGCAGGCTGACGGCAAAGGGCAAGACTGCGAGCGCAATCAGGGCCATGGCGCAGCTCCCAGAGAGCAAGCTTCGACCCACCAATCCGGATGCTGCGCCTTCAAGGCCGCCGCTAACGCACGCGCGGACCCGGCACTCTCACACAGCGCAAAGCAGGTGGCGCCCGAGCCGCTCATGCGGGCCAATTGCACGCCTGGCTGCGCGCGCAATGCAGACAGCGCCGCGCCAATGGCGGGCACCAGCGCGATTGCCGGCGCTTCAAGATCATTGCGCTGCAAGGTTAGCCAGCGACTTAGCCCCGCCGCATCCGGAAGCTGCGGCATGTCGCCAATGAGTGCGAAATCCCCGCCGCCACCTGACGCGTCGTAGGCCCGGAAAACCGGACCGGTCGGGCAAAGCGCGCCGGGATTGACCAGCACGGCCGGCAGGGGTTTGACGCTCACTGGCACAACCTGCTCGCCCTCGCCGCGCATCAGCGCCGGCAGGCCTTCCAGCGCCACCGGCACATCACCGCCGAGACCCGGCGCCGCCGCCGCCGCATGCGCCGGATCAATTGCCCACAAGAGCGTCAGCAGACGGAGCACCGCTGCCGCATCCGACGAGCCCCCACCGATACCCGCCGCCACCGGCAGCCGCTTGTCCAGCGTAAGCCGCGCGCCCATCTGGCTGCTGGTCGCGGCCTGCAACGCCCGCGCCGCCTTCAGCATCAGGTTGTCACCCGTCTCGCCCGACGCCGATGCATACGGTCCTGTGACTTCAAGGCTCAGCCCATCCGCAAGTTCAGCGGTCACGCCGTCACCGACCTCGGGACCGGAGAAGACAACCAAAGAGTCGAGATCATGCCGCCCATTGGCCTTTACTGGCCCAACATGCAGGAACAGGTTCACCTTGGCTGCGGCGGTTGCCGTCAATCGGGTCATTGCGCCGTAACCAATCAGCGAGCCACGGCCGCGCCGGGCGCTGGCTCACGGTCGAAGCCACCAAGCAGCTTCTGTTGGATCCGCGCCCGGTCTTCCGCAGGCGGATCAAGCTTCAATGCCCGCTTCCACTGGAATCCTGCTTCGTTGCGCCGGCCTGCCTTCCAGTAGGCATCGCCCAAATGATCGTTGAGCACCGCGTCGGCCGGCAGCAAGGTCACGGCCCGCTCAAGAAACTCCACCGCCTGCTCGTATTCACCCAGCCGGTAATGCGCCCAGCCAAGGCTGTCGACGATCTGTCCCGACTCCGGCTCGAGGGCGACGGCCTGCTGGATCAGAGCCAGGCCCTCCTTGAGATTGATCC
Source organism: Candidatus Sulfopaludibacter sp. SbA3 (assembly GCA_945913285.1). GTDB lineage: Bacteria > Pseudomonadota > Alphaproteobacteria > Caulobacterales > Hyphomonadaceae > Hyphomonas. The sequence goes on from CAMEDD010000007.1 coordinate 79,584, forward strand.
CCCGGTCAATCCAGGAGTAGCCGAGGTAATTGAGCACCGTGGCATTGTCGGGGTCCAGTTCCAGTGCACGCTTGAGGTCGGCTTCGGCACCTTCCCATTTCACCTGCCGCTCCCGGGCCGCGCCGCGCAGGAAATGCACGCGCCAGTCGTCCTGCCCAACCGCCGCATCGGCTACCATTACTTCCGACAGGATGGCTTCCGCGTCCGCTTCGCGTTTCAGTGCGCGGTAAAGACCGGCAATCTGCAGCTTCAGCCCTCGGTCCGGGCGCGCGGCAAGCGCTTCTGCTGCCACGCGCAGCGCATCCTCATCGCGCCCTTCGATATGCAGAAGGTTCGCCAGTTGCCCACGCGCCGCCGCATAGAACGGGGACGCGTCCGGAATCTCTCGCAGTACACGGATCGCCTCTTGCGGCCGCTCGCCCAGAAGGAGCGCCTGAACCCATAAGACCCGCGCCTGATGCAAATCGGCGTCCAGCGCAAGCGCAATCACCAGATAGGGCGTCGCAAGAGAATTCGATGTGTTCTGGAGCAGAACCGCAGCGGGCAACTGGAACGAGAGGGCGGCGCCCTCGCGCAGGGTCAGTCGCTTTGGCTCGATCTTATCTCCGCGTTCAATCCGTAGACGGAGCGCTTCAAGGGACGCGTTATAACTGACCTCGGTGCGAAACGTAGTCAATATGTCCAGCGCCTCGTCCCGGTCGCCCCGCGCCGCCAGCAACTCGGCATAGGCTTCTGCGCCAACGGCCAGTCGCGCGCCGGCGGCCCAGAGCGCGGCAAATGTCTCTGCCGCAGCCGCGTCATCTTCCGCAGCGACCTGCAGCAGGCCGACGATATGGTTTGTGGCATTGTCGAGCCGCCGGTCGCCGGTACGGTTCGAGCCAGCCAGCGCCACAGCTTCGGCAAGGTTCCCGCGCTCCAGCTGGCTCCAGGCTTCCAGGTTCAGCGCGATCATCTGGTGGAAGAAGGTCAGCTGCTGCGCCTTCAGGATGTCGATGGCGCCCTGCGCCCGGCCATGCACCAGTGCGTCGGCCGCAAGCGTCAGCGGCACAAGGCCGGCCTCGGTTGCGCCCGCATCGGCCCGGCGCGCAACGCCTGCCGCCAGGCCGAAGTCCCCAGCCATCAGCGCCGAGTACACCGCCCGCTCCGCCACATCCATATCCTCCGGCGCCGTGCCGATGGACGCTGCGTAGTAGCGCGAGGCCGTCTCCGGATCATTCGTCAGGGCCGCAACGCGCGCCACCATGAAGTCGCCGTAGGCCCGCGCGGTATCCGGCTCCGCAACGGTCGGATAGGCTGTCGGCCGGAACGGCCGACTGGCGCAGGCCGATGCCATCAACAAAGGCGCAATCGCCAGAAGTAAAGACAGTTTTTTCATCGGCGGAAAGTCGCAGCATACGTTGCAGGCGGCAAGGGGCCGGCTGCGCCTTCCGGCCGGGTCAGTTCGACACGAGACGCAGGTCCTGTTGGTCGAAATAGGCCTCGATCGCCGCGGCAATGGCATTGACCGAGGCCTGCCGACCCTTGTCCGACGCGAGGCGCTTGGCATCGTCCGCATTCGTCAGGAAGCCGAGCTCCAGCAGCACCGCCGGCACATCCGGCGCGAGCAGCACGTAGAAACCCGCATTCCGATGCGTACCCCTCAGGACAGGACCAGCCTTCTCGAGTTCTGGCAGCAACAGCTCCGCAAACTCCGCCGAGCGCGTCTTCGTTTCCCGCTTTACAAGGTCTTCGAGAATCCCGCTGACCTCTTCAGTCGAGCCGTCCTCGATGGCGATCTTCCAGTCATTCTTGTCGGCTTCCCGGTCGATGCGCGTCTCGCCCCGCGCCGAGATCGTATAGACCGAAGCGCCCGATACCGTCTTAGACGCCGCCGCGTCCGCATGCAGGGAAATGAACAGCTCCGCGCCCCACTCCCGCGCGATCGTCACCCGGTTCTCCAGCGCGATATAGCCGTCGGTCTCCCGGGTCAGCTTCACGGTATAGCGGCCCGTGCGCTCAAGCTGCGCCTTGAGCGACAAGGCCGCTTTCAGCGTGATGTCCTTCTCCTTGCCGCCTGTCAAAGCCAGCGCGCCGGGGTCTTTCCCGCCATGGCCGGGGTCGATCACGACCACATGCTTGCCTTTCCGCCCGCCGCGCCCGGCCTTGCGCCCTGCGTCCCGGCCTCCGGCCAGCTGCTGCACCGCATCGGTGCGCGCCTTGGCAAACTCGGTCTCCAGTTTCGCCAGCTTCTTGGTGTCGCGCCGCGCCGAAATCGTGAACCGGGCCCCAGAGATCGTGTCGAGATCCAGGATCACCCGGTAGGCCTGCTCCTTGCCC
>CAMEDD010000008.1 GCA_945913285.1 Candidatus Sulfopaludibacter sp. SbA3
AGGTGCGCCCGCGGCGTCTCCATCGGCTTCAGCCCTTCGCGGTGCCCGACCCAGTGATGCGGCGCAGCGCGTGTCACCTCGCCGGTTTCCGCGCGCGTCAGCCCCGCCAGAATGCGCAGCAGGGTGGTCTTGCCGGCCCCGTTCGACCCCCGCAGCAGCAAGGCCTCGCCGGGACGCACGGACAGGCTGACGCGCCGGAACAGGACGCGCTCGCCCCGGATCATGCCGAGCCCGGCGCCGGAAAGCAGGGGGGACAGAAGGGAAGGTGCCTGGGAATTCATCGGGTCAGCGATAGCCGGTTCCGCTGCCCGCGCAAACGCGGCCATGTCGCGCGCCCGTGATCGCCTCGGCAATTGCGTGGTAAGGTTCAGGCCTATAAGGGAACGACAGCATATCAAGGCCGACCCGCCCCATTCCAGCGCCGGGCGGCCGCGTGACAGGAGGCTGCGCCCACTCATGCCGTCTAAAGACAGCTTTAAATCGAAAAGCACGCTCACCGCCGGTGGGAAGACGTACACCTACTATTCAGTGGATGCCGCCGCGAAGGCCGCCGGGCTCGGGGATGTCTCGCGCCTTCCTGCCGCGCTGAAAGTGCTGCTCGAGAACATGCTGCGCTTCGAGGACGGTGTGACGGTCACCCCGGACGATATCAGCGCCTTCGGAGAGTGGGCCGACAAGGGCGGCCAGAACCCCCGCGAGATCGCCTACCGCCCGGCCCGCGTGCTAATGCAGGACTTCACGGGCGTGCCCGCCGTGGTCGACCTGGCGGCCATGCGCGACGGCATCAAGGCGCTGAAAGGCGACGCGAAGAAGATCAACCCGCTGGTGCCGGTCGACCTGGTGATCGACCACTCGGTGATGATCGATGAGTTCGGCACACCCCGCGCCTTCCAGGCTAACGTTGATCTCGAATACGAGCGCAACATGGAGCGCTATACCTTCCTCAAGTGGGGTCAGAAGGCGTTTAACAATTTCCGCGTCGTGCCGCCGGGCACCGGGATCTGCCACCAGGTGAACCTCGAATACCTTGCCCAGACGATCTGGACCGCCCCGAATGAAGCCGGCGAACTCGTTGCCTATCCAGACACGCTGGTCGGCACGGACTCGCACACCACCATGGTCAACGGCCTTGCCGTCCTTGGCTGGGGCGTCGGCGGCATCGAAGCGGAAGCTGCCATGCTCGGCCAGCCGGTCTCGATGCTCATCCCCGAAGTCGTTGGCTTCAGGATCACGGGCGCGCTGAAGGAAGGCGTCACCGCGACCGACCTCGTGCTCAAGGTCGTCCAGATGCTGCGCAAGCACGGCGTCGTGAACAAGTTCGTTGAATTCTACGGCCACGGCCTCGATAACATGCCGCTCGCTGACCGCGCGACGATTGCCAACATGGCCCCGGAATATGGTGCAACCTGCGGCTTCTTCCCGATCGATGACGAGACGCTGCGTTACCTGCGCCAGACCGGCCGCGACGAAGGCCGCGTTGCGCTGGTTGAGGCCTATGCCAAGCAGAACGGCTTCTGGCGCGGCGCCGACTATGCGCCGGTCTATACCTCGACGCTCGCTCTGGATCTCGGCGAGGTCGTCCCCGCCATCTCCGGCCCGAAACGTCCGCAGGACCATGTGGCGCTGGACAGGGCCGCGCAGGTGTTCGGTGACTATATGCGCGGCGTGCGTGTGCCGGAGCTGGCAGGCGCTGGCGCCAAAGCCGCCATGAAGGCGGAAGGCGGAGCGTCCGCGCCCGCAAGTCTGCCTGGCAACGTAGACGGGATCACAACTGCCTCCGTGGACGGCCGAGACTGGAAACTGCGCGATGGCTCGGTCGTCATCGCCTCGATCACCTCTTGCACCAACACGTCTAACCCCTATGTGCTGATCGGCGCCGGCCTGTTGGCTCGCAAGGCGCGCGCCCTTGGCCTGACGCGCAAGCCCTGGGTCAAGACCTCGCTCGCCCCCGGATCGCAGGTCGTCTCCGAATACCTGAACGCCGCCGGCCTGCAGGAAGACCTCGACGCGCTCGGCTTCAACCTCGTCGGCTATGGCTGCACGACCTGTATTGGCAACTCCGGCCCGCTCGCCCCTGAAATCTCGAAATCGGTCAACGAGAATGATCTCGTCGCGGTCTCGGTGCTCTCGGGCAACCGCAACTTCGAAGGCCGCATCAGCCCCGACGTGCGCGCGAACTATCTCGCCTCGCCGCCGCTGGTCGTCGCCTATGCGATCGCGGGCGACATGAACATCGACATCACAAAGGATCCGATTGCGACGTCGAAGGACGGCAAGCCGGTCTATCTCAAGGACATCTGGCCGACGACGAAAGAGATCGCCGACATGGTCCACGCGGTCGTTACCCGCGAGATGTTCATTTCCAAGTATGCGGACGTGTTCAAGGGCGACTCCAAATGGCAGGCGGTCGAGACCACCGACGCCGAGACCTATGACTGGCCAATCAGCTCGACCTATATTCAGAACCCGCCTTACTTCCGCGGCATGTCGCCGGAGAAGGGCGATATCAATCCGATTATGGGCGCGCGCGTCCTGGCTGTTCTCGGCGACATGATCACCACCGATCATATCTCGCCCGCCGGCTCGTTCAAAGCCTCGAGCCCGGCCGGCAAGTACCTGACCGACCGCCAGGTGCCGGTGAAGGATTTCAACTCTTACGGCTCGCGGCGCGGCAACCACGAGATCATGATGCGCGGCACGTTCGCGAACATCCGTATCAAGAACGAAATGCTGGGCGGCGTCGAAGGTGGCTACACGATCGGACCGGACGGCCAGCAGACCTCGATCTATGACGCGGCCATGGCCTGGATCGACAAGGGCGTCCCGCTCGTTATCTTCGGCGGTATCGAATACGGCGCCGGCTCCAGCCGCGACTGGGCTGCGAAAGGCACAAACCTTCTCGGCGTGAAGGCCGTGATCGCCGAGAGTTTCGAGCGCATCCACCGCTCGAACCTCGTCGGGATGGGCGTCATCCCGTTTGAGTTCATGCCGGGCGAGGACCGCAAGACGCTGGGCCTGAAGGGCACGGAAACGGTTGATATCGAAGGCCTCGGCAACGATATCCGTCCGCTCTCGGCGGTGCCCTGCAAGATCACCTATGCGGACGGCGCAGTGAAGACGATCCAGATCAAGTGCCGGATCGATACGGAAATCGAAGTCGACTACGTCAAGCATGGCGGGGTGTTGCACTACGTGCTGCGCGACCTCGCCCGCTCGGGCGCCTGACGCAGCGTCAGCCGCAATGAAGCCCGCGGCGCGCCGGTCGTGCCGCGGGCTTTTTCCAGTCACTCACGGGGGTGTGACTGTGCGCCGGGGCAGGGAGCGCCTATAACTTTAGTTATGAAACGTGTCCTTTTTGCTCTGGCCATTCTGTTCGGCTCCGCAGGCTCCGCGTATGCGCAGGGGCCGATGCTTGTCGAGCTGTTCGCGTCCAAGAACTGCCGGGCCTGCCCCGCGGCTTACAAGACGCTGAAGGCGGTCGAGGCCGAGCGCGGCGACAGCGTCATGGTTCTGACCTGGGCGGTAGACTACTGGGACTATCTCGGCGGCAAGGAAAAGATGGCCCTTCCGGAATCGAAAGACCGCCAGCGCGGCTATGTGGACCGGTTCGAACTGCGTGGTCCGTACACGCCCCAATCGGTCTATAACGGCCTGACGCAGGCCCCCGGCAACAAGCCCGCCAAGGTCGGGGCGGCGATGATGAAAGCCGAGATGGCCGAGCCCGTGAACGTGAAGGTCCAGCGCAGCGGACAGCGCGTCGTACTCAGTGGCCAGCCGGGCGGCCTGTCAGACATCTGGTGGGTTTCCTATCTCGACGCCGATGACAACACCACCAAGATGCCCAACCCTGTGACCAGCGTGCGCCAACTCGGCCCATGGCTCGGCGGCAAGGCTGAGCTGGCTCTGCCTGCCTGCACATCCGGATGTCTGCTGATCGTTCAGGAAGCCGGTATGGGCCGCGTGTTCGCGGCGATGCGGGCAGATTAAGCCTTAGCCCGGCTTGCGTATCATCGACGAAACGAGCGGCGTGTAATCGGCCCAGTCACTGGCGGTCAACTCGAAGGCCCACCCAGCCGCGCGCTCGTTTATTGCCGCTGCGCGCTGCGCGCCTTCGCCCGCTTCGATCGCGCGCATCGTGATGAAGTACCCGTCGCGCTCATGGTAAGCCTGCACATCAATCTCGAGCCCGTCATGCGTCTGGGTGATATGGCGGCCCACGGGGCTGGTTTTCAAAGCCGAGGCGGGTTTGACGCCGATCGGCAGGAACCGGGTCAGCGCAAGCGCCGGGCCGGAGACCGCAACCCGGCTGACCAACCGGTCGCCCTGATAAGGCGGTGCCGGAAGGAAGGACTGGTCGCTCGCACCAATCGCGCGCTGGAGAAACAGGCTCGCGCCGGATGAATCGGTCAGCCGCAAGGCCGAGACCGCATCCTCGCTGATATCGAGGAAGCCGAGATCCAGCCAGGCTTCGGAATTGTAGAGCGGCGGCAGATCGCCGGTGACGCGGAAGGCCTGCACGTCGCCTGGCCGGCGCGCATAGATATAGTCGCCCTTCCTGCCCGTGATCAGCGCCGAGCCCGCATCGCCGTCCGGTCCGATCACTTCGATCAGGGCGCCGCTGCCGCCTTTGCGCGGATCACCGAGACCCAGCCAGTCAAGCTTCTCAGGGTCATCCGTACGCGGCGTATCCCACACAAGACTTTCGAGACCGGTTGCCAACTCGGCCAGCCGGTCCTGGCGCACCGGATATCCGTCGCGCCCGCCCAGCCTCCAGCCCTCGCCAGTGGCGAACAGCGAGTAGCGCTCGTCCGCCAGGGTGACGCGGATCTCGCTTACCTCCGCGCGCTGCTCTGCAAATCCCGGCAGCACGGGCTTGCCGGTGCGCTCGCTGTTAGGTGCAAGGCTGCCCCCGCCGAGATGGGAGATGACAGCCAGCAGGCTGAGCCCGGCGGCCAGGCCGGTCATCACGAGCATGCGCCGTGTTCTCCGGGCGCCGCGCAGCGTACTCATAACGCGGCCCTGCGCGGCCGCTTCTGGCGCCGCCAGACGAACACGCCGGCCAGCGCCACAAGGACCGGTCCGCCCCAGATGTTGATGGCTTTCAGGCTGACCTCAAGCCGGTCGATGGCGCGCCGGTAGTCGCGTTCCGTGTCGCGCAGCCGGCCGCGCAGGTCAAGGATGTCAGCCCGAAGGCTGGCAAGTTCGACCCGCTCTTCGTCTGAAAGCTCGGCCTCCGGATCACCTGCAAAGAAGCCATCGCCTGCGCCTGTGTCCTGCAGTTCGGCCAGCCGGGTCTGCGCCGCGGTGAGGCGCGTCTCAAGTTCGGCTTGCTGGCGGAAATACTGTTCCTCCGCCTCGCTCCGCATATTGTCGATCCGGGTCATGGAGCGCAGGGCAGGCGCGCGCGAGCGCAGCCGTGAGAGTTCACCGCCGCCGGCCAGTGCATCGACGGCGTTCAGCACAAGGGCGCCATTGTCAGCTACAGCGCCGCCGCCTTCCGCAATGTAGAATTCGTCCGCAATGAAATCGGCGTCGGCGATGATGATGATCTCCGCGCTGCGTTCGCCGGCGCGGATGTGTTCGGCGGCAACAGTGTCGCCGGGCGCATCCGCTCCGGGCGCGCCGCCCGGGAAGGCGGACACGAGCCGCCCGGAGACACGCATCGCCAGCGCCTGCGGCGCAGGCAAGCTCCGATAGGCGCGCAGCACATCCGCCGGCTGCATGTTGCGCGCGGCGGAGCCGGCGTCGATAAAAGAAGGGCTCGGGCCAGACATGATCAGCGGCGTCAGGGTAACCCCGTCAGGCGGCGAGTCTGGGATAAGGGCGCCTGGCGCGCCGAAATTGACGACGCGCATCAGATCGGCCGTAATCGGATCTTCGCGGTTCATGGACCCGGCCGGAATGCCGACGAAGAGCGGGTGGGCCAGTTCCTCGACGAGGCCGCGCGCGGTCTCCACCGGAACCGGCAGGGCATAGGCGGCGTCAGCCAGTGCGTCCGGCGACAGCTCCACGCCCCAGGCGCGCCCCAGCCGTCCGAGACCTGACCGGGCGAGCTCATTGCCGGCGCCGAACACATCGCCTGTAACGGCCGTTTTTGCGGCGGGATCGACCAGGAAAACGGCCCGCCCGCCGCGAAGCAGGTATTGGTCAATCAGCCATTCCTGCCGGCTCGTGAGCGGCGCCGGATGGGCCACAAGCAGCACGTCCAGATCATCTGGCAAGGCGCTGAAGTCATCGGCTACCGTTTCGAGTTCGAAACTGCGCGCAAGGTCCTGCAGCAAGATGTACCCTCCGGCCGGATCCGGCGCGGACATGCCGGGCAAGGCGGACAGGACACCGACGCGCGGGGGCTCAGGATGGTTCAGCCGCGCAATCATCCGTGTCAGGTCATATTCCAGCGTCAATTCCTGCTCGGGGGCAAGGAAGGGCAGGATACGCACATCATCGACGGCGCTGCGTCCGATCACGCCAAAATAGAGCGGATCATTGCCGCTGGCCTCGATCGCGGAAATGCCGGCCGCCAGCGCTTCATCCTCGGCCTCGGAGAAAGGCGACGGATCAATCTCGCGCACGCGGATGCGCCCACCCGATTGCGATTCGTAAGTGGCCAGAAGCTCGCGCACCCGCGCCGCATGCGCTTGAACGGCGGGATACGCCTGCCCCGTGCGGCGGGCATACGCGAAAGTCAGGTCCACCGGCTCGCTGATCTCGGCCAGCGTCGTGCGCGTGGCGCGCGACAGCGTATAGAGCCTGCCATCGGTGAAATCGATTCGCGCGCCCGCCAGCAGTTTCTGCGCGGCAGTATTGCCCGCCAGCAGTATCACGCCGGCCAGCAGGGTAGAGAGCACAAGATAACGCCTCGTCTTCATGTTGCCGCCTCAGCCCAGCCTCTGGCGCGAGGCCCAGAGGCAATTGAGATAGACAAATGTCGCCGTGAATCCCGCGAAATAGGCAACTGCGCGCAGTTCCAGCACGCCGCGCTGGGCGCCTTCAAACTGGGTGATGAAGGAAAAGCGCGCGACCAGATCGGCAAAGCCGGTGCCAAACAGGCTCTGCACGCTCGACAGCACAAGCGGCCATCCGGCAGCGGTGAACACGAAGGCAATCACGACGCTGATCACGAAGGCCGCGACCTGGCTGCCCGTCAGCGCAGAGACGGCCGCGCCGATGGAGAGATAGGCGCCGGCCATCAGCAGGCTGACGAAATAGGTCAGCGCGATGGCGGTATTGTCCGGGTTACCTAGGAAATTCACCGACACCCACATCGGCGCCGTGAGCATGAGGCCTGCAGCTGCAACCGTCCACGCCGCCAGCAGCTTGCCAAGCACGAGGCCCGGAATGCCGATCGGCAAGGACAAAAGTAATTCATCCGTTCCGCTCGCCCGCTCGTCTGCCCAGAGGCGCATCGCAAGCGCGGGCAGGAAAATCATGTACAGCCAGGGATGCCAGGCAAAGAAGGGCTGAAGGTCGGCCACGCCGGTATCGAAGAAACGGCCCGCCTCCCAAGTGAAGAGGCCCAGCGCCAACAGGAATACGGCAAGGAACACATAGGCCATCGGCGTCGCAAAGTATGCCGCAAGCTCTCGCCGATAGGTGGCGGAAAAGCCGCTCATCTGACGGGTCAGGAAATCCTTCACTGCGTTTCGTCCTCGACCTGATCTGTCAGCCGGCTGAAGGCGCCTTCCAGCGTTCCGTCCTCGGACTTCCGGGCAAGGCCGGCCGGCGTGTCATCCGCGATGATCCGACCCCGGTCGATCAGAACGGCGCGGTGGCACATCGCCGGCACTTCGGTCAGCGTATGGGTGGAGATGACGATCGCCTTGGTGGGCGCCATCCGGGCGATGAGGGCACGCACGGCGCGCTTCTGGTTGGGGTCCAGTCCGTCGGTTGGTTCGTCCAGGACCAGCACGGGCGGGTCATGCAGGATGGCGCCCGCAAGGCCCACCCGGCGCCGGTAGCCCTTCGAGAGGTCCCCGATCCGCTGGTGGCAGACGGTCAAGATCCGCGCATCGGCAATCGACCGGTCCACCGCGCTGGCCCGCTGGTTGCGGGGCAGGGCGCGCGCCTCGGCGAGGAAGCGGAGGAATTCCGGCGGCGTCATGTCCTCGTAAAGCGGCGCGCCTTCCGGCAGGTAGCCGAGTGCCGCCTGCGCAGCCCGCCGGTCGGAGAGGATGGATCTCCCATCAATCAGCGCGTCGCCCGCGTCCGGCTCCAGCACGCCCGCGATCATCCGCATCGTGGTCGATTTGCCCGCGCCATTGGGCCCGAGGAAGCCCAGCACCGTACCTTTTTCCACGGTGAACGACACGCCGCGCACGGCCTGTTTCGCCCCGTAGGATTTCTCGAGCGCTCTGACTTCCAGCATACCGTGCAGGTGCCTCACCTTCTGGCCGCTGCTGATAGACCGCTTGGCCACGCGCTTCCAGTGCGCAGGCTGCCAGATTACGCGGGATTTAGGCGGCGAACCGCGCCACTTCCTCGATCAGGCATTTGGCGGCGACGTCCACGATCCGGCCGCCATCGGCGGCATTGGACTGGGTCGGGTCCGATCCGATGCGGCCATCCGGGAAGTCGCGGCGGTAGCGAACGGCGTCGCTGATCGTGCCGTTCGGAGCGATTTTTGGGCTCATCACGGTGTGCTGGCGCTCCCGGTCCGGATAGGCCCAGTAAGTGACGGAGACTTCAGAGGCGGTTGCGTGGCTGCCATGGCCGGAGGGATATAACTGGTTGCAGAGGTTCATGACTTCCCGGAAATCCCACCAGTCGCGCCGCTTCAGCACGAGGCCCGGGCGGTTGTCGGCGCCGCGCGGATCAAAGCTGCGCCGGGCATGGATTTCGGAGAATGCCGCCTCGATGGTCGAGATGTTGCCGCCATGCCCGTTAAACCAATAGATGCGCTCGAACCCGTGGCGCAGGAAGCTTTCGGTCCAGTCGGTCATCGCCGCGATCATCGTCGTCGGGCGAAGCGTGACTGTACCCGGAAAGCCAAGATGATGCTGCGCGCAGCCAACATTGAAGGCCGGCCCGATCAGCAGCTTGTCCGGCGCGAGGCTCTCGGCATGATTGGCAATGATTTCCGGGCACAGCGCATCCGTTCCGATGAAGCCGTTCGGCCCGTGCTGCTCCATGGAGCCAATCGGGATCACGATCGTTTTCGAGGTGGTCAGCCAGGCTTCGATGTCCGGCCAGGTCGAGACGGGAAGGCGCATGCGGTTAGTCCTTTCGAGTGCCCAGGCGGCGGGTGATGTGCCCCATCTTTCGTCCCGGGCGAGCATCGCGTTTGCCATACAGCGTCAGGGTATCGTGCGGCCCGAGGCTCGCCGGGTCGATGAGGCCGGCCTCGCCGATCAGGTTAAGCATCTCGGCATCGAACAATCGGTGCGTATCGCCGAGCGGCCAGCCCGCGACGCACCGGATGTGCTGTTCGAACTGCCCGGTCTGGCAGGCCTCGGGCGTCCAGTGCCCGGAATTGTGGACGCGCGGCGCAAACTCGTTTGCCAGCAGTGTGCCGTCCGGCAGCACGAAAAACTCCAGCGCCATCACGCCCACATGGCCGAGGGCTTCGGTGAGGGTCACAGCTTTCCGCCGCGCCGCGTCCTCTACCGTTTTCGGCAGGCCCGAGGGCACGGATGACTTCGAGAGGATCCCGTTTTCGTGCGTGTTGCGCGGCGGCGCCCAGGTGCAGGTCTCCCCGGTCGCCGAGCGCGCCACCAGAACCGAGATCTCGCACTCGAACGGCACGGGCGCTTCAAGGATGCAGGGGCGTTTTCCGAGCGCCGCCCAGGCTTCGGCGATGCCGCCATGCCCGAGGCGCACCCAGGCCTGGCCCTTGCCATCATAGCCTTCGCGCCGCGTCTTCATCAGGCCGTGTCCGCCGAGCGCCTCCAGCGCCGGAACGATATCGCCCTCCGCGTCGATGACGCGGTAATCGGCCGTCGCGATTCCGGTTCCCTGGAGGAAGGCTTTTTCGCTCGCCCGGTCCTGTGACACCGAGAGGGACTGCGCGCCGGGCCGCACTGGAATTCCAGCGGCCTCGATGGCGGTGAGGGCTTCGACGGGGACATTCTCGAACTCGAGCGTGACCGCGTCGCAATCGCGCGCAAAGGCTTCAAGGGCGCCGCGGTCTGCCCAGCCCGCCTTTCGGGCGCCGGTGGCAACTCGTCCTGCAGGCGGATCGTCTTCGGGCGAATAGATCAGCATGTCGAAGCCAAGCTGCGCCCCGGCAACGGCGAGCATCCGGCCCAGCTGGCCGCCCCCGAGAATGCCGATCGTCGCGCCGGGCCGAAGCGGCGTCATCCCTCTGGAACCTCTTTCACGCTCGCCGTTTGGGCTGCGCGGAAGGCGTCGAGCCTGGCGGCCACGCCGGCATCCTGCAGGGCGATGATGGAGGCGGCGAGCAGGCCCGCATTGGCCGCGCCCGCCTCGCCAATCGCCAGTGTGCCGACCGGGATGCCCTTCGGCATCTGTACGATGGAGAGCAGGCTATCGAGGCCTGACAGGGTTTTTGACTGCACGGGCACGCCCAGCACGGGCAGGGAGGTCATCGCCGCCGCCATGCCGGGCAGGTGGGCCGCGCCGCCCGCGCCCGCAATGATCACCTGGATCCCGCGTCCCCTGGCCGTTTTGGCATACTCCGCCAGGCGGTCCGGCGTGCGGTGCGCCGAGACGATCTTCGCCTCATAGGCCACGCCCATCGCTTCGAGCATCCGTGCCGCTTCCTGCATCACCGGCCAGTCGGACTGGCTGCCCATGATAATGCCCACTACCGGAGCTTTGTCCGTCTCCATACCCGCCTCGCTGCCGGAAAACGTGCATCTTAGGGCGGCGGTCCGGAAAGTGGAACCCGGTTTCCAGAAAACCGCCGCGCGCGGCGAAAGAGCGGCGGTCCGGAAAGCGGAACCCGGTTTGCAGAAAAACTGCCCGTTCGGCCGCTCGCGCAGCAGGCGAAACATCCTTGGGGCTCTACAGGTCTGCGTTTTGATTGTATCTTCGTCTCATGGCGAAAGACGAAATCCACACCTATTCCGGCGAGTACCGAGCCTTGCTGGACGCGCTCGGCCTGGACCTGCCACGGCTGGACCGGCGCACGCGCGCTGCCATTGAGGCGCTCTGCGAGGAAGTGGTTTCGCTGCGCAACGAGGCAGGCGGCCTGCGCGAGGCGCTCGCCGATTCCGAGCTTCTGGCGGACAATGATACGCTCTGCCCGGTCTTCAACCGCCGCGCGTTCGAGCGCGAAGTGCGCCGCGAAATCGCCCTTTCGGGCCGCTTCCAGACACCCCTTTCGCTGATCTTCATCGACCTCGACAATTTCAAGCTGGTCAATGACATCTACGGTCACGCCGCGGGCGACAGCGTGCTCCTGAAAGTTGCGGGCATCCTGATGGACAGTACGCGCGAAACCGATATCGTTGGCCGTCTCGGCGGGGATGAGTTCGGCGTCGTGCTTGCCCATGCCACGTTCGATGACAGCCAACTCAAGGCCGCTCAGCTTGCGGCGGCCATTGACGCGCTTGAAGTGCGCGACCAGTCGGATCGCGCCACGCCGATCGTCCAGATTGGCGCCTCCTGCGGCGTCGTCGAGTGGCGGGGCGGGCAAAGCGCCGCCGCGCTCATCGCCCGCGCCGATCAGGCGATGTTTCTTCAGAAATCAAGACGCAAGGCGACCGGCCGCGCCATCCGCTGAGCCATCCTTGGGCGGATTACTGACAGTTTAACAAATCCGGTGAGGTCTCGCATGACTTGGCGGGCCCCTTGTGGCATCTTGCGGAAACGGCCCGAGAGTGCCGTGCTGAAAAACAAGGAGACTGCCCATGTCGCTCAATGGCCGGATCAGCGAGCTCGCTGCAAAGCACCGCCACCTCGACGAACAGATCGCCGCCGAACAGAAGCGCCCCTCCGGCGATGATCTGACGGTCCAGGACCTCAAGCGACAGAAACTCAAGATCAAGGAACAGTTGCGCCAGCTGAAAGCCAGCTGACGCGCACATCTGTTCGGCTTTCGCCCGGGATCAGACCCGGGCGAGTTCCGTCACGCCGGCCTTGGAATACGACGCCTTGAACGCCGCTGCGGTTTCCGACGTGTAGTCGGGCCCATAAATCGTGGAGACCTTCTTGAACGCCGCAGTGACATCTTCGCTCGTCAGCGTAACCAATGTGTAGCCGTGGCCAAACGGATCGTGCCAGATGATCTCATCATTGGCGTCGGCAACCTGCTGGCCGAGGTCCGGCATGGCTTTGACATAAGCGCCCATGCCGGGTGAGCTGATCGAGGTGCAGCCGAATTCCACGCCGCGCCGTTCCCCGACCGCATCGAACAGTTCGTTGGCATAGGCCGTGTGCGTATCACCGGCCAGCGTCACCAGCGAAGCGCCAGCGTCTCTCGCGCTGCTATAAAGCCGTTCGCGCGCTGCTGGGTAGCCGTCCCAGGCATCAAGGTTCCAGGGCAGGCCAAGCGCTGTGAACGGAATAAATGCCAGCACTTCGGGCTGGTCCTGCGCATCGATCTGCGCCTGCGTCATGGTTTTCGTGAAGTCCGGCAGCTTGTTCTTCGCCATCACCACCTGGTTGGCCAGCACCTGCCAGGCCGCGCCGGACTGGACCGACGCCGTGAACTCCGCCGCCAGCCAGGCTTCCTGCTCGGCGCCGAGCATCGTGCGCGCCGGATCGGCCACAGTCGCCATTGTCGCCATCACCCGCGCGCCAATCTCGGCCGGCGTGGTCGCCCCGGCGAGCGCATCACCCCAGCTCAGCGGCTCCGACCGGCCGGTCAGACGCGATTCAAGGGCATGCACCGTTGCCACGTCGCCAAACCGGAACGTGCGCCAGACGGCAGATGTGACCTCACCCGGTTTCGGCTCGCGCAGCGGCATCCACTCGAAATAGGCCTGCAGCGCGCGCTGCTTGCGCTCCGTCCAGTCGCCTTCGCCCTTGTCAGGGTTATGGTTCTCGGCGCCGGTCCTGTAGGAATCGTTGGTGCTCTCGTGGTCGTCCCAGGTGCAGATCCAGGGCGCAGCGGCATGGGCGGCCTGAAGGTTCGCATCACTCTTGTATTGCGCGTGGCGGCGACGGTAATCCGACAGCGAGACAATCTCCGTCGCTGGATCATGCTTTCGGCCGAGTTTCTCGGCAACGTCCCCGCCATAGCCGTCCGTGCCATACTCATAGAGATAGTCGCCGAGGTGCACGATCGCATCGAGGCCCTGCTCCTTCGACAGTTCCTGATAGGCATTGAACAGGCCGAACTGCCAGTTTGAGCAGGACACAACGCCCAGCTTCACCGGCGCGGTGCCATCCGCCGCCGTCGTCCGCGTGCGCCCTACAGGCGACAGCACCTCACCGTTTGCCGCAACCGCTGCAAACCGGTACATGTATTCGGTGGCGGGTTTCAGTCCCGCCGCATCCATCTTCACCGTGTAATCGCGCGCCTCAGACGTGACGAACTCGCCAAACGCAGCAGGCGACGATGCGCCCGCTTCGGTCACGGTCCATTTCACGGTCACCGGCCCCGTGCCCGAGAGCGGCGTCACCCGGGTCCACAAGATCACCCGGTCGGGCAGCGGATCACCGGAAGCTACGCCATGCTGGAAGGCCAGCTCGCCCTCGAAGCTGGCCGCGGCCTTTGGCGTTGTCTGGCAAGCCGCCAGGGCGACCGTGCCGAGGGCTGCGCCGCCCAGAAGTCCGCGCCGTGTAAGAAGTGTCATGCTGAAGTCTCCCGCAAATCTGCCGCGTTATGGCGCGTTCATGTGAAGCCAACATGACGAAGTGCAGTGCGCGCGTCTATAAGCGGCGCCATGAACCGGATCGAAATCACTGCCGCCCCTGAAGATGCAGGCCAACGCCTGGATGCATTCCTTGCCGCCAGAGGAGGGGAGATCTCGCGCACCCGTGCCAAGGCGCTGATCGAGGAGGGCGCCGTCACCGTTGACGGCTCGCCCGAAATCAGCCCCCGCGCCGCCATCAAGCCCGGCAGCGTCTACGCCGTCGCCTTGCCCGCGCCGGTTGCCGCCGAGCCTCAGGCAGAGAACATCCCTCTCCATATCCTGTTCGAGGACGCCCACCTCATTATCCTCAACAAGGCCGCCGGCATGGCGGTCCACCCCGCGCCCGGCAGCGAGGACGGCACGCTCGTCAACGCGCTGCTCTATCATTGCAAGGGCCAGCTCTCCGGCATTGGCGGGGTTGAGCGCCCCGGCATCGTCCACAGGCTCGACAAGCTCACCAGCGGCGTCATGGTCGCCGCCAAGACGGAAGCAGCCCATACCGGCCTCGCCGCGCTGTTCGAGCGTCACGACATCGAACGCATGTACCTCGCCGTCACGCGCGCCGCGCCGCGTCCCCTCGTGGGCACCGTCGACGCCGCCATCGCGCGTTCGCAGACTGACCGCAAAAAAATGTCTGTCCACAGAAATCCGGACAGCCCCGCCGCCCGCCGCGCCGTCACGCATTACCGCGCGATCGAAACCTTCGGGGAGCGCGACAAGCACACCCACGTCCCCGCTGCCGCCCTCATCGAATGCCGCCTCGAAACCGGCCGCACCCACCAGATCCGCGTTCACTTGTCCCATATCGGCGTGCCGGTGCTGGGCGATCCCGTTTATGGCCGCCAGATGCAGCTCACGGCGCTGGGCTCAGGGGAGGGCCACGCCGCCGCTATCGCTGCCGCCAAGGCCATGACCCGCCAGTCCCTCCACGCCGCCGTCCTCGGCTTCGACCACCCGGTCACGGGCAAAACGCTTCGCTTCGAAGTTCCGCTCCCGGACGATATGGCCGGATTGATCACGGCGCTGCGGCGGTTGCCGAAGGAGTAGAGTTACTCCTTCCGATCACGGACCATCCGGTCTGCAATCTCGCGGTACTGAGCCGTGCCGCTCGCGGCGTTCAGGCGAGCGCTATAAAGGCTGTCTAGGAATGCGATGTCCCAATCGGTCATCCGGGCTTGTTTCTGTGCGTCTGCATCGAACAAATTCAGAATGCTTGGAAAGTCGGAAAGGTCGGCCTCGCTGCTGACATCCGCTAACGCAACAAAAGCTAGATAATCCGAGATGGCGCCCAATCCGATGCCAGCTGTCTGGGTTGTATCGACCACGGCGACGACTCGGCTCAACTGACGGCTTACAGCAGAGCGTAGGCGCGTGGAATCGGCTCGCACAACCGGCAGATTTCCTGGAGGCGCTACGCCGCCATAGCCTTGTGTGTCGCCAAATGGATCTGCCTCTGGATCTCCATCCAAAGGCATGCCATCCGCGCCGACGGTTTGGATGACCTGTCTCAATCGGACAGGCTTGTTGTCCGTCAGAAAATCCGTGAACGAGCTCGAACCTCCAGTGTCGACATTTGCGTCTCCGGTGAAACCAAAGAGTGCTCGGTGCTCTTTGGCGACCATAGGCAAGAGGGTCTCGGGCTGGTTCGTGACAATGATGAGGAGATTTGTATCGCATCCGGGCGCACCAGCCTGAAGTCCGGCGTCAATTGCCCGTTGCGAGATGCGGTCAACGATGAACTGACCTTGCTCTGTAGGTGGGCCGATCACGCTGATACAAAGTTCTGTGTTCCAACGCGGAACTCCTCGCGAGGCCGTCGCCCAGCCATCCGGCATGATTTCCTTAACAAATGTCTCCGCGCGTTCCGGCGAAACGCCAGTCACCACGATGGCTGGGTTGGTTAGCAATTCGTCTGCTGATGATTGTGCAGTTGCGCTCGGAGAAACAAGCGCCAAAAGGAAAGCGACCACGCTTAGAAACCGGTTCATATCAAGGACTGCCTCAGTGATGTTGTTTAGTGGTCCGTGAACACAAATGAAGAGCGCCCCTCAGGGCACTCTTTACGCATTTCGGCTCGGTCAGTTAACCTCACGCCCGCAACCATGGGCATCGGCACAAGCGTTTGGATGACCGCCGCCGGCAACACATGCATTGTAAGCAATCCTGTTGCATCCGCCTCTGGATCCTTGCGCCTCAATCATGCAGGCGTTGCTTGCGGCGAGACGGTCAGCTGCGGCTGCTGGCGTGAGCGCAACCATGGCGCTGCCGATTGCAAACACCGCGGCTCCGAGCATGCTGAGTTTTCTGATTTTCGTGTTCCATCCTTCCTGCTTTTGCGGGCCTCGACAATCGAAAGCCCGCAACAGGAGATTGCACAAACAACTCTCTCTCAAAAGTTAATACCAATTAATCCTACCGTCGCAAACATATCATTTCGCGATAGGTTTCAGCAGCGCACACGCGAAAACGGCGATGGCTCATCGGCACCGACGCGGCCCGCGATTTTTTATTCCGTGTCCGGATTACCGCCCGCCGCCCGTCTTGGTCGCTGCGGCCGTCGTCACTAACGGTTCGAACCGAAGCGTTTTTGCCGTCAGCGTTACCTTGCCGACCTTGTCGGTATCCGCGACGATCTTCACCGGCACGTGCGCGCCATTTTCCAGCGGCGCGAGATACATCCGCAGCGGCCCGGAAATCCCGGTCAACGTGTCATTGTTCGACTCGCCCTTCTTGTAGCCGGCCACCTTGTCCATGGTGACATGGCATTCGATCGCCTGGCCTGACCAACCCGGCGTCTTCACTTTCACCGTATTGGCGTTTCCGCGCTTGAGATGAAGGTAGGTCAGCTGGCGTCCGTCGAAAATCTTGATCGGTCCGCCGCAGGGGTCGGCGCCCTTGGCCCGCGGCTCCAGCGCGAAGGTGATCAGCGCCGTGAGCGGATCATTCGTGAGGAGCACCTGTTCGGCGGTCGCCGCTGGATCGCCGAGGTTGCCGAATTTTGGCTTGGCTGACATCTTGAAGCCCTTGTCCGTGATGTCGATTTCGACGCGCCGGTTCTTCTTTCCGTCATTGTTCTGGGAAGTGTATTTCGTCGTCTTGAGGCCTGCCGCGCTCGTCGTGCCCGAGGCATTGAGGTTCATGTCGTAATTGACGAACACATCGGCGAGGCCGGTGGTGCGCACGCGCGACTTGATGGCGTAGGAGTCGGGCTTCATATCCACGGTGAAGCTGGCGCGGCCCGTGGCCGGCAGAATGAACACCATCGCCCGAGCGTCCAGCTCGTATACCATGCGTGTCGGGGCGCCGCTCTTGATGCTGGCGAGCACAGTGGAGGCGCCCGAAGAAGGGCCCGTCTGCGCAACAGAGGCGCCGAGGAGGCTGAGAGAGGCGGCGGCAAACAGAAGACTGCGCTTCATGGGTCTCTTCTAGTCCTTTCCGGTCCGGGAGGCACCGTTCGCCTCCTTTTAGAATATCCCTTCCCAACGCGGCCTGAACAGCCGGTTGGCAAGGGCTGCCCGAATCGCCTTTGCCCGAAAGGCAACATAAGTTGGAAGGCGCCATCCGTCACGCGCGGGTTGCAGCCATTTGGTTGCCCATCGGCATGAATCGCCCCGGTTGACATGATCCCCCCCCAGCCTGTAGGAGCGCGCCTTCAGATCAGACACGCACTTTTACCCGGAGCGAGGCCATGTCCCGCGAATGTGAACTTACTGGCACGAAGCCGATGGTTGGCCATATCGTCAGCCACTCCCAGATCAAGACCAAGCGCCGCTACCTGCCGAACCTCGTGCAGGTCACGCTGCACTCGGAAGCGCTCGACCAGAACTTCCGTCTCCGCATCGCGGCGAAAGCCCTGCGCACTGTGGACAAGCTCGGCGGCCTCGACGCCTTCCTTGCGAAAGCCAAGGACGATGTGCTGTCGGACAAGGCGCTGAAAATCAAACGCGACATCGCCAAAAAAGCCGTCGCTGCCTAAGCGCCGAACGCGCCGGATTCTCGAGCGCCGGGCCGAAAGGTCCGCCGTTTTGCCTTTCCGGCCCAGCCGGGGCAGGGTGGATCATGCTTGCGGAAATCTCCATCTACCGCTTCAGGCAACACCTTCAGGCCGTTGCCCCGCTCGCCGCCGCGTTCGAACGGGAATGGCCGCGATGGTACGGCCCCGGCGGGGAGGGCAATGTGGCCGCGGACCTTGCGGCCTATGCCAATTCCGAAGGCGCACTCCCCGCTGGTGTCGTCGCACTTAGCGCTGACGGCGACCCCATCGGCACCTCGGCGCTGAAAGCCGCCTTCACGCCCGGCTTCGCCCACCTCACCCCCTGGGCCTCGGCCGGCTGGGTGCGTCCGGATCTGCGCAGATCCGGCCTTGGCGCCTTGCTGCTGCGCGCGCTTGAGGCCGAGGGCCGCCGCCTCGGCTACTCGAACCTCTATTGCGCCACCACAACCGCCGTCACGCTTCTCGAACGCGAAGGCTGGACGGCGCACGCCCAAACGGTTCATGACGGTGGCTTGATCGGCATCTTCCGGCGCAAGCTGTAAGGGCTGCCTGCGAAGGAAACCCGTCCCATGCGTCTCGCCCTCCTGTCCGCCGCCGCCCTGCTTCTGTCGGCGTGCACGCCGAGCCTCAAGCCCGAAACCGAGGCGACCGAGAAGGTCCGCGTCTTCACCAACGCTACGATCTATACTGGCCTGACGGACGCGGCCGGCGTGCCCCAGACCGTCACCGGCGTGCTTGTCGGTGAGGACGGCCGCATCATGGCGACCATCCCGCCCATGTCAGCCGACTGGGGTGAGGACGAAGTCGAGATCATCGATCTCGGCGGCGCCTTCATGTATCCTGGCTTCACCGACGCGCACGCACACCTCCTCGGCATCGGCGAGCGCGAGCTGACGCTGAACCTGGAAGGCACCGCCTCCGTCGCCGAACTCGTCACCCGCGTCGAAGCCGAACTGGACGGCAAGCCCAAAGGCTCCGTCCTCGTCGGGCGCGGCTGGATCGAGACCGGCTGGCCCGAGGGCCGGATGCCGATGGCCTCTGACCTCGATCCCGTCACCGGGACCCGCAAGGTCATCCTTGGCCGCTCAGACGGCCACGCCCTGGTCGCCAACACCGCCGCCCTCAAGGCGGCCGGTATCACAAACGCCACGCCTGATCCGGACGGCGGCCGAATCGAACGCGATGCCAGTGGGAAGGCCACCGGCATCCTGATCGACAACGCCATGGCACTCGTCGAGCCGCTGATTGCCAAGCCGGATGACGCCGCGATTTCCCTGGCGCTCGAAACCGGCGCAAAAGTCTATGCCTCGCGCGGCTGGACAGGCATGCACAACATGAGCGTGGACCGCCAGCACGCCCCGCTCCTCAAACGCCTCGATGAGGAAGGCAAGCTGCCACAGCGCATCTACAACGCCTTCAACGTCGGCGGCCTGCTACTCGCCCAGCACCGGGAATATGAGACCGCCCGCATCACCAACCGCGCGGTCAAGCTCTACATGGACGGCGCCCTGGGCAGCCGCGGCGCCCAGCTGATCGCGCCGTATACGGATCGTCCGGATATATCCGGTCTCTCTCTCATGGACGATGCCAGGCTCGCCGAACTCATGGCCGAGGCCAAGGCCGCCAATGTCCAGCTCGCCATCCATGCCATCGGCGATCTCGCCAATCGCCGCATCCTCGACGCGGTCGAGGCAGGCGGCTACGGCCCCGAACTGCGCTGGCGGATCGAACATACGCAAGTGGTCCACCCTGACGACCTCGCCCGCATCGCTGCCCTGGGTCTCATAGCCTCGATGCAGCCAAGCCATGCCATCGGCGACCTGAAATTTGCGCCGGCGCGTCTCGGCATCGACCGCCTTCGCGGCGCGTATGCCTGGGCCACGCTGCTCGATCTCGGCACCGTCGTGGCCGGCGGCTCCGATGCCCCTGTCGAATTCGGCTCGCCCACGATCGAATTCTACGCCGCCGTCGCCCGTAAGGATGTCCAGGGCGCCTCGGGGGAGGGCTGGCACCCCGAAGAGGCTGTCTCCCGCACGCGCGCGCTCGCGCTCTTCACGACCGGTCCCGCCTACGCGGCCTTCCAGGAAGCCGATCTCGGCACCATCGAACAAGGCAAGTTCGCCGACTTCACTGTCTTCGACCGTGACTTGATGACCGTCCCCGAAGCTGACATCCTCAAAGCCCAGCCGTTGATGACGGTGATCGCCGGAGACATCGTCTGGCAACGCTGACGCAGATCCGGGCCGGGGAGGGAGAGACTACACCCTGAAGACCCACCTGAAGTCCGGCGGCGTCCTCTTACTGGCCGCCTGACCAATCTGCAGGATCTCAAGTGCAACTTCGACACCTTGGCCCTGCCGGATGCCTCGCTGGATGTCGTCACCTGGTTCCAGGGCCCGCACCAACTCTGGTACAAGCCAGAAGGCCTCGGCGACCCGGATAACAGCTTCGCCGGGATCGCCCGCGTCCTGAAGCCGGGGGGCGTTTCATTGTCATTGACCACGTCGCGCCCGCAGGCTCCCCGCCCGCCTCTGGCGGCGATTCCCACCGCATCGATCCGGCGCATATCCATGAGATGGACAGCGAAGCCGGCTTCATGCCCGAAGGCGACCCAGCCCTGCTGCGCAATCCGGCTGAAGCCGGTCTGAAGAGCGTCGACCCCGAGATCCGCGGAAAGACCGATCAGGTTCTGGTCGCCTTCTCGAAACCCTGAACCCGGCCTCTGAACCTGCCATTTCCCTTACGTCGCACTAGGCGCGGGGCCATCCCGTGCTAGAACCCTTGTCTTTCCCTTTCCTCCTGCTGTGCCGAGCTCCGCGACCCCATGACCGCCATGCCTGCCACCGACACCCTCGAAGGCCTGAAGCCCACCGAAAAGCTGAACCTGAAAAAGCTGTTCGGCCTCGACACCGGCATGGTCGTCCACGGCTTCAAGACGCGCACCGAGTATGTGCCGGAAATCGACCCCGCTTACCGGTTCGACCCGCAGACGACCCTCGCCATCCTCGCCGGCTTCGAGTTCAACCGCCGCGTCATGGTGCAGGGCTATCACGGCACCGGCAAATCGACCCACATCGAGCAGGTCGCTGCCCGCCTCAACTGGCCGATGGTCCGCGTCAACCTCGACAGCCATGTCAGCCGGATCGACATGGTCGGCAAGGACGCCATCGTCCTGAAGGATGGCAAGCAGATCACCGAATTCCGCGAAGGCATTCTCCCGTGGGCCCTGCAGCGCCCGGTCGCCATCGTGTTCGACGAGTATGACGCCGGCCGTCCGGACGTGATGTTCGTGATCCAGCGCGTCCTCGAAAGCTCGGGCAAGCTCACCCTGCTCGACCAGAACCGCGTGATTGCGCCGAACCCCTACTTCCGCCTCTTCGCCACCACCAATACGGTCGGCCTCGGCGACACGACCGGCCTCTATCATGGCACCCAGCAACTGAACCAGGGCCAGATGGACCGCTGGAGCATCGTGACCACGCTGAACTATCTGGCGCATGATGCCGAAGTCGAAATCGTCAAATCGAAAGCCACCGGCGCCGACGACAAGACCCTCTCCAAGATGGTCACCCTCGCAGACCTGACGCGCAATGCCTTCATGGCCGGCGACCTCTCGACGGTGATGAGCCCTCGCACCGTCATCACCTGGGCGGAAAACTTCGCCATCTTCGGCGATATCGGCCATGCCTTCCGCATGACCTTCCTCAACAAGTGCGACGAACTCGAACGCCCCCTCGTCGCCGAGATGTACCAGCGCTGCTTCGGCACGGAGCTTCCGGAAAGCGCCCTCATGGTGAAGATGGCGTGAGGCGCTAGGGCCCCACGCGCGGCGAAACATGGCCAAGGACACCACACCCCAGGACCTCTTCAAGGCCGCCCTTGCCGCCACCACCAAGGCGATGAGCGCGGAGCGCGACCTTGAAGTCGGCTTCGGCAATGATGCCGGCGACCTGGGTGACCGGATCGTACTGCGCTCGCCGCCGATCGACCTGCCGCCCGAAATCGCCGCCCGCATCCGGGGCGAGGCCGACGCGCTCGCCCTGCGCCGCGCCCACCATGACGCCGCCGCCCACCTGACGCACCGCCCGCAGGGCGATCTCGCCCGCCGCGTCTATGAAGGCGCCGAGACCGCGCGCATCGAAAGCCTCGGCGCCAACGCCATGCTCGGCACCGCCGGCAATCTCGATGCCGCGCTCGATTTTCGCTGCAAGTCCACGAATTTCGGCGCCGGCTCCGAAGACCCCGAAGCGATCCTCGCGCCCGCGCTCGAGTTTCTTCTTCGCGAGAAGCTCACTGGCCGTCCGCTGCCCGAAAGCGCCGCCCGCGTTGCCGATGTCTGGCGCGAGAAGGTCGAGACCCGCGCCGGCAAGGCCATCGATGGCCTCGTCGAACAACTCCACGACCAAGCCCAGTTCAGCAAGACCATCCGCTCGATCATCCGTGACCTGACGGCTTCAGAAATGGCGGGCGACGATGTCGAAACCAGCGAGCAGGAAGAGTCTCAGCAGCAGGAAGACAGCCAGACCCAGACCGGCGAGGACGATGTGTCCACGGAAGAACAGATGGGCGCCTCCGCTGACGAGATCCAGGCCGGTGAGACCGAAGAGATCGACGGCGAGGAAGCCAATGTCTCCGTCGATCAGGACACCGACATGGAGGCGGACGACTCGCCCGACGAGGAAGACGAAGGCTCCAAGCCGCTGCGCCCCAACTACCAGCCGGGCGATGAGCGCGACCGTTTCGTCTACAACGTCTTCACCCGCGCGCATGACGAGACCGCCAATGCGCAGGACCTCTGCGACGCCGAGGAACTCACCCGCCTGCGCGCCTATCTCGACCATCAGCTCCAGGGCCTTCAGGGCGCCGTCGCCAAGCTCGCCAACAAGTTGCAGCGCCGCCTGATGGCGCAGCAGAACCGCTCATGGTCGTTCGACCTTGAAGAAGGCGTGCTCGATACCGCCCGCCTCACGCGGGTCATCACCGATCCGACCGCGCCGCTCTCCTTCAAGCAGGAAGACGATACCAAGTTCCGCGACACGATCGTCACTCTGTTGCTGGACAATTCTGGCTCCATGCGCGGCCGGCCGATCATGGTCGCTGCTCTGTGCGCCGACATTCTTGCCCGCACGCTGGAGCGCTGCGCGGTGAAAACGGAAATCCTCGGCTTCACTACCAAGGCCTGGAAAGGCGGCATGAGCCGCGAGGGCTGGATCAAGGCCGGCAAGCCCGCAGGCCCGGGCCGCCTCAACGACATCCGCCACATCATCTACAAGGGCGCCGACATGCCATGGCGCCGCGCGCGCCGAAATCTCGGCCTGATGATGCGCGAAGGCCTCCTGAAGGAAAACATCGACGGCGAGGCCCTCCTCTGGGCGCATGAGCGGATTCTCGCCCGACCCGAGCAGCGCAAGATCCTTATGGTGATCTCGGACGGCGCGCCCGTCGACGATTCCACGCTCAACGTGAACATCGGCAATTATCTGGAACGTCACCTGCGCCAGGTGATCGACGAGGTCGAGAACCGCTCGCCCGTCGAACTCATCGCCATCGGCATCGGGCATGACGTCACCCGCTATTACAAGCGCGCCGTTACGATTGTGGACGCCGAACAGCTCGGCGGCGCGATGACCGAGCAGCTTGCGAGCCTATTTGACGAACACCCCGTCAACCCCGCTGTCATGTCTATCCCTCCGCTCACGGACAGAACCACCCGCGGCGCGGTCAGCGGCGCCGGCGCCGGCGCCCCCAGCTACGGCAAGAAAGTCGGCCTTGGCCGAGATGTGAAAACCTCGACGCTGCAAGCGGTAAAGCCGCCCGGCAGGAAGTAACCCGCGGGGCCCTGCTGCCGTTACCCATCCTTCTTGTCGTCCCGGCGAAAGCCAGACGTCTGTTTTCGGCGCACACGAACACGCGAACGCCCACGTTTCCCCAACCCTTCCGAGATAAAAACCACTGCACGATCAACGCGCTCAAACACACTTCCCAGCCGCGAATCCGGCAGGATCCTGCCCCGGTGTATCCTGCACGGCGATGACCTCAACCCGTGCGCGCCCGTGATCTCTGGTAGCCGATTGCGCAGCGGCTCGCCTCAGACATCCATCGGCCACTGCTCGCCCCGCTTCCTCCGCTCCCGGACCAGCCCGCGCCGCTTCACCGGCCGCGCCCCGCGCGAACTCGCCGTGCGATGGTCCGGTTTCGCCCGTATCGGACCGGGTGCGGGCATGCTGCTCATGTGCCTCGGCCCCGCCGCGAGGACGCAGGCCCGGGCGGGGCTCGATAGGGGATGACTTGCCTAGTTGCCCTTCCGCCCCGCCTTCTCGTCAATTCCGCTGGTGCCCTGGCGGGCTTCCAGCGCCGCCGCCACATCATCGAGGCTCACGCCGCGCGACCGCAGCGCCACCAGCACATGGTAGACAACATCCGCTGCCTCGCCCGCAACCCGCGCCTCGCTCTCGCCGCGCACGGCCTGCGCGAATTCGCCGCCCTCTTCGGCCACCTTGTCCGCGCACGCGCCGGGCCCCCTGGCGAGCAGTTTCGCGGTCCAGCTCTTGGCGCTGTCGCTGCCCGCGGCGCGCGCATCGATGGTTTCGGCTAGATGCGCCAGCGCGGCGGCAAGCCGGTCAGAGGAGGCAAGGGCGGTCATGGTTCGGTCTCCGGATCCCCGCCGTTTAGCCTGCCCTGGCGGCGTCGTCACCCGCCAGCGCTTGACGAACGCCGGGGAAGGGGGCCAGCTTTGGGGAAAGGCTCCGGAGGAACACCCATGCAAGACCGCGTTACGATCACGATGCTCGAAGACGGCGTGGCGGATGTCCGCCTCGTTCGCACCGACAAGATGAATGCCCTCGACCCCTCCATGTTCGCCGGTATTGCCGAGGCGATCGCGCAGCTCGGCAAGACCAACGGCCTGCGCGCCGTGGTGCTCTCGGGCGAAGGCCGGGCCTTCTGCGCCGGGCTTGACCTCTCCTCGATGGCCCAGCCGGGCGATGGCAAGAAACAAGGCGAAGGCGCCACCGGTAGTCTCGGCAGCCGCAGTCACGGGATGGCCAACCTCGCCCAGCATGTCGCCTGGGGCTGGCGCGAATTGCCGGTCCCGGTCATCGCCGCCGTCCACGGCATCGCCTTTGGCGGCGGATTCCAACTCATGTCGGGCGCCGATATCCGCATCATCCATCCTGATACGCGCTGCGCCATCATGGAAATGAAATGGGGCCTCGTGCCCGACATGGCGGGCTTCCCCCTGTGGCGCGGCAATGTGCGCGACGATGTTATCCGTGAGCTGACCTACACGAACCGCGAGTTCAAGGGCGCCGAGGCCCACGCGCTCGGCTTTGCCACCAAACTCTCCGACACGCCGCTCGAAGACGCGCTGGCGCTCGCGCGGCTCATCGCGGGCAAGCATCCGGCTGCAATGCGCGGCGCGAAAGTGCTCTGCAATGCGATGGCCCATTCCAGCGATGCCGAACTCCTTCTCCTTGAAAGCAGCGAGCAGCTTAAAGTCATGCGTACGCCCAACCAGATCGAGGCCGTGATGGCCGAAATGCAGAAACGCAAAGCGGTTTTCGCCGACTAGCTAGACTGTCCGGACCGGGGCGCCTGCTTTGCGCAGCGCGTCGCGGGCCTGGGCGAGGGTGGCTTCGCCGAAGTGGAAGATCGAGGCGGCGAGCACTGCGCTCGCCCCGCCTTCGAGGATGGCGGGGGCAAAGTCCGCCACGCTGCCCGCGCCGCCGCTGGCGATGACGGGGATGGTGACGGCGCAGGATACCGCCTTCAGGAGGGCAATGTCATAGCCCGTCTTCGTTCCGTCCCGGTCCATTGAGGTCAGCAGGATCTCGCCCGCGCCGCGTTTTGCAGCTTCGCGGGCGAAGGTGACGGCGTCTATCCCGGTGCCTTTTCTGCCGCCGTGGGTAAAAATTTCCCAGCCAGCACCGGATTGGCGGGCGTCAATCGCGACCACCACGCATTGCCTTCCGGCCTTGGCTGCGCAGGCGGCGATCACCGACGGATCGGCGACTGCGGCCGAGTTGATCGCCACCTTGTCGGCGCCCGCACGCAGGAGGGCGACCATGTCGTCCACCGAGCGCACCCCGCCGCCGACGGTGAGGGGCATGAAACACGCCTCCGCGGTGCGGCTGACGGTTTCGAGTAACGTGCCGCGGCCTTCATGGCTGGCGGTGATGTCCAGGAAGCAGAGCTCGTCTGCCCCTTGGGCGTCATAGGCACGGGCGAGGGCGACCGGATCGCCCGCGTCCTTCAGGTCCACGAAATTGACGCCCTTGACGGTGCGCCCGTCTTTCACGTCCAGGCAGGGGATGATGCGCGTTTTCAGCATGGGCGCGGTTTAGCGGCCTGCTGCGCGCGTGAATAGACCGGTTCTAAAAGGGATAGAACAAGAGCATATCTCGAATTTCAAGCCGGGCGGGTGAAATCCCGGCCGCCAGGCAGGCCGGGTGTTAAACAAAGGTAGCGGCACAGTCCGGCGGAAGAATGAGGCAGATGCAGGTTCCGGCTGATCTTCGCAGAGCGATTCTCACGGGCTTGATCATCGCGGCCGTGTCCGCGCTGGCGGCGCCAGATGCGAAACGACTTCTGATCAAAGCGTTGAGCCTGTCGACGCTGTCAAAGGGTTAAGCCTGCGCCGCCCTGACCGCCTCACCCGCATCAATATCCCCGTCATAGAGCGCGCGGCCCAGGATGGTGCCGGCGATGGGGGCGCCTGACGTGCGCAGGGCGCGGATGTCGTCCACGCTTTTCACGCCGCCGCTGGCAATGATCGGTATGCTGACAGAGTTGGCGAGGTCTGCCGTGAACGAAACATTAACGCCGGTCTTCAGTCCGTCCCGGCTGATGTCGGTGGCGATGATGGCGGCGACGCCGCAGCCTTCGAAGGCTTTCGCAAGGTCTGCGGCGCGCATGTCGCTGGTCTCGGCCCAGCCTTCGACGGCGACCATGCCATTCTTCGCGTCGATGCCGACGACGATGCGGCCCGGCAGGTCGCGGGCGGCGGATTTCACGAGTTCCGGATCGCGTAGGGCGATGGTGCCGAGGATGACGCGGGCGATGCCGGCCTCCAGCCAGGCGTCGATCTGGGCGCGGTTGCGGATGCCGCCGCCGAGCTGGACGGGGGCAGGGGTCGCTTTCAGGATGCCTTCCACGGCGGCGCGGTTCACGGGGCGGCCTTCAAAGGCGCCGTTGAGGTCGACGACGTGCAGGTGGGTGAAGCCCATCGCGCGGAAGGCGCGGGCCTGGCCGGCGGGGTCGGTGTTGAAGACGGTGGCCGCGTCCATCTCGCCGCGCAGGAGGCGGACACAGGCGCCGTCCTTCAGGTCAATCGCGGGGTAGAGGGTGAAAGTCATGGCGTCCACTTCAGGAAGTTCGACAGGATCGTCAGGCCGACCTTCTGGCTTTTTTCGGGGTGGAACTGGGTGCCGAAGAGGTTGTTGCTGGTGAGGGCCGCCGCGATGGGATCGCCGTAATGGCTCCAGGCGGCGACATAGTCGATCCTGCGGGGCTTGCAGGCATAGGAGTGAGTAAAATAGGCATGCGGCTCGGGGCCGAGGCCGTCCAGAACGGGGTGCGGGCCGCGCAACTCGACCTCGTTCCAGCCGACATGCGGCACCGGCCGGCCGGGGGCGGGCTCGAGCGCGGCCACCTTGCCGGGGATCCAGCAGAGGCCCTCGGTGCGGCCATCCTCGAGGCCGAAATCCATCATCAGCTGCAGGCCGACGCAGATGCCGAGGAAGGGGCGGCCGCGGCGGACGATGTGGGTGTCCATCGCCTCGACCAGGCCGGGCAGGGCCGCCAGGGCCGCGGCGCAGTCGGCGAAGTGACCGACGCCGGGCAGGACGACGCGGTCTGCGGTCTCGATGTCCTCGGGCCGGTTGGTGACCTTGATCTCATCAGCGCTGCCGGCGGCCGCTGCGAGGGCGCGCGCGCAGGAATGCAGGTTTCCGGAGCCGTAATCGATGAGCGCAACGCGGGTCATGCCGGCTCTTAGCGGGGGGGCAGCCCAAGAACAAGGCTTGGAGATTCCGGGGAAATCATGCGATAGCGCGCCATCATGGACCTTCTTATCCTCATCGCGCTGATCGCCCTGAACGGCGTCTTTGCGCTTTCAGAACTCGCCATCGTATCTTCGCGCCGCAGCCGCCTGCAGGCGCGCGCCGAGAAAGGGGACCGGGGCGCCCGGGTTGCACTGCAGCTGCAGGAGGATCCGTCGCGCTTTCTGTCCACCGTGCAGGTGGGCATCACGCTGATCGGGATCATTGCGGGCGCCTATGGCGCGACCGCCCTGGCCGAGGATGTGGCGCCGTTCATTGCCAGTACGTTCCCGTCGCTGGAGAAGCAATCAGGCTTCATCGCGTTCGGCCTTGTGATTGCGGCAACGACGTTCCTGTCGATCGTGATCGGGGAGCTGGTGCCAAAGCGGATTGCGATCACGGCGCCGGAGACGTTTGCGAGCCTGATAGCGCCGCCGATGTCGATGCTGTCGCGGGTGGCGTTCCCGATCGTTTATGTGCTGCGGGTGTCCACTAATCTCGTGCTGTCTGTGTTCGGATTGTCCAAGGTCAACGCCGACCAGATGACGGAAGAAGAGATCGAGAGCGTGATCGAGGAAGGCGCCGCCAGCGGCGCCATCGACGAGGATGAGCGCGCGATGATCCGCAGCGTGATGCGCCTTGCCGACCGGGACGTGCGCTCGATCATGACGCCGCGCAAGGAAGTGACGTGGCTGGACCTCGATGACCCGCCGGAGGAGCTTCTGCGGATTATCGCCGAGAGCGGCCATTCGCGCTTTCCGGTGGCGCGGGGCGATCTGGAGCATGTGGTCTGCGTGGTGCAGACCAAGGACCTTCTGGCGAAGTCCGAAGGCAAGCGGATGCCGGATTTTGAAACGGCCGGGCATGAGCCTCTATTTGTGCCGGATACGATGACGGTGCTGAACCTGCTGGAGAGCATGCAGGCGAGCCCGGTGCAGATGGCGCTGGTGACGGACGAGCTGGGTCATGTCGAGGGGATCGTCAGCGCGGCGGATGTACTCGGCGCGATTGCGGGCGATGTGGCGTTCTCGCCTGAGGACGGGCTCGCGCGGCCGCAGAAGCGCGAGGATGGCTCCTGGCTGATCGACGGGCGCACCGCGATCGAGGATGCCGAGATTGGTCTGGGACAGCCCCTGACGGCGGAGGATGATCCTCCGTTCACGACCGTTGCGGGTCTCGTGATCCATCACTTGCAACGCATTCCGCAGCTGGGCGATGTCGTGGTGTCGTTCGGCTGGCGCTACGAAGTGATCGACATGGACGGACGCCGGATCGACAAGCTGCTGGTCGCGCGCCAGCCGGCGAAGGATGATGACCCGACCGGCTAGTGGCCGCGAAGGGGCGGGTGATACAGCAGGCTGAGCAGAAGTGTGCAGGCGAGGCCTGACGCGATCCAGAGGCAGGCGAGGCCGAGCAGCGTATAGCTGTAGGAGCCTGCGACTGCGCCGGCGATCAGGCCGAGCCAGAGCGCGAGATACGGGAACCACGGCTTGGCGCCGCCCCCCGCAAAACCGCTGGCGAGACGCTGGCCGAGCTTGACCAGCGTGCCGGTCATGTAGGTCACGCCGATGCTGACCTCGCCTTCTCTCACGAAGACATTGTTGGACGCGCCCATCGCGAGGATCAGGAGAATGACCGCGACGGTGTCTTGGCCGAAGGCGCTAAGGGTGGCGGCGGTTATGAGGCAGGCGGCGACGAGCCCCATCACGGCGGCGCCTTTGCGGGCAGGGGATCGTCCCCGCACAACTGCGCCCGCCATCACGCCGCAGACGAAGAGGGCGATGATACCGAGCGGGAGGAGGGCGAGGGCGGTCAGGTCCAGCTCCGCTAGATTGACAGCGAGGCGTGTCGAATTACCCGTCATGAAGGAGACGAAGAAGCCGCCCAGCGTCCGGAAGCCCACCGCATCGGTGAAGCCTGCCAGCGCGGCGAGGCCGACGGCCAGCGCAAGGTTGGTTTTGTTCTCGAAGATCATGACGGCCCCGCTTTCGCGCCGATCATTGCGCCGGCGCGGCGGGAGTCAAAGCATAATCGTCAAGGGCGCAACGAAAGCTCCGCTTACGGAAGGGCGATCCAATTGCCGTGGAAGCCGGGCGGGATCCGGTTTGGGATGGCGATGGTTGCCACGGGCGGGCCCGTAAAATTGCGGGCGTCGAGGATCACCAAATCGCTCGTGCCGCCTGCAGTGTTGACGACGTAGCCGATCAGCCAGCCTTCGTCTTCCCCGGCATCGGCATGCGCGGCCACGAACACGAACTCACCCGGCATGCAGCCTTCGCCGAAATCGTGCACCTCGCGGGTGCGGGCGCCGAGGTCGTGCTTGAACAGGCGCGGGTCGCCGACAAAACCCGGGTCACCGTCGGCGGGCAGGGCGAGGGTATAGGCATAGCGGTAAGGCTGCCCGAGGCGGCGTTCGTCCGGGCGCGGAAACTCCTGAGGTGAGGTGTCGATGACCGTGCGCGTGACGCGGCGCGCAATCGGATCTATCTCGAGGCTTTCGAACGCCGTGCGGGAACTGTTCGGACCGAAATGTCCGTCTGCGAACATATCAGTGTGGACGCAGGCATCCATTAAGACCTTGCCATCATCGGTTTCGAAGGCATTGGCGGGATGGAAGATGTAGCATGGCTCCACGCTGCACCAGATGATCTCGTCGCCGCGGCCTTCGCGTGGCAGGAGGCCGATTCGGGCTGCGTGTTTCGGATTCCAACGATAGGGGAAGGTGTCTCCGGCGATGAGTGCGGGCATCGAGAAGGTGACCGGCAGGTCCATCACGATGATGTAGTTCTGCGTGATCATGCAGTCATGGATCGAGGGGCCGTCCTGCACAGTGATGGGTTCGTGGCGGCGCACGGCGCCGTCCTTCGTGATCACGGTGTGCCAGATGGTGGCGGGGTCCGTCGCGTTATAGCAGATGGCGTGGGTCTCGCCGGTCAGCGGATCGAGATGCGGGTGGGCGGTGAAGCCTTTCGACAGCAGGCCTTCAAAATAGCTCCGCGCACGGGTTTCCAGGAGGTCAGAGACTTCGACGGGCAGGCCGCCCGCTTCGACGAGCGCCCAGATCCTGCCGCCGACGGCGACGACGTTGGTGTTCGGGCTTTCGAAACTGCTGCGCGGGCCGGGCGTTCTGGGCTCTCCCAGCGCGGCATTGATGGCGGGCGAGCGGACCCAGCGATTGCGGTACCAGAGGGCCTCTCCGTTCTGGAGGCGCACGCCGTGCAGCATGCCGTCGCCCGAGAACCAGTGATGGGTGGCGGGGTTTGGCGCCTCGAACGGGTTCGGGCCGTTGCGCAGGTAGAGGCCGTTCAGGCCCGCCGGGATGGTGCCGGTGACTTTCAGGTCGGTGACCGTGTGCTCCTCGGTAAGGGGCGTATGAATGCCGGTCAGGTAGGGGTTCTGTTTCGAAGATTTGCGATGCGCGCGGTTAAAGTGCGCAACCCCCATGATGCCTTTGGTGACGGCGCCTCGGATGGCGGCTTCGACGAGGCTGGACATAATGCAGGTCCTTTCGGGATTTTCTGAGCTTGCGGCGGCGTGGGATAATGTTTACACCAGTAACATGTCCGAGAAAGATAACGCTGTCAACATCACATCCGAGAAAAATCGCTACCATCATGGCGATTTGCGCTCGGCGCTGGTCGAAGAAGGACTGAAGCTGATCGACATGGGTCCGGTGGACGCGCTCAGCCTGCGCGAGATCGCTCGCCGGGCCGGGGTGTCGGCGACGGCGGTTTACCGGCATTTTCCGGACAAGGCGGCGCTGCTGGGCGCGCTTTGCCTCGAAGGCCATGCGCGAATGGCGAAGGCGTTCGAGGCGGCGATGGCGAGCGCGTCGCCGGGCGTCGAAGCGTTCAATGCAATGGGGCGGGCTTATGTCAACTTCGCGCTCGCGCACCCCTCACTGTTCCGGCTGATGATGGCGCAGACGGACGGGCCCGCGCCTGTGCCGGCGCCCATCGCGGGGGGCGGCGGCTCCGACGGGATGCAGATCCTGGTCAACGCCATCGAGGGCCTGTTCGGGCCGGATGCGCCTGTGCATCTGCACGAGGCAGGGCGGCTCAGGGCCTGGTCGCTGGTGCACGGCCTCGCCATGCTGATGCTGGATGGGCAGGTGCCGTCCGAGCCCGCGCTGATCGAAGCCGTGGTGGACGCGAGCGTGCTTCAGGGCACTGAGCCGGTGCGCCGGTAGGGGTGCAAGGCTTCGGCTACTATTCGCCTTTTTGTCCTCATGCGGCTCCGGCGATCGCGGCCGACGCCTCGCCGCACGGGTCTCGTACAATGCATAAATCTCGAGCATGGAGATAATTGACAACGTCTCAAATATGAGGTTTTCTCAATTTGCGATGACGATCTTACCTCCAGCCGGAACGGGCAAGCGCGGACGGACGCTTGACGGGCTCCTCGCAGCCTTGCAATCGCTCCTGCTCGAGCGGGGTGCAGGCGCCTTTTCAATCAGTGACATCTCCGAGCGGGCCGGCGCTGCGCAGGGGACATTCTATAACTATGCCAGCAGCGTCGATGACCTCGTCGAAGAACTTGCCACACTTCTGTCCGCTTCGCTCGCCGTCCTCGGGCGCCGGGCGCCCTGCGCAGAGACCGATCCGGTTGCGGCCTTCGTATTCAAGACGCGCCGGACGCTCGGCATTTCCGTGCGCGCGCCGGACTATGGCCGGCTGCTCTTTGATTCCGGCCTTCCCGCCGACCGGCTGCTGGCCGACCTTCGCCGCGACCTGGAGGCAGACATTCGCATGGGCACGGCATCCGGGGTCTTTAAGCCGGCCAAGCCGGCGCTCTCCGCCAGCCTGATCGCCGGGTGCATGCTTGGCGCCGGGCTTGATCTTCATCGAGGCAAATTGCCGAAGTCCGCCATTGAAGACGCGGCGGCAGAAATGCTGGTGATGCTGGGCCTTCCGCGCGCCGCCGCGCAGCAAGCAGCTGCGGTACGGATCCGTTTCGAGGCGCCGGGCCCGTTGCCTCTGCAATGGCTCGCGCTGGTCTCTGTTGAAGGAACATCACCATGAAGCGACCGCGCGGCAAGGGCGTTGCGATGCGCCGCGGCGACAAGGGCTTTGACGCGGCCGTCCTTGCAACTTCGTTCTCCGGACATGATCCGGGACGGCGCCCTGACATCTATGTTCAAGCCAACGATGCCGCCGGCGTCGTTGCGGCCGTGAAGCAGGCGCGCGAACAGGGGCACAAGATCAGCCTTTGCTCGGGCGGGCACAGCTGGGCGCAGAACCATCTGCGAGCGGGCGGGCTATTGCTCGATCTCTCCCGCCTCAGCACCATCGACATAAATGCCAGCGCCCGAACCGCGCGCGTCGGACCCGGATGCTGGAGCGTCGATCTTGACCGCGCGCTGAAGCGGCTCGGCCTGTTCTTCCCGGTTGCGCATGCGCCGGATGTCTGTCTCGGCGGGTTCCTCCTTCAAGGTGGCTTTGGCTGGAACAGCCGCGCACTCGGTCTTGCGTGCGAGAGCGTCGTCGGTCTCGATGTCGTGCTCGCCGACGGCTCGCAGGTCCATGCCAGCGCAGAGCAGAATTGCGACCTCTATTGGGCAGCACGCGGCGCGGGCCCAGGCTTCTTCGGCGTGGTCACGGCCTTCCATCTCAAACTCCATGAGCGCCCCAAGGTGACCGCCATGACGCTGCAGGTGTTCCCGGAGCGATGGCTGGAAGACGTCTTCACCTGGGCGCATGAGATTGGCCCCAATGTGGCCCGCAGTGTCGAATTCCAGATCCTGATCACGCCCAAGACGCTGTTTACGGGCAAGCCGGGTGTCGAGGTGCTTGCCCCGGTGATGGCCGGGAGCTGGGCGGATGCCCGGCGCGACACTGCGTTCATGCGGCAAAGCCCGTTGCGCAAGCGGGCGAGCGTCACCACGCCGCTTCTGCCGCTGTCGACGATGCGAATGTCTGAAGCTGCCGCACAGACGCACTTTCCGCCGAAGATGCATTGGTGTGTCGATAACATCTGGACAGACGCGCCCATCGCCGACTTGCTGCCGGGCCTCCGGCATGTCGCAGATACCCTGCCGCCAGCGCCCTCGCATGCCCTTTGGCTGAACTGGCAGCCGGACCGCGCGCGTCCCGACATGGCATTCTCGATGGAGGCGGGCTTTTACTTCGCCGCCTATGGCGAGTGGCGACGCAAGGAAGACAATGCGCGCTATGCAAGCTGGGCGACGGAGCGCATCGCCGAGATGGCGCACCTTGGAAAGGGTATTCAGCTGGCGGACGAAAACCTCCGCCGCCGCCCGGCGCGCTTCATGAGTGACGCCAACCGTGCCCGCCTTGAACAGATCCGCGCCAAGTACGATCCAGATGGCCGGTTCAATTCCTATGCGAGCGCGTCATGAAGGCCAGTAAACCGATTGCAGGGCGCCATCTCGGATGGTCAGACGCAGACTTGCGCAGCAAGCCCTACGCAGGCCTATGGCGCGCGCAGATGGCGCCGCTTGCGCCGCACGCCCGGCTGGCACTCGACGAAGGCCCGCTGGCAGAACCCCTCCTGCCGCCGCTCTCGCGCGCCAACGACCTGTTTGCAGGCGGCGGTATCGAGAACGGCTTTGCGCTGACTGCGGATGGCGGTATGCGCATCGCGATCCAAACAGAGATGCCGGATGTCACGCCCGCCATGATCGATTGGTGGTTCGGTTGGCACTCGGACAGCCCGGAACGCTACAAGCTCTGGCACCCCAGCGCGCATGTGCACGCGGCGTGGCAAAAACCGCCGCAACCGGGCACGCGCGGTCGCAAGCGCTATATCAATCAAACCTCGATCGTCGATGAGTATATCGGCAGCGACCTCCTTCGCCTGGCCATCAGCTTCATTGATCCTGGCGAGTTGGCATTGACCGATCCGTCGTTGCAGGACGACATGAAGGCTACGGCGATCTGTGCTCACAGCACGCTGGCTGGGCTACCGCTTAAGGCCGGCTACCTCGTGCACCTCGTGCAGGCCGTAACGGGGGGAAGCGTTATGCGCTCCCGGTTCTGGATCGGCGGCGCGAATGTCTCGGCCAGGCACATCTTTGCTGCGCCGCTGGTGCCGATTGCGCGCCGGCAAGTGCGCCCCACCGAGGCCGATGCCCGGGCCCTTATCGTGCACTGCGCGCAGGAAATGGCTCACCTCGCCTCGTTCCTGCCCGAGGCTTACGGCGCCTTCAAAGACACCGATTGAAACGCGCGCTCAGGCGCATTGGAGACATTGATGCTGCGGATTCTCATGGCGGCCCCCGCGTTAGCGGCCGCAGGATTGCTGGCGACCGGACTGGGTGTGTTTGACTCCGCTGCTACGGTGCAGGCCGCGAGCGGCCGGGCGACGCACTCCGCAGAAACAATCCTGATTGCGCCGACGGCGACAGCCCTCACTTTTGCACGGGCGGGCGGAAAAACCATCGGGGTGACGTCCTACACACAAGGGCAGGTGAGCGGCGTTGCACTCGGTGCGGTCATGGCGCCCGGTGAAGACGCCGTCGACCTTGTCAACCGCCTTGGCTACGATGCGGTTCAGTCCGAAATAGAGCGCGCAGAAACATCGGTCGAGATCAAGGTATCCGATCTGGAGATACCTGTAGATATCGGATCTGAGCATATTGCTGCGGCGACAAACTATCGTGAACATGCCAGGGAAGCCTCGGTCGAAGGCGGGCCGTTCCTGTTTCCGAAATATGTTCAGCCGACGTCCGCGCGCGCTGGCATTCCGGCAGGCGAGGCACTGCTCGACTACGAAGTTGAACTCTGCCTGCTGACGATGCGCCCGATTAACCCGGCAGACGGTGCCAGCGGCGGGTTGATCTTGTGCAATGACGTGACTGACCGCGCGGCGCTCCTGCGTAAGATTGATCCGGACCACCCGGAATCCGGCACCGGCTTCACCAGCGGCAAGAGCGCGCCAGGCTTTCTGCCGGTCGGCGATCTCTTTGTGGCGCCGCGCGATGTGAAAGCGTTCAGCCGCGATCTTGTTCTGCAACTTTCGGTCAATGGTGTGGAGCGCCAGCGCTCATCGGTCAGCCTTTGGATTTGGGACATCGACCGCATATTGCTCGAGGCGTCACGGTTGCGCGGTCAAGTCTGGAATTTCGCAGACGCAGCGGCGCGCCTCCCGTTCGATGCCGACGGATTTATCCCTGAGCGTACCTTGATCCTTACCGGGACCCCGGGCGGCACGGTGTTCAAGGGCATCTACCCCAGTGCCTATGTGCGCGGCGGACTGGCCTGGCTAGCGGGCGGCTGGAACGGGCCGCTCGCCGGGCAGGTTGTCGAAAGCCAGATTGCGACCGCACGCACTTCGGGCGCCTACCTGCGCCCGGGAGACTTGGTGACCATCCAGGTCGACCAGCTGGGCCGGCTGGAAAACCAGGTCGAATAAGGCTCCAGAGGCCTAAAGGCTGCCCTTGGTGCTCGCCGGTTTGCCGCCGAGGCGGGGGTCGATGGTGATCGCGGTGCGCAGGGCGCGGGCGGTGGCCTTGAAGCAGCTTTCGGCGATGTGGTGGTTGTTCTCGCCGTAGAGGTTCTCGATGTGTAGGCACATGCCGCCATTGCCGGCGAGGGCGTGGAAGAACTCCTTGAAGAGTTCGGTGTCCATTTCGCCGAGCTTGTCGCGCCGGAAATCAACCTTCCAGATCAGGTAGGGGCGTTTGCAGAGGTCCACCGAGGCGCGGGTCAGCGTCTCGTCCATCGGGATATAGGCATGGCCGAAGCGCGTGATGCCCCCGAAATCACCGAGTGCCTGGGCAATCGCCTGGCCGATGACGATACCGGTGTCTTCCACCGAATGGTGGAAATCGATATGGAGATCGCCTTTGCAGCGCACCGTCAGGTCGATCAGGGAGTGCCGGGACAGGCTGTCCAGCATATGATCGAAAAAGCCGATCCCGGTCTGGATGTCCGATTTGCCGTTCCCGTCGAGGTTTACGGTCACGGAGATGTCCGTTTCCTTGGTCTTGCGGGCGAGGGTGGCGGTGCGGTTCTGGGTCATGTCCGGCATATAGTCCCTGGGAGCCGCTACAGCTAGCGCATGATCTTCACGGATTCTTAAAC
Source organism: Candidatus Sulfopaludibacter sp. SbA3 (assembly GCA_945913285.1). Lineage (GTDB taxonomy): Bacteria > Pseudomonadota > Alphaproteobacteria > Caulobacterales > Hyphomonadaceae > Hyphomonas. The sequence continues at coordinate 36,836 of CAMEDD010000008.1, forward strand.
ATATACCGTGCAGTTTGGACACGAGTTTGCGAATCAAGCCTGGGACGGCGTGCGTGTGAAGACGACATCGGTGATCGGCCGCCTGACCGGCAAGGTGTCCATTCCGGTATTTGCCGGGATCATGGGCTCCGCTGTGGCAATCATCATGTTTGCCTGCGCTATCGCTCTGTCCGTCAGTTACCGCACCTTCGTGCTGGGCCAGCCTTACGACCTGATCATGCCGGTCCCGGCAGCGGCGGGGATATTGTTTTTGTGCCTGCTCGTCTCGTCTGGCGGCGCGTTCATCGCGGCCAAACACCTGCAATGGGTGTTCAAACGTTTCACAGCCTACATGCTGACGAGCCGGACCGATGCGGTGGCCGAGCTGGAAGACCTTCAGTTCCCGGAGCTGCGCCGCTTGCGGGCCGCCACCACGCGGACCGTGCGAAAGCTGCGCAGGGAGAACGAAGCGCTACGAACCATCGCCTACCGCGACGCACGTACGGGCCTGCCGAACGCGATCGCACTGGAACGCCACGTCAATGCCACGCTGCCCCAGGCGAGCTTTGAAGAACCGGCCGCCTTCCTGCTGCTCGATATCGACCGCTTCGGCCAGCTCCTCGAACAGGTGGGCCCGGCGCACGGCGACGTGCTGATGGAATCGGCGGCGAAACGGCTGAAAAAGGCACTCGCCGATCTTGGCGATCCTGGCGCGGCGGCCTTGCGCTCCAGCATGCTGGCGGCGCTGACCGCCGACAAGTTCGTGCTGTACCTGCCCTGCGCGATCAACCGCGATCATGTGATCGCTATTGCGCGGGCCGTGCGCGGCGCGTTTGCCGATCCGTTCGACCTGCCGACCCGGCTGGTGACGATGACGATTTCGGGCGGCATCGTGATGGCGCCGGAAGACGGCGAGACATTTGCCAAGCTGATCCAGAACGCCAAGCTCGCCTTGCGCCTTGTGCGGTCCGAGGCGCAGTCCGGTTTCCGCTTCTTCACGCCGCGTCTGACGCGGCTCGTGCAGGGGCGTTACCGGTTTGAAGCCGAACTGCGCGACGCGGTCGCCAACAAGGAATTCAAGGCGGTCTTCCAGCCGAAGATCGATTTCCAGACCGGCCGCATCACCGGCGCCGAGGCGCTGGCGCGCTGGCGGCGGCCGAACGGCAAGCTGATCTCACCTGCAACGTTCGTTCCGGTAGCCGAGCAGGCCGGTCTGATCGAAGCGATCGGCATGCAGATCCTCGAGGCGGCGTGCGAGGCGGCGCGGACCTGGCAGCTCGAAGGCTTCGATGTGACCGTCGCTGTGAACGTGTCGCCGAGCCAGTTCCAGAACCAGGACCTCACGGACACGATCATGGCGGTGCTGCGCCGGACAGGACTGCATCCCAACCGGCTGGAGCTGGAGATCACCGAGAGCATGGCGGTGAACGATCCGGCGCGCGTGGCCGAGTTCATCTCGCCGCTTCGCGCGATGGGCACCAAGCTCGCGATTGACGATTTCGGAACCGGGCACTCCAACCTCGCAACGCTGACGCAACTGCCGTTCGACGTGTTCAAGATCGACCGCCAGTTCGTCTCGGCGCTGGAGACCGACCGGCAGGCGCCGGCGATTATCGAGATGATCCTCGCGATGGCGGAGACGCTTGGCCTGAAGACCGTGGCCGAAGGCGTTGAGACGATGAACCAGGCCGAGTTCCTGCGGCGCCGCGGCTGCACAATGGCGCAGGGCTTTCTCTATTCACCCGGCCTGCCGGAAGCGGCTTTCCTTGATTTCCTGCGCGCCTGGCGGCCCGTCCAGCAGATCGGCGAGACGCAGGGTCAGCCGGAATACCAGGATCGTCAGACCCCGCGCCGGTAAGCCGTCACGGGCATGCCCGCGAGCAGTGTGTTGCCGGTCGGAACATAGCCCAGCTTTTCAGCCACCCGTACCGAGGCCTTGTTGGGGGGCTCGATCACACAGCAGCTGAAGCGGAAAGACTGCGCGCCGAGCCATGTGTGCATTGCCGCGACCGCTTCGGTGGCGATGCCGCGGCCCCAGGCGTTGCTGGCGAAGGCCCAACCGGCTTCGGGGCCGGGCGCCAGATCAGCCGGAAGGCCGCGGAGGAAATCGGCGAACCCAGCTTCGCCGTAAAACTCGCCTGTCTCCCGGTCGGTGATCACCCAGTAGCCATAGCCCTTGAGCACCCAGAGGCCGGCGCCGCGCAGCATCGCAAACCAGACTTCCTGGCGGGTGCGCGGCTTGCCGCCGATATAGCGCACGACGCCTTCGTCTGCCCACATCGCGGCGGCGGCGTCGAGGTCCGTCGGTTCTACCGGGCGCAGCCGGAGGCGCAGCGTATCGATGACCGGTGCAATCACGCGCCGGCTTTCATCTTCGCAAGTATCGCGCCCATGGCCGCGTGTACGGCGTTCACAGCCTTCAGGGGGCGGACCATGACCTTGAAGTCCGTGATCTGACCGTCGGCGTTCCACTCGATCATGTCGATGCCATTGACCGCGATACCATCCATCTCGGTTTCGAATTCGAGAACGCCGCGGGTCTCGCAATCAAAGACGCGGGTATAGCGGAAGCTGTCATTGCCGAGCGTCTGGCCGGCGGCGAGGAGGTAGCCCATCGTGATGAACTTGCCTTCCTGCGGCGTGTGGACGACCGGGCTTTTGAAAACGACCTCGTCTGCCAGCAGCGGTGACAGGCCGTCTGCGGAGTGATCCTGCGCCATCCAGTCGAACCAGCGTTGCAGGTTGGGGCTGTGCCCGGTCTCGGGGATAAGGTGTTTTGCCATCGTGTGCGCCTCCCGTGCAGAACACTAAAGTGGTTCTGGCCGGGCAACAACGTTTACGCAGCGTCAGCGCGTAGCCAGAGGCTTAATGCGCGCAGCGTGATCGCCATTCCGGCGAATATGATCACACGCGGGTGAGTGGCAGGATCTCTCGCAGGAGCTCTATGAGGCGTTTTGGCGGGTACGGCTTCTGGACGCACGGCGCGCCCCTGAAGACTTCCGGTTGCTGGCTTGGCGGGTAGCCCGATGCGATGATGAAGGGCCTGCCGCTGGACTTCAAAGCGGCCGCTGCCGGCCCGGCGCTGACGCCGGCGAGATTCGTATCGAGGATCGCGGCGTCGAATGCGCAGCCGTCGATCATTGTCAGCGCGGCCGGAAGCCGTCCGGCGATGCCTGCAATCTCAAACCCATCTGCCAGCAAGGTCTGTTCGATGGCGAAGGCGATCATCGCCTCATCCTCAATGATAAGGATCCGCGATTTCAGTTTCGACTGATGGGTCATGGCGAGCGCGCCCATGTCTGGCCCAGGCTTGATTTGGTGAGCACGTTTGCAGCGGGCGCGTTCAGATTCCAGGAGACACCTGTCTCCGCAAAGTGGATCTCAGCTACGCCCTGAACGGCCGCCTGGGCCATGCGCCCGATCAGGGTCTGACCGAAGCCCGACCGGGTTGGCGGCTGAACTTTCGGTCCGCCCCGCTCGAGCCATGTGATTGAGAACGCAGGATGAGTGCCATGCGTCACCTGCCAGGTGATCAGAACCGTGCCGGCGTCGTTCGACAGCGCACCATACTTGGCGGCGTTTGTTCCAAGCTCGTGCAGCGCCATGCCGATGCCTTGCGCGGCGTCCGGGGTGAGTTCCGCGACCGGGCCGTCGAGCAGCACACGCGTTCCGATCCAATCCCTGAAATGATCCAGCTGCGCGGCGATCAGGTCGGACAGCTCAACACCCAGCCACTGATTGCGCACCAGGAGATCCTGACCCGCAGCAAGTGCCACGATGCGGTCAGACAGCCGGGCGGAGAATGTCGCCGGCGAGCCCTCCTTGGCCGTCTGGTTGGCAATCGCCTGGACCACCGCAAGCAGGTTCTTGGCGCGGTGATTGATCTCGGCCATCAGCATGCTGACATGCTCTTCTGCAATCTTGCGCTCGGTAATGTCGCGGATGTTGCACTGGATGACGAGGCGGTCGCCCTCATTGTAGAGGTTGGCGATGACTTCGACTTCCTTGTGCAGGCCTGTGCGGCTCTCGAGCTGCAGGTCTTCATACCGGATCTGGTTCCGGCTGTTCAGTTCGCGGATCATAGCCTTGCTTTCGGTTTCGTCCTTGAGCAGGCCGATCTCATAGAGTTCCTTGCCGACGAGCTCCGAGTGCTTGTAGCCCAGAAGCTTCGTCATGAAGGGGTTGGCGTCGACGATCTTGCGCGTTCCCGCATCAAGAATGACGACACCGTCGTGTGCGCACTCGAAAAGACGGCGGTAGCGCGTCTCGGAGACGCGCAGGTCTTTATCGATCAGGTTACGTTCGGTCACGTCCGTCATCACGCCGTAGGAGCGCGTGACTTTGCCATCTTTATCGGAGTTCGTCCGTCCACGTGCAGACACCCAGCGAATCTCGTCGCGCTGTCCGAGCACCGGTATTCCATATGGAATTCGCCGCCTGGCTTCAGGCTGTCTGAAAACAGCGATTCGACGCCCGGCAAATCTGCAGGGTGCACGCGTGACATCCAGGATTCAAGTGATGCGGGCGCGGCGCCGGGCTTCAGTCCGAGCAACCGGTACATGGCGTCGTTCCAGATATTCTCACCGCCCTCAAAACTCCAATCCCAGACCGCCATCCGGCCGGCTTCCAGGGCAAGTCGTAGCCGCTCCTCTCCCTTGATCAGGCTTTGCTCGGTGCGCCGGCGCTCGGTTACGTCGCTGAAAATCAGCGCGACCTTGTTCTATCCTGCGCCGTCAATACTGACTGCGTCGAGCTTGAACAGGCGGTCCATTGCCAACGAGCCCTGCTCCAGGGCCAAAGCCGCGCCGGTTCGTGCGACCTCGGCGTAGGTCGCGATCCAGTGCGCTTCGAGGTCCGGCACAGCTTCGAGCGCCGTTTTGCCGACCGCGTTGCGGATGCCGGTGTGACGCTCGAAGGCCTGGTTGGCCTCCAGGAAGCGGTAGTTGATCGCGGTGCCGGCCTCATCATAGATCATCTCGATCAGGCAGAACCCCTGCTCGATGTTCTCGAGCAAATGCCGGTAATGCTGATTGAGCTGCTCAGTTTCGGCTAAGCTGCGATCGCATTGCTTGGCATTGGTCGGCATAGCGTGTCGCCTTCGCGAACGAAGCTCCCTGTGGGGCCGTAATGAAAAAGCCTGCGCTCCGCCGGCCCGGATCGCAATTCCCTGAGCCGTTCGCTCATGGCTTCAACGCGCGGGTCCTGCGCTGGTTCCCGCTTGGCTGAAAACGATTTGCCGGTGGCCCCGGCCTTCGGGGAAAGGGCCTCAGCCTGCATAGGCCGCGGCGAGGTCCGGGTCGCGCGTTGCCACGAGGTCGGCGAGGTCGGAGATGACTTTTGCCTGTTTCCAGGTGGCGTCGTCCTGCATCTTGCCGTCGATCATGGCGACGCCGGTGCCATCCGGCATGGCGGCGAGGATCTTGCGGGCGAATTTCACTTCGGCGGGGTCGGGAGAGAAGACGCGCTTGGCGATCGCAATCTGAGAAGGGTGGAGCGACCAGGTGCCGGAACATCCGAGCAGGAAGGCGTTGCGGAACTGCTGCTCGCAGGCCTCAGGGTCAGCAATGTCGCCGAACGGGCCGTAGAAGGCGTTGATGCCGGCCATGCGGCAAGCGTCGACCATGCGCGCGATAGTGTAGTGCCAGGGGTCCTGCTGGACGCTGGCGCGGGGGGCGCCGTCCGTGTTCGGATCGTCGATGACGCGGTAGAAGGGATGGCCGCCGCCGACGCGGGTGGTTTTCATCTTGCGGTTTGCGGCGAGGTCTGCCGGGCCGAGGCTGATGCCCTGCATGCGGGGGGAGGCGAGGGCGATCTCCTCGACACGGGCCATGCCTTCGGCGGTTTCGAGGATCGCGTGGAAGAGGATCGGACGTTGCAGGCCGGCCTGCGCTTCGAGCTGGGCGACATATTGGTCCGCGAAGTGGATGTCCCAGGGGCCTTCGACCTTGGGCAGCATGATGACGTCCAACTGGTGGCCGGCCTTGAGGACGAGCTCGGATACGTCCTGCTGGAACCAGGGAGAATTGAGGCAGTTCACGCGGCTCCAGAAGCCGGTGCCCCTGGCCTGCCAGTCATACATGTTCGCCATCTCGACCGCGCCGGCGCGGGCGGCGTCCTTGGCGTCGGCGGGGATGGCATCTTCGAGGTTGGCGAGCACCACGTCCACAGTCGGGGCAAGTTCGGGCACCTTGGCGCGCACTTTATCAAGGTGGGGCGGGACGAAGTGGATCATCCGCTCAAGGCGGATGGGCAGGTCGCGCATCGGCTCCGGCGCGCCGATAGCCAGGGGTTTGAAGAAATTGCGCGGCGTTTTCTGTGACATGAGAGGCCCCTGAGTTTTGCGGGCGGAGGATTAGGGCGCGGGCTGCGCGGCGTCAAATTTCGCGGCGCCTTGGGGAATATTTGCCGCGGCGGGGCGTTCCGGGGGCGCAAACCTATGAGGGTGATACGCCATGTCGCTGATGAGATTCTGCTGACGATATTCTTGCCGCCCGTGGCGGCGGCGCTCAAGGAGGGGATTGGCGTCCAGTTTCTCATCAATATCGTGCTGACGATGATCGGCTGGCTGCCGGGCGTGATCCATGCGTTCTGGGTCAATACGCGGAATGGGACGGTGGTCTAAGGCGCCCGGCGCTCAGTTGGCCATCGGATGCGCGGTTTCCAGCAGTTCCTGAAGTTCGTCGGTCAGTACATGGGTGTAGATCTGGGTCGTCGCGATGTCGGCATGGCCGAGCAGCATCTGCACGGCGCGCAAGTCGGCGCCGCCCTGCAGCAGGTGCGTCGCATAGGCGTGCCGCAAGGCGTGCGGGTGAACGCGGGCGGAGTCGAGGCCCGCTTCGGCGGCGATGCCTTCGAGCAGCTGGCCGAGACGGCGGCGCGTCAGGTGGCCGCTCGCGCCGCGGGACGGGAAGACATAGTCCTCCGCTCGGGTTTTCGCGTCCGGGTCCGCGCGCTCGGCCAGCCAGTCTGACAGCGCATCGAGCGCCGGGCCGCCGAGCGGGCAGAGGCGCTCCTTGCCGCCCTTGCCGCGGATGATGATGTCGCTGGTCACCCAGCGCGCGCCCTTGCGGCGGGGCAGGCTGCCGATTGTAAGAGAGACGAGCTCGGAGGCGCGAAGACCTGCGCCATAGAGCAGCTCGACGAGACATCTGAGGCGTTTGTCCTTGCCGCAGGCGAAGATCAGCGCCTTCATTTCCTCACGGCTGAGCACGTCCGGGATGTCACGCGCCGGGGAGGGGCCGTCGAGCCGGGCGGTCGGGTCGTCCTTGCGATCGCCCTCCTCGAACAGGAAGCGGAAAAAGCGGCGCAGCGCCGAGAGCTTGCGGGCCTGTGATGCGGGGGCGAGGCCGCGTTCGGCCAGATCGCTGACCCAGGCGCCGAGTTCGGCGGGCTTCGCCTTGATCAGGCGGCCACTGCAGAATTCGGACGCGTCCAGCAGGTCACGGCCATAGGCGTCGAGCGTGTGGGGGCTCGCGCCGCGTTCGGCGGACATCATTTCGAGGAAGGCGCCGATGCGGTGTGTGTCTGACATCGGACCAATGTGCGGCCGGCGGGCTTAAGGGCGCGTTGAAGCGGCCTTCGTTTCCTAGAACACCCCTTCCACCGGAATCCGGACTTCCACGTCCGGCGGCGGGTTCTTGACGGCTTGCTGGCCGAGCCACCATGTCGCGCCGAGCACGGCGACGATGATCACGACAAGGCCGATCAGGATGTTTCGCATGAGGAGGGGTCCCGGAAAGTTGGTTCTAAACTCTTGTTTGACGGGCGAATCTTCCCGCGCGAATACGTCGTCTATGTGGCAGGTCTAGGACAGGCGTGCAACGCCGGGTAAGAGAGGGATATGCCGGACGATAGCGCCCCCTCGAGCCCCTCACTGCCTTATGAAGGGCGGACCATTGCGCTGGTTGGCCCGATGGGCGCGGGCAAATCCACTGTGGGACGGCGGCTGGCCGAAAAACTTGGCCGCGAGTTCTACGACAGCGACACCGAAATCGAGAAGGCGGCTGGACTGTCGATTTCTGAAATCTTCTCCAGGCACGGGGAGGCCGATTTCCGGCGCGGCGAGAAACAGGTGTTGCGGCGCCTGCTGGAATTGCCGCCGCATGTGCTGGCGACCGGGGGCGGGGCCTATATCGACGCCGAGACGCGCGCCCTGATGAAGGAAAAGGCGGTCACCGTCTGGCTGAACGCCGACCTCGAGACGCTGTGGCGCCGGGTGCAGAAGCGCGACAACCGGCCGCTGCTGAAGCGGGCGGACGCCAAGGCGCATCTGTCGCATCTGGTGACCGAACGGGAGGCGTACTATTCGCAAGCCGATCTTCACGTACACTCCAAGGATGGCCCGCACACCAACACCGTGGCGTCCATTTTGAAGGCGCTGCAAACATGGACACCGGAATGACGCACGCACGCACTCTTGAAACCGTCCGGGTCGAACTGGGATCGCGGGCCTATGATATTCTTGTCGGGCACGGCGCGCTATCGGAACTGGGCGCGCGCCTGTCAGCCCTCGTAAAGCGCCCGCGCGCCTACGTGCTGACCGACGAGACGGTGATGCACAATCACAAGGCGCGCCTCGAAGGCGCGGTCGCAAAGGCCGGGATCACGCTCAACTGGATGGCGCTGCCGCCGGGCGAGCAGACGAAGACATTCGCGCAGCTCGGCAACGTGCTCGACTGGCTGCTGGCGGGCGGGGCGGACCGGGGCGATATCCTGATCGCGTTCGGCGGAGGGGTGATCGGCGATATGGGCGGGCTCGCCGCCAGCCTGATGAAGCGCGGCATGGGATTTGTGCAGGTGCCGACGACATTGCTTGCGCAGGTCGATTCGTCCGTGGGCGGAAAGACGGCGGTGAATACACCGCGCGGCAAAAACCTTGTAGGGGCGTTCTATCAGCCGCGGCTCGTGATTGCGGATACCTCGCTGCTCGAGACGCTGCCCGAGCGTGAGATGAAGGCCGGATATGCTGAAATCCTCAAATACGGCCTGATCAATGATGCGGCGTTTTTTGATTGGTTGTCCGTAAACGGACGTCAGGTTCTGGCGCTGGACGCCGATGCGGCCCGTTACGCCGTCGCGCGGTCCTGCGCAGCGAAAGCGGCCATTGTGACCGAGGACGAGACCGAGACCGGCGTTCGCCAGCTGCTCAATCTCGGGCATACGTTCGGTCATGCGCTGGAAGCTGCCAACCACTACGAGGCCGATCTGTTGCACGGCGAAGCCGTCGCGCTCGGCATGGCGCTGGCGTTCCGTTACGGGGCAGGACTGGGCGTGACGCCGCCGAAGGATGCGGCGCGGGTGGCGGATGTTCTGGCGCAGTCGGGACTGCCCTCAACGCTTGAAGGCCGCGACCGCGCGCGCTTCACGGGCAAGCGGCTCGCCGATCTGATGCAGCAAGACAAGAAAGCGCGCGGCGGACGCGTGCCGCTGATTCTCGCGCGCGGGATCGGCGCGGCTTACATTCATCCGGATGCGGACCTCGCCTCGATCGAGGCGTTCCTCACGCGCGAACTCGCCTAGCTTTGCGCCGCTGGCGCAGATGCTTTCAACGCAAGCGCGTGCAATCCGGAATCGAACTCCTTTTGCAACACGAGCATGACGGTGCGCTGGACCTGAACGCGGCTGAGACCGGCAAAGGCTTCCGCGACAATTTCGACCGCGTAATGTGTCTCGCCCCCCGGCGCGGCGCCGGCATGCCCGGCATGCTGGGCGCTGTCGTCGATCACGCTCAGCGAGGCCGGTGAAAAGGCCTCGGTCAAAATTTCTTCAATGCGTGTCCGCCTGTCACTTGGTTGTGGCATCTTTAAGCGGTGCTCCCTATTATGATGGCTCATGTCCGAAAGCGATCCCTTCCGTTACCGCGTCAAGTTCAAAGATATACGCGTGAACCCTCCGAAGGACGAGGCGTCCCGCGCGCGGGCGAAGCAAACACGGGTGTGCGACGAGCAGGGATGTGACCTTGAAGGCGCACATCCGGCGCCGCGTTCCGGCGGCAAGGGCCGGCATTTCTTCTGCGAGCAGCACGCGGCGGACTATAACCGGCGGTTCAATTTCTTCGAAGGCATGAGCGAAGCGGAAGCGGCCTCCTTCGTGCGGTCTGAGCGCTATGGCCACAAGCGGACCTGGCGGATGGGCGGGGGCCCGATGGGCGGCGCCCGCAGCGCACAGTCGCACGATCCGCGCCGCTGGTCAGGCCGGGGCTTCTTTGACATGGACGATACGCCGGCGGCCGAGGCGCGTGTGGCCGCGCATCGCTCCAGCCTGCAGGTGCGGGCGCTGCGCGAGCTCGACCTTGAGCCGGACGCCGCACCCGCCGACATTCGGGCACGATATGCCGAGTATATCCGGCGGTTTCACCCCGATTCGAACAAGGGTGACCGCTCCAGCGAGCACAAGCTGCAGCGTGTGGTGCGGGCGGGCAAGCTGCTGAAGGCGTCGGGCCTGATGCGGTCCTGATCCCGGCCTGATGCGGTCCCGGCGGGCGCCGGGCGCCTCGCCGTCCATGCCGCATGGACATGAGCAAGGCGGGTGTGGTCAAAGGCGCAAGGGTTTGGGATTCGCGACCGGTGCGCGCGGCCCGGGAATGAGGCAACTCGCATGAGCAAGGGTTTGGTCACGCTTTTTGGCGGCTCCGGCTTTATCGGCCGGTATGCGGCCCGCTCGCTGGTCGAAAAGGGCTGGCGCGTTCGGGTCGCCTGCCGCCGGGTGCACACAGCGATTGACGTGCGTCTCGCAGGTCCGCCGGGCTGGGTCGATATCGTGCAGGCGAATATTCGCGACCGGGCCTCGATAGACCGTGCGCTCGAGGGTGCCGACGCAGTCGTGAACCTGGTCGGGATCCTGTTCGAAAGCGGCCAGCAGACCTATGCCAGCTCGCAGGCCGACGGCGCGGCGCTGGTCGCCGAGGCTGCGGCGGCAAAGGGCATCACGCGCTTCGTGCAGGTTTCCGCGATTGGCGCAGATGCGGCCTCGCAGTCGCCCTATGGCCGTACCAAAGCCGAGGCCGAAACCGCCGTGCGCAAGGCCGTGCCGACGGCAGTCATCCTGCGCCCGTCCATCGTGTTTGGCGCCGAAGACCAGTTCTTCAACCGGTTTGCAGCCATGGCGCGGTCTGCGCCGTTCCTGCCGGCGATCGGCGGCGGCAAGACGAAGTTCCAGCCGGTCTATGCCGGCAATGTCGCCAGCGCGGTTGCAGCCGCCGTGGATAACGAAGCGGCCGCGGGCAAGACGTATGAGCTCGGCGGTCCGGGCGTTTATGCGTTCAATGCGCTCTACGACATCATCCTGAAGACGATTGACCTGAAGCGCTTCAAGCTTCCCATCCCGTTCTTCGTCGCGCGGCCAATGGGCTATATCGCCGGGGCTGTCTGGCGCTACGCGCCGCCGTTTTCATGGGGCCTCGCGGGCCCGCCGCCGATCACGGGCGCGCAGGTCGAGATGCTGAAGACAGATAATGTCGTCGCGGACGGGGCGCTGACCCTGAAGGATCTCGGCGTGACGGAACTCGATTCCGTGGAAGCCATCGTGCCGCGCTACCTCTGGCGCTTCCGCACCAATGGCGAGTTCCACAAGCCAAGCGAAGCCTGATCTGTCTCAGCGGCCGGTTCAGCCCGCGACCATCGGCAAAGGCATCATCGTCAGCAGGGCGATGCCCAAAACGAGGCGGTAAGCGACGAAGGGCAGGAAGCTCATCCTGCGCACGAGCGCCATCAGGATATAGATGGCCACCAGGCCAGACACGAACGAGCCGGCGCCAATCAGTACGGCTTCCTGGCCAGTAACCGTGACAGCGCCCACTTCGCTGCCGAAATAGAATTCGTAGATCGCGTAAAGGCCGACGGCGCTGAGCACGGGCGCGCCGACCAGCATGCCGAATTTGGCGGCTTCCGGGCGCGAATAGCCAAGCGCGCGGGCGGTCGTCATCGTGATGCCCGAGCGTGAGGTGCCCGGCAGGATCGCAGCAATCACCTGTACGGCGCCGATCAGCACGGCATGGAGGGGCGGCATGTCATTGATGGTGCGCGTCTTGGCGCCGTAGATGTCGGCAAGGCCGAGCAGGATGCCGAACACGATGAGCGGAATCGCGACGCCGTGTACCGAGCGGACCGCTTCATTGACTTCGTCCGGAATGAAGAGGCGCGCGATGGCGAGGCCGACAATGGTGAGCGGCAGGGAGGCCAGCAGGTTCATCGCCAAACGCTCGCCGGGGGTCAGTTCGCGCTTTGCGCCGAGCGCGCCGGGAAGGGCGAAGACGCCGAAAATCGCCTCTCCGATCTCCTTGCGGAAATAGATCAGCATCGAGGCTACAGTGCCGAAGTTTGCGACCGCATTTATCAGCAACTCGTCGCGGCCCTCATAACCGAAATAGCTCGCCGCCAGGAGGACGTGTGCGGACGAGGAGACCGGCAGCCATTCCGTGATGCCCTGAACGATCGAGATGATGAAAATCTGGAGAAGCGACATGAAGCCTGCGCAGGTATGGATGACGGTCACGCGAGCCCTAGCGCAGAATGGTGAACCTTTGGAGCCGACAGGTGCGGTCGCTGCAGAAAAACCAGCAATCCATAATGATATGCATTTCTATGTATTTTGGGCAAGGCGGGGTAATCTCACTGATAAAACTAGCTTATGAATATCAATATGATATTTAAAATGGCAAACGTTCTTGATGGCCGCCTGCTTGCGCCTTAAGACCCGGCTCTTAAGCGTCCTTTGTGGCGCTGCGACGCCCGGAGGAGTGCCGTATGGCCGAGAAGATGCTGCAGTTCACGAAGGTTTCCAAGACGATGCCGGCCAAGCGCGCGGCGAGCGCGCGGGCGGAAGACTTCGCGGAAATCTATGCGGACTTCTCCCCGGAGGCTGCCCGGGCGCAGGCTGGCCGATGCTCGCAGTGCGGCGTGCCGTTCTGCCAGCAGGGCTGCCCGCTGCAGAACAATATTCCGGACTGGCTGAAACTTGCCGCCGAGGACCGGCTCGAGGAAGCCTGGCGGGTTTCGTCCGCTACCAACAACATGCCTGAGATCTGCGGCCGCATCTGCCCGCAGGACCGGCTGTGCGAAGGCATCTGCACCATCGAGCAATCGGGTCATGGCACCGTGACCATTGGCTCGATCGAGAAACACATCACTGACACGGCCTGGGCCGAGGGCTGGATCCAGCCGATCAAGCCGCCGCGCGAGCGTGCCCAGTCGGCCGGCATAATCGGGGCGGGCCCGGGCGGTCTCGCGGCTGCCGAGCAACTGCGCCGCAAGGGCTACCAGGTAACGGTCTATGACGCCTATGACCGGGGCGGCGGCCTGTTGGTTTACGGCATTCCGGGCTTCAAGCTCGAGAAGGATATTGTCGAGCGGCGCATCAAGCACCTCGAGGCCTCCGGCATCCGGTTCCGGTTCAACACGCGGGTCGGCACGGATGTCGCGCTGGGCGACCTGCGCGCCGAGCATGACACGGTGCTGATTGCGACGGGTGTCTATGCGGCGAAGGACTTGAAATGCCCGGGCAGCGGCGCCGAGGGCGTGCTGGCAGCGCTCGATTATCTGACGGCTTCGAACCGGAAGGGCCTCGGAGATTGCGTGCCGGCGTTCGACTCAGGCGAACTGAACGCCGAAGCCAAGCGCGTCGTTGTGATTGGCGGCGGCGATACAGCGATGGACTGTGTCCGCACGGCTGTGCGCCAGGGCGCCAAGTCGGTGACCTGCCTTTACCGCCGCGACCGGGCGAACATGCCGGGCTCGCAGCGAGAGGTGCAGAACGCTGAAGAGGAGGGCGTGGTATTCGAATGGCTCGCCAATCCCGAAGCCATCCTCGACACGAAGGCCGGCAAGGTGAAGGCCGTGCGGGCCAGCAAGATGAAGCTCGGCGAGCCGGACGCCTCCGGCCGCCAAAGCCCGGTCAAGACCGGCGAGCTGATCGACATCAGGGCGGACATGGTGATCAAGGCGCTCGGTTTTGACCCGGAAGACCTGCCCATGCTGTTCAATGAGCCGTCCCTGACCGTCAACCGGTGGGGCGCTGTGCGGGTCGATTATGCGACGATGCAGACGAGCTTGCCGGGCGTTTATGCCGCCGGCGATATCGTGCGCGGCGCCTCGCTGGTCGTCTGGGCGATCAAGGACGGGCGGGACGCGGCCGAAGCGATGCATAAATCCATGAAAGCGATGACCACCAGTAAAGTGGCGGCGGAGTAAGTCAGATGTCGGACTATGTGAAACAGTACGAAGCCAACCGCCAGAAGCTGATCGACGGGCATGCCTACAATCCCGAGGACGAGAAGGACGCTTGCGGCGTCGGCCTCGTCGTATCTCTGGACGGAAAGCCGAAGCGCGAGATCGTTGAGATGGGGATCGCCGCGCTCAAGAACGTCTGGCACCGGGGCGCGGTGGACGCCGACGGCAAGACGGGTGACGGCGCCGGCATCCGGCTGGACGTACCGCAGGACTTCTTCCGCGAGCATGTGAGCCGCACAGGGCATACTCCGACGGATGACCGTATTTGCGTGGGTCAGATCTTTCTTCCGCGTACGGATTTTAGTGCGCAGGAGGCCGGACGCACGCTGGTCGAGCGCGAAGTGCTCCACTTCGGCTTCTACATCTATGGCTGGCGCCAGCCACCGGTGGATGTTTCCGTCATCGGCCAGAAGGCCAAGGATACCCGCCCTGCGATCGAGCAGATCATGTTCCGCGATGCGCGTGGGCGCAGCCCTGAAGAGCTGGAGCGTGCGCTTTACATTTGTCGCCGCCGGATCGAGCGGCGCGCGCGCGAGGCGGGCATCCCTTCCTTCTATATCTGTTCGCTCAGCCACAAGTCTCTGATCTACAAGGGCATGTTCCTCGCCGCCGACATCGACAATTTCTATCTCGACCTGCGCGACGAGCGTTTCGTCTCGGCCTTCGCGATCTACCACCAGCGCTATTCGACCAACACCTTCCCGCAATGGGCGCTGGCCCAGCCGTTCCGCCAGATCGCGCATAACGGTGAAATCAACACGCTGCGCGGCAACAAGAACTGGATGAAGAGCCACGAGATCCGGATGGTCTCGGAGACCTATGGCGAGCATGTCGACGACATCAAGCCGGTAATCCCGGATGGCACGTCCGACTCGGGCGCGCTGGACGCGGTGTGGGAATTGCTCTGCAAATCCGGCCGCCCTGCGCCGATGGCGAAGGCGATGCTGATCCCGGAGGCCTGGTCGAAGCGCGAGTCGGTCATGCCGATGGCGCACCGAGCGCTCTATGATTATTGCAACTCGGTGATGGAGCCTTGGGACGGCCCGGCCGGCATCGCGGCCTATGACGGGCGCTGGGCAGTGGCAGGCCTTGATCGCAATGGCCTCAGGCCGCTGAGATATGCTCTGACAACGGATGGTATTCTGGCGGTCGGGTCGGAAACCGGTATGTGCCCGCTTGGCAATCACGAGATTGCGAAACGTGGCTCGATTCCCGCAGGCGGCATGATTGCCGCGGACCTGCAGACGGGCAAGTTCTATGATCACCGTGAGATTGTGGACTTTCTGGCCGCGCAGGCGCCTTACGAGGAGTGGCTGCAGGCGGTTGTCGAGCTCGAGCCGGAAATCGGTCCCGGACCTGAGCCGGTTCTGTTCACGCGCGAAGAGCTGCTGCGGCGCCAGACGGCGGCAGGTTTCACGCTCGAGACTTTGGAGCTGATCCTAGCGCCGATGGCGGAGAGCGCGAAGGAAGCCATCGGTTCGATGGGCGACGATACGGCGCCGGCCGTTCTGTCGTCGGCTTATCGCCCGATGAGCCACTTCTTCCGCCAGAATTTCAGCCAGGTGACCAACCCGCCGATTGATCCCTTGCGTGAAGGCCGGGTGATGAGCTTGCGGACGCGGTTCAAGAACCTCGGCAACGTTCTGGATACCGACAAGTCCCAGCAGGAAGTGTTCGTGCTCGAAAGCCCGGTTCTGACGACCGGCATGTATGAGCGCCTGATCACGCGTCTGGGGCTTGGCACCGAGATCATCGACTGCACCTTTGCGGCCGGCGATATCACGGCCGAGGGCGCTGCTCTGAAGGAGGCGCTGGAGCGTATTCGGCGTGAAGCTGAAGAAGCTGTTCGGGCAGGACGCGAGCATATCATCCTGACCGATGAAAAACAGTCGGCGAGCCGTATCGCAGTGCCGATGATCCTCGCGACTGGCGCCGTGCATTCGCATCTCGTGGCCCAGGGGCTGCGCACCTTCTGTTCGATCACCGTACGCTCGGCCGAATGTCTCGATACGCACTATTTCGCAGTGCTCGTTGGCGTCGGCGCGACCTGCGTCAACGCTTACCTTGCCCAGGACGCCATTGCGGACCGCCATGCGCGTGGGTTGCTCGGTGAGCTGACGCTCGGCAAGTCGGTTCAGAACTTCAAGGAAGCGGTCGAGGCCGGTCTGCTCAAGATCATCTCCAAGATGGGCATCTCGGTCATCTCGTCCTATCGCGGCGGATACAACTTTGAAGCGCTCGGACTGAGCCGCGCACTGGTCGCCGATTACTTCCCCGGCATGTCGAGCCGTATCTCAGGTCTCGGACTTGCGGGCCTCGAAGAGAATGCGCTGGTGCGCCACCAGAAGGCGTTTGACGAAGACGTCATCTCCTTGCCGGTCGGTGGCTTTTACCGGCTTCGCGCGTCTGATGAACTCCATGCGCTCGACGGCAACCTGATCCACACTTTGCAAGCCGCCTGCGACCGCGGCGACTATGCGATCTATCGCAAGTATGTCGACGCCGTGCATGCGCGCGACCCGATCCAGCTGCGTGACCTGCTCGACTTCAAGTCGGCCGGCGAGGCCATTCCCCTGTCGCAGGTCCAGTCGATCAACGAAATCCGCAAACGGTTCGTGACGCCCGGTATGTCGCTCGGCGCACTGTCGCCGGAGGCCCACGGCACGCTCAACATCGCCATGAACCGTATCGGCGCAAAGTCCGTGTCCGGAGAAGGCGGCGAGGACCGCGCGCGGTATCGCCCGCTGCCCAACGGCGACAATATGAACTCGGCCGTCAAGCAGATCGCCTCCGGGCGCTTCGGCGTGACGGCGGAGTATCTGAACGAATGCCGCGAGATCGAGATCAAGGTCGCCCAGGGTGCCAAGCCCGGGGAAGGCGGCCAGTTGCCGGGCTTCAAGGTGACGGAGCTGATCGCGAAGCTGCGCCACGCAACGCCCGGCGTGACGCTCATCTCGCCGCCGCCCCACCATGACATCTACTCAATCGAAGACCTCGCCCAGCTGATCTACGACCTGAAGCAGATCAATCCGGATTGCCGCGTCTGCGTGAAGCTGGTGGCGCAGTCGGGCGTCGGCACGGTCGCTGCCGGTGTTGCGAAAGCAAAGGCGGATATCATCCTGATCGCGGGCGGTGTCGGCGGCACCGGCGCGAGCCCGCAGACCTCGATCAAGTATGCAGGCCTGCCCTGGGAAATTGGCCTTGCCGAGACGCACCAGGTTTTGTCGCTCAATAATCTGCGCGACAAGATCACTCTGCGTACGGATGGCGGCCTGCGCACGGGGCGCGATATCGTCATCGCCGCAATGCTCGGCGCCGAGGAGTATGGCATCGGCACTGCGTCGCTGGTGGCGATGGGCTGTATCATGGTTCGCCAGTGCCACTCGAACACGTGCCCTGTGGGCGTCTGCACGCAGGATGAAGCCCTGCGCGCGCGCTTTTCGGGCTCGCCCGACAAGGTGGTCAACCTGATGAGCTTCATCGCCGAAGACGTGCGCGAGATTCTCGCGTCACTCGGCCTGAAGTCGCTCGATGAAGCGATTGGCCGGACGGATCTGCTGAAGCAGGTCAGCCGCGGCGCCGCTCACCTCGATGACCTCGATCTCAACCCGCTCCTCGTGCAGGTCGATACCGACGCGCCGGTTGTCTACAAACCCAATAGACGTGAGCCGGTGCCGGATACGCTCGATGCGCAGATCCTTCGCGACGCTGAGCCGTTCTTCGAACGCGGTGAGAAGATGCAGCTGGAATACGGCGTGCAGAACACGATGCGCGCCATCGGCGCGCGGGCGAGTTCGCGGATCACGCGCAAGTTCGGCATGCAGTCACTGCCGGAAGGGCGTCTGCACATCCGGCTTGAAGGCTCGGCGGGTCAGTCCCTCGGCGCGTTCAGCGTGCAGGGCCTGCTGCTGGAAGTGCTGGGCGACGCCAACGACTATGTCGGCAAGGGTCTCTCCGGCGCGACGATTGTGGTGACGCCGCGACCGCGCGACCGGCGCTCGTCCGTCGGCGATGCGATCATCGGGAATACCTGCCTTTATGGTGCCACCTCCGGCAAACTGTTCGCGGCAGGGACGGCAGGCGTGCGCTTCGCCGTGCGCAACTCGGGCGCCAAAACGGTCGTCGAAGGCTGCGGCGCCAATGGCTGCGAGTATATGACGAATGGCCGCGCGGTGATCCTCGGGCCCGTCGGCGACAATTTCGGCGCCGGCATGACGGGCGGCGCAGCCTATGTCTGGGATCCGGCTGGCCGGTTCGACCAGATCGTCAATCCCGACTCAATTGACTGGTATCCCCTTGGCGAAATGCCGGAAGAGCACATCGGCGAGGCGAAAGCCCTGATCGAGGAGCATGCCAAGCGCACGGGTTCGCTGCGCGCGCGCGACTTGCTCGATAACTGGGAGACGACGCAGTCGCAGATGCTGATGATCGTGCCGAAGGAAGTCGCCGCAATGCTGCTGGCGCGCAAGGCGCCGCCTAAGAAGAAACAGGCCGAGCGGGCTTAACGCCCGGCCTGTCTCAAACCTTCAGGCCACGGGTGGTTTTTTCCGGCGGATGCGCGGCCAGATCAGGCGCAGCCAGATCCAGAGCATGGCGCCGATGAGCAGCAGCCAGGGCAGGCCGACCGCAAAGGCGGTGATCACGGCTGCCACGGCGCCGGACAGGTTGTAGAAGAAGTTGCCGAACGCATCGCTCAGGGGTGAGAGCGTGCCGCCGGAGACAGGGTTCACCTTGGTTTCGTAGCTGACCGACAGCTGGCTCATATCCACCCGCTGGCGAAGCGCCGCGAGGCTGGAGGTCAGCGAATCGATCTCGCCGTTGACGCGGGCGAGCTCACGCTGGGTTTCCAGGAGTTCGCCAAGATTGCCGGGACGATCGGCGAGCAATTCCTCGATGCGGGCCTGCAGAACCGTTTGCGCCTTCAGGCGCGCGTCGGTGTCGATGATTGTGACGGTCAGGTCTTCTGCCGTGGTCTGACGGCTGGTGATCTCGCCCTTGGCGGCCTCGGCTTCGGCCTCAACGCCTCCGAGGAAAGTGTCGATCCAGGCCGGGGTCGCGCGCAGGTAGAGCTGGGCGGAGGCCTGATCTTCGGAATAGGCGTTGAGCGATGAGTTCGTCACAACACAGACCGTCGGCCCCGCCGCGTTACAGGCCGCAACATGGCCGAGCATCGCCGGTTCTATGGACTTCACCGGCAGGCGCATGCCGATGGAATGAGAGTAAGCGATGTACTGGACAGCGCCGGGCGCTTCCGGCGCGGGCGCCTCGCCTTCGCCCACCAAGCCGTCAGCCATCGGAGCTTCGGCCATCTTCATGGCTTCCGGCGGCGGGGCCATGACGGCGCCCGACCCTTCATAGTTACCGCCTGAGCCGCCGCACGCCGCCAATGTAAGGGCGGAGGCTACCGCCGCGAGGAAATGCCTGATGTTCATGACTGTGTCCCTCCCCGGAACGCGTTACACACGCACCAACGCCTCAAAGATGGCAATAGGGCGCCGCTTTCAGGGCGAGTTCGCGCCGTTACGGACGAAAGGTCACACGCCGCTCGCCGGCCGTCAGCGCCCGCTGGGCATGGTGCAGGAAGTCCACCAGAAGGGGGCGGGTGGCGCGCGGGTCGATGATCTCCTCAGCCAGGAAGCTTTCCGCCGTCCGGAAAGGCGAGCGGATCGCCTCGAACTTCCGGTAGAGCTGCGCCTTCAGCTCTTCGGGGTTTTCAGCCTCCGACAGTTCCTTCCGGAACGCCGCTTCGATGCCCCCCGCCATAGGGAGGGAGCCCCAGTCTCCGCTCGGCCAGCAATAGCGCCACTTGGTCTTCGACTGGTTCATCATCGCAGAACCCGCAAGCCCGTAAGCCTTGCGGATCACGACGCAACAGACCGGCACATCGGCCTGGTAAACCGCGGTCATCGCCCGCACCCCGGCGCGCGTCACGCCGGCCGTCTCGGCTCGCACACCCACCGCAAACCCGGGGCAATCGACGAAATGGATGACCGGCAAATGGAAGGTTGAGCAGAGGTCCATGTGGCGGGTGACCTTGTCACACACATCCGCCGTCCAGGCGCCGTCCAGAAAGAATGGGTCACCCGCAAGGATACCCACCGCGAAGCCGTCGATCCGGGCAAGGCCGGTGACGATGCCGCGGCCCCAGTCATGGCCGATCTCGAAGAAGCTGCCCTTGTCGCTCACCGCTTCGATGATGCGGCGGGGCTTGTAGGGGGTGCGCCCGTCCTTGGGCACGAGCGAGATCAGGCTCTCGTCCTTGCGCTTGGGGTCATCTGTGGGCTGAACGCGCTCCGGCAAGTGATGGACGGACGGGGGCAGATAGGACAGGAAGCGGCGCGCAGCGATGAAGGCGTCTGCCTCGCTGTCCACCACAGTGTCCACCGTGCCGTTCTGCGCCTGGATCTTCCAGCCGCCGAGTTCTTCCTTGGTGACATTCTCGCCAAGCGCAATCGCCACTGGCGGGCCGGCAACAAAGACCTGAGAGAGGTCCTTGACCATGATGCTGAAATGGCTGGCCGCAACACGTCCGGCGCCCATCCCGGCGCAGGGGCCGAGCGCAAGCGAGACGAACGGAACCTGGGAAAGGCCCTCGACGATCTCGTTCCAGCCGGGCGTTTCCGGGATGTAAGTGCGCGGGTCTTTCTCGAGCGCCTTGACCGAGCCGCCGCCGCCGGTGCCATCAATCATCTGGACAAGGGGCATCCGGTACTCGGTCGCCATCTTGATCATCTGGACCATCTTTTGCCAGATCGAGGCGTCCGAGGCGCCGCCCCGCACGGTGAAGTCATCCGCCAGGATGACGACCGGCCGGCCATCCAGCCGCGCGCGTCCGGTGACAGACGTTGAGGGCGTGAAGCCGGCCAGCTCGTCGCCGGGGCCATAGGTTGCCTTGCCCGCGATCTTGCCGATCTCGTGGAAGCTGCCGGGGTCTGCCAGAAAGGCTACGCGTTCCCGGACGGTCAGCTTACCGCGTCCCCGCTGGCGTTCGACGGGCTCTTCGCCGCCCATCAGCTCGGCCAGCCGCTCGCGCCGGCGCAGTTCTTCGATCGATTTTTCCCAACTCATGGCCGACAGCTGATCGCCCTGCCGTTCCGAACGTCAAGGGATTCTTCTTGCCCCCCGCGCGCCGGTTTGCTTTATCCCGGTTCAGACCCAATTCCCAAGGAGGAACCCCCGGATGGATCTCGCACAACTCACCGCCCGCGCAACTGAAGCCCTTTCGGGCGGCAGCGATTTCAAGAAAAAAGTGAAGTTCGACTTCGGCAGCGTCGGCAAGCTGCTGATCGACGGCGCCAATGGCAAGGTTGATAACTCCGACGACGCGGCTGACGCGACCATCTCCGTCAACTGGGACGACTTCGAGAAGATCTCCTCGGGCGCGATGGATCCGACGATGGCGTTCATGCAAGGCAAGCTGAAAGTCGCCGGCGACATGTCGGTGGCGATGCAGCTGCAGAGCCTGATGAAAAAGCTCGCGGGCTGAATGGCCGTCCCTCAGGGACTTGACCTGAAAGGCCGCCCGGAGACAGCTTCGGGCGGCCTTTTCAATTTTTGGGGCAGTTTTCGGGACGCGACACATGGCTGATGTGCAGGCAAGCGACGCGGGTTTCGTTACCCTCGCCGGCAATCCGCCGCCGGAGCGTGCCAGCATGGTGCGGTTCAAGGCGGCGTCCGGTCTTGAGCTGCGCACCTGCGTGGCCCCTGCGCTTTCGGCCAGCATGCCGCGCGGCACAGTGATCGTATGCCCCGGACGGACCGAGTTCATCGAGAAGTATTTTGAAGTGGGCCGCGAGCTTCAGCAGATGGGTTTTGCACTGGTCATCCTTGACTGGCCGGGCCAGGGCCTCTCGGAGCGGCTGCTGGGCGATAGCAAGAAGGGCCATATCGACCGGTTTGAAACCTTCATGGGGGCGCTCGCAAAGGGGCTCGAGGAGCTCGGTGACCGGCTGCCGAGGCCCTACGTGTGCCTGTCTCATTCGATGGGCGGCGCGATTGCGCTGGCCGCCATCGCGCAGGATCTCGTGAAGGTCGAGGCAGCAGCCTTCTGCGCGCCGATGTGGGGGCTGAAGTCGAAGTTCTTCGGCATGAGCTATCTCGTGTGGGCCATGCGGGCGACAGGCCGGTCCGGCGATTATGCGATCCAGCCCGGCCCGCCGGAGCGGTTCGAAAACAACATCGTCACCCATGACAAGCGCCGTTGGCAATTGCAGCGCGGCCTGCTCGACGCCGCGCCCGATCTGGAACTTGGGCCGGTCACCTGGGGCTGGCTTGGCGCCTCGCTGGATATCCTCGCAACATTCACCAGGCCGAAAGCGTTGTCCAAAGTGACGATCCCCGTATTCGTCGCGTCGGCGAGCGAAGAGAAACTCGTCGACAATGCCTCGCATGCGGACATTGCGCGCCGTTTGAAAGATTGCGAGCACATCACGGTCGATGGCGCCATGCATGAAATCCTGATGGAAACAGATGACCTGCGCGCCGAGTTCTGGGCCGGCTTTCAGCGCCTGCTGAAGCGCGCCGGCATTTGATACTCAGCCTACAGATACAAGTAACGGGGAGGCAGTAACCGATGGCGCTCATTTCACTCTCGCGTATCGTGGCGCATTGGACGGCGGTGCAGCCTGCGCGAACGGCGCTGTATCATGAGGGCGCGGAACTGACATGGGACGAGCTTGAGGCGCGCACCAATCGTCTCGCCCGGGCCTACCAGGCGCTTGGCGTGAAGAAGGATGACTTCGTAACGATCGCGCTCCCCAATGGACTTGAGTTTTTCGAAGCCTGCATTGCGACATGGAAGGCGGGCGCGACACCGCAACCGGTATCCGCCCGGCTGCCAAAATTCGAGCGCGACCAGATCGTCGAAGTCGGCGCGCCCAGCCTCGTCGTGGGTGTGGCGCCGGACGAGTATGCGCCGATCCCGTGCGTGCCAATGGGTTACGAGGCGGACGACGCGCTCTCCAACACCGCGTTGCCGGAAGTCACATCCCTCAGTTACAAGGCGATGACATCCGGCGGCTCTACGGGGCGTCCCAAGCTGATCGTGTCGAAATCGCCGGCCGCGGCGGATCCGGATTTGCCCTTGCTGGAAATTCCGCATCAGGGCTGCATGCTGATTCCGGGGCCTCTCTATCACAACGGGCCATTTCTCTGGGCGATGACGGCGCTTTTCAAGGGCTGCACGGTGGTCGTGACGACGCGGTTTGACGCGGAAGAGACGCTTCGCCTGATCGAGGCCCAGAAGGTGGATGTCGTCTATATGGTGCCGACCATGATGCGGCGGATCTGGGCACTGCCTGAGGACGTTCGCGCGCGCCATGACCTCACCAGCCTCAGGACGCTGTGGCACCTCGCTGCGCCGTGCCCGCCCTGGCTGAAGGAGTGTTTCATCGAATGGCTCGGCCCCGAGGTGATCTGGGAACTCTATGGCGGGACGGAAGGGCAGGGCTCGACCACCATTCAGGGTACGGAATGGTTGACCCATAAAGGGTCTGTCGGAAAGCCGGTCGCAACGTGCGAGATGAAGGTCGTCGATGACGCGGGACAGACCTTGCCGCCGGGCCAGGTTGGTGAAGTCTTCATCCGGCCGCTCGCCGGCGCAGGCACGACGTATCATTACATCGGCGCCGAAGCGAAGGCGATTGAGGGCGGCTGGGAAAGCCTGGGCGACATGGGATGGATGGACGCCGAGGGCTATCTCTACCTCACCGACCGCCTGTCCGACATGATCCTGGTTGGCGGGGCAAATATCTATCCGGCGGAAGTCGAGGCCGCGATTGACGCCTTCCCCGGCGTTCGCTCCTCGGCGATCATCGGCCTGCCGGACGAAGACATGGGCGCGCGCCTGCACGCGGTCATCGACCGGCCCGAAGGCCCGGCTGATCCGGCGGCCATGGAAGCCCACCTCGCCGAGCGTCTCGTTCGCTACAAGGTGCCGAAGAGTTTCGAGTACGTGGATGAGCCCGTCCGTGACGATGCTGGCAAGGTCCGGCGCAAATCGTTGCGCGAGGCGCGCATCGCGGCCTCTTGACTTCCCCTAGGGCCCGGTCCGTCCGGTGGCCAAAACACGGGAGGATCGTTCCATGAAAGTCGCAGCAGTGAAGAAGCCGGGCGGGCTCGGCAACCTGGTCATCGAGACACGGGCCGACCCCAAGCCCAAGGCCGGCGAGGTGCTTGTCCGCGTGCGGGCCTCCTCGCTCAATTATCATGACTTTATCGTGGCCCTTGGCGGCATCCCCACGCCGGACGGACGTATTCCGATGTCAGATGGCGCGGGCGAAGTCGTCGCCGTCGGCGAGGGCGTCACGAAGTGGAAGACGGGCGACCGGGTTATCTCGCTGTTCTTTCCCAACTGGCAGTCCGGGCAGGTCGAGGCGGCCGGCTTTGCCAGCGTGCCGGGCGACGGCGCCGACGGGTTCGGCTGCGAACTCTATGCGGGCCCGGAAACAGCCTTCACACGCATGCCGAAGGACTGGACGTTCGATGAGGCCGCCACCTTGCCCTGCGCGGCCCTGACCGCCTGGCGCGGCATGTATGTCGAGACAAAAACCAAGCCGGGTGACTGGGTGCTGGTTCAGGGCACCGGCGGCGTGTCGATCTTTGCGCTGCAGTTTGCCAAGGCCACCGGCGCGCGCGTCATCGCTACCTCGTCTTCCGACGCCAAGATTGAGAAACTCAAGGCGCTCGGCGCCGATCACGTGATCAACTACAAGGAAACGCCGGAATGGGGCCGCAAGGCCTTCGAGATGACCGGCGGGCGCGGCGTCGATGAAGTCGTGGAGATTGGCGGCCCCGGCACAATGGCGCAGTCGATCAATGCCTGCCGTCCGGGCGGGCACATCTCGCTCATCGGCGTGCTGACGGGTGTCTCGGGCGAGGTGCCGACAGCGGCGCTGTTCTCGCGCAACATTACCTTGTCGGGCATCACGGTCGGCTCCCGCCGTCATCAGGAAGACATGGTCGAGGCCATTGACGCCACCGGCATCCGCCCGGTCATCGACAGCCGCTTCCCGCTCGACCAGATCGCCGCCGCTTTCGGCCACCAGGCCAGCCAGCAGCACTTCGGGAAGATCGTCCTCACGATCTAGCGCGCGCAGGGCAGGCGGGGGGGGCTCCCGGATGGAGGAAGGTTCTTCCGGACCGGCGGCTTTTCAGGCATAAGCCGCCGGATGACCGCTGCTTCCGACGCCAAGCCGCTCAAGGGCCTGTTTATCAGTACCTATGGCTGCCAGATGAATGTATATGATTCCGAGCGCATCCGCGATGTGCTGAAGCCGCTCGGCTATGCGCCGGTGGATGCCCCGGAAGGCGCAGATCTGGTTGTCATCAACACGTGCCATATTCGCGAGAAAGCGACCGAAAAGGTCTATTCCGAACTTGGCAAGCTGAAGCAGATGAAACTCGCCTCGGGCGGCAAGATGACGATCGCGGTGGCAGGCTGCGTGGCCCAGGCCGAAGGCGCGGAAATCATCCGCCGCCAGCCGGCTGTCGATCTCGTACTCGGCCCGC
The DNA here is from genome assembly GCA_945913285.1 of Candidatus Sulfopaludibacter sp. SbA3. Taxonomy (GTDB): domain Bacteria; phylum Pseudomonadota; class Alphaproteobacteria; order Caulobacterales; family Hyphomonadaceae; genus Hyphomonas. The sequence goes on from CAMEDD010000008.1 coordinate 62,548, forward strand.
AGGCCTATCACAAGCTGCCGGAGATGATCGCGCGCGCCAGCCGCGCTGTCGGCGACCGTCTGGAGACCGGGTTCGATACGGTCGAGAAGTTCGACGCGCTTCCGAAGACCCGAGATCCGGAGGGCCCCACAGCCTTCGTGTCGGTCCAGGAGGGCTGCGACAAGTTCTGCACTTTCTGCGTGGTGCCTTATACGCGCGGCGCCGAGATGTCGCGCAGCGTGGATGATATTGTCTTGGAAGTGCGCGACCTGGCCGCCAAGGGTGTCCGGGACGTCACCCTGCTCGGCCAGAACGTTAACGCCTTCCACGGCGCGCCCCCGCGTATCGAAGGCGGGGAAGACTGGACGCTCGGCCGTCTCGTGCGCCACATCGCGAAGATCGGCGGTATCGACCGTATCCGCTACACGACCAGCCATCCGCGGGACATGGACGACGACCTGATCGCCGCCCACGGTGACACGCCCGCGATGATGCCGTTCCTTCATCTGCCGGTGCAGGCTGGATCAGACCGCATCCTGAAATCCATGAACCGGGGTCACACCGCTGATCAGTACCGGGACATAATTACCCGCGTGCGCGCCGCGCGTCCGGACATCGCCATCGCGACCGACTTCATCGTCGGCTTCCCTGGCGAAAGCGATGCGGACTTTGAGGCGACGATGCAGCTGGCCCGCGATGTCGATTACGCCATCGCCTACTCGTTCAAGTATTCCGCGCGGCCGGGCACGCCGGCAACCGAGATGCACGGACATGTCTGCGAAGCGCTTAAGGACGAACGCCTGCAGGCCTTGCAGGCTTTGCTGCGCGACCAGCAGACCGCCTTCAACCGGTCGCAGGTTGGCAAGATCTTGCCCGTCCTGGTGACCGGCAAGGGCCGCATTCCCGGCCAGATACACGGCCGCTCGCCCTATCTTCAGTCCGTCCATTTCGAAGGGCCCGAAACGCTCGTGAATTCTATCGTTGACGTTAAGATCGTCTCCGCCACCATGAGCTCGCTGACCGGTGAACCCGTGCGCATCCGCGAGCCGGCGCAGTGAGCGCAAAACGCCCCCCCGCCGGCGCGCCGGACAAGAACACAGTTACCCGGGTCTATGAGGTCAGCCAGGCTGAGCGCCTGCGCGATCTCTGCGGTCCGCACCACCGCCACCTCGCCTTTCTGGAAACCCGCCTCGACGCTTACCGACTGCGCGCCGAAAGCCAGGGCGGCGGCATCCGCCTCGACGGGGCAGAAGAGGGCGTCTCGATCGCCATCCTCGCCCTGGCAGACTTCGAGCGGCGCCTTCGCAATGGCGCCGAGCCGACCGAGATGGAACTTGACGGGTCGCTGCAAGCGGCGCAGTCCCCGTCCCGGTCCTTTTCGGGCCTCAAAGGCCTGAAAAAACCGGTCACCGCGATGACGCAAGGGCAGGCAAAGTATATCGAACTCCTCGCGCAGCCTGAGAACGCCCTGATTTTCGGCGTCGGTCCGGCTGGAACGGGAAAGACGTTTCTTGCTGTCGCCTCCGGTGTCGCCGAGTTGCAGGCGGGCCTGCGCCAACGCCTGATCGTGACGCGTCCTGCGGTCGAGGCCGGCGAGAAGCTCGGCTTCCTGCCAGGTACGCTTGAGGAAAAGGTCGATCCCTACATGTTGCCGATCTGGGACGCGCTGCGCGAACTGATGGGGCAGGAGCAGATGGAACGCCGCATGCAGCGCGGCGAGATCGAAGTGGCCCCGATTGCCTTCATGCGTGGGCGGACGCTGAAGAATGCCTTCGTCATCGTGGACGAAGCGCAGAACACCACGGTCGCACAGATGAAGATGGTGCTGACCCGGCTGGGCCGCGACAGCCGCATGGTTGTGACGGGTGATCCCGGGCAGGTCGACCTGCCCGGCAGTCAGCCGTCCGGCCTCAAGCATGCCCTGCGCATCCTCGAGAATGTCCAGGGCATTGGCGTACACCATCTGACGGCGCTGGATGTCGTGCGCCACGGTCTCGTCAGCCGGATCATCGATGCCTATGCCGCAGCGGGTGAAAGCTGAGCCTTGCCATGATTGATCTTGCCCTAATCGTGGAAGGCGAGAGCTGGCAGGCGCTTGGCGACCTTGATGCGCTGAGCCGGCGCGCCTTTGCCGCGGCCGCCAGGGAAGAGCCCGCTGAAGGGCTCGTCTCCCTGCTGCTGACCGATGATGACGAGCTGCGCCAGCTCAACCGCGATTTCCGGGGCAAGGACAAGCCGACGGACGTGTTGTCCTTTCCGGCCCTGCCGATTGACCGGCCGCTGCTCGGCGATATTGCAGTGGCGCACGGGGTGGCCTCGCGTGACGCCGCCGTCCAGGGCAAGGCGCTCAGCGATCACCTGACGCACCTTCTGATCCACGGCTACCTTCACCTGCTTGGTCACGACCATGAAACGCCCGACGACGCGTCCGGAATGGAGGCGCGCGAGATCCGAGCGCTCGCGTCGTTGGATATCGCCAACCCCTATCTTCTGAGTGATACAGCTCCCGATGAGTGATTCCGATTCTTCCTCCGGCGACCCGCCATCCGACCGATTACTCAGCTTCTTCGGACTGAGGCGCAAATCCAGCCGGTCCGAACCGAATGCCGAAGACGGCAATGCGCAAACGGCGCCCCAGGTCATGCGCCTGCGCTTAGCCCAGTTCCAGCAGCAGCGCGTGATGGACGCGATGGTGCCTCGGGCCGAGATCAAGGCCGTCGAAGCCGGCATCTCGTTTCCGGAGCTGCTCCAGTATTTCGCTGAAGTGACCCACTCGCGTGTGCCGGTGTTTCGCGAAACGCTCGATGATCCGATCGGCTTTGTTCATATCAAGGATGTCGTCAGCGATATCGCGAAGGGCGTCACGCCCGGTGAGCGCCCGCTCGATCATCTGCGCCGGGATGTGCTCTATGTGCCGCCGTCGATGCGGCTCGCGGACCTGCTCGTGAAGATGCAGGCCTCCCGAATCCACCTCGCCCTCGTCGTGGACGAATATGGCGGTACCGACGGTCTGATCACGCTTGAGGATCTCGTCGAAGTCATCGTCGGCGATATCGAAGACGAACATGACGACGATGAGCCTCTGTTCCTGCAGCGCAGTGATGCGATCTGGGAAGCCGACGCGCGCACCGAGCTGGAAGAATTCGCCGCCAAGTCGGGACTGGATCTCAGCCTTCCCGGCAATGATGCAGAGATCGGTACACTGGGCGGCGTTGCGGTCGCGCTGGCCGGCAAGATGCCGGTTGAGGGCGACGTGCTGCGCCATCCGGGCGGCACAGCTCTCGAAATCCTGGAAGCCGATACGCGACGTATCCGCCGGCTCAGGCTACACATGCCGGAAATGCCGGCGTCCCTGACGCGCGAGGAGTAGCGCACATGTCCGAAGCGGTTCGCAGCCACGGCTTCACTGCCCTGGGCCCCCTTCACGAGTCCCTTGCCCGCCTGAAGGGCTGGCCAGCGGCCGGCACGGCGGGCCTGTTCGGGGCGCTGGCGGCCTTCGCCTTTGCGCCCTTTCACTTCAGCGCTGCCCTCGCGGTTTCGCTGCCGGGCCTGATCTGGATGATCGATGGTGCGCGCGCGCACAGGCGCTGGGGCAGGGCGGTCGCTTTCCGGAGCTGGGCCTTCGGAAGCGGCTTTTTCCTCGTCAGCATGCACTGGACGGCGCTGCCCTTCCTGGTGAACCCGGAGCAGCATCTCGCCTTCATCTGGTTGCCGCTGATCGTGTTGCCCGCAGGCATGGGCCTGATCTGGGGAGGCTTCATGGCGATGGCTGGCGCCTTCTGGTCGGCGTCGCCCTCCCGCATCTTCGTCTTTGCGCTGTTCTTCTCGATCGCCGAATGGACCCGGGGGCATCTGTTCGGCGGGTTCCCATGGAACCTTCCTGGCACAACATGGATCCCCGGCGGCGCCTTCTCGCAGGCCGCTTCGCTGGGCGGCGTGTACTGGTTGACCTTGCTGACCGTCTTCGTGATGTCTGCACCTGCCGCGCTCGTGGACACACGGGATGCGCGCGGCCTCGGTCTCCGGCTGTCGCCTTCCTTCGGCGCGGTGGTCCTGCTGGCCATCGGCTGGGCCTGGGGGGCAGAGCGGATTGCCGCTCCATCGCCGCTGACCGATCAGCCGGTGGTCATCATGGACGCCGGGGTGCCGCAATCCGAATGGGACCGCCTCGAATCGGCCCCGGTGCTCAACGAATACGTTCGTATGCTGACATACCCGGACAGCAAGCCCGGTGACATCGTCGTCTGGCCCGAAGGCGCCGTGCCCGGCTTCCTGCTTCAGGAAGCCGAAGGACTGGACGCCATTTCATCCTATATCGGCGAGCGCACGTTGGTGGTCGGCGCGACCCGCTATGAGTGGTTCACACAGGATACGCCCGTCTATTACAACAGCCTCGCCGTGCTCGACAGCAAGGCCAACCAGACCGGGCCGGTGTCGCTCTATGACAAGCACCGTCTGGTGCCGTTCGGCGAGCTGGCCGCGGTCGATTTCATTCCCTTCGGTCGCCAGTTCGCCTCGATGCTGCCGCCGACAACCCAGCGCCTCGCCGCCTCTGGTTTCCGTCCTGGCGGCGGCCCCACCGCCGTCGACACCGGGACCATGCCGCCCTTCGTGGCCCTCATCTGCTACGAGGGCCTGTTCCCGGAAATCACGCGGCAAGCCAACCTGACGGACCGGGCGAAATGGATCGTGCTGATCTCGAACGATGCCTGGTTCGGAGGCGGCATGGGCCCAGCCCAGCACTATGCCCAGAACCGTTACCGCGCCATCGAAACCGGCCTGCCGCTCGTGCGCGCGGCCAACCGGGGCGCGTCCGGCATCGTCGATGGCTATGGCCGCGAGACGATGCGCACGCTGCCGGCGGAAACAGCGCCCGAAGGCTGGACGGCAACCTATGGCCGCGACCGCATTCCGGAACCGGCGCCGGCCACCGTGTTCCAGACCCGGTTCGGCGCCGTGCTGTTCTGGTTCAGCCTCTGCATCTTCGCCATACTGGCCTTCATCAGTTGGAGGCGCTAAGCCTGTCTTCAGCGATGCGCCGCGCGCGAATGGATGAGTAATGACCGACAGCAAACTTCCGAGCGGGATCGACCGGGTTGTTGGGCAACGTATCCGCTGGCGCCGCCGCGAGCTCAAGCTGACCCAGGAACGGCTCGGTGAGCTCCTTGAACTGACATTCCAGCAAGTCCAGAAATACGAAAAGGGCGTCAACCGCGTCTCGGCCGGGCGATTGTTCGAGATCGCAGGCGTGCTCGGCGTGCCCATCAATTACTTTTTTGAAGGCGCGCAAGAGTTCCTCGAAGCCGAAGCGGCTGAGTTTGCCGAAGATGAGGATGAGCCCCACGCCCCGGTGATGACGCCTGAAATGCTGGAGCTGATTTCAGCCTTTCGGAAGATCGAGGACGTCTCCCTGCGCAGGTCGCTTCTGAATACTGTCCGCGCCGCGGCCTCCGCCTTCGATAACCGGCCGGGCCTGGACTGAGCGCGTCCCGGCATGGCTACGCACGACCCTGAAGCCTTGAGGGATCGCCCGATCCGCACCTTCGGCCGCACCGGTGGCCGGGCCTTATCGCCGCGCCAGCAGAACCTGCTGGACACCCAGCTGGATCGCTGGCGGCTTCCGGCGCCGGTGGCGCCGGTGGCGCAGGGGCTCGACCCGCGCAGCCTGTTCCCCGGGACGCGCGCTGTCTGGCTGGAGATCGGCTTCGGCGGCGGCGAACACCTCGTCGCCCAAGCGGGCGACCACCGGGAGACCGGCTTCATCGGCTGCGAGCCCTTTGTCGAAGGTGTCGCAAAGGCCCTGGCCGGGATTGAAGAGCGTGAATTGACGAATGTCCGTCTCTGGCCGGACGATGCGCGCCTTTTGCTGGACGCCTTTGCCCCCGCTTCGATCGAGCGCGCCTTCATCCTGTTTCCGGATCCCTGGCCGAAGCGCCGCCAGCAGAAGCGCCGCCTCGTGCAGCCAGACTTTGCGGCCGCACTCCGCCGCGTCATCGCGCCCGGCGGGCAAGTTCGCTTTGCCACCGACGTGGCCAGCTACGCCGATGAAGCGCTGCTGACATTTCTGCAGAATGGCGGGTTTGAATGGACGGCTGAGGCCGCCGATGATTGGCGCCGTCCGCCATCGGATCATGTCACGACGCGCTATGAAACCAAGAAGCTCGGTGATTGCGCGCCGGTCTGGTATGACTTCACGTGCATCTGAATTTATCGGCTTTATTGACGATTTGCCGATTTTGTGGCTTAATCTGGCGCATCGAAACCGGTCGGTCTGAATATCAAGACCCCGTCAGACCGACGGCAATGACTTTCCCTCCCCCGCTTTCGATGGGCACCGGCACGGCGCAATCCCGCGCTTGCCGCGGCCCGGAACGGTAAAGGAAGGCCATTATGGCAACCGGAAAAGTTAAGTGGTTCAACGACCAGAAGGGTTTCGGCTTCATCAAGCCGGATGAGGGCGGTGCAGACGTATTCGTCCACATTTCGGCCGTCGAGCGTTCGGGTCTCCGCACCCTCGCCGAGAACCAGGCCATCGCCTATGAACTGCACAAGGACGAACGCCGCGGCAAAACTTCGGCTGTGGATCTGAAAATCCTTTAAGCAATCGAGCCCCAAAAGGGTCAGGACGCGGCGGCCAGGTCTCCTGGCCGCCGTTTTTTCTGGCTCAGTATCCCCCTCGACAGATCGTCCTTTCGGGATTATCTACCGCTCAAGTCGAAATATATCGGCGGCGGGTCCGGAAACGGGTCCGCCGTTTTTCTTTGCCCGGATTTGCCCTGCCTTCATGATCGCCCTCACCGAACAGGAACGCCGCCTGCTGGAGATCCTCCGCCCCGTCGCGGAGAAGCTCGGCATGGAGATCGTCCGCCTGCGCGTGTCCGGCGGCCGGCGTCCCCACCTTCAGGTGATGGCCGAGCGGGCAGGGGGCGCGCCGACGGACGTTGAAGACTGCGCCCGCCTCAGCCGCGCCATCAACCCGGTGCTGGACGACGCCGATCCCATCCCGGAGGCCTACCTTCTGGAAGTCTCTACCCCGGGTATCGACCGGCCGCTGACCCGGCCCGGCGATTTTGCCCGCTGGATCGGCCATGCGGCACGGATCGAACTGGCGCGTCCCATCGATGGCCGCCGCCGGTTCACCGGCACGATCGTCTCGGAAGGCGAAGACGGCGTGCATATCGAACTCGATGACGAGACCGAACTCGTCGCCGGCGTTCACGAGATGAGCCGGGCGAGCCTTGTGCTGACGGATGAACTTATTGAAGCGGCGCGCGCGGCCGGCAACCTGCCGCCACAGCCGGACGAAGATGAAGACACCCTCGCCGATTTCGAGATCGACGAGACAGAAGACGACACAGACGAAGAAGAGACAGGAGATCTCCAATGAGCACCGTAGGCGTTTCTGCCAACCGGCTTGAAATCCTTCAGATCGCCAAGGCGGTCGCAGAAGAAAAATCGATCGACCAGCGCATCGTCATCGAAGCGATGCAGGAAGCCATCGAGAAAGCCGCCAAAGCCAAGTATGGCCAGGAGCACGATATCCGCGCGCGGATCGATACGGCCACCGGTGAGCAGACCCTCTGGCGGGTCCAGACGGTCGTCGCGGACGACAATTTTGAAGACGAAGCCAAGCAGTTGCGCCTCGCCGAAGCCAAGAAGATCGATCCCGCCCTTGAGATCGGCAGCGAACTGAAGGAAGAGCTCCCGCCCTTCGATTTCGGCCGCGTTGCCGCTCAGACCGCCAAGCAGGTGATCACCCAGAAAGTGCGCGATGCCGAGCGCGAGCGTCAGTATACAGAATATAAAGACCGCGTCGGCGACGTCATCAACGGTATCGTCAAGCGCGTCGAGTATGGCCATGTGATCGTCGATCTCGGCCGCGCAGAGGGCATCATCCGCCGCAATGACGGCATCCCGCGCGAAAACTTCCAGCCGAACGACCGCGTCCGCGCCTATCTCTACAAGGTCAGCCGCGAGCTCAAGGGCCCGCAGATCTTCCTGTCGCGCGCCGCGCCGGATTTCATGCGCAAGCTGTTCGCTGCCGAAGTGCCGGAAGTCTATGAAGGCGTCATCCAGATCAAGGCCTGCGCCCGCGACCCGGGCAGCCGCGCCAAGATCGGCGTTATCTCGAACGACAGCTCGATTGATCCTGTCGGCGCGTGCGTCGGTATGCGCGGTGCGCGCGTGCAGGCTGTCGTCGGCGAACTTTCGGGCGAGAAGATCGACATCATCCCGTGGAACAATGACGCCGCCACATTCATCGTGAACGCGCTCCAGCCCGCCGAAGTCTCGAAAGTGGTGCTCGACGAAGACGAGCGCCGCGTCGAGGTTGTCGTGGCCGACGACCAGTTCCCGCTGGCCATTGGCCGCCGCGGCCAGAACGTCCGCCTCGCCTCGCAGCTCACCGGTTGGCAGATCGACCTGATCACCGAGTCGGCCGATTCCGAGCGCTACCAGAAGGAATTCCAGGAGCGCACGGACCTCTTCATGAAGGCGCTCGATGCGGACGAAACGCTCGCGCAGCTCCTCGCCTCGGAAGGCTTTGAGTCGGTTGAGGAAATCGCCTTCGTCGCACCGGAAGACTTCATCACCATCGAAGGCTTCGACAAGGACGTCGCTGAAGAGCTGCAGGAACGCGCCCGTGAATTCCTCGAGCGCGTTGCCGTCGAGAACGACAACAAGCGCCGCGAACTCGGCGTCGAGGACGATGTCATGGAACTGGAAGGCGTCACGCCTGCCTTTGCCGTGAAGCTCGGCGAACAGGGTGTAAAGACCGTCGAAGACGTCGCTGGTCTCGTGCCGGACGATATCACGGGTTACCGCGAGCCAGGTCCAGACGGAAAGCCGGTCTGGGTCGAAGGCATCCTGAAGAAGAACGAAATGCGCAAGGATGACGCCCAGATGTTCATCATGAAGGCCCGCGTTGTGGCCGGCTGGATCGAGCAGGAAGCGGTTGACGCATTGCTCGTCGACCAGGGCGGCGGAGAGGCTCCGGAGCTGACGGAAGAGGAGCGCGCGCTGCTCGCCCTCGGAGAGCTCGGCAACTCTGTGACTGACGATGACGCGCTTGCCGAAGAACTCGGTTTTGATCTCGCAGACCTTCAGCAAGTGGAGGGCGGCGATGAAGAAGCCGTACCCGAGCAGTGAACCGGGTCTGATCCCCGATAATGCAGAGGATGCAGACGGCGATGCTTCGGCATCGCCGGAGCGTCAGTGCGCGGTCACGCGCGAGCGTCTCGCGCGCGAGGCGATGCTTCGCTTCGTTCTGTCGCCGGACGGTGTTGTGACACCCGATATCGCCGCCCGCTTGCCCGGCCGGGGTGTCTGGGTCACGGCAGAGCGCAGGCATGTCGATACGGCCGCGGCAAAAGGCGCATTCGCGCGCGGCTTCAAGAGCGCCGTGACGGTGCCGGACGGTTTGTCGGATCTCGTCGAACGTCTTCTGCTGAAACGTTGCATTGATCTGCTCGGTCTTGCCCGCAAGGCCGGACTGGCCGTCACCGGGCATGACCAGGTGCGTGACGCGCTGCGCAGCGCCGAGCCGGCCTTCCTGCTGGAAGCAGCGGATGGGGCAGAGGATGGGCGCAAGAAGGTGTATTTTCTCGCCAAAGCGCTATATACGAACGTGAAAGTGGCCGGCGCGCTGAGCGCGCAGGAATTGGGCATGGCTTTCGGGCGTGACCGTGTGATACACGGCCTCGTCCGCCGGAGCGCCATCGCGGAAAATTGGGAAATCGCCTATCGGCGCCTGACCGGTTTCCGTTTGGCACCGGAAGTTGACTGGTTCCCTGAACCGGATCGGTAACGGACTTCTGCCGGGGCGCATGGGCGGCCCGGCTCAGATTGTGATATGTAGGACGAATGAGCGACAGCAACGATCAAGGCAATTCCGGTGGCCGCAAGCCGCTGACCGTCGTGCGGAAGACTTCCGGCACGGTGAAGCAGAGTTTCAGCCACGGCCGCTCCAAGCAGGTTGTGGTCGAAACGAAGAAACGTCTGCCCGTTGCGGCCGGCGGCGCTCCGGGTACGGGCAAACCGGGAGAGGCCGCTGCTGCCGCCGAATCGATGGAAGCCAAGCTTGTCGCGCTCGCCGCGAAGCTCGGCATCACCGTCGACGAACTGAAAGCGCGCCAGAAAGTTCTCGAACGGCGAAAGTCCGAAGAGACGGCCCGCGCTGAAGACCAGAAGCTCGAGAAGGCTTCCCAGGACCGTCTGCGCACCGAGCAGGAGCGCAAGGCCCAGGAAGGCCGAGAACGCGAAGAAGCCGAGGTACGCCGCAAGGCCGAAGAAGAAGCTCGCAAGGTCGCTGAAGTCACCGCCCTTACCCGCACCACCGAGAAAGCCGAACAACCCGTCAAGAGCCGCGCGCGCTTAGGCGCTGCTGCGCCTGCCGCTATTGTTCCGGTTGAAGACGATGATGCCGGCCGCGCAAAGCGCGGCGGCGGCAAGGTGGTCAAGGACGACCGCGGCGCAGGCGACCGTGCCCGCGAAGCCGCAGCCCGCAGCCGCAGCGACGCCGGCGAGCGCCGGCGCGGTAAACTGACCATCGCGTCCGCTCTCGGAGATGATGCTGAACGTCAACGCTCTCTCGCTTCCGTGCGCCGCGCGCGTGAACGCGAGCGCGAACGCAAGATGGGCGGCGCGGGCGACCGCGAGAAAGTCTCGATCGAAGTCACGCTGCCTGAAACCATCACTCTGCAGGATCTCGCAGGACGGATGAACGAGCGCGTCGCCGACGTCGTGAAGTTCATGTTCAAGCAGGGCCAGATGCTCCGCGGCAACGACATTGTGGATGCCGACACCGCAGAACTGATCGCTTCGGAATTCGGCCACACTGTCAAACGCGTGTCTGAAGCCGACGTCGAGATCGGCCTCGAAGGCGGCACTGACGACGATACCGACCTGCAACCGCGTGCACCGATCGTGACCATCATGGGCCACGTTGACCACGGCAAGACCTCGCTTCTGGACGCCCTGCGCAAGACGGATGTCGTCTCTGGCGAAGCCGGCGGCATTACGCAGCACATCGGCGCCTACCAGGTGCAGCTGAAATCCGGCGAACGCATCACCTTCCTCGACACACCGGGCCACGCTGCCTTTACGGCCATGCGTGCCCGCGGCGCGAACGCAACCGACATTGCGGTGCTCGTTGTGGCCGCAAACGACTCAGTGATGCCGCAGACGATCGAATCCATCAATCACGCCAAGGCCGCCGGTGTCCCGATCATCGTGGCTGTCACCAAAACCGACCTCTACGATGCCAACCCCGACAAAGTGCTGACAGACCTCCTGCAGCACGACATCCAGGTCGAATCGATGGGCGGCGTCACGATGGCGGTCAAGGTTTCGGCCAAGACCGGTGAAGGTCTGGACGCATTGACCGACGCCATCTCGTTGCAGGCCGAAGTTCTCGAACTGAAAGCCAACCCGAACCGCGAAGCTGACGGCGTCGTGATCGAAAGCAAGCTCGACAAGGGCCGCGGCCCGGTTGCAACCGTTCTCATCAAGCGCGGCACGCTGAAGCGCGGCGACATCGTCGTGGCCGGCGCCCAATGGGGCAAGGTCCGCGCGCTGGTCGATGAGCGCGGCCAGCAACTGCACGAGGCCGGGCCATCGCTTGCGGTCGAGGTGCTCGGCATGGACGGCGCGCCCGATCCTGGCGAACCACTGGTGGTGGTCGATTCCGAGTCACGCGCCCGCGAGATCACCGAATACCGCATCCGGACGAAACGCCAGATCCTTGGCGGTGCCGGCGCGGCTGCCCGCGCCTCGCTGGACCAGCTGTTGCTGCGCCTGAAGGATGGTACGGTCGAGACACGCGAACTTCCCGTGGTCCTCAAGGGCGACGTGCAGGGATCGGTCGAGGCGATCTCCATGTCGCTGGATAAGATCTCCACCGAAGAAGTCCGCGCCAAGGTCATTCATGGCGCGGTCGGCGGGATCTCGGAATCGGACGTCCTGCTCGCCCGCTCCTCGAATGCGCCGATCTTTGCTTTCAACGTCCGCGCCAACAAACAGGCGCGTGACCTCGCCGAGCGCGAAGGCGTCGAGATCCGTTACTACTCCGTCATCTACGACCTGCTCGACGATGTGAAGGCCACGCTCTCGGGCATGCTTGCCCCGGAGAAGCGCGAAACCTTCCTCGGCTACGCAGATATCCTCGAAGTCTTCAACATCACGAAGGTGGGCAAGGTTGCCGGCTGCCGGATTTCCGAAGGCAAGGTCATGCGCGGCTGCGGCGTGCGCCTTCTGCGCGAGAACGTCGTCATCCACGAAGGCAAGCTCAAGACGCTCAAGCGCTTCAAGGACGAAGTCTCCGAAGTCAATTCGGGCATGGAATGCGGCATGGCGTTCGAGCGCTACGAAGACATTCGTGTCGGCGACAAGATCGAGTGTTTCCAGGTCGAGGAAATTGCCCGGAAACTTGCCTGATCCCGGATGGCGAAGAAACCTTCTCAACCCGGTCTGCCGTCGCAGCGCCAGCTGCGGGCAGGCGAGATCATCCGCCATGCCTTGGCGGATATCATCGCGCGCGAGGACCTGCGCGACCCCGACCTGACAGGTGTTCTGGTCACGGTCGGCGAAGTGCGCTGCTCACCCGACCTGCGCCGTGCGAAAGTGTATGTCACGCCGCTCGGCGATGATTCCGAAGCAGGCCGGGCCCGGCTCGCCGGGGCCCTCAACCGGGCGGGCGCCTATCTGCGCGGCCGGCTTGGCCGCGAGATCGACCTGAAGTTTACGCCGGACCTGCATTTCGTGGCGGACAAATCCTATGACGAGGCAACCGCGATCGACCGCCTGCTCTCAGATCCCCGCGTGAAGCGCGATCTCGAATAGCGCCCATAACGGCCCTCCGCCGAACTCGGCGAGGGCTGCGGCGGCTTTCACGGCCTGCAGCTGCAGGCGCCGGACAATGCCGCGCTCGATCTTTTGCAACAATCTGATCACCTGGTCGCTCCGCACTGCACCGCAACGATATCCAAATCCGAGAAGGGCGCGGCCTGCGCCGGAAGCTGATACGCATCAGATCAAGGCCAGGCGCGGCAGATGCGGCTTAGATTGCGTTTTCAAACCGGCGACAATGCATGTCCGCGCGCGCCGTGCAGTAAGTGCACTGCGAGCAACAGGACGCAATCACGCATTCGGAGCCGTGTTCGCCCCAGACGATCAGCGAACGCCATCTCCATCGCCTCGGTCGTCCCGCATCTGGGCGACAACGTCTTCCGGAAGGTCTGCGCCAGATCCGGCGCTGCCGAACCGGACAGTTTCTATCCCGGCGAACACATGTCTCGGGCGTTCAAGGCCTTGAGGCCTGACCGGGCCCGAAATTCTCTCTGATCCAAACCAAACAGTCTCTCCATGTGCGTTCGCGCCGCGCGGGAAAACCGGCAGCAAATAGGGGCGCTGCCCTCATTTTGCCTTGTCGATGATGCACGCGGAGCGTGATACGGATGACCCGTAACAGACTGACCCCGGGGGAGCTGCATGGATCGCCAGACACTCGACATGGAGGGCGCGCGCCAGGGCGAAGTCTCCGCCGCTTCGATGCAGGTCGGCAATGACACGATCGCGATTGCGCGCATTGCCACGATGACCGTCGAAAAGCATGAGTTCTTCCCGTGGGATACGCCTGCGAACCGCAAGACCCAGTCGGTCTATGCTACCACCTGCGTCGGCGCCTTGTTCTTTGGCCTCGCAGGCCTCGTCTGGGGTCTCGTGCGTACGGGCTATCCCGACAGCGGAATGGGTAATCTGAGCGGCGTTGCGCTGATGGCGCTGGGCCTCGGGCTGGGCATCCGGGCGGCAATGATCGCGCTGAAGCTCAAGAAGAAAGAACCCTACTACCGGCTGCTCATCGGGACCTCGGATGGCCGCCAGATTCCGCTGGTGGACAATAACCGCGATGTGCTCTCAAAGATCCGGGATGTACTTCGCCACAAGATGGATACTGGCGATGCCTCGGTTACCGGCGACTTTGATCTGAACCTCGATATCGTGAACCTGCGCCTGCCGAAGGGTAACACCCCGGCCGCACCGCCCACGATCCGGGACGATGACAGCCGGCTCGGCCTGCAACCCGTCACCTGACACACACGTGCGCGATTGACCGCGCAGCGTGCGCCCGATAAGCGCAGCGCCAGCATAAACCGGCCCCGGCGTTCGAACCGCTTGTCAGGGCCGATCAGGAGCGACCCATCGTGGCCCGTCAGAGAAAGCGCAAAGGCGAGCCCGTCACGGGCTGGCTCAACCTGTTCAAGCCTGTGGACATGACATCCACGCAGGCCGTCGCCATCATCAAGCGTCTGTTCAATGCGGAGAAGGTCGGCCATGGCGGCACACTTGATCCGCTGGCGGACGGTATCCTTCCCATCGCGCTGGGCGAAGCGACCAAGACTGTCCAATGGGCGATGGACGCCGAGAAGGAATACGTCTTCACAATCCGCTGGGGCATCTCCACCGCCAGCCAGGACGGGGAGGGGGACATCACCGCCACCTCTGACGTGCGCCCCGCGCGCGAAGCCATCGAGACGGCGCTGAAAGCCTATGTTGGCACGATCCGCCAGATCCCGCCGAAATACTCCGCCATCAAGGTCGCCGGAGAGCGCGCCTACGATCTCGCCCGCGGCGGCGAAGTGTTCGAACTCGAGGCCCGCGAAGTCGATGTCCACGCCGCCAAGGTGATCGGCATGCCGGACGCCGACCATTCCGTGATCCATGTCGTCTCCGGCAAGGGCTTCTATGTCCGCGCCATGGCGCGTGACCTTGCCGCCGACCTCGGCGCCGAAGGCCATATCAGCCAGCTGCGCCGCACACGCGTCGGCGCTTTCGATGCGGCGGGTGCCGTCTCGATTGCTGACCTCCAGGCACAGGCGGAGAACCGCGACGCGCTGTTTGCGCATCTGAAGCCTCTGCACGCCGTGCTGAACTCCATGCCGCACGTCCAGATCACCCCGCAGGATGCCGGCGACCTGCGCCAGGGCCGTACCATCATGCTGCTGCCGCACGTTGTCGAAAACTGGCGCCATGGCCGCCGCAAAGATGATGACCGGCTGGCACTGGCGCTCGCAGGCAGCGACGCCGTCGCGCTCGGTGAAGTGCGCGCCGGCCATTTCGAGCCTGTCCGGGTTTTCGCCGTGTAGAGCGGCGGTCCGAAAAGCAGGAACCGGTTTTCGGATAACGCCGCCACAAATCAGAAAACTAAAGCGTCGCCATGTCGATCACGAAGCGATACTTCACGTCGCCTTCGACCACTCGGTCATAGGCGGCGTTGACGTCCTTCATGTCGACCATCTCGATATCGCAGACGATGCTGTGCTCGGCGCAGAAATCCAACATCTCCTGCGTCTCCGCGATGCCGCCGATGCCGGAGCCCGCGACGCTTCGCCGGTTCGCCAGCAGGATGCCGCCATGCATCGGCTCCAGCGGCTCGATCGCGCCAACGATCACCATCGTCCCATTGCGCGCAAGCAGTCCGAGATAGGGATTGAGGTCGTGCTTCACCGGCACCGTGTTGAGAAGAAAGTCAAAACTTCCCCGGTGCGATTTCATCTGTTCACGGTCATTCGAGAGCAGCACGTCAGAGACGCCCAGTCGCCGGGCATCCGCGCCCTTCTCCGGCGAGGTCGTGATCATCACCACCTCCGCGCCGAGCGCCACCGCAAACTTGATCCCCATGTGCCCGAGCCCGCCAAGGCCGATCACGCCCACCTTGTCGCCCTTGCTGACGGCCCAATGCTTCAACGGCGACCAGCTGGTGATCCCCGCGCACAGCAGCGGCGCGGCCGCTGCCGGGTCGAGCTTTTCGGAAATCTTCAGCACGAACGCGTCGCGCACGACGATCTGTTTTGAATAGCCGCCAAAGGTTGGCCCGCCGATCACCGGCTCGGTGCCGCCATAGGTGCCCACCGAGCCCTGCTCGCAGTACTGCTCGTCGCCGTCATGGCAGGCCGGGCATTTAAGGCACGCGTCGACCAGGCAGCCGACACCCACAAGGTCGCCCACCTTGTGCTTCGTCACCTTCGGCCCCACCGCGCCAACACGCCCGACAATCTCATGCCCCGGCACGAAGGGATACTTTGCGCGGCCCCATTCATTGCGCGCCGAGTGGATGTCACTGTGGCAGATGCCGCAATGGGTAATGTCGATCAGCACGTCATCGGGCTGGAGGCCCCGCCGCGTGATCTCGAACGGCTTCAGCGGGTCTGTCGGCCCCTGTGTGGCAAAAGCGGCAACTTGCATGTGGCGTCCTCCCAGATTGTGGGAGGAGAATTTCACCTGCGCGGCGTGCTGTCCAGTTTCCCCGCTTCCAGCACCGCGCGCGTGACGCGCAGGATACGGCTCGCGATGCGCACCTCAATATAGAAGGATACGAGCGCCACCACGAGCAGGCTCATCGACACGACGAACAGGATCGACACGGCGGTCGCCACCGGAATAAGGATCAGCTGGCCGGCGAAAAGCAGGATGATCACAAGGCAGATCATCAGCGCCGCCAGCGTGCACAGCGCGATCGCGCGGTGGATGTGGACCATGCGCTTATCCAGCACACCAAGCTCGATCACGTGCGTGCGGCTGGTCACATCATTGGCGCTCGGCAGCTCACTTTCGAGGGCCCGCCACCGGTCCACGACCCGGGCGAGCCGGTTCGCCATCACGTTCAGCAGCGCGCCGATGCCCGCCAGCGTGAACACAGGCGCGATAGCGAGTTGAATGATGTGCGCAATGTCGGAAGGGAGGGGGGCGACGGTCATGATGCGGGTCCGGAACAATTCTTTGTGCGAGTGTAGCCTGTCTCTGGCAAATGGGTGCATCGAGTTTTGCTCAATGCACCCGCCGCAGGCTAATCTGCTTTCTCGGCGGCGCGCTTCGCGCCGAACTCGGCGAAGGCCGCGCTCAGCAGAATGCCGCGAGGCCAGACCCCCCGTCCCGTCACCAGCGCCCATCCTGAAACCTTTGCCGAAAATCCCTCCACCCGGTTTGCGCCTAGCTGCGCGCACCCGCTGATACAACGTTAACGATGCCCGAGGCAGAGCGCCCCTTCCCATTCCACCCCATTTGAGCCATAAGGCCGTTTCTGGGGCGGCAGGCTGCCGCTTGACCCTGCTGGACGACATCCCGGCTGTGGCCATTTGAACAGGCCCGTCCCCAAAAACCCCGCCAATTCAGGCGATTAGTGAAACCAGCGCCCGCGGGCGCGACAAGAGAAGGCTTTTTCGATGTCGATTACCGCTGAACACAAGCAAGAGCTCATCAAGAAGTTCGCCACAAAACCGGGCGATACGGGCTCGCCGGAAGTCCAGGTCGCGATCCTCACGGCCCGCATCAACGGTCTGACGGACCACTTCAAGGCCAACAAGAAAGACAACCATTCCCGCCGCGGCCTCCTGACCATGGTCGCCACGCGCCGGAAGCTCCTTGATTACGTCAAGGGCAAGGATGAAGCTCGCTACACGAAGCTCATCACGGAACTCGGCATCCGCCGCTAGGTCCGGAAAACAAGCCCGCCGGGCAATAGGGCCACGGCGGGCTTTTTGTATGTGAAAGAAAGACAGACATGTTCAATACGCAATCCGTGTCGCTGGAATGGGCCGGCCGCACACTCACGATCGAGACGGGCCATGTGGCACGTCAGGCTGATGGCGCCGTCATGGTGACGTACGGCGACACCACGCTCCTCGCGACCGCCGTCTATGCAAAATCGGCAAAGCCGGGTCAGGATTTCTTCCCCCTGACCGTCAACTATCAGGAAAAGTACTTTGCGGCCGGCCGCATTCCCGGCGGCTTCTTCAAGCGCGAAGGCCGTCCGACCGAAAAAGAGACGCTGACCTCGCGCCTCATCGATCGTCCGATACGCCCGCTCTTCGTCAACGGTTTCAAGAACGAAGTCCAGGTCATCATCACCGTTCTCTCGTATGACCTCGAGAATGATGCTGACGTGCTCGGCATGATCGGCGCTTCTGCCGCGCTCGTGCTGTCTGGCGCCCCGTTCATGGGCCCGATCGGCGCCGCCCGCGTTGGCTACATCAACGGCCAGTATGTCATCAACCCAACCGTCGCTGAACTCGAAGAATCCGATCTCGACCTCGTCCTCGCCGGCACGACCGACGCCGTGATGATGGTGGAATCGGAAGCCTATGAGCTTTCGGAAGAAATCATGCTCGGCGCCGTGGTTGCTGGCCATGACGCCATGCAGCCGGTGATCGATGCGATCATCGCGCTCGCCGAAAAAGCTGCGAAAGAGCCGTTCGACTTCCAGGCTGAAGACAACTCCGCCGCCGTCAAGGCGATCGAGAAGAGCGTCGGCAAGGACCTGTCGAAAGCCTACAAGATCACCGCCAAGGGCGAGCGTTATGCCGCCGTCGGAGCCGCCCGCGAC
>CAMEDD010000009.1 GCA_945913285.1 Candidatus Sulfopaludibacter sp. SbA3
GTACTCGCCGCGTAGACCTTCAAGGACAATCCGGATCTTCTCCTCGGCTGAAAACTTCCGCCGGGTCTGACGCTTGATTGCCTGTACATGCTTCTCGGCCGAAGACTCCTTCGGCCCGGATTTCTGTCTCATCTTCACTCCTCGTATCAATTACGATGAGCCAGAAATCCTCCTTAAGCAATTTTGCCGATCTGTCTCACAGTCGCTGACGGGGAACAGATCCGGTTGCCTCGATGCAGGCGATCCCGAATGCAGGGCTGCATGCTGTGGCCGGCGGTGTGCGTGTACTTCTGCAAGCAGCAATCGACGCCGTGTGAGCCAACGCCGCCGGATAGGTGTATTCCCCTATAGGCATAGCCCCGCCAACGCGGCACGTTCGGGAAAAGCTCAGCATCAATGCTGATCGTGCAACCGGAGCATCCAGCCATGGGATTTCGCGACATTTCCGTCTGCGTATCATCAATTTCGCCCGACCATGACCTGGTTGATCAGGCCGCCGCCATAGCGGAGAACTGGAATGCCCACCTCAGCTGCTGCGCCATCGGGGTTCAACCCATGCCGGTCTTCGTTGACGGGTTCGGGTCGACACAGACCGATGTGTCGATGATGATCCAGGCCAGCAGTGAGGAATTGCGGGCGTTCCGGTCAGATCTTCACCGGCACATAGAGCAGAAGACCCCGAGCGTTGAATTCCGGCACACGATGAATTTCATCAACGGCCTCGCTTAGGTCACGTCCTTGTTTGCACGGTATGCGGACATTTTGATCGCCCGCATGCCGGACCGTCCGGATACGGCGCTCCACAGCGAAATCATCGAAGGCGCCCTGTTTGGCGCGGGCCGGCCCGTGCTTGCCGTTCCGAAGAATTGGAAGCCCAGGGCCATCGGCGAACGTGTCCTGCTCGCCTGGGACGCAAGCCGCGAGGCCTCGCGCGCCATTCACTCCGCCTTGCCGGTGCTGAAGACGAACGCCGAGACGTGCATCGTGACCGTTGATGCGCATACCGGACCGACAGAGCACGGCGACGTGCCGGGTCTCGACATCGCCGCGCATCTGGCACGTCACGATCTGCGCGTCACGGTGCTCAACGAAGACAGCCTGGGAAAAGCTGTCGGCGAACGCCTGATCGAAGCTGCCAACGGGTTCAATGCGGACATGATCATCATGGGCGCGTATCGCCGGCCCAGGCTTCTGCAACGGATCACGGGCGGGCCGAGCCAGCTGATGCTGACGCGCTCGCCCCTGCCGGTCTTGATGTCGCACTGAGCGTCAGGCGAGCCCCCCCCGCCTGCGGCACAGCCTTGCCATGCGGATCTGCGCCGGTGAGGCTCAGCAGGATCAGCTTTTGCCGCATCAGACCGGACAACATCGCAATCCGGCGCAGCGCCGTATCCTGATACCGGCAGGCGTGCCGGACCCCGATCTGGCTTAATCCTGGCCGCTCCCGCTTGCAGGCCGGACCGTTACGGCTTCAACAGATGGCTCAAGCTGGCAGCGACACAAGGCAGATGAAAAGCTCTCGCAGCCTGTACGCCCCTGCGGCCGCGCCGGAATAAAGAGCGCATGTCTCTGGTGATCGGATTGCGGCCTGCAGCCGTATAGGATTTTCAAATGGGACGACAACGGCACAATGCCTTAAGGCTTCCCCCAGTTTAGCCAGTGAGCCACAACCGACATGAGCGACAGCCCCAAGACGCCGAAGTCCTCCTCAAAGGAGCCGGTCTCTGCCCGAATCCGCAGCAGGATCCAGAAGGCCAGGAAGCGGTTCCATGCCAATGACAATATCTCCGCATTTCTCCAACCGGGCGAGCTGGATGAGTTGCTGGCTGAGGTCGAGACGAAATTCAAAGGCGTGCTCGAAAGCCTCGTCATCGACACCGAGAGCGACCACAACACGCAAGACACCGCCCGCCGCGTCGCAAAGATGTACCTGACCGAAGTGTTCAGCGGCCGCTATGTCGAGGCGCCGCCGGTCACCGAATTTCCGAACGCGTCCTCACTGAATGAGCTAATGATTGTCGGCCCGATCACCGTGCGCAGCGCCTGCAGCCACCATTTCTGCCCGATCATGGGCCGGCTGTGGATCGGCATCATGCCTAACGAACACTCCAACCTGATCGGTCTGTCGAAGTATTCACGCCTCGCCGAATGGGTGATGTCGCGTCCGCAGATTCAGGAAGAGGCGATCACCCAGATGGCCGAAGTGCTGATGAACAAGGTCCGCCCCGACGGCCTCGCCGTCGTCATGGAAGCCGATCACTTCTGCATGCACTGGCGCGGCGTTAAGGATAACCAGACCAAGATGATCAACAGCGTGATGCGCGGATCGTTCCTGAAAGATCACATCCTGCGCGGCGAGTTTCTCGCGCTTCTCAACAATAAAAGGTAATCCAAGTCATGCTCGTCCGTTGCCTTTACGCCAGCCGTCCCCTCCAGCCCCTCAGTGGGCCCTTCATCGAAGCCATCCTGGAGCAGTCGCGCAAGAACAATCCTGCGCTCGGCATCACGGGTCTCCTGTGCGTCTCGAAAGACCTGTTCATTCAGGTTATCGAAGGCGGACGTGACGAAGTCTGCGATCTGTTCAACGCAATTGTCCGCGACGACCGGCACCAGCAGGTTCGCTTGCTGATCTATGAAGAGATCTCCGAGCGCCAGTTTGGCAACTGGACGATGGCGCAGGTGAATATCAGCAAACTCAACCCGTCCATGCTGCTGAAATACTTCAAGCGCGCCGAGCTGGACCCCTTCGAAGGCTCCGGCAAGGCCACCCTTGCCCTGCTCACCGACCTCATCGCCACCGGCGCCATCCTCGGTCATCGCGATTGAGTTGCGGCGCGCGAGGCGCTGCAAAACGTCCGGCATGAGAGCTTCAAGCCGCGCGCCGGCACTCAAGGCTACAACCTCCGAACGCGTTATCAAAACGTAAGGGCCGTAAACCGGCGCCGCCTTGACTGCCGGGCGACGCCGGTACCTTCAGAAGCCGAACAGGTCCAGGAGCCGGGATTTCCGGTCCATCCGTCCACGGCGCACATCGCTGTTATCATCGAAATCCCCGTGATCCCGGGGCAGGCGCGCCCGCGATGGAATTTCCTGAGCGGCGTCGTCCCGGATGATTTCAATCAACGTCTCGAGTTCTCCGTGGTCGAGCCAGATACCGCCTGTTGCCGGGCAGACATCGATCTCAATCCCATACCTGCGGACGGTCCGCATAGGCGCGCCAGTCATTGGTGAGATTTGCAAGGGCATGGGTCAAAAGCCTTCCTTAGTCCGGCTTGCCTGGACCTGCGCCAGCTGCATCGCTGGACGTGTTTTCCACCGCCATTCGCGGGTCGTCTCAGCCTGGCTGCGCTTGTCACGAATCGCGTCCCGGATGCGGTCGCGGTAATTGAGGCGAAGCTTTTTCAATGAGGTGATATAGAGTATATCGGGCGACGGGGATTTCATCGCTTCCGCGATCTTGCGCTCGATCGCCGCGTGACGCTGCGCGAGGGCGTAGATGTAGTTCGATGACATGGGCAGACTCCTCTTGTTGGGTTTCAGGAGCCCCGGAGCCGGCCAGCGAGCATGCTTTGGAGAGCCGGCACCGGGATACTCCCGGTGCGGTCCGACATCGCGGCTGGTCTCCTTGAGGAGCGCCAGCCGCCAGAGGGGCCCGGTCCGCACACGGATTAAAATGGCAGGATCACCGGATTCTGCAAGATGCCCGATCGGCAGATTCCGCGGGTTCATCTGAAGTTAATCTGCCGGCGCGGGAGCGGGGCAGTTGCCGGCGAGATCCCGGTTGCCCAACGCGATAAACCGGCCCGCATCCGTCATCAGCCTGGCTTCGGCTTACGGCAACAGGCCCCAACAACAGACTTCGTGATTTGGGGCCCGCGCTTGCCTGAGAAACTTCAAGTTGCTGATTACAAATTAGGCCTTTCGCCCTGCCCGCGAAGTCAGTTACAAAGCCCGCTCAGCCTCAGAGTATCGATCCTGATCATGATAGAGCTCGCCCGGCGCGAAGGCGCTTTTGGAACCATCCGTATTCTTGAGCAGACATCGGACAAAGCCCGTATCTACATGATCGGAGACACCGCGCAGACCATGGTCAACCGCGACGGCGTCAGCCTCTCCGGCTATGTTCACGCCATCGAGCTGCTGGTACGCGGGGCTGAAACCCTGCTGATGATTGGCGGAGGCGGCGGCGGTCTTGCGACCATGCTGGCGCGGGCCGGGACCAGCGTCACGGTTGTCGATGTGGATCCGGAGGCCGAAGACCTCGCACGGCGCTACTTCTGGCTGGATCCAAACGTGCGGTGGGTCACCGCAGACGCCATCCGGTTCGTGGAAACCGAACGCAAACAGTTTGACGCCGTTGTGGTCGATGCCTGTGACGGGTTCGGGATCGTAAAACCGTTCGATGACCCTGAGACACTCGCCTGGCTCCTCGATCGAACCTGCCCCGCGGGCCCTCTCGTCGTCAACCTGGCGCGCAATGATGATCTGCCGACGCATGGTAAGCGCCGGGCAAGGCAGCTCGCCGGTCGCGGCTTGTCGACGACCCTCTACAGCGCCCGGGAGGGTGATGAGGGAAACGAGGTTCTCCATGTGCGGCGAACCGGCCGCACACGAACCCTCGTCGTCGCAGACCTCGACCAGCGCCCGCCCAATGCGCAAATCTTCCTCACGTCTTTACAGGCGTTCACGCCAAGGCTCGCCAAGCCCGGCTTCATTCGCCAGGTTTAGCTGCGAACTCAATCGGCAAAGATCTGTTTGCGGAGTATCATGAAACGGACCTTGGCTGTGTCCTTCGCCAGCCCCGCGGGGCAGGCCCGGATTCAGCGAATATCTCCCGGGCGGTTCGCGCCGCGCAGCGGCATGAAGAAGCCGGTCAGTTCTTCCGGCGTTGCCCGCTCGAGCGCGCCTGCATCGATGTCGGCCTGCGACCAGATCCAGGTGACAGCCGGGTCATGCAGCATGGCCCATTCTGCAAACATCCGGTCCTGGACTTGCTCTTCGACGTGCAACCGAACTTCCAGGTGGCGGTCATCCTGCTCAATCCGCGCGAGCGTCGCCCTCACCGCCGCCTCTGGCCCTTCAAGCCATTGCATGTATATGTCCGCGCGGCAGATCAGGGCGCCCGTAATTCCATCCCGTTCATTCGCGAGGCGGGCATGCATCAGGATGCCGCTCAGAATACTCGTATCAAAGCCAAAGGGCCGCGACGTATAGATCACCCGCAAATGGTTCGTGATGGGCCTGTTTCCTTTTCCAGTTATCGAAGTCGTTTAGCCGCGCCGGGCCCGCAAACAGGCCAGATCTTATGAAACGACCCTTTGTCTTTTAGGGCACGCAAGTCAGTCCTGCTACCTGGGTACCGGCTCGGCCCCGAGCTTTCAGTGCCGGCTTGCTTCGTCCGCGCTGCGCGCAAGCCAAAGAGCGCCCCGAGGGGCGCTCCAAGCATTCGATTTCTCGGGCAAAATCTTGGAAAATGGCGCGAGTGACGTGACATAATCCATCTTTTTTTCCTTTATTATCAAGGCCTAAATCGCCCGAAAATCGACTCCTGGTCCTCGTTCCGGAGTAAAAATGGTCTACAAGTTTGCAGACCGCTGAAGCTCGAGGCATCCCCTTCGACACATCGTTTAATCTAGAACCTTTCTCCGACTTGGGGAATCCCGAATCCATTCCGCAAACGGACAATTCGGCACCATACCAAAAGAGAGTTTCTGTGCCAGGCGCCAGCAGAACTGCATTCGAATTCATCTTTGATACGCAGGCGTCAGGCTGACAGCCGAACTGGCAGGGCTGTCTCTTCGCATGGCTCACGTGCCGCGAAAGACGCACGCGGATGTCCAGGTGAGCTCCAGTCTGACCTGCTTATAAAAGCACGCTTTTCCGAGTGAACCTGGCTGGAAGCAACGATTAATTCGCACAATAAGCTAAATAGTGATAAACATAATAAGATAAACGTTGTACAGCAGAATAAGCTAAGTTCTGCGCAACACAACAAGCTGGGAATGGAACACAAATGGCGACTGCTCCGGAGAATCTTGCCGCTTCGCTTGAAGCGCTCGAGGCGCTGCAGTCAGGCGGCACCGTTGCAATCCACTCAACCGACTTCACCCGAACGCACCGCGAGCGTTTGCTGAACGCGGGGTTCCTCAAGGAGGTCATGAAAGGCTGGTACATTTCATCACGGCCGGACGAAGCGGCTGGCGAGAGTACGGCCTGGTACACCTCATTCTGGGACTTTATTGCGCAGTATCTTGGCGTCCGGTTCGGCGAAGCCTGGAGCCTGTCACCTGAACAATCGCTCGTCCTGCTTTCTGGCAACCGGACCGTCCCAGCGCAACTCCTGGTCCGGGCGCCGAACGCGCGCAATGGCGCGACCGACTTTCCGCATGGAACATCAGTCTTCGAGGCACGCGCGCGCATTGCCGAAGGCGGCGACCTGACGAGCGTCGATAATATGCGTGTGTTCACACTGGAAGCCGCGCTGATCCTTGTCAGCGAAAGCTTCTTTGCCAATCATCCGACCGACGCGCGCGCCCTGCTCGCAACTATCCCGGATGCTTCGGGACTTCTCGCCCGCCTGCTTGCCGGCGGGCACACCCGCGCTGCCGGGCGTCTCGCAGGCGCTTTCCGCAACATCGGCAATTCCCGCATCGCGGATGATATCCTTGCTGCCATGAAGGCCGCCCTTCACGAAGTACGCGAGTCGGATCCGTTCGATCGTATCATTCCTGTCTCGGGCGTGGGCCGCCCGGTGTCTGCGCATGTGAACCGGATACGCCTTCTCTGGTCGGGCATGCGGGAAGACGTCATCGCGCGCCTGCCGCCGGCCGAACCTGCCCCAAATGATACAGACGCCTATCTTGCAGCGGTTGAAGCCGTGTACGTGACCGACGCCTATCACTCGCTATCCATCGAAGGCTACAGGGTGTCCCGTGAGCTTATTGAGCGGGTCGGGATGGGCGCCTGGAACCCGGAGGCCAATGCCGAGGACCTCGAACACAAGAACGCGCTCGCCGCGCGCGGGTACTGGCTGGCTTTCCAGGCCGTCAAGCAAACCATCCGCGCCGTCCTCGAGGGCAAAAATCCAGGCCAGGCCGTGAATGATGACCTTGGCCGCTGGTACCGTGAACTGTTCACGCCATCCATCACCGCGGGTCTCGTTCCTGCGACCCAGCTCGCTGGATACAGAAACGGCCCCGTCTACATCCGCCGTTCAATGCATGTGCCCCTTCGGGTCGAGGCAGTCCGCGACTGTATGCCGGTCTTTTTCGAGTTGCTCAGCGAAGAAGAAAACCCTGCCGCCCGCATCGTGCTCGGTCACTTCATCTTCGTCTACATCCATCCCTATTTCGACGGCAACGGCCGCACCGCGCGGTTCCTGATGAACGTGATGATGGCCGCCGCCGGATTACCCTGGACCATCATCCGCGTAGAACAGCGCGACGCATACATGTCCGCCCTCGAACAAGCGAGCGTCGCCGGGAATATTGCTCCGTTTGCTGATATCATTGCAAATACGCTGCGAGAGACGATTTCTCAAACCTGATACGAGCGAGGTGTTGTCACTTTTCTGGTTTGCCGGAAGCAAAACTGGAATGCTTGGCTCCTGGCGTTGGTCGTGTTGATACCTTTCCTTGGGATGCTCGCGTTCCTCGTCATCTTCCTAGCTACTCTTTTGAAGACGCTGGATCGGCTGAACGCTTTGGAAGGAAAAGAATCTACGGGCAGATGATCCCCGGGTTTGACTCTTTGGCGCCGGTGGCAATGACCATTAACGGCGATCTCCCGCCGGACGGCGGCCTGGCAGCCCGATGACCGGACTGAAGTGACCCTGCCGGTTGTCGAGAACGGTGATCGGAGCCGACTTGGCCTTTTTCAGCCGCTTCAACGCTGGCTTGCCGATATCTGATCAGGTTTGGAAAGCCCACGTTAGGGTCTGCGCATCCAGCGCGCGCCTTGAGGTGCTTTTTGCCTCTTCGAATGCCTCCCTTACTGACCCGGCAACTATCTGCCACCCCAAGCCGCGCTGGACACCCCTTGATCCTTCCGCAGTTTCACAGTATCACAGCACGATGCGTAACATAACCGTCGCCATTGATGAAGAAACCTACCTCGCCGCCCGGGTGAGAGCTGCGGCGCAAGGCTCCTCGATCTCCGCCTTGGTCAAGCAATTCCTGAAAGACCTGACCGCTCGTGACGCGCGGTTCGAAGCCCTTGCCCAGGAGGAAGAGAATATCCGTGCCCGGATTGAGGACTTCGACGCCGCGGCCCGATTGCCCCGCGGCGACCTTTATCGCCAAGACCCGTGAGCGTTTTCCTCGACACCAACATCCTCCTCTACAGCCTTGATCTCAACGCTGGCGAGGGGACCAAGCAGGATGTGGCGCTTGGCTATCTTGCACGGCGGGATCTGGTGCTCAGTGTGCAGGTCTTGCAGGAGTTCTACGTGCAGGCCACGCATGCACGGCGGGCGCGCCCAATCTCCCATGATGACGCCGTCGGCTTGATCCGGGCCTGGAGCCGCTTCGAGGTGGTCGACAATAGCCAGGCCCTCCTCAAGGCGGGCCTGGCGCTGCGTGCATCCGGGCAGTTGTCGCTCTGGGATGCTCTCATCGTTGCGGCTGCCGCTGGCGCCGGCTGCGAAGAATTGATCACGGAAGATCTTAATTCCGGCCAGGATATCGCTGGCGTGCGGATCATCAACCCATTCCTGCGCGGCGCTGCATGAGCGCGCCCGGCTGCGGATTGGGCCGCGATCGACGCCTGGCTCTGGAAGGCCATAAACAAGTGCCTTCACGAGCAGCGCGGGCCGGTGTCAGATGGCTGCCTTGGGCGAAGTCCCGCCGGATAGCAGCTCACCAACAGATGACCGGACCGAGGCGACCCTGCCGGCCGCCGAAATCGATCATCAGAGCCGACCTGGCCCTTCTTACTCACCCCACCTTGCGCTATACTGCTGGCATGAAAACATTTGACCGCATTACTTATCGCCCCGGACTCATGGGCGGAAAGGCCTGCATTCGAGGGATGCGGGTAACGGCGGCGATGCTCGTGAACCAGATCGGCGCCGGGCGGAGCATTGATCAGGTGCTTGCCGATTACCCGTATCTGGAGCGGGAGGATATCCTTCAGGCCCTGCAATACGCCGCATGGCTCGCTGAGGGGCAAGACGTGGCGCTCGTTCAGGAGCCGTGAAGCTTCTGTTGGACATGAACCTGTCGCCGGCTCTTGTCGGCACTCTTGGCGCTGCAGGGTTTCAGGTTGTGCACTGGGCCGGCATTGGAGATCCGGCGGCGGATGACACCGAAATTTTCAACTACGCGCGTGCGAATGATACAATCGTCGTCACCCATGACCTGGATTTCAGCGCCATCCTGGCGGCGACGAACGACAGCAAGCCGAGTGTCGTCCAAATCCGGGCGGTGAACCTCGCCCCGGATCACTTGTCATCGCTTATCATCGCTGCTCTGCGCCAATGCGCGGCAGAGCTGGAGTCTGGCGCTTTGTTGACGATCGACGCCGAACGGCGAAGGTTACGCCTGCTACCTTTGCGATCGGGTGCGGGGTGAATACGGTTTGCGGCTCAAGTCGCGCCGAGGGTTTTGAAGGTAAAGTGCGCGACCAGGATTAGCCCCGCCGTAACGAAGCCGCCGAGGATAGTCAGGTCAAGGCGGGCATGTAAAACGGTCGCGAGTTCCAGGTCCTCATCCTCCTGGAAACCAGGGATGCTGGTTTATGTGGTGCTGATTCAGCCGTATGAATGTTCTAAGGTGACCCTGCCGGATGCTGAAATCGATCTTCGGAGCCAACCTGGCCTTTTCCAGCCACTTCAAGCACAGTTTCGATGACGCTGCTTTCGGCGGCATCGAACTCAGTCTTTGCAGGATACCGTCGCAGCAACCGCCTTCTCGAGACTGTAGCTTTTCCCGGCGTATTCAAAACTGGCTTGCACCGTAAGCTTTCGGAATTCTTCATCCCACTCAGCTTCAGGTATCTGGGTCTGAATAGCCCCTAGATTTGTCGACGCCTTCTTCCCTAAATTTGAGGCAAGGAGGCCATCATGGGCAAAGGTAGTTTCAGCGACGAGTTCAAGCGGGATGCGGTGGCCCAGATCACCGAGCGGGGTTACCCGGTTGCGGAGGTCGCGCAGCGCCTGGGGGTGAGCCCGCACTCGCTTTATGAATGGAAGAAGAAGTTCTCGAAGTCATCCGGCCCGGCCGGGGATGACAAGGAGGCGGAGATCCGGCGCCAGAAGCGCGAGCTGGCACGGGTGACCGAGGAGCGCGACATCCTAAAAAAGGCTACCGCGTACTTCGCCAAGGGTGAGGCGTGAGCCCGCCACCGGTTCAAGGGCCACGCCGAACAAGTGAGGTACGCGTTTGTCGCAGAGCATCGACATATTTTCGCGGTACGGACGATGTGCCGCTACCTGAGCATACAGGCGAGCGGATTTTATGCCTGGCTGAAGGCCCCCTTGAGCCGGCGAGCCAAGGAAGATGCCCGCCAGACCGCGCTCATTCGCAAGGCCTGGCAGGACAGCGGCAAGGTCTATGGCTATCGCAAGCTGCACGATGACCTGTTGGACCAGGGTGAGACTTGCTGTCCGAACAGGGTTGCGCGTCTGGCCGGGCTTGCCGGGATCAAGGCCCAGATCGGCTACAAACGCAGGCCCGGGAGCTATGGCGGAAAGCCATCGGTCGTTGTCGATAACACGCTGGACCGCCAGTTCGACGTGGATGCGCCGGACAGCGCCTGGGACGAGACCTTGTTCGCCATTGGTTCAAGAACAATGGTCGAGTGACATCACCTACATCAGGACGCTCGAAGGCTTCGTGTATCTGGCGGTTGTGATCGATCTCTACTCCCGCCGCGTCATCGGCTGGTCATTGCAGAGCCGTCAGACAACGGACGTTGTCCTGCAGGCTCTTCTGATGGCCGTCTGGAGGCGCAAGCCGAGGAACAGGGTGCTGATCCATTCCGATCAGGGCTCCCAGTTCACCAGCATGGAGTGGGCGTCGTTCCTGAAAGCCCACAATCTCGAGCACTCGATGAGCCGCCGCGGAAACTGTCATGACAATGCCGTCGTCGAGAGCTTCTTCAACCTGCTCAAGCGTGAGCGGATAAAGCGCCGGACGTACAAATCGCGCGAAGAGGCGCGACAGGACGTGTTCGATTACATCGAGATGTTCTACAACCCAAGGCGAAAGCATGTAAGGAACGGGATGCTGTCACCCGTCGAGTTCGAACGGCAGCAGGAAATGAAAACCGAGGGTGTCTAGAAAACGCGGGGCTATTCAATGTCGCCTGCGAAATCGATGAAGTACTGGATCGACGTCCGCTTGGTTTTTTCGCAGGCGGCCTGCTGGTTTGGTGATTTGTAGAGCTGCGCGTTGAAGGCGATTTCGCTGACATAGATCTGGAAAGCTTCCGACACGGTCACTGTGGGTTTCGGCGCCCCGCCGAGCAGGGCTTCGGCATCGCGCACCTTCGGTATCTCCTGAGGCCCGGCGCCGTGGCGGACGGCAAGCAGCCGGGCCAGCGCCTCCTCGATGGGCGCTGCCGTCGCGAGATGATCGATCGGCTGGTAAGTGAACCCGCTCGCGAGCGCCTTGACCGTAGCCATCCGGTAGCGGCGCCGGACCGCCTTTCCGACTTCCCAGCTGGAGGCAGGTTCTGCCTCTTCGGCGATCAGGAGTGACGCCCAGTAGTGATCGTCCGCTTCAGCAAGCAGGTCGCGTTTGTGGCGTGCCTGCTCGAGGGAAGTTGTGCCCAGGGACTCCTTGATCCGCCGGCGCGTATCGAGACGCGCAAACCGCTGCGGGACCCGGCGGTTGTACCACCAGACCCGGCCTCTTCGCTCGAGGTAAGAATTGTCTTCGACGCGTTTCATGGCGCCGCCCATTGGTCCACAATCTGGTCCCAATTTGGTCCACAGATTCCGGCCATTTTACGCAACGAGATCCAAACGGATCCCAAAAATCCGTTTGAAATCAAGTTATTGTTAGGAGTTCATTTCGTGAGAAATGGCGCGAGTGACGGGGCTCGAACCCGCGACCTCCGGCGTGACAGGCCGGCACTCTAACCGACTGAGCTACACCCGCGCATTTACTGGTCGCCTTTTGAGCGAAGCGCCTCTCTAATCGCGGCGGCTTGCCGGGTCAAGCGGTGCTGAAACAGTCCGTGCAGCGCCTTGAGATGGACATTTGCCTGCCATTTGTCCTTCACCTGCCATTCAAGCGACACAGTATTTGCTATCGTGCAGGCCAGACCCAACAAGGAATTCCTACTATGAAGCGTATCGCCCTGATTGCAGGCGGAATTTTTGTACTTCTGATCGGCGCCGCGCTGGCTGTTCCCTTCCTGACTCCGAAATCTGTTTACCGTGCCCAGGTTGAGCGTGCAGCGGGCGAAGCCCTGCAGCGCAAGGTGACGCTGGACGGCGATGTGCGCCTGTCCCTCTTTCCGCGCATCGCAGCCAGTATTGGCGGCATGAAGGTCGCCAACCCCGAGGGATTCGAAGGCGCATACATGATCGAGGCCGGCGAATTGCGCGGCGCCGTCAAATGGGCCCCGCTGCTCTTTGGCCAACGTGTAGAGGTCCACGAGTTGGCGTTCATCGACGCCTCGGTGTCGCTGCAAAAAAAGGCGGATGGCACCACCAACTGGGTGCTCGAAGACACTGACCCGTCAGAACCCGGCACCGAAGAAGGCGGCTTCAACGGCGCTGTCGAACAACTCCGTCTGGAAAATGCGAGCCTCACCTACCAGGACGCGCAGGCCGGCGCGCGCTATGAGCTGCGGGAACTGGACCTGACGGCCGCGATGACTGCGCTCGACGCGCCGTTCAAGCTCGACGCCGAAGGCTTCTTCCAGGGCCAGCAATTTTCGATTGATGCCAACCTGGACTCGCTCGAAGCGGCGACGACCGGCCAGCCAGCGAAACTTGCCGCCACCCTCGGCACGGCCTTCATCAAGGCGCGCTATGACGGCGCCGTGACGCTGGGGACCGTGCCCACACTCGACGGCAAATTCTCCGCCAGCTCTGAAGCGGTCAGCTCCCTTCTGGATTATGCGAAGGTCGAAGTGCCGTTCGACATCTCCAAGCTCGGCAAGATCAATGCGGAAGGCGATGTCTCTGGCTCGCTGGAAACACTTGCCATCAATGTGCGCAAGTTCAATCAGTCCTCAGATCTTGCGAAGACGGGCTTCACCGGCAAGATCAATCTCGGCCCCGCCCCGACCGTCACCGGAAACTTCACGTTCGACGCGCCGAAGATCGACGCGCTTGCGCAGTTCGCCGCCATCGAGCTGCCAGTCAACGTCGCTCCGCTCGGCGCGCTGGATGTTGAAGGCAAGGTCAGCGGTGCACTGACCGAGCCTGCGCTCTCGTTCGAAAAACTCAAGGTGAAAGGCCCGCTGATCACGGCCGACTATGTTGGCGCGGTGAGCCTCGGCGCAGCCCCTTCTGTGAAGGGTAAGCTCAGCTTTGAAACAGCGAAAGCCGGCGAACTCGCCCGTCAGATGAAGATCGAACTGCCAGCCACGTCGGCGCTGGAACAAGTCACGTTCTCTGGCAGTGTTTCTGGCGCGCTTGATGCTCTGCAACTGACGGGTATCAATTTCGTCCATGACGGCGACCTGCTCAAGGCAGCCTATACCGGTGATCTGGCGCTCGCGGAACCCGGCGCTTTCAAAGGCAAGCTGAATGCCTCCAGTCCTCAGCTGCGCGCTTTGCTTGGGGCTGCAGATATTGAACCCGCGCCTGGCGCCACGCTGCAGACCTTCTCCGCCGCCGGCGATGTCAGCGGCAGTTTTACCAATATCGCCCTCTCGGCCCTCGACATGAAACTCGATGGCATCACGGCGAAGGGAAATGCCGGGCTTGACCTGACCGGTGCCAAACCACGCCTCACCGGCAAGCTCAACATGGGCGCGCTCGACCTGTCACCCTTCCTCGCTCCGGCCGATCAGGCACCAAAACCGGCCCAGCCGCTTCAGGCCTGGAGCAAGGACAAGCTCGACCTCGCCGGTCTTTCCGCCGCAAACGCCGACCTTCAGATCGTCACCACCGAAATCATCCTCGGCAGCGTCAAGCTGACGGACGCGGCGCTCACCGCAAAGCTCACCGACGGCAAGCTCGCCGCCGACCTTTCGAAGTTCAAGGCCTTCGGCGGCAACTGGGAAGGCCGGATGTCGGTGGATGCTTCATCAGCCGTCCCCGCGGTCTCGCTCTCCATGCAAGGTGAGAGCGTGGCGATGTCGAACCTGCTCGGCACCCTCGCCGGGTTCGACAAACTCGCCGGCACCGGCGCGTTCAAGGTCGACGCTACCTCGCGCGGGGACACGCTCGACGCCCTGATGAACGGCCTCAACGGGCAGGTTTCAACCAATCTCAGCGAAGGTGCCCTCAAGGGCCTCAACGTCACGCAGCTCGTGCGCAGCGCAAAGTCGCTGCAGCAGGCGTTCACGACCGGCAAGCTGAACACGATCGACTTCCGGAGCGTGCTCTCGCCGACAGCCGAGACCGACTTCACGAAGTTCGACAGCGTGCTGAAGATCAAGGAAGGCGTGGCCACTGTTGACCTCCTGAAACTGATCAGCCCGGCGCTCGGCATTGATGGTACCGGCAACATCGATATCGGTGGGCAGAAGCTGGACATTCGCCTGGCGACCGCCATCGACAAGACAGGCCAGGGCGCCGGTTCGGTCGTCCAACTGAACGGCATTCCGGTGCCTGTCCGTCTGTCCGGCAGCTGGAACCAGCTGAAAGTCACGCCGGACTTCTCCGGTGTGCAGGCCGCGCTCGAAGCCGAACTCAGAGGTAAGCTCACCAACGAGATCGGCAACCTGATCGGCGTTCCAGCAAAGCCGGCGCCTGCCGGCGCTGCGCCCAGGGATCCGGCGACCGGAACGCCGGCCGCGCCGCGCAACGTTGAAGCACAGCTGGAAGACGCGGCGGAAAAAGCTGCGCGCGATGCGTTGGGCGGATTGCTCGGCCGCAAGCCGAAACCCGCCCCGGCTCCCGAGCCCGTCCCTGAGACGCCGGCCGAGCCGCCCCCTTGATCGGGGTCAGGCCCGCTTCTCGTTGAGGAACTCGAGGACTGCAGCGTCGCCCTTTGGCTCAAGCACCGCAATCTGCGGCGCCGGAAGTTCGCCGCGCCGGCTGACCGCCACGAGGTGGGCGAGATTGTCGAGCGGCTGCGCGCGGCTGATGAAGAAACCTTGCAACTCGTCGCACCCGTGATCGCGCAGGAAGTCGGCCTGGAAGAGTGTCTCGACGCCTTCGGCCGTGCACCGCATACTAAGTGACTTTGCGAGGTTCAGTGTTGCAATCGTGATGGCCCGGCTGTCGGCGCGCGACTCGATATCCTTGACGAAGCTCTTGTCGATCTTGATCTTGTCGAACGGGAACGCGCGAAGGTAGCTGAGCGAGGAATAGCCGGTTCCGAAATCGTCGAGCGCGATGCGTACTCCGAGATCCTTGATCTGGTGCAGGCGCTTCAGCGTGAATTCCGTGTCCGTCATCAACACCGACTCGGTGATCTCGAGTTCGAACCGGTTGGGCGAGATCATGTTGGCAGCGAGTGCATTGATGATGGTCGAAACCAGCGTCGCCGAGTGAATCTGCAGCGGCGAAATGTTGACCGCAACTTTGACGTGATCGGGCAGACGTGCAGCCTCTGCGAGGGCGGCGCGAATGACCCACTCGCCCATCCGTGTGATCAGGCCATTGGCTTCAGCGGCCTCGATGAACTGTTCGGGATAGACCAGTCCGCGCGTCGGGTGTTGCCAGCGCAGCAGCGTTTCGGCGCCGATCATCTTGTGCGAGCGGGCATCGACCACCGGCTGGAAGTAGACCAGCAGCTCGCTGTCATCGATGGCGCGTTCAAGATCGGACGCGGTCTGGACACGCGCCTTGGTGCTGGCTTCCAGCAATGGGGTGAACATCCGCCACTGTGCCTTGCCGGCTTTCTTGGCATCGTACAGCGCAAGGTCGGCATGCTTCAGGATCTGGCTCGCGTCGGTGGTGAACGCGTCAAAGACCCGCACACCGAAGGACGCCGAGCAGTAAGCCGTCGAGCCCCAGATATTGTAAGGCATGCGCAGGTGGCCCGTGATCTTGTTGATGAAGGCCTCGAGCGCGCCGCCAGCCGGGCGTTCCACGATGATTGCAAACTCGTCGCCGCCGAGGCGTGCAACCAGATCAGCATTTTCCAGGATCTCGTTGATGCGGGCAGTGACCTGGCGCAGAAGTTCGTCCCCGGCCGGATGGCCCAGCGTATCATTGACCCATTTGAAGTTATCAAGATCAAGCCAAAGCAGCGCGCGCTCCATGTGAGCCGCCGCTGGCCGGCGAAGCATCTTTTCCAAATGCTCCTGCATCGTAACCCGGTTTGGAAGTCCCGTCAGGCCGTCATAGTGCGCCATGTGCGCGATGCGGTCTTCAATCTCCTTGGACTCGGTGATGTCGGCTGCAACACCGCGGAAGCCGCGGAAATCGGCGCCTTCGAAGATCGGCTTGCCGGTGAGCGACACCCAGCAGTCATCAGCGGTCGTTTTCTGAACCTGCAACACGACATCGCGGAAGCCGTGATGTCGGCTCAGCGCCGTCTCGAGAACCCTGCGCGAGTCGCCAGGCACGAACAGGTTGGTCAGCGCCTCACCCTTGCTCATGAAGTTGCCGGAATCGGGATTGGTATCGACGACGAGCGGGATGTCTTCCAGCCGGCCATCCACATTGGTCTGCCAAAGCCAGTCGGAGGTGCTCTCCTCGAAGTCACGAAGCAGCAGGCCGATCAGCTCAGACTGTTCGTGGACGGCAGCTTCACTGAGATGCTGCTCGACAAACTGCAGGTGCGTCCAGCGCACAGCGAACATCAGCACGCTCATATACACGATCGTCATCACGGAAATGAACTGGTAGGCTGCTTCCTGCTGGAACTGCATCGAGACAACCACGCCGACGCCGACCGGAATGATGAACGAGAACGCCGCTTGCGGAATGCGCGACAAAAGGAACGCGCCGGCGAACATCATGCCGGCCATGACGATGCCCATCACCATCTGGCCTTTGGGATCCACAGCGCTCATCACCACCAAAGGTGCCAAAGCCCAGAAAATCCCGCTGACCGATGCGCCCCGCGACACAGCTTCGAGAAGCTTATTGGTGTCCTCTTCCCCTGCCATTCCGGCGCGCTCACGCAGGTAAGTGACCAGGCGGTAGCCAATCATGAAAACAAAGCAGATGCCCCAGATCGAAAGGATCCCGCCGACCGACGAGCCACTGAAGGATAGCAGCACGACGGCAACGTTGAGAAGGTTCGCCAGCAGGACGACCACGGTCATGTTGCGGACCGCATCGAGCTGCTTCGTCCGCAGGCCTTCCAGGTGCTTGTCCGGAACCGCGACTTCACGAATCAACCGGCTTATCGACCAGTTGGCCGCAGGCTTTCCGGTCCTCGTGTTCATCTGCAACCTCTCCAGACCGCTTCGCAAGGGCATTTCCTGACCACGAGAGATAGCAGAGCAACGTAAACGCGCGTTTTGAGCGGCGCGCGAACTTCACCGTTTTATGTTTACCAACTGTTCAGACAGTGCCTGCGGCAAGGCCGTCGAGAAAGGCGGCCGCGTCGTTCCGCATGGCGGAAACATCGTCTTCCGGGAGGCGTTCAAACGACTTGTAGATCAAAGCCATGCGTTGATTTGACTGCAGGCGGGACTGATTGCGCGCAATGAAATCCCAATACAGGAAGTTGAACGGGCAGGCCTTGGCGCCCGTCCGTGCCCGGACGTCATAAGCGCATGAACTACAATAGTCGGACATTTTGTTAATGTAGTTACCGCTCGCCGCATAAGGCTTCGACGCCATCAAGCCGCCATCGGCGTGGAGCGCCATGCCATGCGTGTTCGGCAACTCGACCCACTCATAAGCGTCTGCATAAACGAGCAGATACCATTCATTGACCGCATGCGGATCAAGCCCGGCGATGAGGGCGAAATTACCGGTCACCATCAGGCGCTGGATATGGTGGGCATAGGCATGCCGCTTGGTCTGGCCAATCGCGTCGGCCATGCAGCGCATATCGGTTTCGCCGTTCCAGAAAAAGTCCGGCAGCGGACGGTGAGCCTCAAGCCCGTTGGTCTCGGCATACTCCGGCATCTTAAGCCAGTAGATACCGCGCACATACTCCCGCCAGCCGATGATCTGCCGGATGAACCCCTCCACCGCGTTCAAAGGCGCGCGGCCGGCCCGCCATTCGGTCTCGGCGCGGCGGCACACATCCAGCGGATCCAGCAGCCCGCAATTGAGATAAATCGACAAGATCGAATGCCACATCCACGGCTCGCCCTTCGCCATCGCGTCTTGCCAGTCCCCAAAGCCGGGCAGGATTTCGCCGATGAAATGGTCCCGCGCCGCCTCGGCACCTGCCCGTGTCGTGGCAAACACGAAGGGCTCCAGATCGCCGAAATGATCCGCAAACCGGGTGCGGACAAATTCGATGACCTCACGCGTCAGCGCATCTGGCTGAGGCAGGAAACGCGGCGGCGGCACCATCGATTTTGGCAGGCGTTTGCGATTATCCTGATCGAAATTCCATTGCCCGCCGGCCGGCTGATTACCATCCATGAGGAGGCCCGTCTTGCGGCGGGTCTCGCGGTAGAAGAACTCCAGCCGGAATTGCTTCCGGCCCTTGGCCCAGGCAAAAAACTCCGTCAGCGGCACAATGAACCGATCATCGTCTCGCAGCTCCACCGGCGCGGGCAGCAGATCGCGCCACGTCTCCATATCCTGCAACAACCGCCATTCGCCGGGCTTGGTGACAATCACACCGGACAGCGCCGGCGCGTTTTCCAGTGCCCTGGCGACCTCACCCCGCAGCGAGCCCTGGTTGTTGGCATCATCCAACCGGACGTACCGGACGTTATGCCCCGCCGTCCGCAACTCCGCTGCGAAGTGGCGCATCGCCGCGAACAGGAAGGCAATCTTCTTCTTGTGATGGCGTACATAGGTCGCCTCTTCGGCAACCTCCGCCATCAGGACAACATCGTCCTGGCCAATGCCGCGCAAAGACGAGAGGGACGGCGAAAGCTGATCGCCGAGGACCAGCCTCAGTACACCCATCCGCCGCCCCCGGAGCCGCTTAGTACATCTTGTCGAGCACGTAATCAATCGTCTGGCCGCGTGCCTCGAACGTGAGTTTCACCCAGCGCCCGGTATCATCATACCAGAGGTCCACATCTATAGCGGAATCCATCCGGTAGCGGTTGGCATTCACCGTCTTTCCGCCCGCCTTGATCTTTTCACGTCCGAGGCTCTCGACCTTCACGTTGATGATCTCGCCATCTTCCGTGGACAGAAGCTTGCTCGATTTGGTCTGGTCATAGTTCCAGTGGCTTGCCGGCAGAATTCCAGTTGGCGCAACGCCGTTGAAATCGCTGCCTTTAACGCTCAGCGCGTCGCCGTCGCGCTTGGCGACGACAGACCGTTTCTTGCCATCTTCATTGACCTTACCGTTCACGGACACGAGCTTGCCGCCGAGCCAGGTTTCGGTGGCGTCCAGCTCGTAGCGAAACAGCGTCACCGGCCCGAGGCCTGCTTTCAGCGACACATCTGTCGTTGCGATCAGCGTACCATCAGCGCCCTTTTCGAAACGCACGGCATGTTTGCCGAAGGCCTGTCCGTCGCGCAGCACGTTGAAGCTGATGACGTCGCCTGCCTTTGGCTGCCATGTCTTCGTCGGCTCAGCCGATGCCGTGCCAGCAAAGGCAAGGGCCAGAATCGAGAGGAATGCGCGTGTCGCGGTCATTGTAATCTCCAACTAAACAAGGGTGGCTCGGCCACGTAACAGACGCAGGGTTCATTCCCTGCAGCCACCGGTTTGTGATGCATGCCGGGTTCGCCCAGCATCAGGTCACCTTCCCCATATTCTCCGAAAGCGTCCCTTAACCGGCCCTGAACAACCACTGTGGCTTCGATGACGGTATGACCATGTTTGGGAACGCTCTGCCCCGCTTCCAGTTTCATCAGCTTTCCGCCGGGCACACCGACCGGCAGATACGCAATGGACGACAGGCCGCGTTTCCAGGTGATCGGCCCAGAGGCCACGTCAAGGATGGCGCGTGCGCCTGCTGGCGATCGCTGCCGCTTGTAACTGAGGCGCTCCGGCTCGGGGGCCCTGACCAACGGTTCGGCTTCGGCAGTCTCCAGCAGAGCGCCGCCGATGATCGACCAGGCGAAGGCCGTACTTGCCGCATCCTTGCTCAGCATCATGTGCAGATCACCCGCCAGCGCCAGCGACTCCGGGTGCGTGCCGGCAGCATGGTCCATCATGAACGAGGCATAAGTATCTTCGCGCGTGAACAGCATTCAGTGTTAATCCGGCTTGGGGCTCTGACAGTCTTTACGCGGCAGCTGGCCGTTTGGATCAAAAATCCACCCCCCGTTGCCGGGAGCGCCGCAGCCCCTTAAGGCTTGGAAAAGCCCCGAATGAACACAGGAAACGCCCCTTTATGACCGCCCAGCGCTCGATCGTTGATTTGATCGGCAACACGCCGCTTTTGCGCCTCAAGGCGGCGTCCGAGGCAACCGGGTGTGAAATCCTTGGCAAGTGCGAGTTCCTGAATCCCGGCCAATCGGTCAAGGACCGGCCGGCGCTCGGCATCGTGCGCGAAGCGGAAGCGGCTGGATTGCTGAGCCCCGGCGGCACGATCGTGGAAGGCACGGCGGGCAACACCGGCATCGGTCTCGCCCTGGTCGGCAAGGCGCTCGGCTACCGCGTCGTCATCGTCATGCCGCGCACCCAGAGCCAGGAGAAGAAAGACGCGGTCCGCCTGCTCGGCGCCCAGCTGATCGAAGTGGACGCTGTCCCCTATGCGAACCCCAACAACTACGTGCGCTATTCAGGTCGTCTCGCCGAAGACCTTGCAAAGTCCGAACCGAACGGCGCGATCTGGGCCAACCAGTTCGACAACCAGGCCAACCGCCGCGCGCACTATTCGACCACCGCGCAGGAAATCTGGACACAGACGAACGGCAAGCTCGACGGCTTCATCTGCGCGGTCGGCTCCGGCGGCACGCTCGGCGGTGTGTCCCTCGCGCTGAAAGAGAAGAACAAGAAGATCCAGATCGGTCTCGCCGATCCCGGCGGCGCGGCGCTCTATTCGTTCTACACGACGGGCGAACTGAAAGCCGAAGGCACCTCAATCACAGAAGGCATTGGCCAGGGTCGCATCACGGCCAATCTCGAAGGCATCGAGGTGGACAAGGCTTACAGGATCAATGACGACGAAGCTCTGAACATCCTCTTCAAGCTGGTCGAGGAAGAAGGCCTCTGTCTCGGCGGCTCAGCCGGCATCAACGTGGCAGGCGCCATCCGCCTCGCCCGCGAACTTGGACCCGGCAATACCATCGTAACGATCCTTTGCGATTATGGAAATCGCTACCAGTCAAAATTGTACAATCCCGAATTCCTGCGCGGAAAGGGATTGCCAGTGCCGCCGTGGATGGAGAAATAGACGCATGGAAACAGGTGACCCCCTCGTCAGCGCCGACTGGCTTTTGACCAACATCTCGGCGCCCGACTTGCGCGTCGTAGACGCAACCTTTTTTGCTCCGTTCACCAACCCGCCGGAGACCGGGCGCCAGGCCTGGATGCGCGGGCATATTCCGAAGGCGGTGCATTTCGATATCGACGAGATTGCCGACACCTCTTCGTCCCTGCCCCACATGCTGCCGGACGCCGTGAAGTTTTCCTCGCGCGTGCGCAAGCTCGGCCTCGGCGATGGCAACCGGATCATCGTGTACGACCAGAACAACTTCTTCGCCTCGGCCCGCGTCTGGTGGATGTTCCGCGTCATGGGCGCGAGCGATGTGCGCGTACTGGATGGCGGCCTTGCCAGCTGGGTCGAAGCCGGCGGCGCGCTGGACGACATGCCGCCCATAACCGGTGAACGCCACTTCACGCCGCGCGTGCGCAGCGATCTGGTGGTGGACGCAAAGGGCCTCGAAAGTCTCATGACCGCGGCGAAGGCAACCGTAATCGACGCCCGCCC
Organism: Candidatus Sulfopaludibacter sp. SbA3; assembly: GCA_945913285.1. Lineage (GTDB taxonomy): Bacteria > Pseudomonadota > Alphaproteobacteria > Caulobacterales > Hyphomonadaceae > Hyphomonas. The sequence goes on from CAMEDD010000009.1 coordinate 22,054, forward strand.
CGAAGGCCGCTTTGCCGGGCGCGATCCTGAGCCGCGCGCGGGTCTCGCCTCTGGCCATATCCCCGGCAGCATCAACCTGCCCGGTAGCCAGCTGATCGCCGCGGGCGGCCGCATGAAACCGGCGAAAGACCTCAAGAAACTGTTCAAGGATCCCGCCGCGCCGACGGTCACAACCTGTGGCTCCGGCGTCACCGCCGCGATTACGGCCCTCGCCCTTGCGCGGCTCGGCAATTACGATGTCGCGGTCTATGATGGATCGTGGACGGACTGGACGTCTGACCCCTCGCGCCCGGTTGCGACATCTCCCGAATGAAGGAGGACGAGGCCGCCCCCGAAACGCGCCTCATCCATACGCGTAAGGGGCGGCTGGACCGGGTGACGGTCAACCCGCCGCTGGAGCGCGCCTCGACTGTCCTGTTCCGCGACGAGGCCGGTCTCTACGGCGCCAAGCCAACCTATGGCCGGATGGGCCTCACGGTGCACCGCGAACTCGAAGCAGCGATGGGCGAGCTTGAGGGCGCGGCACATACGCGCCTCGCCTCCAATGGCCTGCAAGCCTGCGCCCTCGCCATCACGGCCTGCGTCTCATCGGGCGGCCATCTTCTGTTCACGGACAGCGCCTATGGCCCGACCGCCCGCTTCTGCGAACGCCGCCTGAAGGAGATGGGTGTAGAGGCCGAGCGCTTCAATCCGCGCGACACGGCCGATCTGGAGCGCCGCCTGCGCCCGGAAACGCAGGCTATCTTCCTCGAATCCCCCGGCTCGCTCACGTTCGAAATTGCCGACCTTGCGGCCATCGCCGCGGTCTGCAAGGCGCGCCGCATACGGATCATCTGCGACAATACCTGGGGCTCAGGCCTGCATCACCAACCGCTTGCCCTCGGCGCCGATATCAGCGTGCAGGCCCTCACGAAATATGTCGTCGGTCACGCCGACGCCTTTGCCGGCGCCGTGATGACTGGTAATGGCGGATTGGCCGCCAAGATTGCCGCAGCCTCGGAAGACTGGGGAATCGGCCTTGCGCCTGACGACGCCTATCTTGCGCTGCGCGGTCTGCGCACGCTGAACACACGCCTCAAGGCGCATGAAGCCGCAGGCCTCGAGATGGCGCATTGGTTGAGTGCGCACCCAAAAGTCGCGGATGTGCTTCATCCGGCATTGCTCGCGAGCCCCGATCACGCCTTGTGGAAGCGGGACTTCACCGGCTCCAACGGCCTGTTCGGTGTCGTCCTTCAGCCTGTTCCCGAAGGCGGGATGGAACGCTTCTTCGACGCGTTGAACCTCTTCGGCCTCGGCTTTTCCTGGGGCGGGTTCGAAAGCCTCGTTATCCCCTGCGACCAGCAACTCACGCGCATGAAGGGCAGCTGGACTGAGCGCCGCGCCGGTCCCCTGCTCCGTTTCCATATCGGACTGGAAGCCGTCCGTGACCTGAAGGCCGATCTGGATCGAGCCTTAGCGGTGTTGGCCGCCTAGGCCCTGTCAGAAGTTCAGGAAAGGCAGCGAGGCTTCGACATCCGCGCCAATGCGAAGTTGCGGCTCGGACGGCGGCGTGAGGCGCTCTTCCCGTTCACGGCGCGAGACGCAGGAACGGCTCAGGCTCGCGAGGTGGATGAAGTCCGCCGCGACCGGCAGGCTCTCGAGCACGCAGCCATCGAAGTAAGGGTAGGTGGCATCGTCACTGCATCCGAAGGACGAGCGATCCGACCGTGCGGCGGTCATGACGATCCGGTTGGGCGCCGCGAGCGCCGGGACAAACACTCCGGAGAAACAGGCCGAGACGACCACGACGGTTGGCCGCTCGCCGCACCAGCCATCAATTAGGGAGTCGAGCCGGGGCGGACTGAGCAAGCCTTCATCACCGAGTACCATCCCATCGGGTGAACCATGCGACGTAAAGTACAGCAGGCATCCTGATCTGGCCGTCTCCGTCTGGGCGGAAATCGCGGCAAACGCCTCGTCGGACGCCAGCCCCTTACCGCTGCGAGTATCCGGCCTCAGGGACAGATCGGTGATGTTTTCAGGATTGAGACCGGCAGCGGCAAAGCCGAGTGCCAGATCGCGCCGGGAATTCTCGAACGCCTCAATCGGCGTGCCCGCCCCATCGCGCCAGTCCGCAGCCACAATGGCCACTGCCCAGTCCGTAAGCCCGGCCGGCTTGCCCGGCGCGCTGTCAGCAGAGGCTAAGCCAGCACTGAAGAGCGCCGGAATAAATGCCAACAAAAACAGATGCTGCCGACGCATCCCATACTCCTGGAGCCGGGTTTCCAAAAACTATATGAACAGGATCGCGGCCTCTGTGCAAGGCGACTTGCGCCGCGCAGACGGCTGCGCGCTACGGATCACTCCGGATAGGTGTCCAACGACGGCTCACGCACCCAGCAGTCGCAGCCACCGTCATACTGATAGGCTTCGCCATAATCGTTTATCCGCATGGGGGCCGGATAATACCATCCGTGCACGAATTCGAAATTCGGGTCGCCATAGCGGGCTGCAAACCCATCGCCAGTGTCATCGCAAACCGGATTGCCCTGAGCGTTCAGTCCGCACTCAAAAGCTGGCACCTGTGTCAGCGTGACCGCCATGTCATCGGCGGCCAGTTCCAGGCCGGCCGCGATCGCCTCAAGATCAGATGTCGTGCATCCAGCCATCACGAGAAGACCCGCGCCAGCCAGCAAAGCGCGCAGAGGCGCGCTCATCTCTACTTTCATTCAAATACCCCGAATTCCCGTTTCCGTTGGAAGCGATAAGCGAGCCCCGCAGCTGAACACAAGCTGAACCGGCGTCTCACGCCGGCTCGTCGCTGACCTTGACCACCAGCTTACCGAGGTTCTTGCCTTCGAACAGGCGCGACAGGCTTGAAGGGGCTTTCTCGAAGCCGTCAACGATATCTGTCTCGAACCTCAGCTTGCCTTCCATCAGCCACATCGCCATCTGCTGGATGCCTTCCGGAAAGCGCGGGAAATAGTCGATCACGATGAAGCCTTTCACCAGCGTTCGCCGCATCAGAAGGTTAGCGAAGTTGTAAGGCCCGGGTACCGGGTCCGTCGCGTTGTAGGTCGAGATCAGGCCGCAGAGGGGCATACGGGAGAAGTCATTGAGGCGGGCGATCACTTCGTCCATGATCCGTCCACCAACATTCTCGAAATTGATGTCGATACCCTTCGGACAATACTTGTCGAGCGCGGCGCCCACGTCTTCGGACTTGTAATCGATAGCGGCATCAAACCCGGCAACTTCGGTCAGCCAGCGGCACTTGTCCTTGCCGCCTGCAATGCCAACCACGCGGCAGCCCTGGATTTTTGCGATCTGCCCAACCATGGAGCCAACCGCGCCGGCGGCCGCCGAAACGACAACGGTCTCGCCCGCCTTCGGCTTGGCAATATCCATCAGCCCGAAATAAGCCGTCATGCCGGTCGCACCGAGCGGGCCCATATAGGCCGTGAGCGGAACACCGGGCAGCTTCGGCAGTTTCGCGAGCGCCGCGCCGGGCAGCGTATTGTACACGGCCCAGCCAGCAAGGCCGGTGTTGACGATGTCGCCGGGCGCCAGACCGTCGAAGCGGCTTTCCGTGATCACGCTCAGCCCGCCGCCGCGCATGGCATCGCCGATCTGCACAGGCGGCAGATAGGCGTCCATGTCGCTCATCCAGATCCGGTTCGTCGGATCGAGCGACAGATAGATTGTCTTCGCCCGCACCTGCCCCTCATCAAGCGGCGCGAGCGCGCTCTCCACGAGTTCAAGGTCGCCCTCGCGCAGGTCGCCCACCGGCCGCTTGCGCAGCACCCAGGTCAGGTTCTTTTCATTGATCATGCCATCCTCCCGGTTTCGTTGGGAGGAAGGCTAGACTGAATTCAATTCAGCGCAAGCGTCAGCCCGCCTTGATGATCTCGCAGCTCGTCGGCTGCGCGGCCGCCCGGAACCGGTATTCGGTTTCTGCCGGCACGCGCACATGCACTGCCGAGCCGTTGGCAAACTCATACCGGAACACCCGCGGGTTCGGGCGGCGGCAGGCCTTGGCGGCGCGGCTCCCCGAGGCGCACCGGACCTGGCCGGGGCCGGTCGTTATCGCGGTATTGCCGTCTTCACTGACCCTGGCGACCGCCTTCGCCGAACCTGTCTTGCTGAAGGCGTTGAACTCGGCCTAGGTGATCCCGGGACAGGGCTCTCCGGGCGAACTGGCCGGGGAAAAGCCCCGCCCGCAGGCCGCAAGCGCCAAGGTGACAAGGCCCATCAGACCATACCGGGTGTTTGTCTTGTTTTCCTCCCTCAAAACCGGTGATTCTGCGACACCGGATCTTGCGGGCAGCCGTAAGCGTCAGCGCAGAACCCCGCGACGTGACTGCCAATAGGCATAAACCGTAAAGGCGAAACCAATGCCAAGGATCACGAAGGGCATGAACTCCATGCCCTCCGCTTCAGGCGCGCTCGCATCTTTCCAGCCGACGTAAAAGCTGGCGAGCGAAGCAAGAAACGCGGCTGCAAACAGGGTGACCGAGGCGGCGCTGCGCATCAGCAGGGCAATGCTGCCAGATAGCGCGCCGAACACGCCGACCGCCCAGATGCCGAACATCCACCATGGCATGGAATACCAGTAATCCTGCATCTCCTGCGGGAACTGGCCCATGTAGGCGTCATTCCGGGTCGTCGTCATAACAAAATCAAAACAACCGTAACCGTTCCAGAAAATGCCGAGGATACCCACCGGCCAGAGATGCCAGCCAGCTTTCACGGATTGAGGCGCAGGATCTTCTGTCACTTTGTGTCCCTCCCCTAGCCAACCACACTATACGCCTGTTCGGGGCCGCCTCCAACGGCGCTCGCAAGCGAAGCGATATCGAGCGGGTGACGGACCGGCCGCCAGCGGCTAAACCCTCCGCAGAACAGAGGAATCGCGCATGGCCACGGCCCCCGTCACCGACAAGAGCCATCTCTACCTGATCGACGCGAGCGCCTACATCTTCCGGGCGTTTCACGCCTTGCCGCCGCTGACGCGCGCGTCCGACGGACTGCCGGTCGGCGCGGTCTCCGGCTTCTGCAACATGCTGTTCAAGCTGCTGGAAGACCTGAAGGGCTCCGAACGCCCGACGCACTTTGCCTGCATCTTTGATGCGTCCGGCAACACGTTCCGCAACGACCTCTATCCCCTCTACAAGGCCCAGCGCCCGCCCGCGCCAGAGGAACTCGTTCCGCAGTTTCCGCTCGTGCGGCGCGCCTCCGAAGCCTTTGCGGCGCATGCTATCGAACTCATCGGCTTCGAGGCCGATGACCTGATCGCAACCTATGCCCGCGAGGCCGAGGCGAAAGGCGCACGCGTGACCATCGTCTCGTCCGACAAGGACCTGATGCAGCTTGTCTCCGACAAGGTGCTGATGCTCGACCCGATGAAGAACAAGCTGATGGGCCGGGACGATGTGATCGAGAAGTTCGGCGTCGGCCCGGAACTGGTCGTGGACGTACAATCCCTCGCCGGCGACAGCGTCGACAACGTGCCCGGCGCGCCTGGCATTGGCATCAAGACGGCGGCGCAGCTGCTGACGGAGTATGGCAGCGTGGAGGCGCTGCTGGAACGCGCGGGCGAGATCAAGCAGCCGAAACGCCGCGAGACGCTGATCGAGTTTGCCGACCAGGTGCGGATTTCGAAACAGCTCGTGACGCTGAAGGGGGATGTGCCCCTCACCGTCTTGCTCGAAGACCTGGCCGTGCAGGACCCCGACCCGAAAACGCTGATCGCCTTCCTTGAGGAAATGGAGTTGCGCACGATCGCACGCCGGGTGCGCGAGCAGATGGAGAAGGAAGGCACTCTGGATATTGCCGCACCGGAAGCTGCGGCGATCGACCGCTCTGCCTATGTCTGTATCCGCGATCTCAAGACGCTGGAAGACTGGGTCGCGCGGGCCACCGCGCAGGGCTGGGCGGCGGTGGATACCGAAACCGATGCGCTCGATTCCGTGGGCGCGGGATTGGTCGGCGTCTCGCTGGCGCTCGCGCCGGGCGAGGCTTGCTATATACCGCTCGCCCATGTCGACCCCGGCGTTGCCGCGGGCAGCGGTGACATGTTCGGCGCCGATCCGCCGCGCCAGATCAAGCGCGCCGAAGCCCTGAAAGTGCTGAAGCCGATGCTGGAGGACGCGTGCGTCCTCAAGATCGGCCAGAACATCAAGTATGACATCAGCGTATTTGCGCGCCATGGCATTCGCGTCGCGCCAATTGACGACACGATGCTGATCTCGTTTGCTTTGAACGCCGGCATCCACAATCACGGCATGGATGAACTCTCCGAGCGTTATCTCGGCCACAAGCCGATCTCGTTCAAAGAAGTCACCGGAAGCGGCAAGACGCAGAAGACGTTCGCGCAGGTGCCGCTCGACAAGGCGACCGAGTATGCCGCCGAAGACGCAGATGTGACGCTCCGGCTCTGGCAAGTCCTGAAGCCCCGTCTGCGCACGCAAGAGGTGACCACCGTTTACGAGACGTTGGAACGTCCTCTGGTGCCGGTCCTCGCCGCGATGGAGCAGGCCGGCATCAGGGTAGACCGACAGATGCTGTCGCGCCTCTCAGCAGATTTTTCGCAGCGGATGGCCGGGCTGGAAGCCCAGGCCCATGAGCAGGCCGGGCGATCCTTCAACATCGGCTCGCCCAAGCAGCTCGGCGAAATCCTGTTCGACGAAATGAGCATTCCGGGCGGCAAGAAAACCAAGACCGGCGCCTGGCAGACGGACGCCGACGTGCTCGAAGAACTCGCCGATGCGGGCCATGGCCTGCCCCGCACCATCGTGGACTGGCGGATGCTGTCCAAGCTGCGCTCCACCTATACCGAAGCGCTGCAGGCGGCGATCAAGCCGGAAACGGGCCGCGTGCATACGAGCTACATGATGGCCGGCGCGCAGACGGGCCGCCTGTCATCGACCGACCCTAACCTCCAGAACATCCCGGTACGGACGGAGGAAGGCCGCAAGATCCGCGAGGCGTTCATAGCCGAAGACGGCAATGTGCTCGTCTCAGCTGACTATTCACAGATCGAACTGCGCATTCTCGCTCACATGGCGGACATTCCGGCGCTGAAACAGGCGTTCAAGGACGGGCTCGACATCCACGCCATGACCGCCAGTGAGATGTTCGGCGTGCCGGTCCAGGGCATGGACCCGATGGTGCGCCGTCAGGCGAAGGCGATCAATTTCGGCATAATCTATGGTATCTCCGGCTTCGGCCTCGCCCGCCAGCTCGGCATCCCGCAGGGCGAGGCGAGCGAGTATATAAAGCAATACTTCAAGCGCTTCCCCGGCATTCGTCAGTATATGGACGAAACAAAGGAATTCGCCCGCGAGACCGGTTTCGTGCGCACGGCGTTCGGCCGAAAGATCAACCTGCCCGACATGAAGGCCAAGGGCCCCGCCCGCGCCTTCGCGGAGCGCCAGGCGATCAACGCGCCGCTGCAGGGCACTGCCGCCGACATCATCAAGCGCGCGATGATCCGCATGCCGGAGGCGCTCGCCGGGGCGGGCCTCAAGGCACGGATGTTGCTTCAGGTGCACGATGAACTCGTGTTCGAATGCCCCGAAAAGGAGGCCGCGGCGTTGATCAAGGTTGCGCAGGATACAATGGCGAACGCGGACGGACCGGCCGTCAAGCTGTCCGTGCCGCTGGTCGTCGAGGCCAAGGCCGCCAAGACCTGGGCGGCGGCGCACTGACATGACCCCTTCAGACACCCCGCGAAACCTCGAAGCCGCGCCGCAGGGCAGTTTCATTGACGCCATCATCGAGATCGCCCGCGTTGACGGCGACGCGCCCAAGACGCTCGGCGATGTCGTTGATGCGCTCGATGACCGCGCGTTCGGCCTTCTGATCCTGATCCTCGCCATTCCTTGTCTCGTGCCGGGCCTTCCTGGCGCGCAGCTGATCGCCGTTCCGATCTGCCTGCTTGGCCTTCAGATCGCGGCCGGGCGGCATGAGCCCTGGCTGCCGGGCTGGGCAATGCGGGCGAAGCTGAAGCCGGAATGGCTGAGCGCAGTGGCGGACTTTGCCGGCAAGCGCCTGCGCTGGACGGAGCGCCTTTCGCGTCCGCGCTGGCGCTGGGTGGCGCACGGCGCCGGGGAGCGGATCATCGGGCTGATCATTGCGCTTGCCTCGGTCACGATCATGCTACCGATCACCAATACCATCCCGTCACTCGCGATCACCGTGGCCGCCGTCGGCCTGTTGCAACGCGACGGCATTTTCGCCGGCGCCGGGGCGCTGCTTGCGCTCGGCTGGATCACGGCGCTCTGTGTGCTGATCTTCGGGCTGATCACAGGCGCCGGCTTTGCTGCGACTTTCGTGGGTGAACACGCGCCCTGGCTGGGCGAATGGTTCAAGTAGTCTGCGGCCGCTGATACGCCGGCTTCCGCCCCGCAGTATTGTGGATTACCGTTAATGGGGGCTCGGGGGAGCATGGCCAGGGGCAAGCAGGCATGAAGCGTATCATCATCTGCATGGACGGCACCTGGCAGACGCTGAACCAGGCCAGGCACACCAACATCGCGATCATCGCCCGCTCCGTGGCGCACAAGGAAACGCTGCCGGATGGCACGCACATCCATCAGCACGTAATTTACAGTCAAGGGGTCGGCTCCACCGTCGGCGCGCTGGAAGAGGCGGGCTTCTTCGGCAACCTGATCTACCGCACGACACGCCTGTTCGGCGGCGCGTTCGGCGAGGGCCTAGAGGACATCATCGTCGAAACTTACCTGAGCCTCGCTTTCGTTTACGAGGAAGCGACGAAATCTACATCTTCGGGTTCAGCCGCGGCGCGTTTGCGGCGCGGCGGCTCGCCGGGTTCATCAGTGTGGCCGGCATCGTCAGCCGGCGCCATGCAGAACGCGCGCGCGAAGGCTTCCGTCTCTATTACCGCGCCCCAAGAGAGGACGCCCCGCAAGCCGAGAAAGATTCGCATGCCGATCAGGCCCGCGCCTTCCGTATTCGTTACGGCAAGGGCACGCGCGATGAGACGGGCGCCCGCCGCGCCATCGACCGGGCGCCGCCGATTACCTATGTGGGCGTGTTCGACACGGTCGCCCAAAGGGGCATGGGCGAAGTGGTAAAGTCGTATTTCTCGACCAAGAACAAGGATCGTTACCGCCTGAAGAACCGGCGGTTGGCGAGCAATGTGCGCGCCGCCCGTCATGCCGTTGCGGTTGATGAATGCCGCGCAGGGTTTCCCGTAACGCTCTGGGACGGGCTGGAGGAAGAAAACACCCGGTCCGGTCGGACCGCCTATCTGCAGCGCTGGTTCGTCGGATACCACGGAGACGTTGGCGGTGGCGGGCGCGAGGCGTTGTCCGCCGGGTCTCTGAAATGGATCACCGATGGCGCGGCCGCTGAAGGATTGCGCTTCTACGGAACGGAAGGCGGCGATACCTCGCCGTTGGCCGAAGCCGTCGCTAAGGCCGCGTTCGATGCCCGCCCGGACCGGCCGACATTTGTGCGCTCTCTGAACATGATGAACTGGCCGATCCGACCGAGACAGGTCTGGCCGAAGACCAGCGGGCGAGACCGCAAGCATCCAAGTGTGAGCGACCTCGAAGCGATGTTCGATGAAGCCTTACTCGCCCGCGCTTCGAAACAAGAGCTCAAGTACCGCCCCGGCGCTCTTCGCCCGTTCCGCAAGGCGTTCGCGGAACGCGCCGGCCGCACCAAATCGGTCGCCGCTGAACCCGCCGCCCCACCTATCGAGAACCCGCCCGCCGCATGACAAGCTGCCGGACGGGATTTCCCTTCCGGTTTGCGTCTCGTTCGGGTCCTGCCGATAGGCTTTGCCCTCGGGTCCGGGGACGATGGATAGAGTGTGGGGGAAGTCAGGTGTCTCCGGCGCGCACCGGGGCTCTGATCCCATCCGGTCCCAGCAAGGCGAAGACCTCCCCGCACGCCGGACCCGCGTCAGGTTTTGGCTGACACCTCTTCGGCCTCAGGCTTGAAGGCAGAATGACCCAGCCTCGGACCCGGCCGGACCGGGACGCGCTGAAAAACCCTGGTGCCCGGTCACTCCCTCGAAAGCCGGGGTCCAGTTTCGTCAGACGCTGCAAGGGTTTCCGGGGGCTCGGCTTCGCCGGGATGAGCGGAAAAACTGTGCGATGATGAGGCAGAGCGCGGGATTCCGATTCACAAGCTTAAATCTGTACGCAGAATTCCCGCCCCGTCCGCGGCCCATCCTTCACACTTGCGGCGCAATCCGCCGCAATGAATCGCGAGAGCGCCGCAATCCGGGCAACGGCCCGCCGCACTCCGTTGATTTTGTTGAAGCTCCACCAATGGAGGGCTTTTGAAATGTACCGAGCTGTGATTGAACCTTATGCCAAGCGGACCGAGGCCTCATCTGGCCTGCGGCTGGCCGAGAAGGACAAGGCAATGACAACGCTCGCACTGGTGGACGACGATGAGAACATCGTGGCTTCGCTCAAACTGTTCTTTGAGGCCGAAGGCTATCAGGTGCGCACCTATCATGACGGCGAGGCCGCCCTGCCAGCGCTGACCGAGTCGCCGCCCGACATCGCCATTCTCGACGTGAAGATGCCGAAGATGGACGGGATGGAGCTCTTGCGCCGCCTTCGCCAGACGTCCGAACTGCCGGTGATCTTCCTGACATCGAAGGATGAAGAGATCGACGAAGTGATCGGCTTCAACATCGGCGCCGATGATTTCGTGAGGAAGCCCTGCTCGAACCGCCTGCTGGCCGAGCGCGTGAAGGCGCTGCTTCGCCGGGCCCGCGGCGGTGTCGCCGGTCCCGAGGAGGGCGACTCCAAGCCGATTGTACGCGGCAAGCTGGTGCTCGACCCCAACCGCCATGCCTGCACCTGGGACGGCAAGACGGTGCGCCTCACCGTCACCGAGTTCCTGATCCTGCAGGCCCTGGCGGCCCGCCCCGGATACGTTAAGAGCCGCGACCAGCTGATGGACGCGGCCTATGACGACCAGATCTACGTGGACGACCGTACCATCGACAGCCACATCAAACGGCTCCGCAAGAAGTTCCGGGAAGTGACGGACGAGTTCGATGCGATCGAAACCCTCTATGGCGTCGGCTATCGCTACACGGAGTAAGATTCCAGCCGAAGTGTTCATCGGCGGGGCGGGAGACGAGAGCTCCCGCCTCGTTCTTTCGTATGCCGAAGCGCGCCGCGACGGCCTGCGGGGCAAACGCGATGTGCATTATCTGCCGCACTGGAAGATAACAGCCGCCCAACGTCTCGTGTGCGATCTCGCCTCTGCCGGTCATCCGCTCGCGCTGATCGGGCATAGCTGGGGCGCAGACACGGTGCTGCGTGCGGCTGGCGCGCTGGGCTCACTTGCCTTGATGGTCGGCGCCGATCCTGTCGCGAAACCCGTGACACGCATCGCCGCGCGCGATGGTCGCCCGGCCTCAGCCGAACGCGTGGTGCATGTGGACGCCGACCCGCACACTTATGATCGCTCAGACTATGTGAAGGCAGCCGGCTTCCTGACCGGCGGCGGCGTGCCGCGCGCGTTCCAGTCAGCGGACGCCCGGATTGAGACGCAGCTCAATCACTGGAACTTCGCCGGCATGATGAAGGCGCGCGGACCGGACGGGCTGTCAGCCGAAGACTGGCTCGCCGCCTTTCCGGACAGGCGCATTCACAAATGACCTAACGCAAGCGGTAGGCCCAGTTGGGCAGCGACAACACCAGAAAGAGAAACCCGAATCCGATGAGAACGCAGAAGGGCGAATAGAGCCGGCGATTGAGCGACAGGAATGGCTGTTCCGGCGCCGCCCGCTCGAAGGCGGGAAGAATTCCGGCGACACCTCTCGCGAAAAAGACGGCAGCGAGAAACAATCCCAGGGGCGCTAACACCATTTTCGACTTCGAGTAGGCTTCACTGAAACCGCCCATCAGGAAAGCCGCTACAGCGGCCGCCAGCAAAAGGACGCCGAGATAGAGGAACGCACGCCGGGACGGTACGCGGGTGATGCCCCGGCGGCCAATCACGGAGCGGGCGAGCGACTGCTCGTTCGCGAACGGGAACGTGCCGCCGCCGGCCCATAGCAGGTAGAACGCGGCCACGATGGTCAGCAGGAAGGCCTGAATGCTCCCGACGATAGCCGCCAATCCCTTGTTCTCCTTCAGCTTGTCGGCCTCTGTATACATGCAGGCACTGCTTGCCGCCAGAGCCGCGATTGAATAGCCAGTAAGACGAACGTTAAATGACTGAAATGGAAACCGGAGTGCCTGATGTCTGACCTTGAAAACACACTACTGCTCGAGACGTCGAAGGGCAACGTGACGATCACGCTGCGCCCGGATCTGGCGCCCGGCCATGTCAAGCGCATCAAGGAACTCGCCCGTGAGGGATTTTATGACGGCATCGTCTTCCACCGCGTGATCGAGGGCTTCATGGCGCAGACTGGCTGCCCGAAAGGCACCGGCATGGGCGGATCCAAGAAGCCGGACCTGAAGGCCGAATTCAACGCCGAGCCGCACGTGCGCGGCACCTGCTCGATGGCGCGGACCAACCAGCCCAACACGGCCAACAGTCAGTTCTTCATCTGCTTCAAGGATGCCTCTTTCCTGAACCGGCAATACACCGTCTGGGGCCAGGTGACCGAAGGCATGGACGCCATCGACGCGCTGGCGAAGGGCGAGCCCCCGAAAAGCCCGGATCGCATCATCAAGATGTGCGTCGCGGCCGACGCCTGAAGTCTGGCGCGGCCGTCGAGTTGAGGGGACAAGGCCATGCCTGACAGGAATACCCCCCGCCGCCCGGGCCTGAGGCGCGGCACGACGATCCTGGGCTCGCGCATCGCGCGGCTGATCTTCGTGTCGAACCTCGCCGGCCTCGCGATCCTGATCATCGGCGCGATGGTGCTCAACGAGATGCGAGCCGGCTTCGTCGCCTCGAAGAAGCAGGACCTTGAAGCGCAGGCGCAGATCTTCTCGAGCCTCCTGTCCGATGACGCCACCACGCCGGAGCCCGGCCTGAACCCGGACGCCGCGCGCCAAACGCTGCAAAGGCTGAACCTGCCCGAGCGCGTGCGTGCCCGCATCTTCACGCCGGACGGCGAACTGATCGGGGACAGCTACTACCTGTCGGAGAAGGTCGACGTCGCCGCCCTGCCTGCGCTGAGCGAGCCGGGCCTGCTCGCGCGAACGGGACGGGACCTGTCCGAATGGGCAGGCGAATTCTTCGGCTTCTTCTCGCCGCGCCGGACGTCTGAGGCGCTCCGTACCCAGAGTTTCGAGGAGGAGTTCGAAGTTGCCGCCCTCGGCGGACAGGCGGCGAGCCAGCGCTTCTCCGATCGGGGCAGCCGAGTAATCTCCGTATCGATGCCTGTTCAGCGTGTTTCGGCGGTGGTCGGCGTGCTGGTGCTGGAAGCAAGCGACATCGACGAGATCATCCGGGCCGAACGTGTCGCGCTGGTGCCGTTCATCGGCGTTGCGGTGCTCATGGCCTTCATCACGTCCGTGATGCTGACGCTCGGGATCGCCCGGCCCTTGCGGCGCCTGTCACTGGCGGCCGACCGGATCCGGTCCGGCGCGTCAGAGAAGATCGACGTGCCCCTGCTGACGCAGCGGACAGACGAGATCGGCGACCTCGCCACCTCGATCCAGAGCATGACCGAGGCGCTGCTCGAGCGCATCGAGGCGAACGAGCAGTTTGCAGCGGACGTTGCGCATGAGCTGAAGAACCCGTTGACGTCCATCCGTTCGGCCGTCGAGACGCTGGAGCGGGTCAAGGATCCCGACGCGGCGACGCGGCTGCGCCAGGTGATCGCGTCCGACGTTAAACGCCTCGACCGTCTGATCACGGATATCTCGAACGCGTCGCGCCTTGAGGCGGAGATGACGCGCCTGCCGAGTGAGCAGATCGACATTGCCAAATTCGTTCGCGACGTCGTACGCACCTATGAAGGCATTGGCGAAGGCGAGATGGCGGTGCATGTCGCGTTCACGGATGCCACGATGGGCGCCCGCCTTGTGGTGCGGGGGCGTGAGGGTCCGCTGGGCCAGGTACTGCGCAACCTGATTGACAATGCGCGCTCCTTCTCTCCCGGCGGCGGGACGGTGGAGGTTCGCCTCGACCAGACCAATGACGGCCCGCGCACGATCGCGCGGCTGACGGTCGAGGATTCAGGGCCTGGCATTCCGCCGGACAAGCTGGAAACGATCTTCAACCGTTTCTATACCGACAGGCCCAAGGGCACAGCCTTCGGCAATAATTCCGGGCTTGGCCTTTCCATTGTGAAGCAGATCATCGCCACGCACCGCGGCAAGGTCTGGGCGTCGAACCGCACCGAGGGCGGCGCGAAGTTCACCGTGGATTTGCCGGCGGCCTGATCGCCAGACCGCAACAGCCTCACCGAGGCCGAACGCCATCAGCCAGATCCGCCACATCAGCGACATTGCAACACGCATCGTCTCGCCCGACTGCAACGGAAAATGAGGGCGTTACCGGTTCTGCCGGTTCTCGATCAGGTCGATCACCACTTCGGGGTCTGCCAGCGTGGACGTGTCGCCGAGGCTGCCGAATTCGTTCTCGGCGATCTTGCGCAGGATGCGGCGCATGATCTTGCCGGAGCGGGTCTTCGGCAGGCCAGGGGCGAACTGGATCAGGTCCGGCGACGCGATCGGGCCGATCTCACCCCGGACATGCTGGACCAGGTTCCTGCGCAGCGCCTCATCCGCGACGACGCCGGTGCGAAGGGTCACATAAGCATAGATGCCCTGCCCCTTGATGTCGTGCGGGTAGCCGACCACGGCGGCCTCGGCCACGGCATCGTGAGATACCAGCGCGCTTTCCACTTCCGCCGTTCCCAAGCGGTGGCCGGAGACGTTGATCACATCGTCGACACGGCCCGTGATCCAGTAGAATCCGTCCGCGTCACGGCGGCAGCCGTCACCCGTGAAATACTTGCCCGGATAGGCGGTGAAATAGGTATCGGCGAAGCGCTGGTGATCTCCGTACACAGTGCGCATCTGGCCGGGCCAGCTGTCGGTGATCAGGAGGTTGCCATCGGCGGCGCCGTCAAGCTCGCGGCCTTCCGCATCGACCAGCACCGGCTTGATGCCGAAGAAGGGATGCGAACCGGCGCCGGGCTTCATGTCGGTCGTGTTGGGCAGGGGCACGATCAGCGTGCCGCCGGTTTCGGTCTGCCACCAGGTGTCCACGATCGGGCAGCGGGCCTCGCCGACCACGTGGAAATACCATTCCCAGGCCTCGGGATTGATCGGCTCGCCGACCGTGCCGAGCAGGCGCAGCGAGCGGCGGTGAGATTTCTTCACCGGGCCCTCGCCTTCGCGCATCAGGGCGCGGATAGCGGTAGGGGCTGTGTAGAAGATCGTGACCTTGTGGTGGTCGCAGACTTTCCAGAAGCGGCTCGCATCCGGATAGGTCGGCACGCCTTCGAACATCAGGCTGGTCGCGCCATTCGCCAAGGGTCCGTACACGATGTACGTGTGGCCCGTGACCCAGCCGACATCCGCCGAGCACCAGAAGACGTCGTTCTCTTTGAGGTCAAAGACGTATTCATGCGTCATCGAGGCCCAGACGAGATAGCCGCCCGTCGTATGCAGCACGCCTTTCGGCTTGCCAGTGGAGCCAGAGGTATAAAGGATGAAGAGCGGGTCCTCGGCGTTCATCGGCTCGGGCAGGCAATCCGCAGACACGTCCGAACCGATTTCGTGCAGCCAGTGATCACGCCCTTCCGTCATCGCAACATCGGCGCCAGTGCGCTGGACGACGAGCATCTTCCTCACCATTCCGCCCGCGATCTCGCAGGCCCGGTCCGCGTTCGCCTTCAGCGGCACGGTCTTGCCGCCGCGCAGGCCTTCATCGGCGGTGATCAGGACGTCCGAACCGCAATCCATGATCCGTCCGGCGAGCGCATCCGGCGAAAATCCTCCGAACACGACTGAATGGACAGCGCCGATCCGCGCACAGGCGAGCATGGCATAGGCCGCTTCGAGGATCATCGGCATGTAGATCGTGACGCGGTCACCCTTCTGCACGCCGAGCTTTTTCAGCACGTTGGCGAACTTGCAGACGGCGATGTGCATCTGCCGGTATGTGATGGTGTAGGTCTCGCCGGGTGCGTCGCCTTCCCAGATCATCGCAGGCTTGTCGCCGCGCGCGGCGAGGTGGCGATCAAGGCAGTTGGCCGAGACGTTCAGCACGCCGTCATGATACCAGCGCACATGCAGGTCGCCGGTCTCCCATGCGACATCCTTCACCTGCGTGTAGGGCACCGTCCAGTCCAGCCGCTTGCCCTGCTCGCCCCAGAACGCGATGGGGTCCGCGATCGAGGCGGCGTACATTGCGCGGTATTTTTCCGGTGTCAGGTTCGCCTGCCTGGCGAAAGCTTCGGGAACGGGATAGGTCTTCGACGTGTCGCTCATGGCAGGGCGCCTCCTCGGGAGTTTCTGTTTTTGGACATCACCCTAGCCAGTTTTGGCCGCCGGGTGAAACGCGATATCTCGACCCTTAACGCGCGTTACCGGCAAGCGAAAGGTTGCATGACCCCGCATAGCCATGGCCTAAGGATGTCTGACAGCTACGCCGCAAAGGCGACGGGGAGGCATTGATGACTATGGAACCGGCCGGCGCCGCCCGGCCCGGAGCGCAAGACGCAAAGACAGGACAAACCCGCGTTATTGTTGCCTCCTCTCTCGGCACCGTGTTCGAGTGGTATGATTTCTACCTTTATGGGTCGCTGGCGACGTATATCTCGCTGCACTTCTTTTCCGGGGTGAACGAAACCACGGGCTTCATCTTTGCCCTGGCCGCCTTCGCCGCCGGGTTTGCCGTGCGCCCCTTCGGGGCCGTCGTGTTCGGCCGGATCGGCGACATGGTCGGGCGCAAGAATACCTTCCTTGTCACGATGGCCATCATGGGCCTGTCGACGTTCGTGGTCGGCTTGCTGCCCGGGTATGACCAGATCGGCGTCCTGGCGCCGATCCTCCTGATCCTTATGCGCCTGCTGCAAGGCCTTGCGCTCGGCGGCGAATATGGCGGCGCGGCGACCTACGTGGCCGAGCATGCCCCGGACAACAAGCGCGGCCTCTACACATCCTGGATCCAGACAACCGCAACGATGGGCCTGTTCCTGTCGCTGATGGTCATCATGGGCACGCGCACCGCGATGTCGCCGGACGCGTTTTCGGAGTGGGGCTGGCGCGTGCCGTTCCTCTTCTCGATCCTGCTGCTGGCCGTGTCGGTCTGGATCCGGTTGCAACTGAACGAGAGCCCCGCGTTCCAGAAGATGAAGGAAGAGGGCACGGTCTCAAAGGCGCCCTTGAAAGAGTCCTTCGGTGAATGGGGCAACCTGAAGATCGTCCTGATCGCACTCTTCGGCGCTGTCGCAGGGCAGGCGGTGGTCTGGTACACAGGACAGTTCTACGCGCTGTTCTTCCTGGAGCGCATGACGAAAGTGGACGGGCTGACGGCGAATATGCTCGTGGCGATTGCGCTGCTGATTGGCACTCCGTTCTTCATCGTATTCGGATGGCTGTCGGACAAGATCGGCCGAAAGCCGATTATCCTTGCCGGATGCGCGCTGGCGGCGGCGACCTACTTCCCGCTGTTCAATGCGCTGACCTGGGCTGCCAATCCGGCGCTCGCCGAAGCGCAGCGCTCAGCCCCCGTGATGGTGCATGCCGATCAGGCCGCCTGCTCGTTCCAGTTTGACCCTGTGGGCCGAAATGCGTTCGACAGCCAGTCCTGCGATGTGGCGCGTACCTTCCTCGCCCGGGCCGGCGTCAGCTATGACAATGTCGCGCTGTCAGCCGGGGCGACCGCCGAGCTGCATATCGGCGACACGGTCGTCAAAGCTCCGGACACGGCCAATCTCGGGGGCGAAGCGCGGGCGGAAGCCATCAAGGCCTTCCAGGCTGAAGCCCGGGCGGCGCTGGACGCGGTGGGTTATCCCGCGGCCGCCGCTCCGGACCGGATCAACAAGCCGCTCGTCGTCGCCATCCTTGCGCTGCTCGTGATCTACGTCACGATGGTTTACGGACCCATCGCCGCGATGCTGGTCGAGCTGTTCCCAACCCGCATTCGCTACACGTCGATGTCCCTGCCCTACCATATCGGCAATGGCTGGTTCGGAGGCTTCCTGCCCACGACAGCTTTTGCCATCGTAGCGGCAACGGGCAACATCTATAACGGCCTCTGGTATCCCGTGATCATCGCGTCGGTGACGCTTGTGTTTGGCCTGTTCTTTCTGCCCGAAACCTACAAACGCAAGATGCACGACTGAGAGGAGACGACATGTTCAATAATACGCAATGGCTGAGCCAGGTGCGCGAAGCGGTGATCGATCCCGGCCGCGAAATAGTCGATCCGCACCATCACCTCTGGCCGAAGCCGCTGCTGTCTTATGACCTTGAAGAACTCTGGTCGGACACGGAGGACGGGCACAAGGTGGTGCAGACCGTGTTCATGGAGTGCGGCTCGGCCTACCGCACCGATGGGCCGGAACACATGAAGCCCGTCGGCGAAACGCAGTTCGTGACCGCGGCAGCCGAGCGGGCCGCGCAGTCTCCCGGCAAGGCCCAGATCGCCGCCATTGTAGCGCATGCCGATCTCAGGCTCGCGGAACTCGATACTGTCCTGGACGCGCATACGGCCGCCGCCAAAGGGCGTTTCCGCGGCATCCGGCATGCGGGCGCCTTCGAGGCTGACGCCGGCGCTCTGACGATTCCGGGACGCGGACCGAAAGGCCTTTTTGCGGATGCCGCTTTCCGAAGGGGCGTCGTGCGTCTGGGCGCGCGGGGCCTGACCTATGACACGTGGATCTACCATCATCAGCTGCCGGATTATGCCGCCCTCGCCCGCGCCGTACCCGGTACCGTGATGATCCTTGACCATTTCGGCACGCCGCTGGGCGTCGGCCCCTATGCAGGCAAACGCGAAGAGATTTTCGCGAAGTGGAAAGATGACATCGCCGAGGTCGCCGCCTGCCCGAACGTTTATGCCAAGATCGGCGGCATGGCTATGCCGGACAATGGCTTTGGCTGGAACGGGCGGGAAAAACCCCCGTCTTCGGATGAATTCGTCGAGGCGCAGGCGCCCTGGTATCAGCACGCAATCAAGGTGTTCGGCGCCGGGCGCTGCATGTTCGAGAGCAACTTCCCGGTCGACCGCCTGTCGCTCAGCTACCGCACGCTGTGGAACGGACTGAAGAAGATCGCGAAGGATTATCCGGAAGCAGCGCAGGCGGCGATGTTCAGCGCAACGGCGCGAAAGGTTTACAAGCTGTGACGACGACACTCCCGCCTTTGCCCGTCCAGCCGGCGGATGTGCCCTGGCCAACGCAGGAATGGCCGGAAGGCCAATTGCCTCAGCGCGTGGCTGCGAAGCTGAACCCTCTGCTCGACCAAGCCTTCAGCGATCCTGCACCGGCGAGCATGGGCGAGACGCATGCATTCCTCGCCGTTCAGGGCGGACGGATCGTGGCGGAGCGCTATTGGACTGGATTTGACCGGCCGAGCACGCATCATTCCTGGTCGCAGGCAAAAAGCATGACGCAGGCCCTGATCGGCATTCTGGTGCGCGAGGGGAAGATCGACATCCACGCCCCGGCCGATGTGCAGGAATGGCAGGGCGCGGATGATCCGCGCCGCGCCATCACGCTGGACCAGCTGCTGCGCATGTCGAGCGGGCTGAAGTTTGCCGAGGACTATGTCGATGCCGGCGTCTCGGATGTGATCGAGATGCTGTTTGGTTCTGGCAAGGACGATGTCGGCGGGTTCGCGGCGAAATTCCCGCTGATCCACGCGCCCGGTACCGCCTGGAGCTATGCAAGCGGAACCACGAATATCACCGCGCGGATTGCGGCGCGGGCCCTCGGCGCGTCAGGCGAGGCGTTCCGGGACTTCATGTTCCGCGAATTGTTCGGGCCGATCGGCATGACGTCCGCCGAGCCGAAGTTCGATGCGGCGGGCACCTTCATCGGTTCGTCCTTCTGCTTCTGCACGGCGCGCGACTTTGCCCGCTTCGGGTTGCTGTATCTGCGAGATGGAGTTTGGGATGGCATGCGCATCCTGCCGGACGGCTGGGTGGACTATGCGCGTACGCCGACACCCGTGCCGCCGACCGAAGCTATGGGATACGGCGCGCATTGGTGGCTCGGCATGGCCGGACCGGGCAGTTTCTCGTCGAATGGCTATGAAGGCCAGTACACGGTCATGGTGCCTGACCTCGACCTGATCCTCGTGCGCAATGGAAAGTCGCCGCTCGAGCAGAAGGATCATGTCATCCGCTGGATGAGCGACGCGGCGGACGCGTTCAGGCCTTAGCTGGCGCGGCAGACGGACGATCACCAGCCAGATCAGCATCGCGAAGATCGGGAAGAGGCCGAGCCAGACCGGCGCGGCCGTGTCGTGGAACCATTGCGGGAAGACCTGCGGCTGGCCGAAGAAGAGCGAGCCTGACGCGATGAACATCGACAAGCACATCCGCCAGAGGTGACGCGCCGTCCGGGCAACGCCGCGGATCGTCTTGCGCAGGATCACATGAAGCTCGCCGATGGCGGCAAACGTGCCGGCGGCCATCAACAGGAAGAAGCCCTGCGGGGGCGAGCCCTCTCGACATGCGGCGGCCTTGTCCGAGTATTGGCATTTAATATCGTTATACGATATGCCTCCTTAGTGCAATACGATAACTGCCGATCACCCGACCGGCAGCGGCGCATCGCCCGTTTGTCCCGCTTGCGTTCGCGGGGTCCTTCCCCTATACGCCGGCCTTCAAAGGACGGCGTCAGGCCGTGCCTGTCAGGTTCCGACCTTCCGACGCGAAGACACGGTCCAGGGCGAAAGGAAAACACATGTCCAAGCATAAAATCGTATTCAATGTTGACGTGCGCGCGCGCGTCGGCACCGGCGGCGCCCGTGAAGCACGCCGCGAGGGCTTCGTGCCTGGCATTCTCTATGGCGGCGAACTCGCGCCTGTGGCGATCAACCTGCGCAAACCGGAAGTGATCAAGGCGATCGAGACAGGCCAGTTCCTGAACACGACCGCCACCCTGATCTACAAAGGCGAGAAACAACTGGTCATCCCGCAGGGCATCCAGATGCACCCGGTCTCCGACCAGCCGTGGCACGTTGACCTGCGCCGCGTCGAGCCCGACCAGATCATCAAGGTCGAGGTGCCCGTGCACTTCAAGGGCCAGGAAACATGCCCGGGCCTCAAGAAGGGCGGCACGCTCAACGTCGTTCGCCACTCGGTCGAGCTGAACGTTCCAGCAGCCCGTATCCCGGAATATCTCGAAGCCGATATCTCGGCGCTCGAAGTTGGCGACAACGTCAAGATTTCGGACATCAAACTGCCTGCTGATGCGAGCCCGGCGATCGCGGACCGCGACTTCACGATCGCAACCATCTCAGGCCGCGGCGGCAAGTCCGAAGAAGAGCCAGCCGCAGCACCGGCGGCGGCGGCTGTCCCGGCGGCCAAGGCAAAAGCTCCGGCCGGCGGCGCAGCCGCCGCCCCTGCCAAGGGCGCCGCGCCTGCCAAAGCCCCGGCAAAGCCTGCCGGCAAGAAGTAATCCATTCTGGACTTCTCGGAGGCCGCCCGTCACAAGCGGGCGGCCTCTTCGATTCCGGGGCGGATGAAAGACGGATGGACGGGCGATGCTGATCCTGGCCGGACAGGGAAATCCAGGCGCGAAGTACGCGAAGAACCGGCACAATGCCGGTTTCCTGCTGCTCGACCGGATTCACGCCGAACACGGGTTTGGGCCGTGGCGCGCAAAGTTTGATGGCGAAATCTCAGAAGGCGCCGTCGAGACACAGGCAGGGCGGCAGAAGGTGCTGCTGCTCAAGCCACAGACTTTCTACAACGAGTCCGGCCGCGCGATGTCGAAGGCATGCACCTTCTACAAGGTGGGGCCCGGGGCCGTGATCGTGTTGCATGACGAGATCGACCTTGCGCCGGGCCGTCTGCGCATGAAGACGGGCGCAGGGGCGGCAGGCAACAATGGCGTGCGCTCGGCGATTGCGCATCTGGGGCCAGACGTGCGCCGGATCCGAGTGGGCGTCGGCCACCCGGGGGACAAGTCGCTGGTGATGCCCTACGTCCTGTCGGACTTTTCGAAGGCCGACCTGACCTGGTTCGGGCCGCTGGGCGACGCGATCTGCAAGGCGCTGCCCTATCTGGTCGCGGGCGAGGATGAGCGCTTCCAGACGGAAGTGATGCGCCTCGCGCCCGCGCCTAAGCTGGACCCGAAACAGGCTGGCCATCCGGATACGGACTGAGCTACGCCTTGCGCACGATGGCCATGTTCGCGCGCGTCGCTTCAACGACAATCGCATCGCCAATCACAATTGCGGCCTGACCGTCGGCGGCTTCTGCGCCCCAGACCGTGTCGCCGATCTTCACCTGACCCTGGCCGCTGACAAAGTTGCGGGTCACTTCACCGCGCTGGCCGACGAGGCTGGCCATGCGCTTGTTCAAGGTCGGGTGTTCCGGCGAGGCCTTGCGCAGGCCGGGAAAGACGAAGCGGCTGATGAAGATCAGCGCCGCTGAGACCAACGTGAAGACGAGGATCTCGATCTGCCAGGCCGTCGCAGTTTCTGGCGCGGCTGCGGCGAAAATCGCGGTGAACACAGCTGCGATCGACGCCATCAGCAAGTCAAACGTGCCGGTCAGCATTTCGGCGCTGAACAGGATCAGCGCGAGCGCCAGCCAGTGCCACCAGGTGATCTGGGAGAGCAGTTCATCCATGATCGTTCACTCCTTTGTGCAGATGGTTGCCGGATCAGCTGCTTGTCCACGGACCGGCGCCGGTCTGGCTGCCGGTGGCCGGCTTGGGCGAGTTGTTCACCGCCTTCGCCGAGTCCGTCAGGCCGCGAATGCCTTCAATGGTGCCGAGGATCGAGGAGAACTCCGCCGGGATGATGACGGTGCGTTGCTGCGGCGAGGTCGCGAGTTTCTCAAACGCGGCCACATAGGCCTGGCCGAGGAAGTAGTTGATCGCGTTGACGTCGCCCTTGGAGATCGCTTCCGACACCATGGTGGTTGCTTTGGCTTCGGCTTCGGCTTCGCGCTCGCGGGCTTCGGCGTCGCGGAACGCGGCTTCGCGCCGGCCTTCGGCTTGTAGGATCTGCGACTGCTTCTGGCCCTCGGCCTTTAGGATGGCCGACTGCTTCTCGCCTTCAGCGGTGAGAATTTCAGCGCGCTTCAGGCGCTCGGCCTTCATCTGGCGGGCCATCGCTTCGGTGATATCGGCTGGCGGGGTGAGATCCTTGATCTCGATGCGTGTGACTTTCACGCCCCAGGGCAGCGTGGCAGCGTCGATGGTGGTCAGAAGGCGTGCGTTGATCTCGTCGCGGTTCGACAGCACCTGGTCGAGGTCCATCGATCCGACGACCGTACGGATGTTGGTGAGCGACAGGTTGGTGATCGCGTTGAGGAGGTTGTTGACCTCATAAGCGGCCTGGACCGCGTCGATGACTTGGATGAAGACGATGGCATCGCAGGAGACCATCGCGTTGTCGCGCGTGATCACTTCCTGCTGCGGCACGTCGAGTACGGTTTCCATCATGTTCATCTTGCGCCCGACCCGGTCGAAGAACGGGTTGATGACGTGCGGCCCCGGCACCAGCGTGCGGGTGTAGCGGCCGAAGCGCTCAATGGTCCAGTTATAGCCCTGCGGCACGAACTTCAGGGCGCCGAAGAGCGCGATGATGCCAGCCAGAAAAATCAGCAGGAAAGCGGCGATGATGATGTCCATTATGTCCCTCTTCGCAAACGCGATTGATCGTCAGATAGGGAGGGATTTGCCGTTATTCAATAAACTACGACGCAAAATCGGCCTGCCCGTTCCCCGAGCAAGCCGATCATGGTGGTATTCGGTTAAGGTCTGTTAACGGCTGATCACAATTGGCTGAGCAGATAGTCGGCGGCCGACACCTTGAACTCGCCGCCCTGCTCCACGTTCAGCTCTGCCACGACGCCGTCTTTTACCAGCATCGAGTAGCGCTGCGAGCGCTTGCCCATGCCGAAACCCGAGGCATCGAGCTCAAGGCCAATGGCCTGCGCGAAGGCGCCGTTGCCGTCGGCCAGCATGCGGATCTTGTCCTCCGCGTGCGAGGACTTGCCCCAGGCGCCCATGACGAACACGTCATTGACCGAGGTGCAGACGATTTCCGACACGCCCTTGGCTTCGAACTCGGCGGCCTTGTCCACGTAGCCCGGCAGGTGGCGGGCCGAGCAGGTCGGTGTGTAGGCGCCGGGAACGGCGAACAGGGCGACCGTCTTGCCGGCGAAAACCTGCGCTGTTGTAACGGGCTTCGGGCCATCGGCCGTCATTTCCATGAAGGTGGCTTCAGGCAGCTTGTCACCAACTTTGATGGTCATGGGGAAGTCTCCTTTGTTTCACCGCCGAGATAGGCTGAAGCGGGCCCACCTGCAAGGCATTGCCCGGCGGCAGCCCGAAGCGGCCGGGCGCGTTTTTGCTTGCAATCGGGTTCCGGCTGGCCCAGCCTCTGGCCCGGAGACAGGCATGCAGATCGAGACCGACCTCACCGGCAAGCTCCTGATCGCCCTTCCGGGGATCGGCGACACGCGCTTCGAGCGGTCAGTCATCCTCCTGTGCGCGCATACGCCGGAATTCGCGATGGGAATCGTGCTCAACAAGCCAGTCGAGGGTGTCGATCTCCAGGACCTGATGGAGCAGATGGGTGTGGAGATGGAAATCTCCCTGCGCGGCGTAACCGTGCTTGATGGCGGGCCCGTCGCCACCGAACGCGGATTTGTTCTGCATACGGATGATGTGATCTGCGAAGGCGCGACGATGGAAGTCGATGGCGACATCTGCATGACGGCGACACGTGATATTCTGGGACTCGTTGCTTCATCAACGCCGCCGCGCCAGTCTGTGTTTGCGCTTGGCTATGCAGGCTGGGGCGCAGGTCAGCTGGAAAGTGAACTTGCGGAGAATGCCTGGCTGGTCTGCGAGCCGGACTCCGATCTCGTGTTCGGCGACGCCTATGAACACAAGTGGCGCCACGCGATGACGCGGCTAGGCGTCGATCTCTCGAGGCTTCAATCGGGCGCGGGGAACGCATGAATACTTCGTCCATAACGATCCATGAAGCTGCTTCGCCGCTGGATGTGGCCGCCTTCGGCGGACTGATCTCGGAGTATGTGGCCTGGTGCCGGGAACGCTATAGGAATGATCCCTGGCTGGTCGAAATGGCTTTCGGTCATCAGGGGCTGGACGCTGAACTCCTGTCTCTCACTGACCTCTACGCGCCGCCACACGGGCGTATGCTGATCGCTGAAGACGCGCGTGAAATTCTGGGCGGTGTCGCCTACAAGCGGATCGATGAGGACACGTGCGAAATGAAGCGCCTGTTCGTGCGATCCTCCGCGAACGGACGGGGCCTGGGGCGAAAGCTTTGCGATGCCCTGCTGCAGATGGCCTCAAGGGACGGCTTCCGAACCATGCGCCTGGACACAACGCGCGACATGGTCGAGGCCATCGGGCTCTACCGGACATTCGGTTTCAGGGATGTTGCGCCGTTCGTCGAGTATCCGGACCGGATGCGGCCGATGATGCTGTTCATGGCGCGCGAGATATCAGCGGCAGGCTGACAGCGAACCGGGAATGGGCGTCACCCCTTAAGGAAACTGAGCGCGGCCTTCGCATCGATGCCCTTCGAGAAGGCGAACCCCTGCGCGTTGTCAAAACCGAGCGCCCGCAGGCGGGCAGCATCTTCACGTTTCTCGACGCCTTCGGCTGTGGTCGACATGTTCAGGCGGCTGGCGAGCAAGGTAATGGTCGCAAGGATCGTATCGGTGCGCGCCTGCCCGAGCTTAGCGGTCAGCCCATGATCGATCTTCAGGCTGTCGAATGGCAGGTCGGCGAGCCATGCGAAGGACGAATGCCCCGTGCCGAAATCATCCAGCACGAGACCCGCGCCGACAGCCTTCAGCGCCATCGCGGAGGCGAGTGTCTTCGTTTCGTCGCGCAGGGCCGCCTGCTCGGTCAGCTCGACGCGGATGGCGCGCTTCGGCAGGTCGTAGCTGTTCATCAGGGCATCGATAAGGGCAGGGATAGTGCTTTTCGTCAGCTCACGCGCCGTCAGGTTCACGTGCATGAACAGGTCGTCGCGGCGCGCTTCGCGGCGAAGGTCGGCCAGCGTTTCGGCCGAGCGGATCAGCATGTTGGAGGCGAGCGCCTGGTCTTCCCAGCGGCTCGGCGGCGTTGTGAGGCCCGGCCCGGTCCAGCGCGCGAGCGCTTCAAACCCGACGACGCGGCCATCGCGCAGCGAGATGATCGGCTGGTAAACGGGCACGAGGTCAGGCCCCGGTTTCAGGTCTACGGGGTCGAATTCGGGGAAGTCCTCACCGGTGAGCAACATGCCGCGCGCTTCGGTTTCGCTGATGAAGGCGCCGACGAGGTGGATGTCATGCCCGCTGGAGAGGCGAAGGGGGCAGCGGACGGGGCCGTCTCCTGTCGCAAACACGCGCGCGAGCCGGCCCCGGCTGAGGCCTTCGAGCATCTTTTCGAGGGCGTCGATCGACCAGACGCCGCCGAGGTCCGACAAGCTGGTACCGGTCGGCGCCTCGATCTCGAGACGGCCCGGCTCGGAGCGCCAGTGCCAGCTGCCTTGAGCCTGTACAGGTTTTGCAAGTGCCATTCAGTCTACCTAGCGGTCCGGCCCCGGCCTGACGAGACCGAAAAGGATATGGTCGCGGCGTATCCCGGCTATTTCGAGATAGGCGGCGGCCCGCCCCTCTTCAGCAAATCCCGTGCCCTCGAGAACGCGGCGGGAGCGCTCGTTTCCAGGCACAATTCCCGCTTCGATACGCCAGAGGCCGAGATCCGAGAACGCCCAGCTGCAGGACGCGGCGACCGCTTCGCGCATATAGCCCTGCCCTTCGAAAGCCTGACCCTGCCAGTAACCAAGACTGGCGCTATCGGCTGGCCAGGGCCGGACATGCGTGAAGGATAACCCGCCGATCAGCGCCCCGTCGCTGGCGCGGCGGATCAACAACACATAGGCCGTCCCCGCTTTGCGCGCCGAAGACCAGGCCGACAGCCGCCGGCTCCAGTCGCCCCGCGACAGCGCATCGACCGGCCAGAGCGGCTCCCACGGCTCGATATAGGAACGGCTGGCGCGGCGCAGCTGCGCCCAGTCCTCATAATCCTGCCGGCGCGGCTGGCCGATGTTGAGGCGCGCCGTGGTGATCAGCGTATCCGAACGCGCGCGCATGCGGCGGGCTCAACGCGCAAAGTCGAGAACGCGGGCCCGCACCGCGCCGAGGTCCGACGCCACACGCTCGAACACTTCGCCCTGCCCCTTCAGCGCTTCGCAGCGAACCGGAAGCGGCGCATCCTGCCCCGTGGCTGCGGCCACCGTTTCAGGAAACTTCGATGCGGCAGCGGTGGCAAGCACCACCGTCGCAACGTCCCTGGCCGGCAGGCGGCGCGCGAGCGCGGTGCCAACCGCCGTGTGCGGACAGACCAGCCAGCCGGTTTCCTGCCGGAAGCGTTCCATTTCGGTCAGCGTGTCGCCATTGTTGATGGAGGCCGCCGAGAGGCCCGAGCAGGAGAGTTTCGTCGGCGCACCGTCCGGCAAAGCCGTATCGCCCGATTGCGCGTAGGCGGCATATGTGGCGCGCACGGCGCCTGCATCGCGGCCGGTGATTTCATAAAGCAGCCGCTCGAAATTCGACGGCACCGAGATATCCATCGCCGGGCTGGGCGTCGCCACAGCTGAGGTGCGCGTCATACGGCCCGCGCTGAACAGGCGCGCGAGCGCGTCGTTTTCGTTGACGGCGCACACGGCTTCGAAGCCGCCTGTCAGCAGTCCGCAGCGCGCCGCGACATAGCCCGCGAGCGCGTCGCCCATGTTGCCGCTCGGCACCACAAAGCGGATCGGCGCGCCGCGCAGCTGCGCCTGGCACGTCGCGTAGTAAACGCACTGGGCCGCGATGCGCGCCCAGTTGATCGAGTTTACGCCGGAGAGATTGACCGTGCGCGAAAAGCCAGTGTCCGCAAACAGCGACTTCACGATGGACTGCGCATCATCAAAGTCGCCATCGGTGGCGATGTTGAGGATGTTCGCCGCGCCCGTCGTCGTCATGAAGAGGCGCTGCACGGGTGAGACGCGCTCATGCGGATGCAGGATCACGAGACGCGATTGCCGGGCGCCGGCAAACGCCGCTGCGGCCGCGCCGCCGGTATCGCCGGACGTGGCGCAGACAATGGTGAGCATGTCGCCGGATTTGGCCAGCAGGTAGTCGTAGAGCTTCGCGATCAGCTGCATCGCGACGTCCTTGAACGCCAGCGTCGGCCCGTGGTGCAATTCCATCAGCCATGTGCCGGCGCCCCATTG
The DNA here is from genome assembly GCA_945913285.1 of Candidatus Sulfopaludibacter sp. SbA3. Taxonomy (GTDB): domain Bacteria; phylum Pseudomonadota; class Alphaproteobacteria; order Caulobacterales; family Hyphomonadaceae; genus Hyphomonas. Next base: position 50,382 of record CAMEDD010000009.1, read on the forward strand.
GGTCAGCGGCGCGACCGCCTGGTGCGCGAAGCTCGCATAGGCGCCCCGGCAAATGGACTGCATGTCGCTCGCCGGGACCGCGTCGCCGGCGAAGGCCGAAAGGACACGCGCTGCAACCTCGGCATAGGGCTCGCCGGGGCGAGCCGGTTCGATCCGCGGCCAGTCTTTCGGAACGTAGAGCCCGCCATCGGGCGCAAGGCCGGCAAGGCAGGCTTCGGCAAAGCCGGTTTCCGGCGCGAGGCCCCTTGTGGAGATATATTTCACGGGTTCTGCGTTCCCCTGAAGCGGAGCCGTCCGCGCTGATGATGCAGCGCCAGATACACACCGATCAGCCCGATGGCGAGGCCCCACCATGTCAGCGCATAGCCAAAATGCCGTTCCGGCGTCAGCCGCGACTCCAGTTCCGGCTGCACAAACGGGTTGTTCACCGGCTCGGGCGATGCGCCATCGGTGCGCACCAGCGTTTCCGGCTCGAAGACGCGCGGGTCGGTCTTGGCGGCCAGGTCACGAGGCAGGGTCTTCGCCAGCTCCGCCGGGTCAAAAGCCGAGAACTTTCCTGCCGCCGGATCATCCGGCGTCGAGAAAGCGTTGCGGTGGCTGGCCTCGTGCCAGATGCCGCGCGCGGTAAAGGCCTGAGGCGCCTCGAGGGCTGAAGGCGGCGGGGCGTCCATGCTGTAATGGATGGTCTGCGGGACGAAGACGGCCGTCTCGCCGAGGTCCACGAGCACCGCATCCCGCCAGGCCGCGTCGGCGCCGGTGAGTGTATAGACCTGCCGCACAGTTCCCGGCACCCGTGTGCCCGAGACGGTTGTCCAGGCGGGCTCCTCCCCCGCGGCCGCCAGCCTGGCCTCATACTTCGCCCATTGCCAGTTGCCGAACATGACAAGGATGACGACCGAGATCGCCGCAAACAGCGTCAGCAGGGGATAAGGCTTGAAGGTCATCGGGCCAGTCCTTCCAGACAGTGAAAAGCCCGCCGGGAGCGTGTCGCACCGGCGGGCTTCGATTTCAGCAACGGTGCATGGACCGCCTTACTTGCCCGCTTCGAATACAAGGTAGGGCGTGACGTAAACGAAGGCGAAGAGGAAGAGCCACACCACGTCCACGAAGTGCCAGTACCAGGCCGCGAATTCGAAGCCGAGGTGCTTCTTCGGGGTCAGGTTGCCGGCATACATCCGGATCAGGCAGACGATCAGGAAGATCGTACCGATGACGACGTGGGCGCCGTGGAAGCCCGTCGCCATGAAGAAGGCCGAGCCGTAGAGCGTGCCGTCAAAGGTGAAACCGGCATGGCTGTATTCGAGCACTTGAAGCGCGGTGAACAGCATACCCAAAAGGATCGTGATGAAGAGGCCGAGCTTGGCGCTCTTCATGTCGCCGTGCTGCAGCGCATGGTGCGCCCAGGTCACCGTCGTGCCGGAGAGCAGCAGGACCAGCGTGTTCATCAGCGGCAGGTGGAACGGATCAAACGTGGTCACGTCCGCCGGCGGGAACTGCTTGAAGCGCTCGAGGCCCTCCTGAAAGATCGGATTGGCCGCGTCCCAGGTGTTGCCCACGCGCGCATCGGAGAAGATCGAAAACTCGAAGAAGCCCCAGAACCAGGCCACGAAGAACATGATTTCAGACGCGATGAAGAGGATCATGCCATAGCGCAGGCCGATCTCGACGACTGGGGTATGATCGCCCGTGCGGCCTTCCTTGACCACCTGCGCCCACCAGCCGAACATGACCCAGAAGACCATCGCGAAGCCGAGCGCCATCACCCACCAGGTGCCTTCGGCGAGGCCGAACAGGCCCTTCATGTAAACCACGGCGCCTATGGCCAGCGTCAACACTGCCATCGAGCCGATCAGAGGCCAGGGCGACGGGTTGACGAGGTGGTAGTCGTGTTGGACGTCGCTGCCAGACATGAGAGTCAAATCCCCTATGGAATCCCTGAACCTTGGGGCTGTTTAACGTGCGCCCCAGCCACGTTGCAACCGATTCAGCCGGGTGCTGCCGAATTCGCCGCACCCTCGGCCACATCCTCTTCGGCCGGGCCTGAATACGACGAACTGTCAAAGAAAGTGTAGCTGAGCGTGATGGTCTCTATCTGCCCGGCCAGGCGGTCTGCCACCAGGTCCGGCGAGATGAAGTAGACGACGGGCAGCTTGCGCGTCTCGCCCGGCGCAATCACACGCTCGGAAAAGCAGAAACATTCCAGCTTGTTGAAGTAGGGCCCGGCCATGTGGGGGGTCACGTTATAGCTCGCGATAACGCGCACTTCCTGCTGCGTCGGGTTCGCGACTTCGTAGAAGGCCAGCCCGTGCTGGCCGATCTGTACGGTCTGGGTCGTCTGCAGCGGCCGGAACACGAGCGGCACATCTGCCACGTTGGCATCAAACCGGACTTCAATGGTCTGGGCGAGGATCTCGGACGGGCCTTCGGTTGCGATCCGCGTCGTGCCGCCAAAACCGGTCACCTTGCAGAAGGTGTCGTAGAGGGGGTCGGCTGCGAAGGCGAGGCCGAGCATGCCCGCCACGCCGGCCGCCGCAATCCCTGCAATCGTGTTGTTTGACAGGGCCATCACATGCGATCCGATACGCCGGCCGCCGTGTTGAGGCGAATGAAGGTCATGACCATCACAAGCAGCACGAAACCGGCAAGCGCCAGGCCGAGCCACAGGTTTCGCCTGTTGCGGGCCCTGATGGCCTCGCCTTCGAGTTGCGGCACAACGGGATCCGGCGTTTCGGGCATGTCAGGCGCCTACCAATGGAAAGTGAAGCCCGGCCGCATGCTCGAGGAGGACGGCGCCGAACAGGGCGAACAGATAGAAGATCGAGAACACGAACGTGTTCTTGGCGAGCTTCATGTCGGCGCCTTCCGCGTCCGGACCGCCGGCTTTCGAGCGCGACAGGCCAACAGCGTAGGCAATGAATGTCGCGCCGAGCCCCAGCGCCGCGGCGCCGTAGATCCAGCCGCCAAGGCCAGTGGCGAGCGGCAGCAGTGAAACCGGCATCAGCACCAGCGTGTAGATCAGGATCTGCGTGCGCGTGACCTTCGCGCCGTGCGTGACCGGCAGCATCGGCACCGACACCTTGGCGTATTCCTTGTGCGCCAGGAGCGACAGCGCCCAGAAGTGCGGCGGCGTCCAGAAAAAGATGATCGCGAACAGTATCCAGGCATCGAGCGGCATGTTGCCGGTGACGGCGGCCCAACCGATGACCGGCGGGAATGCCCCTGCCCCGCCGCCGATGACGATATTCTGCGACGTCGCCCGCTTGAGCCACATTGTGTAGATGACGCCGTAATAGAAGATCGAGAAGGCGAGCAGCGCCGCGGCGAGCCAGTTCGACGCCAGCCACATCAGCATCACCGACACGCCGGACACGATCAGTCCAAGCGCCAGCGCCTCATCACGCGGCACAGCGCCCGAAGGGATCGGGCGAGTGGACGTCCGGGACATCACAGCGTCGATGTCAGAATCATACCACATGTTGATGGCGCCGGCGGCGCCCGAGCCGAGCGCAACGGCGAGCGTCGCAATGGCGGCCATCACGGGGTGCATAGAAACGCCGGTCATGCTCGACGCAGCGACCAGTCCCGCAAACCCTGTGAACACCACCAGCATCATGATGCGCGGCTTCATCAGGTTCAGGTAGTCCACCGCGGTGGCGTACCGTTTCTGCGGGACAAGAAGGGCGTCGGTCATAAGGGGTACATCTCAGGTTTCTGTTGGCGAAACGGCCCGCACGCCTTGCGCGTGAGGGCCGCCCCGAAGTCTGGTCTTGTCCGGCCCGGAGCGGCGGGCCGGGGGGAGGTCAGTGGCCACCCTTGCCCGTTACGACAGGCAGTTCGTTATACTGGTGGAATGGCGGAGGGGATGGCAGCGTCCACTCGAGCGTGGTGGCGCCTTCGCCCCAGGGATTGCCATGGCCGTGTGCATCGACGGTGGCCTTGCGGCGGCGCACGGCGGCTTCGATGATCGAGAAGAAGAAGATCAACGTGGCGACGAGCGTGATCGCGTAGCCGATCGACGAGACGTAATGCCAGGTCGAGAAGCCCTCGTTGTAATCAATGTAGCGGCGCGGCATGCCCTGCAGGCCGAGGAAGTGCTGCGGGAAGAACAAGACGTTCGAGCCGATGAACATCAGCCAGAAGTGCACGCCGCCGAGGAAGCTGTTATACTTCACGCCGAACATCTTCTCGAACCAGTAATACCAGCCCGCGAAGAGGCCGAACACGGCGCCGAGCGACAGCACGTAGTGGAAGTGGGCGACGACGTAGTAGGTGTCGTGCAGGGCATGGTCGATACCGGCGTTGGCCAGCACGACGCCCGTCACACCGCCCACGGTGAACAGGAAGATGAAGCCAATGGCCCAGAGCATCGGAACCTTGAAGTCGATCGATCCGCCCCACATTGTGGCGATCCATGAGAAGATCTTGATACCGGTCGGTACCGCGATCACCATTGTGGCCGCAACGAAGTAGGCCTTCAGGTCAACGTTCATACCGACGGTGTACATGTGGTGCGCCCACACGACGAAACCGATCACACCGATGGACACCATCGCGTAGGCCATACCGAGATAGCCGAAGATAGGTTTTCTGGAGAAGGTCGAGACGATGTGGCTGACGATGCCGAAGGCCGGCAGGATCATGATGTACACTTCGGGGTGGCCGAAGAACCAGAACAGGTGCTGGAACATGACCGGGTCGCCGCCGCCATTGGCGACAAAGAATTGCGAACCGAAGTTACGGTCGGTCAGCAGCATGGTCAGTGCGCCGGCGAGCACCGGCAATGCGAGCAGCAGCAGCACAGCCGTCACCAGGATCGACCAGGCAAAGAGAGGCATCTTGTGCATCGTCATGCCAGGAGCGCGCATGTTGAGGATGGTCACGATGAAATTGATGGCGCCGAGGATGGAGGCGATACCGGCTGTGTGCAGCGACAGGATCAGAAGGTCCATCGACTGGCCGGGGTGGCCAACGGTCGAGGACAGCGGCGGATAAAGTGTCCAACCGCCACCAAAGCCGTTCCCGCCAAGGCCGCCGGGCACTACCATCGAGATACAGGCAAGAATGAAGGCGGCGACCGTCAGCCAGAAGGAGATATTGTTCATGCGCGGGAACGCCATGTCGGGCGCGCCGATCATCAGCGGAACGAACCAGTTGCCGAAGCCGCCGATCAGGGCCGGCATCACCATGAAGAAGATCATGACGAGGCCGTGATAGCTGATCACGACGTTGTACATGTGCTTGGCTGAGGTGATGGCGGCGTCGCCCTCAAGGCCGAAGAAACTGGTCTGGATCCAGAGCAGCGGGCCGATGCCCGGCTGTGCGAGTTCCCAGCGGATCAGGCCGGACAGCGAATAACCGACGATACCGGCAACCAGCGCGAAGACGAGGTAAAGCGTCCCGATATCCTTGTGGTTGGTCGAGAAGAACCAGCGTGTGAAGAAGCCGGGTTTGTGATCATGCGCGTGGGCGTGATCGAGGGCAATTTCATCCATGGGCATTGGTCGTACTCTTCTTCGAAAAATCAGTTGGAGGAGGCAAGTTTGGTTTCAGACGCGATCGATGCGATCTGGCGCACCGATGCTGCGGCGGCGTCGAAATCGCCGGCCTTCATAAGCGCGGCCCAACGGTCGAACTGTCCTTGGGGAACAACGCGCACCTCAATCGGCATGAAGGCGTGATTGATGCCGCAAAGCTCCGAGCACTGACCATAGTACACGCCGGGCTCTTCCACGAGGAACCAGCCTTCGTTGAGGCGCCCCGGGATGGCGTCGGTCTTCACGGCAAAGGCCGGCACGGTCCAGGAATGGATCACGTCTGCGGCGGCCGTGTAGTAGCGAATGTACCGGCCGGCCGGGATGACCATCGGATAATCAACGGCGTAGTTCGTCGGCTGGCTGTCAAAATCGGTCCGGCCGGTGGCGGCTTCGTAGTTTGCCTTGTCCGACGGACGCCCCGTGTGGATGCCGTTGGAGACGAACTCGACGGCGGTATCGGAGTCGTCCTTGATGTCCATGTACGTATAGGTCCAGTTCCACTGGTTGCCCTGAAACTTGATGTTCACGAAGCCCTTCTCGGCCGCATCCGGAAAATAGTTCTTGGTGTAGGCAAGATGCTCGGCTGTCCTGCCTTCAGCGAGCAGCGCCTTGGAGGTCGCCGAGATCTGGCCAAGGTTCGGCGTGACGCCCAGATAGTAGAGATTGGGGAATGACAGGCTCGCGATCCCAACGAGGATCAGGGCCGGCACAACCGTCCAGATGACTTCAACCGTGGTATTGTGGCTGAACTTGCGCGGCGTCTTGTTGGCGGCGCGGCTGTAGCGCACCATCACCCAGATCAGCAGCACTGTGACCAGCGCCGTGATCAGCGTGATGACCCAGAGCAGCACGAGGTGGAAATCGTGGATCCGTTCTGCGATGCGCGTCGCCGCCGGCTGGAAGTTGATCGCGCCGTCCTCGGGCAGTGCCGCAAAGGCGGGCGAGGCGAACAGGATGGCGGACAAGGCGGCAATCAGGTGTCGCAAGTTAAAAAACCTCGGTAGCGTTTCAGGCACAGGCCCGGATTTGGGAGCTTGGATTCGCAAACTTTCTATACCAGCCCCGGCCTTAACCCCAGACCCTTGCGCGCTCAAAATTGTCGCAGCGCATCGCCGCACGCGCGAATTCGTGTTATCTCCTCAGCCATAGAAATACAGGGAGTAAAGCATGTTCCGGGTCTTCGCTCTTGCAGCGTGTGCTGCCATCTTCGCCCCACTCGCCAGCGCCCAGGTGACCGTCATCGGCGGCGGGATGGCCCGCGATTGCTACGATGCCGCGAAATACGGCCTCACCCAGCCCTCCGATGCAGAAGAAATCTGCACCCGCGCCCTGCAGCTGGAGACGCTGAACGTCTCCAACAAGGCAGCCACGTACACGAATCGCGGCGTGCTCCGGATGCGTCAGGGCGATTATGATACGGCCCTCAGCGATTATGCGGTGGCCAAGCGCATGCGGCCAGAAACCGGCGCCACCTGGCTGAACGAAGGCGCCGCCCTGATCTTCAAGAAAGACTATCCCGCCGCCCTCGCCTCGCTGGAAAAGGCGATCGAGCTGAATTCCGAGGACCTCTACGCCGCCTATTATAACCGGGCGATTGCCCGTGAGAGCACGGGCGACATCCAGGGCGCCTATTATGATTTCGTGAAATCGAAAGAGCTGAACCCGGAGTTCCCGCAGACCGACCGCCAGCTTGCCCGGTTCAGCGTCACCACGAATTGACATAACACCGCTTGCCCAAGACCGGCGCGCGCCGCATCTTGCAGGGATGACCGACACATCCCTGCCCTTTGACGTGACCGACGCCCTGCCGCTGCTGTCCGATGCAGCCCGGGGCGCGGATGATGCCGACCTCTACATCGAGCGGTCTCGCTCGGAGAGTTTCGTATTCGATGACGGACGACTTAAATCCGCAGCCTACGACACCGATCAGGGTTTCGGCCTGCGGGTCGTCGCGGGCGAAGCCCAGGGCGCCGGCTATGCCTCGCAGCTGACGCTGGACGCCATCCGCCGCGCCGCCGGCACGGCCGCCCAGGCCAAGCGCGGCTATGCGGGCACGCTCGCCGCTGGTCCGCAGCCCACCAACCGCCGCCTCTATGCCCCGATTGATCCCACCCTGAACCCGGGCTTCACCGACAAGACGAGCCTGCTCGCCGAGATCGACGCGTTCGCCCGCGCCGCCGATCCGCGCGTCGTCCAGGTCTCAGTCTCGCTGTCCGGCAGCCACACCGAAGTGGATATCCTGCGCCCGGACGGCGCCCATTTCCATGATGTTCGCCCCCTCGTCCGCCTCAACGTCTCGGTGACGATGGAAGAAAACGGCCGCCGCGAATCCGCGGGCTCCGGCGCCGGTGGCCGCGCGGCCTACGAGGAATGGATCCAGCCGGACCGCTGGCAGGCAATGGTGCGCCGCGCGATCCGCAAGGCCGAAGTAAATTTGCAATCGATCCCCGCCCCCGCCGGCGAGATGGAAGTCGTGCTCGGCCCCGGCTGGCCCGCAGTGCTGCTGCACGAGGCGGTCGGCCACGGCCTTGAGGGCGACTTCAACCGCAAGGGCACCAGCGTCTATGCCGGCCGCATCGGCGAACAGGTCGCCGCCAAGGGCGTCACCGTCATCGATGACGGCTCCATCGAGGCGCGCCGCGGCTCGCTCTCCTTTGACGACGAAGGCACACCCACCCAACGCACCGTGCTGATCGAGGACGGCATCCTCAAGGGTTACATGCAGGACCGCATGAACGCCCGCCTGATGGGCATGGAGCCCACCGGCAATGGCCGCCGCGAAAGCTACGAATCGCAGACCATGCCGCGGATGACCAACACCGTGATGCTCGGCGCAGACCGCGACCCGAACGAAATCGTTGCCTCGATCAAGCGCGGCCTCTGGGCCGTCGATTTCGGCGGCGGCCAGGTCGACATCACGTCCGGCAATTTCGTTTTCCAGTGCACAGAGGCCTATCTCGTCGAGAACGGAAAGATCGTTGCCCCCGTCAAGAACGCCACGCTGATCGGTCATGGTCCGACGGTGCTGTCGGACGTCACGATGATCGGCAATGATTTCGCGATGGATGACGGCGTCGGCGTTTGCGGCAAGGCGGGCCAGTCCGTCCCGGTCGGCGTCGGACAGCCAACGCTCAAAGTCGGGTCACTGACAGTCGGCGGCGCAGGTTAAGCCGCTGAGACCCTTGGCGGTGTGCTGACGCAGCGTTACACACGCGTGTCAGAGCCTGGGGCAGAAGACATGAGCAGTGAACTCGAAGCGGGCGGCGCGCTGATTACCGCGGGCCTCGCCTCCAAGGCGATCCAGGACAGCGAAGGCCGCGGGCACGGCGAACCTGGCCCCTGCATCAACTGCGGCGCGGTGATAACGGGCAAGTTCTGCGGCAATTGCGGCCAGCCCGCCCATATCCATCGCTCACTCCTGCATCTCGCCGAAGAAGCGCTGCACGGCATCCTCCATTTCGACGGACGGATATGGCGGACCCTGCCGAAGCTCGCCTTGCGGCCCGGCACGCTGACGCACGATTACATCGTCGGCCGCCGCGCCCGGTATGTCTCGCCGCTCGCGGCTTTCCTGTTCACCATCTTCCTGATGTTCTTCGTCTTCTCGCTGACCGGCGGACCGAACGTCGCAAGCAATCCAGACCCTGGCCTTGCCGGCGAAATTATCCGCGACGTCAATGCGGACCTCGCCGACGAAGGCATAGCCGTCCGCGTTCCGGAAACCGGCGCACCTGCCGAGGCAGCCCCGGCCCAGCAAGCCGAAGAGCCGGTATCCGGACCGCCGGCTGGCGAAGGCGGCATCGAGGCGGCGGCAAGTGTTGGCGCGGACGGCGTGATCTATCATGCGCAGACGGATGGCACCTGGCAGGAGGCCTGGACCAGGGCCGTCGAAGACGGGCACGTCAATATCGGCATCGGGGATGCGGCCCAGAAGGAAAAGATCAGGAAGAAGCTGAAGAACCCGGATCTCCTGCTCTACAAGTTCGAGAACACGGCCTACAAATTCTCCTTCCTGCTCGTGCCGATCTCCCTGCCTTTCCTGGCGCTGCTGTTCTTCTGGAAGAAGGGCGTGACGCTCTTCGATCACGGCGTGTTCCTGCTTTACTCGCTGACCTTTGCCTCCTTGCTGTTCGTGGTGATGGCCCTGCTGGTCAAATTGCCGGGCAACCGGATTGATGGTCTGGCGGGCGCGCTCGTCTATGCCATGCCCGTGCATATGTTCTTCCAGTTGAAAGGCGCCTATGTGCTGGGGTGGTTCTCGGCGCTCTGGCGGACGTTTTTCCTGCTCGTGGCGGCGATCCTCAGCCTCGCGTTCTTCGCCCTGTTCATCATCTTCTTCGGATTGCTGGGCTGACACCCTGAAGGGATAGGGTCATGAACTTCCGTTCCCTTGTCGCGGCGATGTTTGCCCTTAGCGGCGCGGGACATGCCGTCGCACAGGACCTGTCAGCGCAAACCGCTCACCGGTATTCCGTACCGGGCAAAGTGCTCATGGTGGATGTGCGCCGGCCGGAGGAGTGGGCAGAGACGGGCGTTGCGCCGGGCGCTGCGCTGATCACCCTTCAGGATACGGACTTTCTGGACCGCCTCGCCGCCGCGGCGGGCGGCAACAAGGAGGCTGCCATTGCGTTTATCTGCCGCTCCGGCGTGCGGTCTGCCGTAGCCACCGGGAAAGCGCGCGCCGCAGGCTACACCAACGTCTACAATATCACCGGCGGCATGAGCATGGCAGGCGGCTGGATAGACGCTGGATTGCCGTTGGTGGCCGCCGGATCGAAGTGATCCAGCGGCTACGCAGAAATTACTTCACGCCCGCCATGCCCTTGGTCAGGAATGGCGACAGGACAAGAACCAGAACGCCGACACCGATACCGATCAGGCCGATGCTCTGGAACACTTCCGTGTACGTCTGAAGCTGCCTGGCGCTGTCGACGACCACGCCGCCCACTGTTTCCGATGACGTCTGCTTGGCAATGATACCGGCCAGCGTGTGCGCCAGCGAGCTCGACAGGAACCAGACACCCATCATCAGGCCGACAACCTTCGGCGCAGAGAGCTTAGTGATCATCGACAGGCCAACCGGCGAGAGGCAGATCTCCCCCGTCGTGTGCAGCAGATATGCGAGGAACAGCCAGATCAGCGGCACGAGCACGACCATCTGGCCGTCGACTTCTTTCTCGGCGGCGAAGGCATTCGCGCCCCAGACGAGCACGAGGAAACCGAGGCCGACCTGCAGCAGCGCCAGGCCAAACTTGACCGGCACCGGCGGGTTCAGTCCGCGTTTCTCAAGCGCCGTCCAGCCCCAGGCGAATACCGGGGCGAGCAGTACGATAAGGGCAGGGTTGAAGAAGTTGGTCGACGCCGCCGTCAGCTTGAAATCGCCGAACACGGTGAGATCCGAGTTGCGCGAAGCATAAAGCGTCAGCGACGAGCCTGCCTGCTCGAACAGCATCCAGAACACGACCGAGAACGCCGTCAGCAGGATTGCCACGATCATCCGCGAGCGCTCCTCGGCCTTGAAGGCCACCAGCGCATAGATCAACATACCGGCGAAAATGGCCGGCGCGCCAAAGGTCAGCGCGGTCGAGACGATCGCATCATTGCGCAGCAGGAAATAGATCGGCATCAGCGCGACCGCGCCGCCGATCCAGGTGATGGCTTCCCAGCTGATCTTGACCGGCGTCTTCGGCTCACCCCGGCCTTCCAGCCATGGCTTGCCAACGATGAAGGTGATCAGGCCGGCGAGCATGCCGAAGCCGGCGAGGCCAAAGCCGTAGGCCCAGCCGAATTGCGTTCCAAGCCAGGCGCAGAGGATCGTCGCCAGCAGGGAGCCCAGGTTGATGCCCATGTAGAAGATGGTGAAGCCGGAGTCGCGGCGTGGATCCGTCGGCTCATACAGTGCGCCGACGATCGTCGAGATGTTCGCCTTGAGGAAGCCGACGCCGACCGTGATCAGCGAGAGCGAGAGGAACAGGATCGAGACGAAGGGCGCTTCGCGCTTGGTGTCGAGCTGGTACTCCGCAGGCGCAACACTGGCGAGCACCTCATCATCGGCGCTTTCGGGCGTGCCCTTGTGGTCGATAATCTGGATGTAGGTTTCAGCCGCGTCGCCTTCACCAACCGCTTCAAAACCGACGCTGCGGCGTTCGCCTTCATAATCGATAAAGAGGCGCCGGTTTTCGCCGCGGCCTTCGCCGATGATTTCGCGCTCGACGCCGCCGACGGTGACATACTGTTTCGAACCGGATCCTTCGAACGCCATGCCGAAATGGCCGAGTACGAGGAAGGCCGCGCCGATGAGCACCGCCTTGCGCGGGCCGAGATAGCGGTCAGCGATGACGCCGCCGATGAGCGGCATCAGGTAAACGAGCGACGCATAGGCCGCGTAGATGCCCTGGCTTTCATTGTCGGAAAAAAGGAAATGCTGCGTCAGGTAAAGCACCAGCAGCGCGCGCATGCCGTAGAAGGAAAACCGCTCCCACATCTCGGCGAAGAAGAGGACCGCGAGCCCCTTCGGATGGCCGAAGAATGATGTGTCGCTCGCGCTGCTTGCCGCGCCGTTTGCCGATGCTGTGTCTGACAATGCCCTGCCCCCCCGATGTTCCGGCGCCCCAGCGCCAATTGTGTCAGAGGTTTGACCATGCCCCGCCGGAGCGCTCAAGGCGATTTTTACTGTTGCACAAGTCCGCGCTTGCGCAACGGAAGTGCTCCATAAGCTCCAACCGGGGTTTAAGGACGGGTTATGGACGGGCCGAAGGCCTCAATACGCCTCTTCGGCGAACACCTTCGTCAGGTCTTTCTTCCACGGGCCGTAATAGCGCTGAAGGAGGCGCTCGGCGGGCGTCAGGCCAGACGTTGCGATCTCGTCGAGACCCGACAGGAAGCCCGACTCGTCATCACCCGCGGCTGACAGGAAAGCCCGGTCGCGCAGGCCGGCGCGGGAAATCGCGAGCACCTCTTTAGCGAGGTCCTGCATCGGCCGGCCGCCCGGGATCGGCGTGCGCAGGCCAAGTGTCCGCACGCCCTGGCGCATCACCTCGCGCTCCGGCGCAGTCCAGTGTTTCACGAGGTCCCAGGCCGCATCCAGGGAGGATTGCGAATAGAGGATGCCGGTCCAGAACGCCGAGAACGCGCAAAGCCGGTCCCAGGGGCCGGCGTCCGAGCCGCGCATTTCGAGGAAACGCTTCAGGCGCACTTCGGGGAAAATCGTCGAAAGATGATCGACAAAATCATCCATCGCGGGCCGCTCGCCCGGCAGGATGGGCAGCTTGCCGTCCATGAAATCGCGGAAGCTGAGGCCCGATGCGTCGAGATACTGCCCGCCCCGGCGCACAAAATACATCGGCACATCAAGGGCGTAGTCCACGTATTGCTCGAAGCCGAAGCCTTGCTGGAACGCGAACGGTAGCATGCCGGAGCGGTCCGGGTCCGTGTCAGTCCAGATCTGCGAACGGTAGGACAGGAACCCGTTCGCCCGCCCGTCGATGAAGGGGGAGTTGGCAAACAGCGCGGTGCCAAGCGGCTGCAGCGCGAGCGAAACCCGCAGCTTCTGCACCATGTCGGGCTCTGACGCGTAGTCGAGGTTCGCCTGGACGGTGCAGGTCCGGAACATCATCTGCCGGCCAAGGCGCCCGACCTTGTCCATGTACGCGGTCATGATCTTGTAGCGGCCTTTCGGCATCACCGGCGTCTCGGCAAGGCTCCAGATCGGGCTTGCGCCGAGGCCGAGGAAGCCGATGCCCAGCGGCTCGGCCAGTTCGCGCACTTCGGAAAGGTGCTGGCCGACTTCCGTGCAGGTCTGGTGGATCGATTCCAGCGGCGCGCCAGACAGTTCGAACTGCCCGCCCGGCTCGAGGCTGACGCTGGCGCCGCCTTTCTTGAGGCCGATCAGGTGCCCGCCTTCCATGATCGGCGCCCAGCCAAACCGGTCACGCAGGCCTTCGAGCATCGTAAGAACCGAAGCCTTGCCTTGATACGGCAGGGGCCGGAGCCCGTCCCACAGGAAGCCGAACTTCTCGTGCTCAGTGCCGATGCGCCAGTCTGTTTTCGGCTTATTGCCGCCCTCGAGATACTCAACCAGCTCGGTCTTGCCGGCGATCCGCGGCGAGGCTTCGTCGATGTCACTTGTTGGCGTGGTCATCGTCGGGCCTCCCGGCACAGTTTCTATTCGGCGTCGACATAAGGCTGAATTGTGGCAACGCCAATGGCCCCACCAAAATGTTGCACAACCGTCGCGATTAACCCCAGTCGCCGCAGATCGCCTGCCAGAGCGCCATTGCGGCGACGGCGGCCGTCTCGGCGCGCAGGATGCGCGGGCCAAGGCTGACGGCAAAAGTGCCCGCCCGGCCGCGCAGGAAGGCGCGTTCCTCCGCCGTGAAGCCGCCCTCCGGGCCAATCAGGATCGCCGCGTCCTTGCCTTTGAGGCTCTCGAAAACGAGGCGCGCTGGTCCGGCCCGGCCGGCCTCACCGCCCCATGGCGCGGCTGGATCGTCGCCCGCTTCATCGCAGAAGATCAACGCTGCGCCAGCCGGAAGCGCGGCCAGCGCGGCGTCCAACGTGGTCAGGTCAGCCATTTCGGGCAGGCCCAGCCGCTCGGTCTGCTCGGCCGCCTCCAGCGCGATCTTGCGGAACCGGTCGAGCCGCACGGTCCGCGTTTGCGTGCGCTGTGTCAGCACCGGCACAATTCGAACCGCGCCCAGCTCGGTCGCCTTCTCGACGATCAGGTCCGTCTCGTCCTTCTTCACCGGCGCGAAGAGCAGCGTGAGCGCCGGCGATGCCGGGGGCGGCTGGATCCGGCGACAGGTAACCGGCGAAACCGCCGCCTTCTTGCCAGTGCCGGCGAGCGCGGCGTCCCACTCCCCGTCCCGGCCATTGAACAGGCGCACCTCTGCACCGGCTTCCAGGCGAAGAACCCGCAACAGGTAGTTCGACTGTTCCTCGTCCAGGGCGAGCGCCTGTCCGGCAGAAAGATCAGCAGAAACAAAGAGTCGCGGCATTGTCGGCATGCCGGGAGGTATAGTCCCGTTCGGGCTCGCCTGTCAGGTGTGGTTTTTGCATCACGCCTTGTGGTTTTGAAACCACAACGGGTGCGGTCGCATGTCGGATACTTTATATCGGATCGTGATGACCGCGCCGCCCCGCTCAGACAAATCGGAAGGCTACAGCTTCCCGGCCGATACCGCCCTCCCCGGATGGCTGGCAAGCTTGCCGTCTGCCTGGCAGCCGTACGCGATGCTGGCGCGGCTCGACCGGCCGGCCGGCATCTGGCTCCTGTTCATTCCCTGCGTCATCGGCCTCGTCTTCCAGCGCCTCTCCGGCGGCCTCTTCCTCGCCGATCTTGGCTGGGTCGCGTTGTTCTTCATCGGCGCGGTTGCGATGCGCGGCGCAGGCTGCACCTGGAACGACATCACGGACCGCGATTTTGACGCGAAGGTCGCCCGCACGGCGCAGCGACCCATCCCGTCCGGCGCGGTGTCGGTGCGCGACGCCTACATGTTCGTGCTCGCGCAGCTGGGCGCAGCGTTTGTCGTCTGGCTGCTGCTGCCGGGCGACGCCAAGCTGACCGCCCTGCTCGCGCTGCCGCTGGTCGCGATCTACCCGTTCACCAAGCGCATGACCTGGTGGCCGCAGGCCTGGCTCGGCCTCACCTTCAACTGGGGCGTCCTCGTCGGCGCCGCCACCGCCAGCCTGATCACGGGTCCGGTTTACCTGCTTTACTTCGGCCTGGCGCTCTGGACCGTAGCTTACGATACGATCTACGCGCTGCAGGACCGCGAGGATGACGCGCTGATCGGCGTGCGCTCCACCGCGCGCCTGTTCGGCAAACGGGCGGCGCTGATCGCGTTCTGCTTCCACCTCGGCGCAGCCGCGCTGATCGCGCTGGCGGCATGGTTCAACGATGCCGGCCGCATCGGCGCGCTCGCTGCGCTGGGCTTCCTGGCGCACGGCGCCTGGCAGACGATGCGGTTGAAAGCCTCCGGCGAGACGGCGGCGCTTGCCGTGTTCAAGTCCAATATCTGGGCGGGCGCCATCGTGGCGGCCGGATTCCTCATCGCAGCGCTCATTCCGGAGCGTGCACCGAAGACGATCTTCGCCCAGCCCGAACTCGTGCCGCCCGTTCGTTCGCAAAGCGTGGACTTGCCCTTTGACCTTGAACTGCGCCGCAAGCCGGCGCCGGAACCGGACGTCTGGCTGGCGCGCGACATCCGCCGCGCCATGGAAATCCGCGGGCTTGACCCCGACGCTGCGGAAACAACGCCGGAGCGGTGACGGGCGCGTCAGGTTGGCCTATATTGCCTCCATGCCCGCTGCAGCCCGTATCCGCCCGCTCGACCTTTTCACCCGCGAAGACTGGGAACGCCTCTGCGGGCGCAACAGCTGGATGGGGCCGCTGCTCATTGTCCATGCCTGGGGGATCATCGCGTCGGCGATGGCGCTGTCGATCTGGTCGCTCTGGTTCCTGCCGGTCTCGGTCATGCTGATCGGCGCGCGCCAACTGGGCCTGACGATCCTGATGCATGACGCTGCGCACGGCGCGCTGCACCCGAACGCGAAGGTGAATGACTTCATCGGCCACTGGCTCGCCGGCGCGCCGATGGGCGGCCACCTCAGGGCCTACCGCCAGTATCACCTGACGCATCACAAATATGCGCAGCAGGCGGAGGATCCAGATCTCATCCTGTCGAAGCCCTTCCCCGTGACGCGCGCATCCCTGCGCCGCAAGATCATCCGGGACCTGACGGGCCAGACCTTCTTCAAGCAGCGCTCGAACCAGTTCGCGAATGCATTGGGCGTCGGCATCAAGAAGGGCCCGGGCGCGGAAAACCGCTCGCAGTCGGCGCGCGAGGCGGTGATCCCGATGATCATCACCAACCTCGTGATCTTCAGCGTGCTGACAATACTCGGCTATTGGTGGGCTTATTTTGTCCTTTGGCTGCTACCGATGGCGACGTGGATGATGATGATCACGCGGCTGCGCAATATCGGCGAGCATGCCGTGGTGCCGGACGACAGTGACCCGATGCGCCACGCGCGCACGACGCTGGCCAATCCGCTCGAAGGCCTGCTGCTCGCGCCCTATTGGGTGAACTATCACTGCGAACATCACATGTTCATGCATGCGCCATGCTACCGACTTGGTCTCATCCACAGGGCGCTGGCAGCCAGAGGCGTGACGGCGCGGATGGAAGTGCAGCGCGGGTATCTGAAGGTCCTCGCAATGGCGACATCGAAGCCCGAAACGCCGAAGGCGCTGGCCGCAGCATGAGCGCGCGGAATGTTCTCGGCGGCGATCTTCTCGATTGCAGCCATGATCCGCTCACGGGCTATTTCCGCAACGGATGCTGCGAGACCGGCCCGCAGGATACCGGCAGTCATACGGTCTGCGCCGTTATCACGGCGGATTTCCTTCAATACAGCTACACGCGCGGAAACGACCTGATCACGCCGCGCCGGGACTATGCCTTTCCGGGCCTGAGGCCCGGCGACAGGTGGTGCCTTTGCGTGAACCGCTGGCGCGAGGCCTGGGAGGCGGGCTGCGCGCCGCCGGTGATCCTTGAGGCGCCCCATGAAGGCGCTCTGAAGCGCGTGACGCTCGACATGCTGAAGGCGCACTGTGCGCCGCATACGGAGGAAGTACCATGACCGTTGTCATCGAGATGGTATCGGACATTGTCTGTCCGTGGTGCTGGCTCGGGCTACGGCGGATCGAGGAAGCGCGAAAGCTCGCCCCGGAAGTGGACGTGCGCCTGCTGTTCCGCCCTTATGAACTCGACCCCACGATCCCTGCGGAAGGCGTGGAATATAAGGCCTACATGTCGAGCCGCGTCAGCTCACCCGAGGGGCGCGAGCGGATGGCCGCGATGCGGCAGGCGCTGGTCGACTATGGCAACGCCGAAGACATTCCCTACCGTTTCGACGCGGTGTCGCACCGGCCCAGCAGTTTCGACGCGCACCGCCTCGTGCGCTGGGCGCAGGGACAAGGCAAAGGCGCCGCCGCCAAGGAAGCGCTGTTCCGCGCCTATTTCAACGAGGCCCGCAATGTCGGCGACCATGCGGTGCTGGTGGACATCGCCCGCTCGATTGACCTCGACCCGGACATTGTGGCCGACTTATTGACCTCCGGCGCGGACACCGAATCCGTGCGCGAGGAGGCGGAGGTGTTCCGGCAGATGGGGATCACCGGCGTGCCGACCTATATCGCGAACCGCAAGGTGGCTGTTCAGGGCGCCGAGAGCGCCGAGAAGCTGGCGCGTCTCATCCGGCATGCTGCCAGCCTGCTGCCGCAGGAACGCCCCGCCGGACAGGCCTCCTGAGCGATATGGATCTCGTCCGCATCCAGACCGAAGGCCGCATCGCCGTCGTCAGTTTTGACACCGGCGCCAAGGCAAATGCCCTCAGCCAGAAACTGATGCGCGAGTTGACGCAGGCCGCGCGCCTCTTCGCAGGCGATCCGGCCATCTCCGCCGTGATCCTGACGGGCCGGGCCGAAAACTTCACGCTGGGCGCGGACCTGCGCGACCCGGAAGGCTTGGACGTGCGCCGTCTCGGCCTTGCCGAACGCCGCGTGCACCTGCGGACGGGCCCTGCGATGTGCGAGGCCTGGGAGGCGGTGGATGCGCTGACGATCTGCGCGATCGAAGGCTGGTGCGTTGGTGGCGGCGCGGCGCTGGCGGTATCCTGCGACCTGCGCGTCGCGTCCGAAGCGTCCACGATCTACGTGCCGGAAGTCGAGCGCGGCATGAACATGAGCTGGGGCTCGATCCCGCGCTTCGTGGCGCTGGTTGGCCCGGCGCGGGCGAAGCGGATTGCGGGCCTGTGCGAGAAGGTCAGCGCAGAAACCGCGCTTCGCTGGGGCCTTATTGATCACGTCACCCCGCCCGCCGGCGCGCTGGCCAAGGCGCGCGAAGTCGCCGAAGCGGCGGCGAAACTGCCGCCCACCGCGCTGAAAATGGTGAAGCAGGACGTGAACGTCGCCGCACTCGCCCTCGCCAGGGCCACCGCCCACCGTGACCTCGAAGCCTTCGCACTCATGCAGCAGACGGACGATTTCCGCGAAGGCGTGAAGGCGTTTTTCGAGAAACGGGATCCGGATTTTACAGGGGACTAGCTCAGCTGTAGTTCCACCAGTCGCTTATAAACCCCGCCCTGCGCCATCAGGCGTTCGTGCGTGCCTTCTTCGACCGCGCGGCCATCTTCCATGACAATGATGCGGTCTGCGGCACGCACGGTGGACAGGCGGTGCGCGATGACGAGAACCGTTCGCCCACGGGCAAATCCGGCGAGCGCATCCTGAACCTTGGCTTCGCTTTCGGCGTCGAGCGCGGAGGTCGCCTCGTCCAGCAACAGGATCGGCGCTCCGCGCAGGATGGCGCGGGCGAGCGCAATGCGCTGGCGCTGGCCTCCCGAGAGATTGCGCCCAAGTTCACCGGCGGGCGCGTCGTAGCCGCCCGGGAGCGCCAGGATGAAGTCATGCGCGTTGGCGGCGCGGGCCGCCGCCTCGATCGCGGCCTTTGACGCACCCATACGGCCCAGCGCAATGTTGCGGGCGACCGTATCGTCAAACAGCGCAGCATCCTGCGCCACGAGGGCCATCTGCTGGCGCAGGCTGCTGCCGGTTACATCCCGCACATTCAGTGTGTCGAGCCGGATCTCTCCGGCCGAGGCATCGTAAAGGCGCATCAGGAGATTGAACACCGTGGACTTGCCCGCACCGGACGCGCCGACGAAGGCAACCGTTTCTCCGGGCCTTGCGCTGAACGTCAGACCCTTCAGCGCTTCTGTGCCATCCGGATAGGCAAAGCGCACGTCGCGGAATTCGACCTCTCCGCGCGCGCTGTCGAGCTTCAAGGCGCCGGGCTTGTCGCCAACCTCGGGCCGGGCATCCACGATCTCAAACACCCGGTCAGCGGCAGCAGCGCCCTCCTGCGCGACGGCGCTGATCGAGCCGAGGGCGCGCACTTCCGGCGCCGCCACGGCGACCGCGCCGATGACGCCGAGCAGGTCGCCCAGCGTGTTCTCGCCCTGCGAAATGCGCCAGGCAACGAAGCCGAGCAAAGCGGCGAGCGCGAGGCCGCCGAAAACTTCGAGGACCGGATCGACCCCTGCGCGCTTCGACAGGACCTTGAGGAAGAGCCGCGAGCGTTCGGCAAAGCCGCGCTTCGCGCGGTCCTTCTGCCAGCCTTCGAGGCCGTAAGCCTTGACGACGCGGGCGGACTGGAAGCCTTCCGAGAGCAGCGACGTGATCTCGCCCGTCTGCTCGGCGGCCTCCTTGGCGCGCTTGCGCACCGAATTGCCGAGGGAGACGACAGGGCCGAGGGCCAGCGGATAGATGACCGCGATGATCAGCGCGAGCTGCCAGTCCTTCCAGAACAGCCAGGCGAGCACGCCGAGCACGGTGGCCAGGCTCTTGGTGAAGTTGTTGGCAAAACGCAGCGCCGCCTCGCGGATGGAAAGCACATCGCTGATGAAGCGTGAGACAAAACTGCCGGAGGTGTCCGCCGCGATGCGCGCATAGTCTCCATCCGTGAGCGCATCATACTGGTCCGTCTGCACACTGACGAGACCGCGCTGGACGCCCGTGTTGTTAAGCAGCGTCATGCCATACATCGAGAGTGACCGGGCAGCCGTCAGGCCGATGATGGCGATGATGCCGGTCCATATCCAGCCCGTCGGGGCGCCGCCGCCCTCGCCAGTCATCTGCAGCTGCAATGAGTTGCCGACGTAATCGAGTACGGCCACATAGCCGATGCCCCAGAGCGCCGTGAGCAGGGCCAGCGCCGTGCCCCCGATGAACCAGGCTTTCTGCGGCCAGAAGTGCGCCTTGAACAGCCGCCAGAGCGACCGCTGCGGCGCAGGCTGGGAGGGCTCAGACGTTATGGGTGTCTCCCGTCGCGGGGTCGAGCAGACGGTGCGCGTGCAGGATGAAATAGCGCGTCTCGGCATGGTCCACCGTGCGGTGGGCCGCCGCTTTCCAGGCGTCGTAGGCGTCCTGGTAGTTCGGGAAGGCACCGACGAAGTGGATCTTGCTCAGATCCTCGAATTCGACGCCGGTCACATCCTTCAGCTCGCCGCCAAACACGATGTGAAGGAGTTGCTTGCCGGTCTTGTCCTTGCTGGCCATCTTGCGGGGCTCCGTCTTTTCAGGCGCGGTCTTTGCCGCAGCCCGCGCTTGGGGGTCTGGGATAGGCACATATTCCGTGCGGCGCACTAACAAAGGATGGAGGGCGTTTCCAGAGGCAAGGATGCTGCGCTGGGCGGGAATGGCCTGATTGAACACGAGGCGTTCGCCCGCATGGGTGGTGGCCTGCCCGCCTGCCTCGGTCACGAGTACGGCGCCGGCGGCAAGGTCCCAATCTGCCTTTTCTGCCAGCACGAGCAACGCGTCCCATTCTCCGGCGGCGACGAAGGCGAGGCGCAGCAGGGTCGAATTCGGCTTTGGCCGGGCGAGGTGCACATCCGGCCAAGGCTGGCGCCAGCTGGGATGAGTGACAAGCCCCTCATTGGTGATCAGCCGGGTTCCCGCTTCAACGGCGCGCGCCGAGGTGCGGAGGATTTCGCCATTGCGCCGGGCGCCTGCCCCGCGCCGCGCCTCGTAGAACTGGCCCAGCGCCGGCGCATAGATCACCCCTGCGACGGCCTCGCCGTCCTCGACAATGGCAAGGCCTATGCACCAATCCGGATCGCCGCGCATATACGCCTTGGTGCCGTCGATGGGATCGACCACCCAGACACGCGATTTCTGGCGCGCGGCGGGATCGTCCAGCGTCTCCTCCGAGAGCCAGCCATATTCCGGCCGGGCAGATTTCAGCGCGGCGGCGCACAGCTGGTTAACAGCGAGGTCGGCCTCCGTGACCGGACTGCCGCCGGACTTGTTCCAGGATTCTGCGCCGCCCTTGTGGAGGTAGGACATCGCGAGGTCGCCGGCATCCTGCGCAAGCTGGCACAGCGTGATCACATCTTCTTCCAGCGTGCGCTCAGCTGCCGGCAAGGTTCATGTCCTCGATGAGGATCGACGGCGCATCACGCGTGCTGCGCAGTTCAAGGTCAGACGCCGGAACCAGACGCGCAAACATGGACGCCAGGTCGCCCGCCACGGTGACTTCGGAAACCGGATAGGCGATCTCGCCGTCCTCGAACCAGAAACCTGCGACGCCCACGGAATAGTCGCCATTGTTCGGGTTGATCGATGGACCGAACATGTCCGTGATCAGAAGCCCCTTGCCCACCGATTTTGCAAGCGCGCCGGGCGACTGCGTGCCCGGGCGGAGATAAACGTTGGAGGTCGACACGCCCGGCGGATCGCCAAAGCCGAGGCCCGCAAAGCCGTTCGGCGCAAGACCGAGCTGGCGGGCGGTCGGCGTATTCAGAAGCCAGCGCGTCAGGCGGCCATCTTCGATCAGGTGCGCTTCGGAGACAGCAAGGCCCTCCCCGTCATGCGACCGGCTGCCCATGCCGAGCGGGCGGTGCGGGTCGTCGGTCAGGTAAATGCCCTTGGCGAACACCTGCTCGCCCATCCGGTCTTTCAGGAAGCTGACCCCGCGTGCAACGGACGGGCCCGAGATCGCGCCGAGCAGCGCGCCGAGCAGGCTGTCCGATACGCGCCGGTCAAAGATCACAGCGGCTTTCTGGGTCCCGGCCTTGCGGGCACCAAGGCGCGCAATCGTGCGCTCGCCGGCTGTCTTGCCGATCTCCTCCGCGGACGGACGGTCCTTGGAATGGCGCACGGACCAGCTGTCATAGTCGCGCTCCATCTGCCCGTCTTTCTCCGCCACGGCCGAAAGGCCGAGGCTTGTGGACGTGCCGGTTTTCCAGGCGCGGAAGCCGTTGGTGGCAGCCACCCAGCGCTCGGACCGGTTCCAGGACGCGCCGCAACCGGCGACCGTCTTGATGCCGGGCACAGCCAGCGCGGCTGCTTCGGCCGCCAGTGCCTCGCGCTCGAGCACGTCGGCCGCCACTTCCGGCTCACCGGACAGGTCGAGATCGAGCACGCCGGAGGCAAGCTGGTCCGGCGATGGGAGGCCGCAATACTTGTCCTCAGGCACAACGCGCGCCATCGCGACACAGCGCTCGGTCAGCGCCTTGAGGCCCGCGGGCGAGAGGTCTGCGCCGGATACATGCGCCTGGCGCTGACCGAAAAAGCAGCGCAGCGCGACGCTGGCGCTTTCTTCGCGCTCGATGCTTTCGAGCCTGCCCTCGCGCACCGAGACGCTGACGCCGTCCGCCACCCCGATCCGGGCATCGGCGGCGCTGGCGCCTGCC
The DNA here is from genome assembly GCA_945913285.1 of Candidatus Sulfopaludibacter sp. SbA3. Taxonomy (GTDB): domain Bacteria; phylum Pseudomonadota; class Alphaproteobacteria; order Caulobacterales; family Hyphomonadaceae; genus Hyphomonas. The sequence goes on from CAMEDD010000009.1 coordinate 73,175, forward strand.
TTGAGGCAGTTATCGAGCAGTCCGGCGAGCAGCTCCGGCGGTGAAACATTAAATCCTGTCATCATCGCTAAATGGACCGCACCGCGGCCCCGTGCAACAGGCCTGCATCAGACGACCGACACGTAGATCACGGCTGCGCCGATGCCCAGCATTCCCAGCCAGGTCACGATCATGCCGAACTGACGGGCCCAGAGCGCCGTGGTGGACAATCCGAAGGCATGCAGCACCCGGCCCAGCGTGAAGACGCTGCCGAGGCCGTGAATGGCCCAGACCGGAACCGGAAACTGCGCGAGGACAAACAGGCCCAGCATGCAGGCCGGGATATACTCAGCTGCGTTGCCGTGAGCGCGCATGCGCAGCTCAAGATCGCTGTCACCGCCAGAGCCGATGGACACCTTGGTGCGCGTGCGGCCGCCGACGACCCGGAAGGACAGGAAGAACAGAAACAGGATGTTGACGCCGGTGTAGAGCGCGGCAGCGGAGATGGCGGTCACGGGAAACTCCTCCAGAAAAAGGCCGCCGGATCAATCCAGCGGCCTCGATAAGTATGCGCATTGCCTCTGTGGAGGCGCCTTACATGTCCCGACGGGCGTCCGGCAGGCGGTCGTTGATGTCGTCGCGGATATCCATGAGCGTTACAGTCAGGCCGCAGATGAT
>CAMEDD010000010.1 GCA_945913285.1 Candidatus Sulfopaludibacter sp. SbA3
AACGTGAAAATGGATGTCGAGCTGATCAACCCGGTCGCCATGGACAAGGGCCTGCGCTTCGCCATCCGCGAAGGCGGCCGCACCGTCGGCGCCGGCGTCGTCTCCGAGATCAAGAAGTAAGACACCCTGTCCATAAACCGTCCCGTCCGTGTGGACGGTTTGCGGACAGCAGACTAACCCGAAGGCCGCCCCGAAACGGGCGGCCTTTTCTATGGCTTCTCCATGGCCTCAGGCCAAATCTGATGGCGACACATTTCCGTTGCAGATTCCCCCTTAACGGCTGTTGACGCGTCCGATTCTCTCAACTAGAAGCCCCACTTCGCCGGGATGGCTGCGCTTTGAACAGCGAACGCTCCCTCGAAACTGACAATTTAACCCTACCGAAGCCCCCGGGCCGCTCGAAGCTGACGAGCTGCGCGCCCAGGGCCTAAGTGTTTTGCGCGGACGGAAGCGAGATGGAAAAACAAAATATCCGGATCAGGCTGAAAGCCTTCGATCACCGCGCGCTCGACATGTCGGCGAAGGAAATCGTGAACACGGCAAAGCGCACCGGCGCGGAAGTCCGCGGCCCGATCCCTCTGCCGACGCGCATCGAGCGCTTCACGGTCATCCGGTCGCCGCACATCGACAAGGCCTCGCGCGACCAGTTCGAAATCCGCACCCACACGCGCATCCTCGATATTGTGGACCCGACCCCGCAGACCGTGGACGCGCTGATGAAGCTCGACCTGTCCTCCGGCGTCGGCATTGAAATCAAACTTGAGGGAGGCCGCTCGTGACCTTGCCTGCACCCCGAACCGGCGTTCTTGCCCGTAAAGTCGGCATGACCCGCATCTTCGACCAGGATGGCCGCCACGTTCCGGTGACCGTTCTGTCGCTCGAAGGCTGCCAGGTCGTCGGCGTTCGCACAGAGGAAGTGCGCACCGTGAAAACCAAGAAGGGCGGGGAGGTCACCCGTACCGACGGCTACAAGGCCGTGATCCTTGGCGCCGGTGACAAGAAAGCCAAGCGCACCGTGAAAGCGCTGCGCGGCCAGTTCGCCAAGGCAGGCGTTGCCCCGAAAGCGAAACTGAAAGAATTCCGCGTCAGCGGCGACCTGCCGGAAGTCGGCTCGACGGTTCTCGCTGACCACTTCGTTGAAGGTCAGAAGGTGGACGTCACCGCCAACACGATCGGTAAGGGTTTTGCCGGCGCCATGAAGCGCTGGAACTTCGGCGGCCTTCGCGCCACGCACGGCGTGTCGCTGTCGCACCGCTCGCACGGTTCGACCGGTATGCGCCAGGATCCGGGCCGTGTTTTCAAGAACAAGAAAATGGCCGGTCACATGGGTGACGAGCGCGTCACCACGCAGAACCTGACGGTTGTGCGTACCGACGTCGAGCGCGGCCTCATCCTGGTCAAGGGCGCAGTCCCCGGCCATGACGGCACGTTCGTTGAAATCCGCGACGCCGTGAAAAAAGCGCTGCCGGAGGCGGCTCCGAAAGCCGGCTCGTTCAAGGCGCCTGAAAAGCTGACCGCCGGGGGTGAAGGCTAATGGAACTTTCTGTAACAACCCTCGCTGGCAAAGCGGCCGGCAAGATCGAGCTGGATGACGCGATTTTCGGCATCGACGAAATCCGCGGCGACATCCTGCAACGCACCGTTCGCTGGCAGCTCGCCCGCCGTCAGGCTGGTACGCACAAGGCCAAGTCGCGTTCGGAAGTGAACCGCACGACGAAAAAGTCGATCAAGCAAAAAGGCTCGGGCGGCGCACGCCACGGCTCGCGCAACGCTCCGATCTTCGTCGGCGGCGGCGCAGCCCACGGCCCGCGCGTTCGCAGCCATGCGCATGACCTGCCGAAGAAGATCCGCAAGATGGCGCTCGCTCATGCGCTGTCTTCGAAAGCCAAGGACAGCAACATCCTCGTCATCGATAAGGCGGAGATGGATGCCGGTAAGACAAGGGATCTCGTCGCGGCCTTCAAAGGTCTCGGTATCGAGAACGCCCTTATCATTTCGGGCGCCAGCGTGAACGAGAACTTCGCCCGCGCCGCGCGCAACATCCCGAACATCGACGTGCTGCCGGTCGCCGGCCTGAACGTCTATGACATCCTGCGCCGCCATACGCTGGTCATCACCAAGGAAGCCGCCGAGGGCATTCAGGCCCGCTTCGACGGCGTTCAAGACGGGGAGGCCGAATAATGGCCGATATCAAGCCACATCATTACGACGTTATCCGCCGTCCGCTGATCACCGAGAAGTCGACGCTGGTCGCCGAGCATAACAAGATCGTGTTCGAAGTCGCGCCGACGGCCGACAAGGCGGCGATCAAGGAAGCTGTGGAAGCCCTGTTCAAGGTCAAGGTCACGAAAGTGAACACCCTGACCCAAAAGGGTAAGGTCAAGCGCTTCCGGGGTTTCCTCGGTCGCCGCTCGGACGTGAAAAAAGCGATCGTCACGCTGGCCGAAGGCCAGTCCGTCGACATCTCGACGGGCCTCTAAGGGAGAAGGACGAAGCACATGGCACTGAAGACATTCAACCCGACCTCTCCCGGCCGCCGCCAGCTCGTGCTGGTTGACCGCTCCGCCCTTCACAAGGGCGATCCGGTCAAGGCGCTGACGGAAGGCCTTCACAAGAAGGGCGGCCGCAACAACCAGGGCCGCATCACCGTTCGCCACCAGGGCGGCGGCGCAAAGCGCCTCTACCGCAAGGTCGATTTCAAGCGCAGCCGCTGGGATATCCCGGCAGTCGTCGAGCGTCTGGAATATGACCCTAACCGCACGGCATTCATCGCGCTGATCAAGTATCAGGACGGCGAGCTGGCTTACATCATCGCGCCGCAGCGCCTTGAAGTCGGCGACACCGTGATCACTTCGGCCACCGCCGACATCAAGCCGGGCAACACCCTGCCGCTGAAATCGATCCCGGTCGGCACGATCATCCACAACATCGAGCTGAAGCCCCAGAAGGGCGCGCAGATGGTCCGCTCCGCCGGCACCTATGCCCAGCTTGTCGGGCGCGAATCCGGTTACGCGCAGATCAAGCTGGCCTCAGGCGAGCTTCGTAAGGTGCAGGATACCTGCCTTGCCACGATCGGCGCCGTGTCGAACCCGGACAAGATGAACGAAGTCAGCTCCAAGGCTGGCCGCACCCGCAACCAGGGCGTTCGCCCGACCGTTCGCGGCGTCGTCATGAACCCGGTGGACCACCCGCACGGCGGCGGCGAGGGCAAGTCCTCGGGCGGCCGTCACCCGGTCACCCCGTGGGGTAAGAAAACCCGCGGTCCAAAGACCCGTACCAACAAGGCAACGGATCGTCTGATCATCCGTCGCCGTAACGCGAAACGCTAAGAGGAGCCGAGAGACATGCCCCGTTCTGTCTGGAAAGGCCCGTTCGTCGATGGCTACCTGCTTAAAAAAGCAGAAGACGCCCGTTCGTCCGAGAAGCGCGCCGTGATCAAGACCTGGTCGCGCCGTTCAACAATCCTGCCGCAATTCGTTGGCCTGAACTTCCAGGTCCACAATGGCAACAAGTTCATCCCGGTCACGATCTCGGAAGAGATGGTTGGCCACAAGCTCGGCGAGTTCGCACCGACCCGTACGTATTACGGCCACGGCGCAGACAAGAAAGCGAAGCGGAAGTAGTCATGGGCAAGACCAAGAATCCTCCGAAGCAAGGCGCGAATGAATCGCGCGCTGTGCTGCGCATGTACCGCTCCAGCCCGCAGAAGCTGAACCTCCTGGCTCAGCAGATCCGCGGCCTGAAGGTCGAGCGGGCGCTGGCGGAACTGCAGTTCTCGCCGAAACGTCCTGCCAAGGACGTTCGCAAGCTGCTTCAGAGCGCTATCGCGAACGCTGAAAACAATCACGGCCTCGACATCGACAGCCTGGTCGTTGCCGAAGCGCATGTCGGCAAGAACCTGGTCATGAAGCGCATCCGGGCCCGTGCCCGTGGCCGCGCTGCCCCGATCCAGAAGCCGTTCGCCCAACTCACAATCGTCCTCCGGGATGTCAGCCAGACTGCGGAGGCCGCATAATGGGTCAGAAAATCAATCCGATCGGCTTTCGCCTGGGCATCAACCGTACGTCTGACAGCCGCTGGTATGCTGACGGCGACGATTTCGGCCGCCTGCTTCATGAAGACATCGCGATCCGCAAGTCGATCCGCGAGAAGCTGAAGCAAGCCGGCATCTCGAAGATCATTATCGAGCGCCCGCATAAGAAATGCCTCATCACGATCCACACGGCCCGTCCGGGTCTCGTAATCGGTAAAAAAGGCGGCGACATCGAAGTGCTCCGCAAGGAACTCGCCGCGATGACCACGGACGATGTCCGCGTGAACCTCGTCGAGATCCGCAAGCCGGAAATCGACGCGCACCTGATCGCCGACGACATCGCCCGCCAGCTCGAACGCCGCGCCTCGTTCCGCCGCGCCATGAAGCGCTCGATCCAGTCGGCCATGCGTCTCGGCGCAGAGGGCGTGAAGATTGTCGTCTCTGGCCGTCTCGGCGGCGCAGAGATCGCGCGCACGGAAAAGTATGCCGAAGGTTCAGTTCCGCTGCACACGCTGCGCGCCGACATCGACTATGGCACCGCCGAAGCCTCGACGACCTATGGCATCATCGGCGTCAAGGTCTGGGTTTATAAGGGCGAGATCCTCGAGCACGACCCGATGGCCCAGGACAAGCGTCTTGAAACGTCGGGCCAGTCGCGCGCACGCGCCAATGCCAACCAACGCGGCCCGGCTTCGGGCGCGCAAGCTGCCGGAGCGTAATCAGTCATGCGTCAACCGAAGCGAACCAAATTCCGCAAGGCCTTCAAGGGCCGCATCAGCGGTATCTCGAAGGGCGGCACCTCGCTGGCGTTCGGCGAGTTCGGCCTGAAGGCACTCGAGCCTGAGCGCGTCACCGCTCGCCAAATCGAGGCAACCCGCCGCGCGATCACCCGCGAGATGAAACGTCAGGGCAAAGTGTGGATCCGCATCTTCCCGGACGTGCCGGTCACTGCAAAGCCGATCGAAGTGCGCATGGGTAAGGGCAAGGGCGGCGTGGACCGCTGGGTTGCCCGCGTGGCTCCGGGCCGCATCCTGTTCGAGATCGACGGCGTGACAGAAGAGACCGCCCGTCTGGCTTTGTCGCTCGGGGCTGCGAAGCTTCCGATCAAGACCAAAGTCGTCAAGCGCATCGAGGGGATCTGAGGCCATGAAGGCTGCTGACGTGAGAGCGAAAACGGCGGACCAGCTCGGAGACGAGCTCGTGAAGCTTAAGAAAGAACAGTTCAACCTGCGTTTCCAGGCGGCCACTGGCCAGCTTGAGAAAACGGGCCGCGCGACGGAAATCCGCCGCGACATCGCACGGATCAAGACGATCCTTCGTGAAAAAGCCCAGGCTGGAAAGGCGTAAGGAGACCGACATGCCAAAACGTACCATGAGAGGCGTCGTTGTTTCCGCCAAGCAGGACAAGACCGCCATTGTCCGGATCGAACGGACCTTCACGCACCCGATGCTGAAGAAGATCGTTCGCCGGTCGAACCGTTACCACGCCCATGACGAAGGCAATGTCGCCGTCGAGGGCCAGACAGTCACGATCCGCGAATGCGCCCCGAAGTCCAAGCTGAAGCGCTGGGAACTCGTCACCGATGAAGGGACTCAATCATGATCCAGATGCAGACAAACCTGCGTGTCGCCGATAACTCGGGCGCCCGCCGCGTGATGTGCATCAAGGTGCTCGGCGGCGCGGCGCGCCGTTACGCCTCGGTGGGCGACGTGATCGTCGTCTCGATCAAGGAGGCGATCCCGACGGGCCGCGTGAAGAAGGGCGACGTCCGCAAGGCCGTGGTCGTCCGCGTGTCGAAGGACATCAACCGGGCCGACGGATCGACGATCCGCTTCGACTCGAACGCTGCCGTCCTGATCAACAACAACGGCGAGCCGATCGGCACGCGGGTGTTCGGACCGGTTCCGCGCGAACTGCGCGCGAAGAACCAGGTGAAGATCGCCAACATGGCGCCGGAGGTCCTGTAGTCATGGCCGCGAAGATCAAGAAGGGCGATACCGTCGTCATCATTTCGGGCAAGGACAAGGGCACGCAGGGCGAAGTCCTGAAAGTGATCCCGGACGAGAATAAGGTCGTGGTCCGCGGCGTTGGCCTGGTGAAACGTCACCAGAAGCCGAGCCAGATGGACCCGGGCGGCATGAAGTCGTTCGAAGCGGCGATCCATGTCTCGAACGTCGCCCATGTCGATCCGCGTGATGGCAAGGCCGTCCGGGTCGGCTTCAAGATTGACCAGCATGGCCGCAAGACGCGCTTTGCAAAACGCTCAGGGGAATCGATCGATGTCTGAGGCTTATGAACCCCGCCTCAAGCGGCTCTACCGGGAACAGATCCGGGCGAAACTGCAGGAGCAGTTCAACTATTCGAACCCGATGAAGGTTCCGAAGCTCGACAAGGTCGTGATCAATATGGGCGTGGGTGAAGCCACCTCCGACTCCAAGAAGATCAAGTCCGCCCTCGCCGAGCTCGAGCGCATCGCCGGCCAGAAGCCTGTCGCCACCAAGGCCCGCAAGTCGATTGCCGGCTTCAAGCTGCGCGAAGGCATGCTGATCGGTGCGAAGGTCACCCTGCGCCGCGACCGGATGTACGAGTTCCTCGACCGGCTGACGACGATCGCCCTGCCGCGCGTGAAAGACTTCCGCGGTCTCAACGGGAAAAGCTTCGATGGCCGTGGCAACTACGCCATGGGCATGAAGGAGCACATCGTGTTCCCAGAGATCAATTATGACGAGGTGGATGAGGTGCGCGGCATGGACATTATTGTCTGCACCACTGCCGAGACGAACGAAGAAGCCAAAGCACTCCTCGCTGAGTGCGGCTTCCCGTTCCGGAATTAGCGCTGAGGAGATCTGCTTAGATGGCAAAAAAGAGCGCAATCGAGAAGAACAACAAACGCAAGGTCCTGGCCGAGCGTTACGCCGCCAAGCGCGCGCAGCTGAAAGCTGCCGCGATGGATGAGAACCTGTCGCTGGAAGACCGCTTCAAGGCGCGCATCAAGCTCGCCCAGATGCCGCGGAACTCCGCGCCGACCCGGGTGCGTAACCGCTGCGAAGTCACCGGCCGTCCGCGGGCGTACTATCGTAAAATGAAGATGTCGCGGATCGCGATGCGTGAGCTTGGCTCGCGTGGTCAGATCCCCGGCCTCGTGAAATCCAGCTGGTAGGAGAGGAGGGAAGACATGAACATTTCTGATCCCCTCGGCGATATGCTCACCCGCATCCGCAACGCCCAGATGCGTGGCATGACGAAAGTCGTGACCCCCGCTTCGAAGCTACGCGTCCGCGTGCTCGATGTGCTCGCTCTTGAGGGCTACATCCGCGGGTATGCCGAAATCGAGAAGGACGGTCACAAGTCCCTCGAAATCGAACTCAAGTATTACGAGGGCCAGCCGGTCATCTCCGAGATCAAACGCATCTCGAAGCCAGGCCGCCGGGTCTATTCGTCCGTGTCTGACATTCCGCTCGTGCGCAATGGTCTCGGCATCTCGATCCTGTCGACTTCGCAGGGCGTGATGTCGGACAATGCTGCGCGCGCCAAGAATGTCGGCGGCGAAGTTCTCTGTCGCGTATTCTAGGAGGCATATCAGATGTCCCGTATTGGAAAGCTTGCGATCTCTGTCCCGGCCGGCGCCACCGTGTCGGTCAGTGGACAGACGATCAAGGCCAAGGGCCCGAAGGGCGAGCTGACGCTCGTGCTCCCGGACGTGATCACGCCGACGCTCGATAAGACCGAGCTTTCGGTGCTGCCGCGGGCGGACCTGCTGAAAGCGGCCAATGAGTCGATCGAAGCCGCCAAGGCAAAAGGCAAGCGTCCACCGACGCTCGCCGAAGCGCTGGACGCAAATGCCCGCACCCAGTGGGGCACGGCACGCGCCTGCGCGGCCAACCTCGTTCACGGTGTCACGACCGGTTACTCGAAAACGCTTGAACTCGTCGGCGTCGGTTACCGCGCGCAGATGCAGGGCAAGGACCTGAAACTCGCCCTCGGCTATTCGCACGAAGTGATCTTCAAGGCTCCGGAAGGCATCACGCTGGCGTCTTCGAAGCCGACCGAGATCGTGATCTCGGGCGCTGACAAGCAGGCCGTTGGCCAGGCCGCTGCCGAAATCAAGAAGTTCCGCCCGCCAGAGCCTTACAAAGGCAAGGGTATCCGCCTGCAGGGCGAATACGTCCGCCGCAAGGAAGGCAAGAAGAAGTAAGCCATGAAGACGTCACGCGAAAAAATGCAGCGCCGCGCACAGCGGGTCCGCACGAAGCTCCGCAAGGTCGCCGAGGGCCTTCCGCGCCTGTCGGTGTCGCGCAGCCACAAGAACATCTCGGTGCAGATCATCGACGACGAGAAGGGCATCACGCTCGCCTCGGCTTCGACGCTCGAAACCGAAGTGCTCGGCGATGCGAAAGCCGGTGGCAACATCGACGCGGCGGCGCGGGTCGGCAAGGCAATTGCCGAACGCGCCAAGAAAGCCGGTGTTGAAGACGTTGTCTTCGATCGCGGCGGTTACATGTTCCACGGCCGAGTGAAAGCTCTGGCAGACGCCGCCCGTGAGGGCGGTCTCAAATTCTAGGGAGTTTGCCTGATGGTTGAGGAAAGAGGAGAGAAAAGAGGACGCCGCCGCGACCGCGAGACCCCGCGTGAACGCGACGACGCGTCCTCTGAGCTCGTTGACAAGCTGGTTGGCATCAACCGCGTCGCAAAAACCGTGAAAGGCGGCAAGAACTTCGGTTTTGCAGCCCTCGTGGTGGTCGGTGACCAGAAGGGCCGGGCCGGCTTCGGCAAGGGCAAAGCCCGCGAAGTTCCGGAAGCTATCCGCAAAGCGACTGAAGAAGCCAAGCGCAACCTCGTGCGCGTGCCGCTTCGTGAAGGCCGCACCCTGCACCATGACGGCGCTGGCCGTCACGGCGCCGGCAAGGTGGTCCTGCGCGCGGCGCCTCCGGGCACGGGCGTGATCGCCGGTGGTCCGATGCGCGCCGTCATGGAAGTGCTGGGCGTCCAGGACGTGGTCGGCAAGTCGATCGGCTCGTCGAACCCCTACAACATGGTTCGCGCCACGTTTGATGCTCTTAAGGAGCAGGCAAGCCCGCGTACCATCGCGTCCAAACGAGGCCTCAAGGTCCAGGATGTTGTCGGCCGCCGCGCCGATGGCGTGTCCGAAGCCGGCATGGCTGATTCGGCGAACTGATAAGGAGCGACCCCATGGCGTCCAAAACCCTCACCGTCCGCCAGATCGGCAGCCCGATCGGCCGCAAGCCGGACCAGCGCCAGACGCTGCAAGGCCTCGGCCTCAACAAGCTTGGCCGTAGCAAGGAACTTGTCGACACGCCTGAAGTGCGCGGCATGATCCGCAAGGTCTCCCATCTCGTGGAAGTGGTCGGCGAATAAAGCGCACCCGCGCTCCGACCCCTTTCCTCCGCATCTGAAAGTCTTGAAGTCATGAAACTCAACGATCTCTCCCCAGCCGAAGGTTCCACCAAAAAGCGCATGCGCGTTGGCCGCGGCGTTGGTTCGGGCAAGGGCAAGACGGCTGGACGCGGCGTCAAGGGCCAGAACGCGCGCTCCGGCGTGGCCGTGAACGGCTTCGAAGGCGGCCAGATGCCGATCTATATGCGCCTGCCGAAACGCGGGTTCACCGCGCCGAGCAGCAAGACGCACGCCTGGGTCAACCTTGGCCGCATCGCGAAAGCCGTCGAAGCGGGCAATCTTGATGCCTCGGACGTGACCGAAGCGACCCTTGTGGCCGCCGGCCTCGTGCGGAATGTGCGTGATGGTGTTCGCCTTCTCGCCAAGGGCGATGCCCCCAAAAAACTGAAGATTACCGTGACGGGCGCCTCCAAGGCTGCTGTTGAGGCCGTTGAAAAGGCGGGCGGTACGGTGACGATCACAGGCAAAAGCAAAGACGCCGCTGCGGAATAATCCGGGGGTTTTGCTCTACCCCCCTTCACAAACCATACCTCGCCGCCGATCTTTGGCGGCGAACGTCTTTCAGGGAGGCTCGTGTAGCCGATGGCGAATGCTGCCGAACAAATGGCCCGCAACCTCAATTTTGGGACGTTCGCGAAGGCCAAGGATCTCCAGGCGCGGATCCTGTTCACTCTGGGTATCCTGGTCCTTTACCGCCTCGGCACATTCATTCCGCTTCCCGGCCTGGACCCGTCGCAATACGCCGCGCTGTTCGAAAGCCAGGCGAACGGCATTCTGGGTTCCATGAACCTGTTTGCCGGCGGCGCCGTCGAACGCATGGGTATCTTCGCGCTCAACGTGATGCCGTACATCACGGCCTCGATCATCGTCCAGATGATGACCACGGCATCGCCAACGCTGGAAAAGCTCAAGAAGGAAGGCGAAGCGGGCCGCAAGCAGCTCAACCAGTACACTAGGTACCTGACGCTCGCGTTCGCGCTCGTTCAGTCCTTTGCGATTGCCGGCGGTCTGGCTGCAGTCCGGCTTGAGGGTATTTCGTCCTGGTTCTTCATCCTGACGGGCGTTGTCACCCTCACCGGCGGCACGATGATGCTGATGTGGATGGGCGAGCAGATCACTGCCCGCGGCATCGGCAACGGCATCTCGCTGATAATCTTTGCCGGCATCGTCGCCGAGTTGCCGCGGGCGATCTACAACCTCGTCGCCCAGGCGCGCACGACCTCGGTGGATATCGGCTTCGTGCTGGCGATTGCGTTCATGGTTATCGCGCTGATCGTGTTCATCGTGTTCATCGAGCGCTCGCAGCGCCGCCTCATCATTCACTATCCGAAGCGCCAGCAAAGCCAGGGCTTCGCCCAGGGCCAGCGCAGCTTCCTGCCGCTCAAGATCAACACCGCCGGTGTGATCCCGCCGATCTTTGCCAGCGCGCTGCTGATGCTGCCGATGACCGCCGTCGGCTTCATGGGCGCGGGCGCAGGCGCTGATCCCGCCTCGGCGTCCGGGTTCCTGGGCTGGCTTGCCGCCAACTTTGCGCCGGGTTCCTGGACCTACATTATCAGTTATTCCGTGCTTGTCGTGTTCTTTGCGTTTTTCTACACGCAGATCATGTTCAACCCGGAAGAGACGGCCGACAACCTTCGAAAGTATGGCGGCTTCATTCCCGGCATCCGGCCCGGCTCGAACACGGCCGCTTACATCGATTACGTCCTCACCCGCCTGACCACGATCGGCTCCGCTTACATCGTGTTCATCTGTATCCTGCCCGAGCTGCTTCGACGCTACTTCCCCCAGATTCCTTTTTACATCGGGGGTACGTCGCTCCTTATTGTCGTTTCCGTGACAATGGATACGGTGACGCAAATACAATCGCACCTGATCGCCCACCAGTATGAGGGGATGATCAAGAAGTCGAAGCTCGGGGGCAAGCGTAAGTGAACTTAATCCTCTTTGGGCCGCCTGCGGCCGGCAAAGGTACGCAGGCCAAGCGGCTCGTCGAGCAGCGCGGCTTTGTCCAGCTCTCGACTGGGGACATGCTCCGCGCCGCCCGGGCCTCCGGGTCGGATCTCGGCCAGCGGGTCGCCCGTATCATGGATGAGGGCGGCCTGGTCTCCGACGAGATCGTGATCGACCTGATTGCCGAACAACTTTCCGCCCGCGCTGGCGCGCCCGGCTTCATTTTTGATGGCTTTCCCAGAACGATCGGGCAGGCCGAGGCGCTTGACCAGCTGCTTCAGTCGCGCAGCGAACAGGTGGACCTCGTGATCAGGATGCGTGTGGACGACGAGCGCCTGCTGGCGCGCGTCACCCGGCGTTTCGAGGAGCAGGGCCGGGCCGATGACAACCCGGCGACCTTCTCGCGCCGTCTGGAGCGTTACTACGAAGACACTGCCCCGCTCGTGCCGCTTTACGCGGAACGCGGCGTACTCGTTGAAGTCGACGGGATGGGTTCCATCGAAACTGTCGCCACATCGATTGATGCGGCTCTGAAACAATCGGCCTGAACCGCACAGTTCTTCTGTTGACGGGCGAAAAAGCGTGGCTATAAGCCTCTTCTCTTAGCTTCAGGCTTAACCGCCGGTGCGCGCGACGGGTTCTTTACCCGGCTGGCGCGCATTTCATGTTTGATCATCCGCTTGGGGAGAAACGGCCTTGGCCCGTATTGCAGGCGTAAACATTCCGACTAACAAGCGCGTCATTATCGCGCTTCGCTACATCCATGGCATCGGCCCGGCTTTTGCCAAGGAAATCTGCGAGAAGGTCGGTGTCGAGGAATCGCGCCGGGTGAACCAGCTCACGGACGCTGAAGTCATCAAGATCCGCGAGACGATCGATGCAGGTTACATGGTGGAAGGCGATCTGCGCCGCGACACCTCGATGAACATCAAGCGGCTGATGGATCTCGGCTGCTATCGCGGCCTGCGTCACCGCAAGAAGCTGCCCGTTCGCGGCCAGCGTACCCACACCAACGCACGGACCCGCAAGGGCCCGGCAAAGCCGATCGCCGGCAAGAAGAAATAGGACTGAAATCCAATGGCCCGCGAAGCAAACCGTATCCGCCGCCGCGAACGCAAGAACATCACCACCGGTGTTGTTCACGTGAACTCGAGCTTCAACAACACGATGGTCACGATCACCGATGCGCAGGGAAATACGATCTCCTGGTCTTCGTCGGGCGTCATGGACTTCAAAGGCTCGCGTAAATCTACACCTTACGCTGCCCAGATGGCCGCTGAAGATGCAGCGAAGAAAGCCAAGGAGCACGGCCTCCAGACGGTTGAAGTGCGCGTGCGTGGTCCGGGTTCGGGCCGTGAGAGCGCGCTGCGTGCCCTTCAGGCTGCCGGTCTCACCGTGACGGCCATCAACGACACGACGCCGATCCCGCACAATGGCTGCCGCCCGCCAAAGCGCCGCCGCGTCTAGGACTCTCGCCTTCCCCGCCTGCGCCCTCTTTGTGGCGCGGCTCTTCCTTTTCTGAGGAAACCTGATGACCAACGTGAATGACCGCAACTGGAAAGTGCTGATCCGTCCGAACCGTCCTGTCGTGCAGGCCGGATACGACACCAAGCGTAAGGCCAAGCTCGTCGTCGAGCCGCTCGAGCGCGGTTACGGCACCACGCTCGGCAACGCGCTGCGCCGCGTACTGCTTTCCTCGCTTCAGGGCGCCGCAATCATCGGTGTCCAGATCGACGGCGTCGTTCACGAGTTCTCTGCGATCCCTGGCGTGCGCGAAGACGTCATCACGATCGTGCTGAACCTCAAGCAGGTCGCTATCTTCATGGAATCGGAAACGCCGAAGCGCATGGTGCTTCGCGCGAAAGGTCCGGGCGAGGTCAAAGCCGGCCAGATCGAAACCTCGGGCGACGTGAAAATCCTGAACCCCGACCACGTGATCTGCACGCTGGACGGCGGCTCCGAAGTCCGCATGGAATTCACCGTCGCGACCGGCAAGGGCTATGTCGCTGCCGACTCGCACCGCCCGGAAGATGCCCCGATCGGGTACATTCCGATTGATGCGATCTATTCGCCGGTCCGCCGCGTCGGCTACCAGGTCGAAGATACGCGCGAAGGCACCGTACTCGACTATGACAAGCTGACCCTCGATGTCGAAACCGATGGTTCGGTGTCGCCGGAAGACGCTGTCGCCTATGCCGCCCGGATCCTGCAGGACCAGCTTCAGCTCTTCATCAACTTCGAAGAGCCGACGCTCGAAGCTGGCGGTTCGGCCGACGAGACGGATCTCGGGTTCAACCCGGTTCTCCTCAAGAAGGTCGACGAACTCGAACTCTCCGTGCGTTCGGCAAACTGCCTGAAGAACGACAATATCGTTTACATCGGTGACCTGATCCAGAAGTCGGAAGCGGAAATGCTCCGTACGCCGAACTTCGGCCGCAAGTCCCTCAACGAGATCAAGGAAGTTCTCGCTGGCATGGGCCTGCATCTCGGCATGGAAGTGCCGGACTGGCCGCCTGAGGACATCGAAGGCCTCGCCAAGAAATACGACGACCATATCTAGCCCAGGATCAATGACCGGGGCCTGACCACCTCGGAAGGACAAAACGCCATGCGCCACCAGATTGCCCACCGCAAGCTCAACAAAACGTCCTCGCACCGCAAGGCGATGTTCGCCAACATGGCGGCAAGCCTGATCGAGCACGAACAGATCGTCACGACCTTGCCAAAGGCCAAGGAAATGGCGCCGATCATGGACAAGCTGGTCACCCTGGCAAAGAAGGGCGACCTTGCTGCACGCCGGGCGGCGCTCTCGACCGTGCGCAATGAAGACGCCGTGCGCAAGCTGTTCGACGTCATGGGCGCCCGCTACAAGGACCGCAACGGTGGCTACACGCGCGTGCTCAAAGCTGGCTTCCGCCAGGGCGACAACGCCCCGGTCGCCGTGCTCGAACTCGTGGACCGCGACCCTGAAGCCCGCGGCGCCGCCGACAAGGCCCGTCACGCGGCCGAGCTGGAAGCAGCCGATCAGTAGTCCTTCCGGAAACGTAACATGAAAGCCCGGGCCTAAAAGGCCCGGGTTTTTTGTCTTGGGTGATGCGCTTGACAGAATGTCGCAGTGGGGACTACGCGCCCGCCTTCCGGCCGGAACGTTCCGTGCGCGGACCACCTGATGAGCCAACCATGAACCAGTCACATGCTGGCCCGGCGCCCGCTGGCAACTGGCGCAGCTGGCTGGCCCTCGGCAACATCTGGGACTGATGCGGCCTGTACGGGAGCCCCGGGCGATATCGTCCGGTGCTCCTCGCTTTTCAGGGCGGTGTTTCCGGGTTAGTCTTGCACAAAACGGGAGGAAGACAGATGGCCGACGGTCACAAGATGGAAGAGCAAGCCAAGTTCCGCGAGATGCTGGAAGGCTCCAAAGAAGACTGGGACATCATCGCCGAGCATTCCAAGCACTTCAACAAGGGGCTAGCCAAGCGCGTGCTCGACCATCTGAAGCTGCTGGACGGTGACTATGGCGGCTTCCCCGTGGACCGTCTGACCCACTCACTGCAAACCGCCACCCGCGCACACCGCGACGGACGCGATGACGAGTATGTCGTGTGCGCGCTGCTCCACGATATCGGCGACACGCTCGGCAGCTTCAACCATCCGGACGTGGCGGCCGCGATCCTGAAACCCTTCGTGTCCGAGGCCAATCACTGGATGGTTGCCAATCACGGCGCGTTCCAGGGCTATTACTTCTTCCATCATCTCGGGCTCGACCGGAACTTCCGCGACCAGTTCCGCGATAATCCGCACTTTGAATACTGCGCGCAGTTCTGCCATCTGTACGATCAGGCGGCCTTCGATCCGGATTATGTGAGCGAGCCGCTCGAATTCTTCGAGCCCATGGTGGAGCGGCTGTTCTCGGTGCCGAAGAACTCCATGTACCTGCGCAAGACAGAGGCCTGATGACCCGGCGGGCTGAGAGCGGATGCTGAAGTTTCTTCTTTTCGCCCTGATCATCGGCGCGGTGGTCGCTTTTTTTGCGTTGCGGCAGTCTCCCAGGCGGCCGCCGCGCGATTGGCGGCGCGGGGGCGATGATGGCGGCCCGATCCTG
Organism: Candidatus Sulfopaludibacter sp. SbA3; assembly: GCA_945913285.1. Taxonomy (GTDB): domain Bacteria; phylum Pseudomonadota; class Alphaproteobacteria; order Caulobacterales; family Hyphomonadaceae; genus Hyphomonas. Next base: position 15,505 of record CAMEDD010000010.1, read on the forward strand.
CCGGGTATGGTGATCAGTTCGGACACGAGCCGCAAACCGGCAAACGATACCCAGCCCGGTGAGGCACGCGAACCCGCCTTGACCGATTCGGGTTCTGACAGCAGCGGCGGGGACGGCGGCGGTGGTGGCGGCGGGGACTAGCTGAGCTTCGTCTCGACGCGGTCCCGGGATGCGGTCAGCTGCCGGCCGGCGGACATTCGCCGACATAGGCAACGCTTGCGCCTGCCGCCAGCGCTTCACATTTATTGCCATAGGTTTCGCCGTCGCATCCGCAAACGGGCATGTACTCACGCGTGCAGACCGTCGGGGGTTTGACGCACGTGCCTGAGGCATCTGCCATGCTGCTGCAAACGCCGGGCTCAAAGATGCAGCTCAGGCCTTCTGTGCACTGGATGCCGGCTATGCCGCTGCACATTTCGCCGGCTGCCGCGACCGGGCGGCTGACATTGGTAGAGGTCCCGGCGTCTGAAATGGCATCCTTTTTCACGCCCGCGCAGCTGGCGAGAAGTATCAGCGAGAGTGCAAGACCGGCGAGGCGCATGGCGGGCTCCTTATCTGACGCCAGCTTGCCGCCTCGCTTGTCTTTTGGCAAGTCTCAGCCTTTGGCGGCTTCGGCGACACGCGCGAAGATGTTCGCGCCGTGCTCAGCGCCGGCCTTGAAGGCGGGCTGGGTCTTCGAGGTGTCGGTAATCTCGGCCCATTTCGCGGCGACGGCTTCGGCGGTCAGTGCCTCGCCCTGGCCGACGAACGCGCCCGCTGTTTCAACAATACGCGCCATCGAAAAGGCACCTGCGCCGGCCGAGAGGATCATGCCGGTCGGGGCGTCTTCCTTGACGAGGTTGATCACGCCCGGCGTCACGAACTCGGGTTTCAGCGACGCCAGCGCGGCTTCCGACATCAGGCCTTCGGTCATGCGGGTCGCGGCGATCGGGCAGACAGTGTTGATCCGGATATCGTTCTTCGCGCCCTCGATCTTAAGCGAGTTCATCATGCCGACGACGCCGAGTTTCGCGGCGCCGTAGTTGGCCTGGCCGAAGTTGCCATAGAGGCCGGTCGACGAGGTGGTCACGACGATACGGCCGTAGTTCTGGGCCTTCATGATGTCCCAGGCGGCGTGCACGGGCAGGAAGCTGCCGCGCAGGTGCACGGCCAGAACGAGGTCGATATCCTCGACGGTCATTTTGGAGAAGGACCGGTCGCGCAGGATGCCTGCGTTCGCAATGATGATGTCGATGCGGCCCCACTTGGCCATCGTGTCGTCGATCATCTTCTTCACGCCGGCGACGTCGGAGACCGACGAGCCATTGGCGATCGCTTCGCCGCCCATCGCTTCGATTTCCTTCACGACGGCTTCAGCGGCCGCGGAATTACCGCCCGTTCCGTCCATCGAGCCACCGAGATCGTTGATGACGACCTTGGCGCCGCGGCGGGCAAGTTCGAGGGCGTGGCAACGGCCAAGGCCGCCGCCAGCACCGGTGACGATGGCAACGCGGCCGTCAAAGCGGATCTCGGACATGGGGGACTCCTGATGCAGGTTGTGTCAGTTGCGCGGTGTCACACCAGACGTTCACGTCAACGTCAAGCATGTCCGCTGCGTCAGGCGGCCATGCCTCGGTACACGGTTGCGCGACATGACCTTTGGGCAGTCTTGCCTGCGCAACGGGAGCATGGTTTCGTTAGTTCTGAAACAGCACCTTGGGAGGAACAACGATGCTGGCCTACGTGACACTCGGAACCAACAACAAGGAAAAGGCGACCGCCTTCTATGACGCCGTGCTCGGCGAGATGGGCGCGAAGCGGTTCTTCGCCAATGACCGGCTGCAATTCTATGGCACCGGCCCGGGCCAGCCGATGATTGCCATCGGCGAGCCCTATGACCATGGGGCGGCTTCCGTCGGTAATGGCGTAATGCCGGCGCTCGCTGCGAAGGACAAGGAAACCGTCGACAAGGTTTACAAGAAAGCCCTGGAACTGGGCGCGGCGGATGAAGGCGCGCCGGGCAACCGGATGCCGACTTTCTACGGCGCCTATTTCCGCGACCCGGACGGCAACAAGATCTGCGTCTGCAAACTCGGCTGACGGACAGCTTCGTTATTCACCTGAGCGGGCGCCCGAGGGCGCCCGTTTTCGTTCGTGGCCCCGTATGATCTGCCCCATTGCCTTTGCCAGCTTTCCAAGCCGGGATCAGGCGTTTAAGCCTTGAGCGGGGCAGAGTAGTGCGGGAGACGCGGGCAATGCTGGAAGGATATACCTGGGGTTGGGACAATGGCCGGGCGCTGATCGGGATCGTCCTGATCTACGCGTTCTGTTGGGCGATATCTGCCAATCGCAAAGCGCTGCCCTGGAAGATCATCCTTGGCGCGACGATCCTGCAGTTCAGCTTCGCGTTTCTCTTTTTCGGGGTGCCGAAACTTCTGGGACTCGGCGGAACGGTCGAGGGCGGGGACAACCCGGTCGTCAAGGCTTTGGTAGACGCGACCCGCTACGCAACCAGCTTCGTGTACGGCTATGTCGGTGACAACACGCTTGTCGCGCAGCCCTTTACGCCATTCACGACGGCCGAAGGCCTCGTGCCGCCTTCCTTCTTTTTCCAGATCCTGCCGCTGATCATCGTGGTCGCCGCGCTGTCCGCCATGCTCTGGCACTGGGGTATCCTGAAATGGATCACCAACGCTTTCGCATTCATCTTCAGACGGACGATGGGCATCAGCGGACCAACGTCGCTGGCTGTCTCCGCCAACGTGTTCATGGGCATGACTGAAGCACCGCTGTTGATCCGGCCTTACCTGAAATCCATGACACGCTCGGAATTGCTGATCATAATGACGGCGGGCTTTGCGACGATCGCCGGTTCCGTGATGGTGGTCTATGCCACGATGCTTGACGGTAAACTTCCAGATCCGATCACGCAGCTCTTCGTGGCTTCGATGATTGCCGCGCCGGCCGCGGTGTCGGTCGCGCTGACGCTCATTCCCGAAACGGAAACCTCGCGCGCGACAGACCAGCCAGCGGATTTCCAGTATTCGTCGACAATGGACGCGTTCTCGACCGGTGCGACGGACGGCCTGAAGATCGTGTTCAACATTGCCACAATGCTCATCGCTGCGCTGGCATTGCTCTATCTCGTCAACGAGGGCTTCAAGGCCGTTCCGGATGTTGCGGGTGCACCTTTGTCCATCGAACGGATCCTCGGCTGGATTTTTGCGCCCCTGATGTACATGATTGGCGTGCCGCTAGAAGAAGCCGCCAAGTCGGGCGGCCTTATGGGCGTCAAGACAGTGCTCACCGAGTTCGTCGCCTTCATCCAGCTGGCGAACGTGCCACTCGAGGATATGGATCCGCGCACGCGCATGATTACGGCCCACGCGGTTTGCGGCTTTGCCAATTTTGGCTCGGTCGGCATCCTGCTGGGCGGCCTCTCGATCATGGAGCCTGAACGGCGGGACGACTTCATGAAACTCGCCTGGCACACGCTTCTGGCAGGTACTTTGGCCACTTGCCTGTCGGGCGCCGTCGTGGCGTCCCTGCCATACGAGCTGTTTGCGCGCGGTTGACGGCGGACCGTTCAGCCCCGCTGATGCTTCGCTTAAGGAAAATAGCGTGGCCGGGCGGCCATTTCTTCGAGACAAGGGCCGGTCAGCCCAAGCGGCAAGGAGTACGCATTGCCCTTTGTAATCGACGAATTGTTCCTGTGGCTGGTCCTGGTCGGTTTCCTCGCCCAGCTGGTCGATGGCGCGCTCGGGATGGCTTACGGCGTTATCTCGACCTCCGCGATGCTGGCGATGGGGATTCCGCCATCTCTGGCCAGCGCCAACGTGCATGCAGCCGAAGTCTTTACCACAGCGGCGTCGGGCACTTCCCACGCGCTGGCGCGGAACGTGGACTGGAACGTGTTCTGGCGCCTCGCGCTGTTTGGTTCTGCCGGCGCGATCATCGGCGCCTTTGCCATCAGTTATGCCGACAAGCTCATGGACACCAAGATGGTCCGGCCGGTTATCGCGGGATACCTCTTGCTGATGGGGATTATCGTCATCTGGAAGGGGCTCCGGCCCAAGGGGAGTGAGCCGAAGATCGGCCGCGTGCGCATTCTCGGTTTTACCGGCGGCCTGGCGGATGCCATCGGCGGCGGCGGGTGGGGCCCGGTTGTTACGTCGAACCTGATCGCGCGCGGCGGCGAGCCAAGCCGGATGGTCGGCACGGTCAACATTGCCGAGTTCGTGGTCACGCTGGCGGCGAGCGGCGCCTTCCTTCTGGCCCTTGGCCCGACCTTCGGTAAGGCGGCGCTCGCGCTGCTCATTGGCGGTGTGGTTGCGGCCCCGATTGCCGCCTGGGCGGCGCGCCGCATCCCGCGTCAGATTTTCACAGTGATCGTCGGTATCCTCATCTGTCTCGTCAGTGTCTATAACATCTGGCGGGCGCTCAGCTGAGACGCGCCCTGATGAGGGATTGTGCGTGCAGATTAAAGCCGGACTGATTGTCGTCGTTCTTGCAAGCGCGCCGCCCGCGGTGTTCGCACAGTCAGGCTCTGGTGATCCGTCAACGATCACCTCCTTGCAGCGCCTTTCTCCGGTTCAGGTCTGGGGGGATCGCAAGGCAGACGATCCCGGCTCTCAGTCTGTAATCGGCACGGCTCTCATTGACGCCGCAGCGGCCGACCGTCCGGCTGAAATCCTGAACCAGGCGCCCGGCGTAAACATCCAGATGAATTCGGGGCAGGAACACCTGATCGCCATCCGCTCGCCTGTGCTGAGCGGCGGGGCCGGGCAGGGAAGTTTTCTCATCCTCGAGAACGGCGTGCCGACGCGCTCGCCCGCGTTCGGAAACGTCAACGGCCTGATCGAGCCGCATCTCGAGATCGCCGAGGCCATCGAAGTCATCCGCGGGCCGGGCAGCGCGAAGTATGGCTCAAACGCCGTACACGGATTGATAAATGTCATTCTGCCGGACCCCCTGGGAGCTCAGTCTCTCCGCGCGAGCTACGGCACGCTTGGACGTTGGCGCGGCGATGCATCGATAGATGTAACTGAGCGCACACGCCTGAATGTGTCCTTGATGGATGACAAGGGCTGGCGAGACGCGACGGGCGGCGAGCAGCAGAAAATCTCCGCGCTCACCGAACAATCGCTCGGAGACTGGGACGCGGCCGCATGGTTTTCGGCGTCGAGCCTCAACCAGGAAACGGCGAGCTTCATCCAGGGGCCCGGCGCCTACGAAGACAGGGACCTCGCCAAAAGAAACCCGAACCCGGAAGCCTTTCGCGACGCCTGGTCCGCCCGCGCCGCGATCCGGTTTGAGCGGCAGCTGGGACCGGGCAGGCTTTTGCTCACGCCCAACCTGCACAGCCAGGGCATGGTCTTCTCGCAGCACTTCCTGCCCTATGGCGGTGTCGAGAAGAACGCCCATACCGGCGGCGGCGTGATGGCGCGCTATGAGCTGGAGACGGACGGTCTGATAGATTGGCGGTTCGGTGCGGATACAGATTTCGCCTCCGGATACCTGAAGGAAATTCAGTCTCGGCCAAACCCCAGCCCGGCCTTCCCGCGCGGCATTCACTATGACTATCTCGTCGAAACGCAGGTCTTCGCGCTCTGGAGCGAGGCGGATGTACAGCTGTCGGACGATCTGCGCTTGCTGGCGGGCCTGCGGGGTGAAACACACGACTACGCCTATGACACCCGGGCGCGGAGCGGTATCAATGGCCGGTTCAATGTTCCGGCAGACCGGTCAGACGATTTCGGTTTCCTGACGCCGAAGCTGGGCCTCGTCTGGGACCGGGATTGGTACAGTCTCTATGCGAACTATGCGCGCGGCGCCCGTGCGCCGCAGGTATCGGACCTTTACCGCCTCCAGAACCGTCAGGTTCCCGGTGAAATCGAGGCCGAAACCCTGGACAGTCTGGAAGCTGGAATTCGGGGCGACGCCCTCTACGGCCACCTCGATTTCGATATCGCGGCTTACTGGATGGAAAAGGAAAACTTCTTCTTTCGCGATTCGGATGGACTTAACGTCGTGGATGGCTCCACGCAGCATCTCGGCATCGAGGCCGCTGCAAGCCTGAAGGTCAGCAATACGCTGAGCCTCGCCGGAAACGTCGCCTGGAGCGAGCAGACCTATACCTTCGACCGACCTGTCGTCGCCGCGCAGGAGCGGATTGTGTCGGGCAACATCATCGACACGGCGCCTGAATGGCTCGCCGATGCACGGATCGACTGGCAGGCGACCGACGCGCTTGCCTTGTCCCTGTCAGCCGAGCACGTCGGCGAATATTTCACCGATCCTGCCAACACGGTCACCTATCCCGGGCACACCGTATTCGGTGGGCGCGCGGCGTGGGCCATCGACGAGACGCTCGAAGCCTCGTTGATCTTGCGCAACGTGACGGACGCAGCCTATGCCGACCGGGCCGATGTCGCCTTCGGCAATGAGCGCTATTTCCCCGGGGAACCGCTGAATGCGACCTTCGGCCTGACAAAAAAATTCTAGGAGGAAACTGATGAAACTCTACCACAGCCCTATGGCGCCAAACCCGGACCGGGTGGTCTTCTTCCTGCGCGCCAAGGGCAAGCTGGACGCGGTGGATCTCGAAGAAGTCTCGATCATGAAACTGGAGCACAAGCAGCCCGGTTACCGCGAAGTATCCCCCTATTCGCAGGTGCCCGCTCTCTTGCTTGATGATGGCACGAGCATCACTGAGAGCCGCGCGATCTGCACCTACTTCGAAGGCGTGTTTCCTGAGCCAAACCTGATGGGCGCGGACCCAAAGGAAAAAGCCCTGATCGAGATGTGGGACCGGCGTGTGGAACTGATGCTATTCGTCCAGTTTGCCGGCTGGTTCCGTAATGCGCATCCCGCGATGGCGCCGCTGGAAGTACCGCAAAGCCCTGAGACGGCCGCCAAGGGCGAGCGTGCAGCCAAGAAGATGGCCGAGCGGCTCAATGAGCATCTGGCGAGCCATGAGTTTGTCGCGGCCGACCGGTTCTCGATTGCCGACATCACGCTTTACGTCACCTGCGGCTTTGCCCGAGTGATGAAATGGGCCCCGCACAAGGAACTGCCGCATCTCGGCCGCTGGCACAGTGCCATGACGGCGCGCGGGTTTGCGGGTTAGGGCCGGGCAGGCAGTCAGATAACGTCCGTACAGGGAGAAATCCGCCGATGATGCGCCATTTGCTTGCTGCCGGACTGGCTTTGCTGTTGACGGGCTGTTTGCAGCGAGATGCCTGGACCGCGGCCGTACCTGCCGCGTCTGCCGGCGATCTTGCCTTGGCTGCGCCAACGGGCCGTCTTCCTGCAGGTGTACGCCCCATCACTTACCGAGCCGCCCTCGATCTCGATCCGCGCGAGCCCCGCTTCAGCGGCCGGGTCGAGATCGACATCGAACTCGATCGCCCCGTGCCCGGTCTCTGGTTGCATGGCGATGATCTTGACGTTTCATCGATCACCATTACCGCCGGCCGCGAAACGCTCGCGGCGACCTGGGCCGAAGTGCTCGAAACCGGCGTGGTCTGGGTTGGTTTTCCTCGGCAACTTGAAGCGCGCCAGGCGACGCTGACTATCGACTATAATGCAGCCTTCAATGCGAGCCTTGCGGGTCTGTTCCGGGTCGATGCCCAAGGCAAGACCTACGCGCTGGCAAAGTCCGAAAGCATCGAGGCCCGCCGCTTCCTGCCCGGCTTTGACGAACCGGGCCTCAAGGCTGTGTTCGAGTTGTCGATCACGGTTCCGGAGGGGATGCAGGCCATCGCCAACACGCCTGAAATCGCGCGCGTGCCCGCCCGCCATGGTTTCGAGACCATCCGCTTTGCGCCGACCCGTCCACTTTCGACCTACTTGTTGTCCACGGCCGTAGGCGATTTTGACAAGGTCACGCGGGCGCCGTTGCCACCCAACCGTGTGCGGAACTTTGAGGTTCCGCTGGCTGGCTATGCGCGGGCAGGCAAGGGCGCTGAACTCGATTTCGCGTTGAACCTGACGCCGCCCATGATGCAGATCTTTGAAGAGATGCTGCAGCAACCTTATCCCTATGAGAAGCTGGATCTGATCGCTGCGCCTCAATGGCCCTCCGGCGCCACGGAGCTTGCCGCCGCCATCACTTACCGCGAGGCCCGCATCCTCAAAGGCCCGAATGCCGGCCCGGCGCTGGTGCGCGCAATCAAGGAAATCCATGCGCACGAGATAGCGCATATGTGGTTCGGTAATCTCGTCACACCTCCCTGGTGGGATGATCTCTGGCTGAAGGAAGGTTTCGCCGTCTGGAGCGAGACGGCCGTGCTGTCGGTAATGGAGCCTGACGGCGAACACGAAGTCGCGGCCGTCGCCGATGGCCTAAAGGCGATGGCACTGGACAGCCTCTCGAGTGCCCGCGCCGTGGCTTCCCCGATCGGGCGCAATGAGGATATTCGCAACGCCTATGACGCGATCACCTATTCGAAAGGCCAGTCCATCATCCGCATGGTGGATCATTACTTCACGCCCGGGCGCTTCCGGCCTGCCCTTGGTCGATACATTGCCCGCTATGCGGATGGTGAGGCCAACAGCGCCGACTTCTATGCAGCAATCGCCGATGCTACGGGCAAGCCGGCCATCGGCGAGGTGTTCCGGGACTTCGTCACCCGCCAGGGCGTTCCGTCGATCGAGGCAAGTGTGAGTTGCGGCGAGGGCGAGCCTCAGCTGGCACTGCGCCAGAGCCGCTACAAGCCGCTCGGGTCTGTCATCGAACCGGACGCACGCTGGACGGTGCCGGTTTGCGTCGCCTGGATGGAGGGTGCCAAGCGCCGCGAGACATGCACGTTGCTGCGTGAGCAGACGGCTTCCGTTCGGTTGCAAAGTCGCAGCTGCCCGGCGGTCATCATTCCGAATGCGCAAGGGGCCGGCTATTACCGCTTCAACCTGCCGCCCGAAGGTTGGCGCGCGCTTGGCGCCGTGTTCGCCGGACTGCCCGCCACCGAAGCCCTTGCCAGTCTCGACAGCGCCGAGGCCGCTTTCAATGCGGGCACGCTCAGCGGCCCGTCCTATCTCGGCGTCCTGCTGCCAGCGCTCGTGCATCCGGATGCAACGGTCCTCGCCTCGGGCCTGCGCGCCGCTGACAGTCTCCTGCGCCAGACCGGCGATGCTGCGCCCGCATCGCTGCGGAGCGATATCGCGGCTGCGCTGGACGCCCGGCCTGCTTCGGGAGACGAGGCTGACGCCGGCATGCTGAGTTTCCGCGCGTTGACGCTGGAATTCCCGGCCGCGCGCGCCGAATTGCGCCGGCGCCTCGCGCCCTTGCTGAACGGCGCCGGCGGCCTGTCGAGCGACCTTTACATCCCGGCCCTTCGCATCGCGTTTGAAGAGGGTGGCACAGACGCGTTCGAGAAAGTTCTGGCCGCCCGCGAACGCCTTGACGACGCGGTCTTCACGCAGGCGGTTGCTGACGCCATCGGCGCGGTCGGCGATCCCGCCCTCGCACGGCGCGCCGAAGACCTGATGTTCACAAGCGCCTTTGGCGGGGCGGCGAGCTCTTCGATCGCCGCGAGCCTGATGAGCAATCCTCAGCACCGGGAAGAGACCTGGGCGCGTCTCAAGGCTGATTTCCCGGCTTTCCTGAGCGCCGTTCCTGCGCAGTCACGCCGCGCGACACCTCGCCTGGCCCGCGCCTTCTGTGACGCCGGGCGTATTCCCGAGCTCGACGCCTTGTTCGCCGCGCATGGCGCCGAGGCGCCGGGCCACGAACAGGCGCTCGCCGAAGCGAAGGAGTACCTCACGCTCTGCACGGTCCAGGCCGAGGCCGCACGGGCCGCTTTCGAGGCCGGTTGATGGCGCCTGTCAGGCTGGCGGCTCGTCCAGCGACAGGCGGCCCTTGCCCAGCGCCAGGCGCAGCAGCAGGTAGGCAAGCAGTCCGACCGGTCCGAGCAGGAAGGTGAAAAACTGGCAAGGCGCCACGGCCAGGTGCGGCATGCCGCGGCGCTGGCTGTCGCGGCCGATCCAGGCGCCAACGAACAGGTCGAACACCAGATAGTGGGACCATCCGACCAGAACGCCGAGCGGCGACTGGAAGATCGCAGTGATGCCTGTGATCGACGTGAAGTTCGCCTCGCCCCCCGTCACCCCGCGCGAGATCGACCAGATGAGAGCGCTCAGATAGAACACACCCAGCACTAGCGGATAGATCGCCGAGTGTACGATCTGCCTCGTCAATCCGAACCGCGGCAGGAAGATCAGCAGGAACCAGGCCGGCAGGACCGACATGTTGACCGCGCTGAACAGGGTCTCATAGGTCATGGCCCCCCCTGGCAGATCAGGCGTTCTTGATATTCATCCCGCCATCGACCGGAATGTGGACGCCGTTCAGGAAGCTCGCTGCCGGCAGCACCAGCGACAGCGTCATGTTCGCCACTTCCTCGGGGATCCCATAGCGGCGCAGCGGCACGCGGCGCTTGGCATAGATTTCCTTGTGCTCATCCGGAATGCCTGCGGTGATGCCGGTGGTGATCGGGCCGGGGCAGATGCAGTTGACCGTGATGCCCTCGCGGCCGAGATCGACCGCCAGGCCGCGCGTCAGGCCGATCACGCCGTGTTTGGCCGCCACGTAAGGAGAGTTCCCGGGCGTCGCGCCGAGGCCTTCGGTGGACGCAATGTTGACGATCCGTCCCCAGCCATTCTTGCGCATATAGGGCAGCGCCGCGCGGACCGCGCGCTGGTGCGAGGTCAGCATGACGTTGATGCTCGGACCCCAGCTGTCCTCGTAGCTCTCCTCGCCGACCTGCGCGGGAATGGCAAAGCCGGCATTGTTCACGAGAATATCCATGCCGCCGAAATGGGCCGCCGCCTCATCGACCACGCGCTTGATCGCCGCGCCGTCACCTACATCCAGCGCCCAGCCTTTGACGTTCTTTATGCCCGCCGCCCTGATCTCCTCGACGACGATATCGACGTTCGCCTGCTTGAGGTCGGTCACGGCCACGTTTGCGCCTTCGCGGGCAAACAGGTGCGCTGTCGCGCGCCCCATTCCGCTGGCCGCGCCGGTGATCAGCGCCGTCTTGCCTTTGATGGAGCGGGAAAGCTCCACATAGGGGGGCTGGCTCATGGTTGTTTCCTCCGTTTTTTGATTGTACCTGAAAAATTGAGGCAGGGCCGTCCGTTCGAGGTGACGATCCCGCGCACGAACACGAGCGAGCCGCCTTCGCGCAGCATCTCGCCGCGCGCCTCGACATACTCGCCGACCAGCGGCCCATCTAGGAATTCCGACGTGAACGCGACGGTCAGGCCGTAGGATCCCTGCAGGCCATCATGGGCGATGGCAAACAGCGCGAAATCGGCAAACGCCATCAGGCAGCCGCCATGCATCACCCCGCCGGCATTCATGTGCTTGCGCTCGGCGCGGAAAGCCGAGACGGGGCCCTTCTCGTCAACCCGGAAATAGAACGGCCCAGCGGTCTCATACTCGAATGGCTCGTCCGGCCAGGTCGTCCAGCCCGCAAACTCCCCGTCCTCAACCGTCATCGTCCGCATGCATTCCCCCGGCATTTTCTGGCTGCGTCAACCATACCGCCACGCACCCCTTCGACAAGCGTGCCGTTGGGGCATAAAGTGCAACGGAAAACTATGTCCGGGAGACAAGACCCATGGCCTTTGACGCCGAAACCCGCGCCGCACTGATTGAACAGGTGCGCCGCTTCGTGACCGAAACCTGCGTGCCGGTCGAAGCCCAGGTCGGCGAGGAGGATGCTGTACCGCAGCATGTCGTGGACGAGATGAAGGCCCTCGGCCTGTTCGGGATCGCGGTGCCGGAACAGTATGGCGGCCTGGACCTTGATATGGAAACCGAATGCCTCGTCGCGATGGAGCTCGGCAAGACGTCCCCGGCGTTCCGCTCTGTGGCTGGCACGAATATCGGCATCGGGAGCCAGGCGCTCGTCCTCTTCGGCACCGAAGCCCAGAAGGCGAAATGGCTGCCCGGTGTTGCCTCCGGCGACCTGATCGCAAGCTTCGCGCTGACCGAGCCGGAAGCGGGCTCAGACGCAGCAGGCCTGAAAACCAGGGCGGCCCGCGACGGCGACCACTACGTCCTCAACGGTACAAAGCGCTACATCACCAATGCAAACAAAGCGGACTTGTTTACCGTCATGGTACGGACGAATCCGGACGAGCCTGGCGCCAAGGGCGTCTCGGCATTCATCGTCGAGCGCGGCACGCCGGGTCTCTCCGTTGGCACGCCAGAGAAGAAGATGGGCCAGCAGGGCGCGCACATCTGCGATGTCATCTTTGAGAACGCGCGTGTGCCCGCCGCCAACATGATCGCGAAGGAAGGCGAAGGTTTCAAGGTCGCGATGAGCGTTCTGGACAAGGGCCGCCTGCATATCTCGGCGGTGGCCACCGGCGTATCCAAACGCCTGATCCGCGAGATGGTGAACTATGCGCTGGAGCGCAAGCAATTCGGCAAGCCTATTTTCGAACACCAGTTGATCCAGGGGATGATCGCCGACAGCCAGGCGGAAACCTACGCCGCCGAATGCATGATCCTCGATGCCGCCCGCCGCCGTGATGCGGGCGAAGACGTCACCATGCTGGCCTCCTCCGCCAAACTGTTCGCCACCGAAGCCTGCGGCCGCGTCGCCGACCGCGCCGTGCAGGTCTTCGGCGGTGCAGGCTACGTTACGGACTATGGCATCGAGCGCTTCTACCGCGACGTCCGTATCTTCCGCCTCTACGAAGGCACCAGCCAGATCCAGCAGATCATCATCGCCCGCGAACTCGCCAGGGCCGCAAAAGCAGGAAACCTCTGATGTTCGACCACGACCCCACAGACCCGCACGAAGTCGGCCTGAACGCCGACCGCCTCGCCGCGATGCCCGGCTACTTCAAAACCAACTACATCGACACCGGCAAGCTGCCCTGCATGGGCCTGCTGGTCTCGCGCGCGGGGGAGATAGCCCACGAAAGCTACACCGGCACGACCGAGATGGGCGGCGAGGAACCGATCAGTGCCGAGACGATCTTCCGAATCTATTCGATGACGAAGCCGATCACGACGCTCGCTATCATGATGCTGCTCGAGGATTGCAAGATCCGCCTCGATCATCCGGTCAGCCGCTACATCCCGGAATACAAGAACGCGATGGTCTGGGATGGCGGAACGGCTGCGGCGCCGAAGCTTCGCGCGCCGGACCGCGAGATGACCGTGCTTGACCTCGTCACGCACACCTCCGGCCTCACCTATGGCTTCCTGTTCCAGGATGAGACCGACGAGATTTATCGCATCAACAAGGTCGGGCATCCAAAGGACACGCTGCAGGACATGGCCCGCCAGATCGGCCAGCTGCCACTGGCGTTCTCTCCGGGTACGGAATGGCGCTACAGTCACTCCATCGACGTGCTCGGCGCCCTCGTCGAAATCATTTCCGGCCAGCCGCTTGACGAATTCTTCCGTGAGCGCATCTTCGGCCCGCTGGGTATGGACGACACCGACTTCTGGGTCCCGCCCGAAAAGATCCACCGTCTGATGGCCTGCTACCAGAAAGACGCCAAGACCGGCGAGACGACGCTGGCGGATCCGGCCGGCGCCGCCTCGAAACTCTATTCGAAGCGCCCGAACCTGCTCAACGCCGGCGGCGGCCTCGCCTCCACCATGCGCGACTATCACCGCTTCGCCCTGATGCTGCTGCGCGGCGGCACGCTTGACGGTGTGCGTATCATCAGCCCGAAAACGTGGGAGTTCATGCGCCAGAACCATTTGCCGAACGGTCAGACGATGCGCGGCATGGGCCGCTCGGCCTTCACCGAAGTCATGGCGGACGGCGTCGGCTTCGGTCTCGGCGGCTCGGTCGTCACAGACATCGTGCAGACCCACCAGCCTGGCAGCGATGGCACGTTCAGCTGGGGCGGCCTGGCCTCCACCTTCTTCTGGATCGATCCGGAAGAAGAACTGATCGCCATTCAGGCGACGCAGCTCATGCCATCCTCCACCTATCCGATGCGCATGCAGTTCCAGCAGCTTGTCTATTCGGCCATCGACTGGTGAGCGAGGCGCCCAATCCGGTCCGCGCCGCCATTCTTGCGCTGACGGCGGCCAAAGGTGCCGGCAAGACGGTCACACCGGAAGAGGCTGCCAAAGCCGTCAGCCCGGAAAATTTCGTGCGTGTGCTGAAGGATGTGCGGGCTGAAGCGGTCCGGCTGCATAAGGCCGGCGCCATCGCGATCTATCGCAAGGGTAAGCCGGTCGAGGATCCCGATACGTTCAAGGGCGTTTACCGGCTTGGATTGCCGGCAAGCTGAGCATGGCCAAGCCGCCCGACCCCTTCCACGAATTCGTGGCAGAGCTCCTCGCGCCAATGGGCCCCGTCAGCGTACGGCGCATGTTCGGCGGCGCCGGCGTGTTCCGGGACGGCCTGATGTTCGCGCTGCTGGCGGACGAGACCATCTTTCTCAAGACAGATGCGTCGCTCCGCAAAGACCTCGAGGCTGAAGGCGGCGCACCCTTCGTCTGGACCAAGCCCAGTACGGGTGAGGCGATTGACATGGGCTATGTCAGCTTGCCGTCTTCCGCGATGGATGATCCGGACGAGGCCAGTCTATGGGCGAGCCGCGCGCTGGCCGTGGCTAAAGCCAAAGCGGCCGCCAAGCCCGCAACCAAAGCCAAAAGGAAGAAGTGATCAGGCCACTTCCGGACGCTTGACCGGGTGGCCGAGCGAGAAGGCAAACTCGCTTGAGCCGTGTGCGCGCGGGTGCTGCAAACGCAGCCAGCCATCCTCAGGCGTAAAGCGTAAAGCGTTCAGGTTTCGGTGCCCGCCACATCACGAAGCCAGGTCCGTCGCTGCGGTCGATTTCATTGGCGAGGCGTCGCATGCCAGGCGGGTGAGTACGGCCCGAATGGCTGAACGCCCTGAGGTCGTCCGCCGAACGCCAGACCGCGAGCGCGGAAATCTCGGGCGCCCGCCACTCGGGCGGGTAAGGAAAGGCATTTGTGAAATCGCGCCAACTGTCCATCCGGACAGCGAAGGCCGTGACCATGATGGATCGGGCCGCCGAACGCGTCGGTATCCTTGAAGATGCGCGGCAACAGCGCGACAAAAACCTGAACGAATTCATTGCTGGGGTCCAACTTGCCAATCGGTCGTGCGCAATTGAAATGCACAAGCCTGTAATCCATCATGTCGAACGCGGTTGATGATCCGCGTGAGGACCCTGGACCGAAATCCGTTTCGTAATCTTTAGGAGAAACGATATTTCGATCCCGCAGCCGGGGGTTACTTGCCTTTGAATTCGGCCGGGCGCTTCTGCAGGAAGGCCGTGACGCCTTCGCGGAAGTCCTCGGTGCGGCCGGCGTCGCGCTGGGCGACGCGCTCATTGTGCAAGGCCG
Source organism: Candidatus Sulfopaludibacter sp. SbA3 (assembly GCA_945913285.1). Classification (GTDB taxonomy): domain Bacteria; phylum Pseudomonadota; class Alphaproteobacteria; order Caulobacterales; family Hyphomonadaceae; genus Hyphomonas. The sequence continues at coordinate 30,842 of CAMEDD010000010.1, forward strand.
TGCCGAAATCGTCATCGCAGGCATCCCAGATACACCGACGTGCCAGCGACAGGGCCACGGTCGGGCCGGTGGCCAACTTCACGGCCAGTTCCTTTGCCGTTTCCATCAGCTTGGCATCATCGACCACACGGTTCACCAGGCCCCATTGCAGGGCCGTCTCAGCGGGCAGTTTTTCGCCCAGTAGCGCCATTTCCATCGCGCGGACCCGGCCGATGGTCTTGACCAGGAGGTAGGTTGAACCGCCGTCCGGCACGAGGCCGATGCGGCGGAAGGCCTGCAGGAAGTAGGCGCTCTTGCCGGCGATCACGAGATCGCCCATCAGGCCGATCGCGCAGCCGACCCCGGCTGCCGCGCCGTTTACGGCGGTGATGACCGGATGCGGATGCTCGCGGATCGCGGTGACCAGCGGATTGTAGAACGCGTCCAGCGCCCTGCCGGCATCGGGCTGTGATTCGGGGTGGGCGACCGACGGGCCGGAGCCCATGCCGCCAAGGTTCGCGCCGGAGCAGAAGCCGCGGCCTTTGCCGGTCAGAATCGTGCAGCGGGCTTCCTTTGCGGCAACTTCGAGGGCGTGCAGTAATTCGATGGCTGTATCGACGCCGCACGCGTTCAGCGTCTTGTCGTCGTCGAAAGCGATGATCGCGATGTCGCCGTCGCGCTCGTAGGAAATCTTCTCGTACTTGGCCATCGCTAGCGCTCCCTCATCCGGTTTATGCCTTGAGTTACCGCGATTGATCCGTCCCGGGAACGCCTCACGCAGGGGCAAGGCTTTTGCGAAACCCTTGGCGCCTGCGGCGAACGCGCGCTACACTCGCCTGAGGCAGATCCGCCCCATCGGCGCACATTACGGGAGACTTCAGATGGCCCTCGACGAAACACCAGGCACGGGAATGCGCGCGTTGCTCGACAAGCAGAAGGCCGCGCACCTTCGCGACGGCATCCCTTCCATCGCCAAGCGCACCGAGTGGCTGGACAAGTCGATTGACCTGCTCGCCACCCACGGCAACGCGCTAAATGATGCGATGTGCGCGGACTTCGGCCATCGCTCCAAGGACCAGTCGAACCTCACCGATATCGCCGGGTCCATCGGCGCGTTGAAACACGCCAAGGCGCACCTCGCCAAATGGATGAAGGGCGAAAAGCGCAAGGTCGAGTTCCCGCTCGGCCTCCTCGGCTCGAAGGCCGAAATCCAGTACCAGCCGAAAGGCGTTATCGGCGTCATCAGTCCTTGGAATTTTCCGGTCAACCTGACCTTCACGCCGCTCGCTGGCGTGTTCGCGGCCGGCAACCGCACCATGATCAAGCCGTCGGAGTTTACCGAGGCAACGTCGGAACTCATGCGCGAGCTGATCGCTAAGTATTACAGCCCCGAAGAATGCGTCGTGGTCACCGGCGGCCCGGATGTCGGCGCCGAGTTCACGAAACTGCCGTTCGATCATCTGCTCTTCACCGGCGCGACCTCCGTGGCGAAACACGTCATGCGCGCCGCGGCCGACAATCTCGTACCGCTCACTCTTGAGCTCGGCGGCAAGAGCCCGGTCATCCTCGGCCGCTCGGCCGACATGCAGAAAGCCGCGAGCCGCATAATGGCAGGCAAGACTTTGAATGCCGGCCAGATCTGCCTTGCGCCGGACTATGCCTTTGTGCCGAAGGAAAAGACGCAAGAGTTCGTCGGCGCCGCAACCCGCGCTGTCGAGACGATGTATCCGTCGGGCCTGAAGGACAATGACGACTACACCTCGGTCGTGAACCAGCGCCACTATGACCGCATCATGGGGTATCTGGACGACGCGCGCGCCAAGGGCGGGCAGGTCATCGAGATCAATCCGAAAGGAGAGAACTTCGCCCAGCAGCCGCATCACAAGATTGCGCCTCACATCATCGTCGATCCGACCGACGACATGAAAGTGATGCAGGACGAAATCTTCGGGCCAATCCTGCCGGTCAAGTCCTATGGCGATACGAAAGATGCGCTGGCTTACATAAATGCGCATGACCGCCCGCTCGGTCTTTACTACTTTGGCGACGACGCCGCAGAGAAAGACCTTGTACTAAACAACACGACCTCCGGCGGTGTTACCGTCAATGACGTGGTCTTCCACGTCGCGCAGGAAGACCTGCCGTTCGGCGGCGTCGGTCCTTCCGGCATGGGCAGCTATCATGGCCGCGATGGCTTCCTGGAGTTCAGCCACAAGAAGGCAATCTATACCCAGACGAGCAATGAAATCCTCGCCATGATGCGCCCGCCCTATGGCGACAAGTATCGCGGCCAGGTGAAGGGGCGCTTGAAGAAGTAGTCCGTACACGCTCGGAATGCCGGCTCATCCCAGCGCAGGCGGGCATCACCCGGTTGAGGGCGGCTGTATCCAATTTTCGTCCCCTTCCCCGGGGGGCAATCCGCTGAAAGAGCAAAGCCCACCCTGACCGGCGTCAGGATGGGCTTTGCCTGAGTTCGGCGTTATCTGTGAAATCAGCGCTTCCTGAGGAAGGACGGAATGTCCGAGCCGAAGCCTTTGACCTTGTCAGGGGCCGGCTCAAGGATCAGGTCATCGTCCTTGCGCTTGAAGTCGCGGCTTGGCCGCTCGCGCTTGTCGCTGGTGCGATCCGTGCGTTCCGTCCGCTCCATGCGCGGCGTTTCAGGGCGTTCGGCGCGGGGCTGTTCGCTCCGTTCACGGCGTTTCTCGCCACGCGGTGGGCGGGGGCCACGCTCGCGCCGGGGCGCGTCGTCGCGCTTGACCGCCTCGTCACGCGAAACAGTCAATTCAGACGGACCTTCTGGCGCCGGGTGGATGTCCGCCACGACCGCTTCAGCTGCAGCTGGCTTGTCGCTTCCGCTTTCGCGGCGGCGCGGGCCGCGGTCGCGCCCTTCGCCGCGCTCGTTGCGTCCGCGAGGACCGCGTTCACGATCCCGGTCACGTCCGCCCCGGCCGCCTGGCCGGTCGCGTTTTTCTTCCGGCGGAAGGTTTGCCAGTTCCTCGAGCAAGCCGTCTGGAAGGAAATCCTTCACGTCCTGCTTGATCATCTTGAGCACGAAGCCCCACGACTTTTCGTCCCCCGGCGAGACCAGCGTGAAGCTCTCACCCGAGCGGCCCGCCCGGCCGGTGCGGCCGATGCGGTGGATGTAGTCTTCATCCTTGGGCGGAGGGCCGAAGTTAAACACATGGCCAACATCCGGAATGTCGAGGCCGCGGGCCGCCACATCAGAGGCGACCAGCAGTTTCAGCGATCCGTTGCGGAAGCGCTGCAGCGTATCCGAGCGAACCGATTGGGGCAGGTCGCCGTGGATCGGCGCGGCGTCATGGCCATGCTTGGTCAGCGAGGCAGCCACCACATCGACTTCGACCTTGCGGTTGCAGAACACGATACCGTTCTTCACATCGCAGGCTTCGATGACGCGGCGAAGCGCCGTCCGGCGCGCCTTGCCATCATTCGTAGGCAGATGAACCACGTGTTGCGTGATCGTCTGCGCCGCGTCGGTCGGGCGCGTTACTTCAATCTTCTTCGGATCTTTCTGGAAGGTCTTCGCAAGGCGCTGGATATCCGTAGGGAACGTCGCCGAAAAAAGCAGCGTCTGGCGGCTTGCCGGCAGTTTGGAACAGATCTTCTCGATGTCCGGAATGAAGCCCATGTCGAGCATCCTGTCGGCTTCGTCGATGATCAGCGTCTCGACGCCCATCAGCAACATCTTGCCGCGGTCGAACTGGTCCATCAGGCGGCCGGGCGTTGCGATCAGCACGTCCACGCCGCGCTGCAGCAGCGCTTCCTGGTCCTTGAAGCTCACGCCGCCGATCAGCAGCGCCATGGTCAGTTTCAGGTACTTGCCGTATTTCTCGAAATTCTCGGCGACCTGCGCGGCGAGCTCGCGCGTCGGGCAGAGGATCAGGCAGCGCGGCATGCGTGCCCGTGCCCGGCCGGTGGAGAGGCGCTGAATCATCGGCAGCACGAAGGCGGCCGTCTTGCCGGTGCCGGTCTGGGCAATGCCGGTTACGTCGCCGCCCATCAGGATGTGCGGAATAGCTTCGCGCTGGATGGGAGTGGGAACGGTATAGCCGGATTCAAGCACGGCTTTCAGGATGTTTTCGGCGAGGCCGAAGTCCGCGAATGTGGTCTCAGTCAAGGGTAGTATCTCCGGGATGTCTGGTTGATTGGCCTGGACGCCCGTATTGGCGGCTCTCATCCTGCGGTTTCAGGTCCCCATGACCGAAAAGTCCGCAGCCGGGCGAATCCCATGCCCGGTTATCTTGATGCGGTGCACATAGGGCAAAAATGCCCGCTGGGATAGGCCGCTTGTGGAAATGTTTTAACCGGGACAGTTAAGGTTGCAGCGTCCGGTAGTTCAGGATGTCCTGGTGCAGCTCGTCGCGGACGCGTTTTGCTCGCCCCCGGCCGGATGCCTGGCCTTCGAACACAGCCGCGCTTGAACTCCGGGTACCTTCCGGTTTGCGTTCCAGGGTCAGGCACAGTTTGCCCTTCATCGTCGTCAAGCCTGAGGGAAATTCGGCCTGCACAACGCAACCATCCGCGCCTTCCTGGGGCGCCGCCCGTGTCTGGTTGCGGCTTGCCAGAGAACACAGGACCGCCGCCAGCGTCTGGCCAAACGAGGTGGCATACCCGTTGCGGGTCTCCTTTCCGGTCTTGATGCCCATCCTGGCATACATCGGCGAGGCGGTTTCGGTGATCAGCTTCAAGGGCACGCCGCCCGGGCTGGACGCGTCCAGCAGGGGCTGGGCCGGTTTCATGAATTCGTCAGCCAACATGCCGGGCTTCTTCGCCTTGGCAGGTCCGGCAACCAGCGCTTTCACCTAGGGATGCGCCAGCACCGTCCTGTAGTTGGCGCTCTCCCGCCAATCTTCGCCGGTCCATGGCTCGGCAGGTGCAGCAGGCGCGGTCCAGGGCGGCGCAGCGGCCACCGCGAACCGCGCGTCGGGCGCACTTTCGCCGCGCTCCCGCCGGGCGCCGCATCCGGCGCAGAACACACGTTCCGGCAGTGCCGGTCGTCCGCATTGCGGACGGAACATGTTGAAGGTCTCCCCTCTTCTGGCCGGAGCGATATCCCGTTTTTGGATCAGGCCCCGGCGTCGGCCAGATTCTGGTTCGCGAAGTCCCAGTTCACCAGGCTCGACAGAAACGTGTCGATATAGTCCGGACGGCGGTTTTGGTAGTCGATATAGTAGGCATGTTCCCACACATCCATGGTCAACAGAGGCGTCGTGCCGGCTTCGGTCAGCGGGGTTTCGGCGTTCGGCGTCTTGGTGATCGCCAGCTTGCCGCCCTTGTAGATCAGCCAGGCCCAGCCGGAGCCGAACTGCGTGGCGCCCGCCGCCTTGAACTCCTTGACGAAGTTATCGTAGCCGCCGAGGTCGCGCTCGATCAGCTCGGCCACCTTGCCATGCGGCTTGCCGCCGCCGCCGGGCTTCATCGAGTGCCAATAGAACGTGTGGTTCCAGACCTGCGCGGAGTTGTTGAAGATGCCGGCCTTCGACTTGTCGCCGTCCGAAGCCTTGATGACCGTTTCCAGCGCAGCGCTTTCATGCGGGGTGCCGGCCAGCAGGCCATTGAGGTTCGTCACATAGGCCTGATGGTGCTTGCCATAGTGGACGTTCAGCGTCTCTTCCGAAATGTGCGGGGCAAGGGCGGTGCGGGCATAGGGCAGCTCGGGTAGGGTAAAGGCCATGGGGAAACGTCCTCTTGTGCGATATTGATGTCTTTCACTTTGCAGCGGTTTCGCACATATGGGGGCTATGTCAAACGAGACCAGACCCCTGACGAAAACGCCTTGGGACGAGATCGACAAGCGGGTCCGCCGTGTCGATGAGGACCGCTGGATTTCCAGCCGCTTTGCACCGGCCCAGCAGCGCCGCGCGCTTACCGCCCTCTACGCGTTCAACTATGAACTCGTACGGGTCCAGGAGGCGGTCAGCGAACAGCCGCTCGGCCTGATCCGTTTCCAGTGGTGGCGCGAAGCCATCAATGAGATCGACGAGGGCCGCCCCGCGCGCGGCCATGATGTCTGCCTCGCGATTGGCGAAGAAGTCGCCGCTGGCCGGCTCAAGACCGGCGCGCTTCAGAAACTCGTCGATGGCTACCAGACTGCCTTCGTGGACCAGGACCGCACCAAAGAGCCGGAAGGCTGGGTCGCTCTCACCGCTGCCAATATTCTCATTCCCGTGCATAACTGGGCTGAGGAAATCCGCGGCGTCTCCGCCGCCTATGCCGCCGCGCGCCGCAAGTCCGGCCACGCTTTTGGCCCGCACGTCTCCCCGGCGCCAAAACCCTTGCGCCCCGCCGTCGCCCATTTCCGGCTTCGCAAGCTCTACTGCGAGGGCAAGGTCCCGAACGCCCTGTCGAAACGCTTCTCGATCATGAAGGCGATGAACACCGGCGAGGTGTAGTTTTCGGCGCGCCAGTTCGGGCCTGACCCTCACTCCCGCCTTCAACACCTGTCGTCCCGGCGAAAACCGGCATCCCTTTGAGGGATCGGAAATCACACCGCGATCTCTCGGAAAAGGCCTGTTTTCCAAATGAAAACTGGCTTAGCCACACGTTGCGTTCAGGTTCCCCGGCGTTCGCCGTGCTGAAAAAACCTGAACTTTCTGACCCCGCGAAGCCGGCAGACTCCGATCCGGATGTATGGTGACCCCTATGTCTCAGTTCGCCCCCATCCGGCGCCACCTGCTCCACGGGGGAATGAGCGGATTGAGAAATGCGCGCCACCCGGCCCGGCTGCGCCCTCAGGCGCGCCAGGACGCCCGGGCTCACGGAACCCGGACCGGGCGCCGCGCGTTTAACGAGTACACCCCCGAAGGACGCCTGACCATGAAATGCCTGCATCTCGTCCCGCTTGCCCTAATGGTTGCTGTCGCCGCCTGCGCCTCCGAGGATTCAGCGCGCGTCTCTTCGGGCTTTGGCCCCTCACCGCAGCTGCCCGCCCCTGAGAGCAAACTGCTCCCCACCGTGAAGGTGGCGAGGGCCGAGATATGGCTCGACGGCGAGATGCCCACGCCCGCTGCAGGGTATGCGGTCACCGAGTTCGCGCGAGGACTTGATCATCCCCGATGGCTCTATGAACTCCCGAACGGTGACATTCTCGTCGCCGAATCCAACGCGCCGGCCAGGCCTGATGACGGCGGAGGCATTCGCGGCTTCTTCATGAAGCAGGCCATGACCCGCGCCGGCGCCGGTGTGCCGAGTGCAAACCGGATTTCGCTGCTTCGCGATGCGGACGCAAACGGTATAGCCGAACTGAAAACGGCCTACATGACAGGCCTCAACTCACCCTTCGGCATGCTGGTGATTGACGAGACGCTTTACGTTGCGAACGCGGACGGGATCGTCCGTGTACCGTACAAATCGGGTGAAACGGTGAATGTGGCAACACCCGAAGACTTCTTCGCCTTACCGGGCGGGCCGATCAATCACCACTGGACGAAAAACATCGTCGCCAACGCTAACGGCAAGAAAATCTATGCAGCCGTGGGCTCCAACAGCAATATCGCCGAAAACGGGATGGAAGCCGAAACGGGGCGTGCGGCCATCTGGGAAATCGACGTCGCAACCGGTAAGGGCCGTGTTTTCGCGAGTGGGCTGCGCAATCCGGTGGGCATGGATTTCGCGTCCGATGGAACGCTCTACACGGTGGTCAATGAACGTGACGAACTCGGCAACAATCTCGTGCCGGACTATCTCACCTCAGTGAAAGACGGCGCCTTCTATGGCTGGCCTTACAGCTATTACGGCCAGAACGTGGACACACGCCCCACGCCCTCCGATGTTGGGCTGGTCGCAGGCGCCATAGCACCGGACTACGCGCTCGGCTCCCACACCGCTTCGCTCGGGCTCGACCTGACGAGCGGACAGTCCAACGGCATGGCGGCGGCGTTCGGAAACGGCGCCTTCATCGGCCAACACGGTTCCTGGAACCGCGATCCGCGCAGTGGCTATGAAGTTATCTTCATCCCGTTCGGCGCGGACGGGCCGGAAGGCGCGCCGCAGAAAGTGCTGACAGGATTCCTGCAAGGCGACCTCGCGCGCGGCCGCCCGGTCGGGGTCAAGATCGACCAGCGCGGCGGGCTTCTGGTGGCCGACGATGTTGGCAACCGCATCTGGCGAGTGACGAAGGAGTAGTTGGCTACTCCGCTGCGACCGCGACTTCTCCTGCCAGCCATGCGTCGAAGTCCTCGAGCGCCCGGACGGCCTGCGCGATCTTCTTCGCCCGGCCCTTGTCCTTGCCGCGAAGTCGTTTGCCATCGGCCCCGGTCTTCGAATAGTCGGCAATGTCTGGGATCAGACCGAAGTTGACATTCATCGGCTGGAAGGTCTGGCCGGCCGCCAGATGTCCGCCGGTAATGTGATTGACCAGCGCCCCCATCGCCGTGGTCGGCGGCGGCGGCTCAAGGCGCTTGCCCAGTCGCTCTGCAGCGGCAATCCGGCCCGCGAGCAGGCCCATCGCTGCGCTCTCGACATAGCCTTCAACGCCAGTCACCTGGCCCGCGAAGCGCAGCCGCGGCATCGTCTTCATGCGGAGTTGCCGGTCCAGCAGCTTCGGGGAATTGAGGAACGTGTTACGGTGGATGCCGCCAAGGCGCGCAAACTCGGCCTGCTCAAGGCCGGGTATCATCCTGAAGATATCGGTCTGCGCGCCGTGCTTCAGCTTCGTCTGGAAGCCGACCATGTTCCACAGGGTGCCCAGCGCATTGTCCTGCCTGAGCTGCACGATGGCATGCGCCTTGACGGTGGGATTGTGCGGATTGGTCAGGCCCACCGGTTTCATTGGCCCAAACCGCAGCGTCTCGCGACCCCGCTCCGCCATCACTTCGATGGGCAGGCAGCCTTCGAAATAGGGTGTGTTCTTTTCCCATTCCTTGAATTCGGTTTTCGGCGCGGCGATCAGTGCGTCGAGGAAGCGGTTATACTCTTCCTCAGTCATCGGACAATTGATGTAGGCCTCGGTATCGCCGCCTGGCCCAGCCTTGTCGTACCGGCTCTGGCGCCAGGCCTTGGTCATGTCCACGGAGTCGAAATAGACGATCGGTGCGATGGCATCGAAGAAGGCCAGGTCGGTTTCCCCGGTATGCGCCCGGATCGCCTCGGCCAGCGCCATAGAGGTCAGAGGTCCCGTCGCCACGATCACCGAATCCCAGTCCTCCGGCGGAAGACCCGCGATTTCCTCGCGAACAATGGTAACCAGCGGATGCGCCTCCAGCTTTGCCGTCACCGCTTCAGCAAAGCCCTCGCGGTCCACGGCCAGCGCGCTACCAGCGGGCACCTGATGCACTTTTGCGGTCGTGATAATCAGCCCGCCCGCGCGGCGCATCTCTTCGTGCAGAACGCCAACGGCGTTGGTCGTGTGGTCGTCCGATCGGAACGAGTTCGAGCAGACGAGCTCGGCCAGCTTGTCGGTATGGTGCGCCTCGGTGGCGCGCACGCCGCGCATTTCGTGGAGGATCACTGGTACGCCGGCAGAAGCGATCTGCCAGGCCGCTTCGGAGCCGGCCATGCCGCCGCCGATTACATGAATGGGTTTAAGGGTCATAGCCGGGACATGAAGCCGCCAGGGCGGGCGCGTCAAGATGGCGTTTGCCCCCGCGCGGTGCACGATTTACCTGTCTGAAGCATGGCTGAACCAATCCAGACCCGTTCCCTGATCGCTGAAGCTTGGCGCAGCGGCCTCGCCGCGTTGGCGCCGAACGCGCTGTGGCTCGTCCTGTTCGCGCTGCTAATGGGCGGCTGGAACGCCAGCACGGCTGACGCGGGCCGGATCGCCATCACAGCGGTGCTCGCCGGCCTCGCCTTTGCGGCTGGTGTGCGGCTGTCACTGGGTCTCTACCGGTCCCTTCTGAGCACGCACTCCGGCACGCTGCTTTCGCTCGCGCATGCCAACCTCGCTGTCGCGCTCGGCTTCGGGTTCATTGCCTTTTTCATCCTGTTTTTCTGCGGCGCATTCGGTGTGATGATGTTGCATCTGTCCGGGCTGGTGGACCTCGCGGCTGAGCCGGATGCGGCGACTGTCTCAGCGGCGCAAGCGCGGCTGTATGGCACGCCTTATGGCGCGGCGCTCATCCTGGTGGCACTCGCGGGAGCCGCGGCATTGGCTTTCGTTTCGCTGCGGCTGCTGATCTTTGCACCGATCACGGTTGCTGCCTCGAAGGCAAATGTGTTCCGAACCTGGCCGCTCACGAAGGGCCGCCTCCTGCCGCTCGCCCTCGCTGCGCTGGCAACCTATGCCGCGCCTCTGGTTGCTGGCCTGATTGCGGCCCGCCTTGTCGGCGCCCACCTCCCTGAAACGATCGCCGGCTATTTCGGACGGGGCGTGCTGCTCGTGATTTTCCTGACACCCTTCCTGCTCGCCGGGCACGGCTTTGCGGCGGCCACCTACCACAGGCTGAAGCCTGAACCGGAGCCGGCGCCAGCCGAGGTTGGTTGATCGGCCGGGCCGAACCCGGCTAGCGTGCAGCCAGCTTAGGGGGAGAAAGCCGCATGATCCGGGGATTCACGTTCGAGCGCGCGCTCAGTTGGCCGTTCACGGCGCCGCACGCGGCGACGTTTCCGTGGGTGTTCGGACTGGCCTATGCGCTTGTTTTCATGGCGCTCATCGGGGTCACCGGCCTGCTCGGGGCCGGCGATTTCATCGCCTGGATCGAAGCGCTCGAGGCCGCGGGCGGTAACGCCGATCCGGACGCCGCGCTCGCGGCTTTCTTTAGCGGCCTCTTCAAGCTGTTGCCCTGGGCCGGCCTGCTGGGTCTCGCCAGCTGGGCGGTTTGGGCGATGTTCGAGACCGCGTCGCAGCGGCGCTACCTGTTCGGCCAGACCTTCTCGCTCGGCTTCGGCGCGGACGAATTACGGATGATGGCGGTGGGCTTCCTCTGGTCAATTCTGGGCGCGGTGCTTCTGGCCGTGCCGATGATCCTGATCATGGGCACGGCCGTCGCTGCGATGTTAGCCGGAGCAATAGGGATCACTGAAGGCGAAGTCGCACAACCGATTCTGGGACCCATGCTGGCGGCCTTCGGTATGATCCTGCTGATCTTTCCGGCCTATGTGTTTTTCGCCACGCGGCTCGCGCCCTGCTTTGCCTTGACGGTCCGGGAACGGAAGATCCGCTTCTTCGATGCCTGGAATGTCTCGCGCGGCCGGTTCTGGCCGATCCTCGGTGCGTATGTGATCCTTGCGATCTGCGGCGGCATGCTGGGACAAGTGATTGCGGGTATTGCGCAATTGCTCCTGGTGCCGGCGATGGTCAGCTTCAACGGCACCAGTCAAAGCCCTGATCAGGTTGCCGCTATGCTCACTTCGCCTGGATTTCTGGCCGCCCTCGGATTTTACCTTTTCATAGTGCTGTTCGTTCAAGGTGTGCTGCAGCATGCCTTGGGTGGGCCGGCCGCCTTTGCCGTGCGGCATGATCCGCGCGGCGGCTTGGAAGAGGAAAACCAGATTGAAGCGTTCAACTGATCGATCCGGAGACTTGCGATGAGCGCAGACCCACTCGACCTGAAGGGCGCCGCGACGCATTTTCTGCATACCGAGGGCCCGCGCGGATTCCTATTGCGATATGCGCTGGTCTATGGCGTATTCGGGCTCTTTCTGCAGGCGGTGAGTCTATGGACCCAGGCGCCCATCTACGAGATCTACGTTCGCGTGTTCGCAGAGAATGACGGCGACTTTACGCCCTACATGGACGAACTCAGCGCGGTGTCGGCTCAGGCCAATCTCGGCTCGTTGATCATGTTGCCGATCAGCCTCGCGCTCTGGGCTGTGTTCGAGGCGGCCAGCCAGCGCAGATACATCCGGGCCGAGGGTTTCCGCCTTGCGCTCGGAGCCGATGAAGGCCGCCTTGCGATTGTCGGCCTCATCTGGTTTGCATTGTTCATCATCGGCAATCTCGGCCTGCTGCTCGCTGCCATCATTCCGGGTCTGATCGTTGGCCTCGTGGCGGGTGCTGTAGCCGGTTTCGTGATCGGCGGTATCGTCTTTCTCGCGGGGTTCGTTGTTGCGCTCTGGCTGTTCGCGCGGCTTTCGGCGGCCTCTGCGCTGCCGGTGAGGGACAACCAGATCCGGTTCTTCGAGTCCTGGCAGCTGACGAAGGGCCACGGATGGCGCATTGCGGGCAGTTATTTCCTGCTCTTTGCCGCCTTTCTTCTCCTTTCGTTGATTGTGTACGCAATTGTGATCTTCGTGGCGTTTGCATTGCTGGCGCCCGCTATCGATTCCAGCGCGGGCGGCGAGACCGCCAATGCCGTCCTGTCCGTGATGGGTGGGCCAGGCTTCTGGGCGCCGATTTCCATCCTCATGTTCCTTGTGCTGATGATGCAGAGCGTCTTCTCGCACGCCCTGGGCGGGCCTGCTGCGCTGATCGTGCGCCGCCGCACGGTGGAAGGCGGGATGACGCTGACCGATACGTTCGGTTGAGCAGCTGAAGTACTCGCCCAACACGCCACGCTCTGGATGAGCCGCAGGCAGGGGCGGCGCGAGACCTACTTCGCCCCAGCGCCTGCCTTTGATTTCTTAGCGGGCTTCTTGGCTTTTTCATCTGCAGGCTGCGCGGCCTTGGCGGCGGCCTTGTCCCGCTTGCTGCGGGCCGCCCGGCGCTCGTCCTGGCGGCGGAAGGTTTCGGCGAGGAAGCGGCCGGTATGGCTTTCGGGAATGGCCGCAATGTCTTCGGGCGTGCCGGCGGCGATCAGCTTGCCGCCGCCATCGCCGCCTTCGGGGCCAAGGTCGAGCACCCAGTCGGCTGTCTTCACGACGTCGAGGTTATGCTCGATGACCACGATTGTGTTACCGGCGTCTACCAGTTCGTGAAGCACTTCGAGCAGCTTTTTGACATCCTCGAAATGCAGGCCTGTGGTCGGCTCGTCCAGGATATACAGTGTACGCCCCGTGGCCCGTTTTGAGAGTTCCTTGGCGAGTTTCACCCGCTGTGCTTCGCCACCCGACAGGGTGGTCGCTTGTTGGCCAACCTTCACGTAGCCAAGCCCGACCTGGTTCAGCGTTTCGAGTTTCGACGCGATGGCCGGAACGGCGGCGAAGAACTTCGCGCCGTCTTCCACCGTCATGTCGAGCACATCGGCAATTGACTTGCCTTTGAAGAGCACTTCGAGCGTCTCGCGGTTGTAGCGTTTGCCCTTGCAGGTCTCGCAAGTCACATAAACGTCCGGCAGGAAGTGCATCTCGATCTTGATAACGCCGTCACCTTGGCAGGCCTCGCACCGCCCGCCCTTGACGTTGAAACTGAAACGGCCTGGCGCGTAGCCGCGAGCCTTTGCTTCCGGCAGGCCGGCATACCAATCCCGGATCGGGCCGAAGGCGCCGGTATAGGTGGCGGGGTTCGAGCGCGGCGTACGGCCGATCGGCGACTGGTCGATGTCGATGACCTTGTCGAGATGTTGCAGGCCCTCGAGGCTCTCATACGGCGCGGGTGAATCCGAGGAGCCGTTGAGCTTGCGGGCGAGCGCCTTGAAGAGTGTCTCGATGATCAGGGTCGATTTTCCGCCTCCCGAAACGCCCGTGACGCAGGTGAACGTGCCCAGCGGAATTGACGCGGTGACGTTCTTCAGGTTGTTTCCCGTAGCGCCCTTGATGACGAGGCTGCGCGAGCCTTTGGTCACCGTGCGACGTTTCGGGATGGCGATTTCGCGTGTGCCGTTTAAATAGTCCGCCGTCAGACTTTTCGGATTGGCCATCACTTCCGCAGGTGTGCCGCTGGCGATGATCTCGCCGCCATGCACGCCGGCCGCCGGGCCCATGTCGATCACATGGTCAGCCGTCAGGATCGCGTCCTCGTCATGCTCGACTACAATGACCGAGTTTCCGAGATCCCTCAGCCTGCGGAGCGTCACCAGCAGGCGTTCGTTGTCCCGCTGGTGCAGGCCAATAGACGGCTCGTCGAGCACGTATAGCACGCCGGTGAGGCCCGAGCCGATCTGCGACGCAAGGCGGATGCGCTGGCTTTCGCCGCCGGACAACGTACCCGAGGCGCGGCCGAGCGAGAGGTAATCGAGGCCGACATCATTGAGGAAGTTCAGCCGGTCGTTGATCTCCTTGAGAATACGCGCCGCAATTTCCTTCTGCTGTTTGGTCAGCGTCTTTGCGACGCCGCCGAACCAGTCACCCGCCTTGCGGATGGAGAAGTCTCCGGCCTGCGAGATGTCGAGGCCCGCGATCTTCACGGCGAGGGCTTGCGGCTTCAGGCGTTTGCCGCCGCAAGCCGGGCATGGGGCGGCCGACTGGAAGCGCGAGATTTCCTCGCGCACCCAGGCCGAATCCGTTTCGCGGTAGCGCCGGTCAAGGTTCGGGATCACACCTTCGAAGGTTTTCTTCGTCTTGTAGGTGCGCATTCCGTCATCATAGAGGAACTGGACTTCCTCATCTCCGGTGCCGTGGAGGATGATGTCCTGGATCTTCTCCGGCACCTTGTTCCAGGGCTTCGTCAGATCGAACTTGTAATGCGCAGCGAGGGCTTGCAGCGTTTGCGTCTGGTAGGGCGACGTGGTCTTCGCCCAGGGTGCGATCGCGCCGTCAAGCAGGCCGAGATCCTTGTCCGGAACAACCAGCGCGGGGTCGATCTTCAGCTGTTCGCCGAGACCGTCGCAGGACGGGCAGGCGCCGAAGGGGTTATTGAAGGAGAAGAGGCGCGGCTCGATTTCAGGGATCGAGAAGCCAGAGACCGGGCAGGCGAAATTGGCGCTGAAATTGATGCGTTTCGGCTCGGTTTCGCCAGGGGCAATGTCGGCATATTCGGCGATGGCGATGCCTTGAGCGAGGCCCAGCGCCGTTTCGAAGCTCTCCGCAAGGCGCTGCTCCATTCCGGCGCGCACAACGATGCGGTCCACGACCACGTCGATGTCATGCTTGAATTTCTTGTCGAGTTTGGGCGGGTCTTCCAGTTCGTGAAAGGCGCCGTTGACCTTGACGCGCTGGTAGCCGTTCTTCAGGAGCTCGGCGAATTCCTTGCGGTATTCACCCTTCCGCCCACGGACGATCGGGGCGAGCAGGAAGAGGCGTGTGCCCTCCTCCAGTTCCATTGTGCGGTCCACCATCTGGCTGACCGTCTGGCTCTCGATCGGAAGGCCGGTCGCGGGTGAGTAAGGCACGCCGACGCGGGCCCAGAGAAGGCGCATGTAGTCGTAGATTTCGGTGACGGTACCGACCGTCGAGCGCGGGTTGCGGCTGGTCGTCTTCTGCTCGATCGAGATGGCGGGAGAGAGGCCCTCGATCGATTCCACGTCCGGCTTCTGCATCAGCTCGAGGAATTGGCGCGCATAGGCCGAGAGCGACTCGACATACCGGCGCTGGCCCTCGGCATAGATCGTGTCGAAGGCGAGTGAGGATTTGCCGGAGCCCGACAGGCCGGTCATCACCACGAGCTCACCGCGCGGGATGTCCACGTCGATGTTCTTGAGATTGTGTTCCTTGGCGCCGCGCACGCGAATGAAGGGGGACTCGGCCATGATTGTTTGGGCTCGTTCGGGAGGAGAAAAGGAAAGGGCGTCTAATCGGGGTCTTTAGGAGGTTTGTTGCCGAAGAATAAGAAATCCATGACAGACTCCTTCGACAAAGCGCGAACGAGGATGAAGAACCAGGCGGCGGCGAGCAGGAAGGTGCCGGCTGCAACGAGGTTGGTAACGGTTACAGGCATCAGGCTATCTCTTTAATCTGTTCGGGCGAATTGGCCTGCTGTCTATGTGTGGCGCGAGTCCCGGTTGACGACAAGAACAAAGTATGAACATCATTGCGTCGGCTGCTTTTGGCTCCAGTCTGAACCGGTGGAATTCTTCGCCCGTCAGGCGACAGATTATGGCAGGAAGCGTAAGAGAGATCGAATCGAAAGCGAAACGGACAGAACGGAGGTCCTCATGGCGGGCTCAGTCAACAAGGTGATCCTGGTCGGCAATCTCGGGGCAGATCCCGAAGTGAAGCAGTTCCAGAATGGCGGGCAGGTGTGCAACCTGCGGATTGCCACGTCCGAAAGCTGGCGCGACAAGGCGACCGGCGAGAAAAAAGAGAAGACCGAGTGGCACGCCGTGGCGATCTTCTCGGAAGGCCTTGTGAAGGTGGCCCAGAGCTACCTTAAGAAGGGCTCTAAGGTTTATATCGAAGGCAAGCTGCAGACCCGCAAGTGGCAGGACAAGGACGGCAATGACCGCTACACGACCGAGATCGTGCTGCAGGGCTTTGATGCAAGCCTCGTGATGCTGGATGGGCGCAGCGAAGGCGGCGCGGCCAGCGGCGGCGGCGGCCGGGACATGGGTTACGCGGGCGGTGGCGCGAGCCGCAAGATGACCGGGCCGAAGGAAAGCTTCAGCCAGGACCTCGATGACGAAATTCCGTTCTGAGCCTGCGGCGGGCACGGCCTTGAGCCGTTGCGTGCATTGCCCGCTGGGAACTGTGAAAAAGGGCTGGTCCGGGGTGGTCCGGAGGCGGGCGGACTGCTAGGCTTTCAGACTGAAATGTGACGATTCGTCCGCACTGCGCGCGAGAGTCGCCTCCCCCGTCGAGAAGGCCTTCCATGAGCGACGAAACAACCCCTCCGGACGAGCCGGAAACCCCTGAAAATGGCGGCGGGGCGCCGCGCCCCGCGGACGGGATCGAGCTGATCTCTATCGAGTCGGAGATGAAATCCTCCTATCTCGATTATGCGATGAGCGTGATCGTCAGCCGGGCCCTGCCGGATGTGCGCGACGGACTGAAGCCCGTGCACCGGCGCATCCTTTACGCCATGAACGAGAACGGCAACACGCCGGACAAGCCCTACAAGAAATCCGCCAACATCGTCGGCGCGGTGATGGGTAACTACCACCCTCATGGTGACAGCGCGATCTATGACGCGCTGGTGCGCATGGCGCAGCCTTTCTCGATGGGCGTGATGCTGATCGATGGCCAGGGCAATTTCGGCTCGATCGACAATGATCCGGCGGCGGCCATGCGCTACACCGAAAGCCGCATGTCGAAGGAGGCGACTTACCTCCTCGCCGATATCGACAAGGACACGGTCGATTTCCAGCCGAACTATGATGGCTCGCAGAAAGAGCCCGTCGTGCTACCGGCGCAGTTCCCGAACCTGCTCGTCAATGGCGGCGGCGGCATCGCGGTCGGCATGGCGACGAACATCCCGCCGCATAACCTTGGCGAGATCATTGATGCAACGCTGGCGCTGATCGACAACCCGGCCATTGAGGAAGAGGCGCTGTGCGGCATCGTTCCGGGTCCGGACTTTCCGACAGGCGGACTGATTATGGGCCTGTCCGGCAGCCGCAAGGCCCTGCTCACGGGGCGCGGCAGTGTCATCGTCCGGGCAAAGACGGAGATCGAGAAGGCCAAGAACAACCGAGAAGCGATCATCGTCTCGGAAATTCCCTACCAGGTGAACAAGGCGGCGATGATCACCAAGATCGCCGAACTCGTCCGTGAAAAGAAGATCGAGGGCATCTCGGATCTGCGTGATGAATCCGACCGGAACGGCATCCGCGTGGTCATCGAACTCAAGAAGGATGCGAGCGCCGACGTGGTGCTGAACCAGCTCTACCGGTTCAGCCAGATGCAGAGCACGTTCTCCGTCAATATGCTGGCGCTGAACGGCGGCCGGCCTGAGCTGATGAACCTGCGCAAGGTGCTCGAATACTTCATCGCGTTCCGCGAGGATGTGGTCGTCCGGCGCACCAAGTTCGAACTGGGCAAGGCGCGCGACCGCGCGCACGTCCTTGTTGGCCTTGCGCTCGCCGTCGCCAACATCGACGAGATCATCCGGATCATCCGCAGCTCGCCGGACCCGGCAACGGCGCGCGAACGCCTGCTCGAGAAGGCCTGGCCGCAGCAGGACATGGGCCCGCTGATCGACCTGATCGCTGACCGCCGCACCCGGCGCGGACCGGAAGAAGGCACCATCTACCTGTCGGACGAGCAGGCCCGCGCGATCCTGAACCTGCCGTTGCACCGCCTCACGGGTCTTGGCCGGGACGAGATCGGCAACGAGGCCCGCGGCCTTGCCGAGAAGATCGCCGAGCTTCTCGAGATCCTTCGCTCCCGCCCCCGCATCCTTGAGATCATCAGGAGCGAGCTGAACGAAGTGAAGAACAAGTTTGCCGTCCCCCGCCGGTCCGCCTTCACTGAAGGCGGCGTGGACATGGACGACGAAGACCTCATCGAAATTGAGGACATGGTCGTCACGGTCACGCATGGCGGTTACGTCAAGCGCACGCCGCTGGCCGCATACCGGACGCAGAACCGCGGCGGCAAGGGCCGCTCCGGCATGGCGATGAAGGACGAGGACTTCATCGTTCGCGTGTTCACCGCAACGACGCATACCGAGATCCTGTTCTTCTCGTCGGCGGGCATGGTTTACAAGGAAAAGGTCTGGCGCCTGCCGGTCGGCGGGCCGACTTCGCGCGGCAAGGCGCTGGTCAATATATTCCCTCTGGCCACGGACGAGCGTATCGAAAGCGTTTTGCCGCTGCCGGAAGATGAAAAAGCGACCGAAGACCTCGATGTGATGTTCGCCACGCGCAGCGGCAATGTGCGGCGCAATAAGCTGGCCGACTTCATCCGCGTTAACCGCGCGGGCAAGATCGCCATGAAGCTCGATGCCGGTGACGGGATCGTGTCGGTGCAGGTCTGCTCCGACAAGGAAGACGTGATGCTGACCACGGCGCTCGGCCAATGCATCCGCTTCGATGTCAGCGAAGTGCGGGTGTTTGCGGGGCGCGATTCGACCGGCGTGCGCGGCATCCGACTGGCTGAAGGCGACGAGGTGATCTCGATGGGCATCCTGCGGCACATGGACGTCACTTCCGAAGAGGCGCGCGCCTACCTGAAGCATGCCGCCGCCATGCGGCGCGCAGCGACCGGCGAGGAAGAAGAAATCTCCGAGGATGACGAGGAGCCCGTGGCCGAAGCGGCGCTGTCGCCGGACCGGATCGCGGCGCTCGGCGCGGCGGAGGAGTTCATCTTCACGGTCGCCGATGACGGCATGGGCAAGCGCTCATCCGCCTATGACTACCGGGTCACCGGACGCGGCGGCAAAGGGCTCGTGGCGCAGAATATCTGGGGCCGCGACAAGAAAGGCGGGCCGATCAAGAAGGTCGCCCAGTCCTTCCCGGTCGGCGAAGGCGACGAGGTCATGCTTGTGACCGATGCCGGCCAGCTGATCCGAACCCCGGTGGACCAGATCCGGATTGCCGGCCGTTCGACCGGCGGCGTCTGGGTGCTGCGCACCAATGAAGGGGAACGGGTCGTCTCGGTTGCGCGTCTTGTCGAAGACGGCGAAGCCGGTATGGATAAGCTGGCCGGAGAGAGCTAAGCGCACGCTGCCGGAGAACTGGACGGATTACTGGAGGGCCGCACGTGCGCCGAATTGGACTTTATCCCGGAACTTTTGATCCGCCGACCAATGGTCATATCGATATTTTCGGCCGGGCGATGAAGCTGGTCGATGAGCTGGTCATCGGCGTGGCGGTCAACGAGTCGAAGAAGCCGCTGTTTTCGCTGGATGAGCGGGTCGCGATGGTAAAAGCCGAGTGCGCCAAGCTGAACGGCCCGGGCCTGGCAGAGATCCGTGTGCTGCCGATGCACGGCCTCTTGATGAAGTTTGCGGAAGCCTGCGGCGCGCAGATCATCCTGCGCGGCCTGCGCGCGGTTCAGGACTTCGAATACGAATTCCAGATGACCGCCATGAACGAGCAACTGAATCCCGACATTGAAACCGTCTTCCTGATGGCCGATGTTCGCCACCAGGCGGTTGCCTCAAGGCTCGTGAAGGAAATCGCAAGCCTTGGCGGCAACATCTCGTCTTTCGTCACTCCCGAGGTGAAGACGGCGTTGTTGGAGAAGTACAGGAAATGAAACGTCTTGCGTTTGGACTTGTGGCTGGCCTGTTCGGGCTGGCTTTGCCGGCTTGTGGGGATACAGCGGCCGCGACGGGCTGGGTGGTCGGCGCAGGTGTCACCGAGCCGGACGAGGCAGGTTGGCGGCAGGTTGATCCTGCGCACCTCTTCATTTTTGAGACGAGCAAAGGCCGTGTGCTGATCGAAGCCTTTCCGGAAGTCGCCCCCGGACACTTTGCGCATTTCTCCAAGCTGATCAGCTCCGGCGATCTGGACGGTACGCCCTTCCACCGGGTGCTGGATGATTTCATGGCGCAGGGCGGGGATATCCGCACGATGATTGGCAAGGAGCCTGGCTGGCCAAGCATCAAGGGCGAGTTCACGTTCCAGCGCGATGTGGCCGTCATACCTCTGGAGGCGTCTATTGGGCCTGCCGATTCGGCCTTGAGCGGACTGTACAAGGGCCTGCCTCTGCTGACGCGCCCGGCCTTCTTTGCCGAAATGTCTGCCAACGGAAAGGTCGAGAGCGCGGTGCCACATTGCCGGGGTATCGTCTCGACGGCGCGGACAAGCGATCCGAATTCGGCCGATACGCAGTTCTTCCTGATGCGCGAAACCTCGCCGCAGCTGGACAAGAAATACACCGCCTGGGGCCGCGTGATCGCGGGACAGAACGTGGTCAAGGCGATCAAGTTTGGCGCCGAACCGAGCGGCACGGTGACCGATCCGGATATCCTGATCTCGGCAAAGGTCGCAGCGGATCAGCCTGAAGCCAAGCGGCCGAAGGCCTGGGTGCTGCGCACCGATACGCCGGAATTCGCCGCAGAGCTTGCCGCGATGGGCGATGTGGAGGTGTGCAGCCTGCCGCCCGTGCCGGCGATCGTTAAGGGCTGACAGCGCCTCGCCCTTGACGCTGGCCCGGCCCTCGCGCGATGAGCGCTGGGATGGACATGTCCGCATTTGATTTCGACCTGCCCGAACGGCTGATCGCGCTTCGCCCTGCGCAGCCGCAAGATGCCGCGCGGCTGCTGGTCGTGCACGGCGACGGGCGGCTGGAAGATGCGGGCGTGCGGGACTTGCCGCGCTATCTGACGGCCGGGGACGTGCTGGTGTTCAACGATACGCGCGTACTGCCGGCGGCGCTGAAGGGCGTGCGGCCGGCGCGCGACGGGGTGAGCCGGGATGTAAACACCGATGTCAATCTCGTTGAACGCATCGAAGGCGCGCGCTGGCTCGCATTGGCGCGGCCGGGGCGGCGGCTGAAGACAGGCGATACCATTCAGTTCACGGAAGGCTTTTCCGCGGTCATCGCCGGACGCCTTGAAGGCGGCGAGATCGAACTGGAATTCGACCGCGATGGCGACAACCTGATTGCCGCGCTGGAGGCGCACGGCGCGATGCCACTACCGCCTTACATCGCGCGCCGGCGCCCGGCTGATGCCAGCGACCGGGAGACCTACCAGACCGCCTTTGCCGGGGACGAAGCCGCCAGCGTGGCGGCGCCGACGGCCGGGCTGCATTTCACGCCGCGCCTGCTCGCCGAAATCGAGGCAGCAAGTATTTTGCGCGAGATGGTGCGCCTGCATGTCGGGCTCGGGACGTTCAAGCCGCTGGAAGACAGGCATATCGAGGAAAACAGGCTGCATGAGGAATGGCGGCGCCTGGCACCCGAAGTCGCGGCGCGTCTGAATGCCGCGCGCCGCGCGGGGCGGCGGATCGTACCGGTGGGCACGACGGCGATGCGCACGCTCGAGAGCTGCGCCGATGAAGCGGGCGTCCTCAACGCGGCGACCGGGCCGACGGACATCTTCCTGAAGCCTGGCGACCCGGTGCGGGCAACCGACGCGCTGGTGACGAACTTTCACTTGCCGGCCTCGAGCCTGTTCATGCTCGTCTGCACACTGATGGGTACGGATGTGATGCAGGCGGCATACGCGCATGCGATCCGGGAGGGCTACCGGTTCTATTCCTATGGCGACGCTTGCCTGCTGCTGCCGGCCCGGCCTTCTTAGTCCTTCGACTTGGAATCGATCCAGTCGCTGAGGGCAAAGCCGACGCCGGACACCACGAAGGTAAGATGGATGACCGTGTACCACATCAGGTCTTGCTGATCGTACTTGCCGAGGTCCATGAAGATTTTCAGCAGGTGGATAGCGGAAATTGCGACAATCGAGGCGATCAGTTTGGATTTGAGGCCGGAGAAATCGACCTTGCCCATCCAGGACGGGCGGTCGCGGTGTTCGGCCGGGCCGATCTTGGAGACGAAGCTCTCATAGCCGGAGAATACGATGATCAGCACGAGGTTGCCGGCCAGCGAGATGTCCACCAGTGTAAGGATCAGCAGGATGATGTCGGACTCCTCCATCGTCATCACATCCGGAACAGCATGGGCAAGTTCGCGGAAGAACGTGATGATCAGGATGCCGAGCGCGACGATCAGGCCGAGATAGATCGGCGCCATCAGCCAGCGGCTGGAGAAGATGAGCTGCTCGATGGCGCGTTCCGCAAGCGGGTCGCGGTCCTGCTCGGGGGATTTTGGTGCTGGCATGATCGGATTTCCTCTGGCGCGGGAAGGAATTGGGGACGTGCACGAATTTGTCCAGTGCAGGCGCTCTGGAAAGGGAATTCAGCGCGGCCCGCGCAGCTCTTCAAAGGCCCGGATCGCCTTGGCGGCGGTGATGCGGGCAAGGTGGCGGCCCTTGTCGTCACGCCAGTCGGCCTCGACGAGGGCGGTCGTCTTGCCCCGGCTGACAAGGCGGCCCTCAATGGTAATGAGGCCATTCGGCACCGGACGCAGGATGCGGGTCTGAAGCTCCATGGTGGTGAACCATTCGCCGTCTTCCAGTGCGCTCGCCATCGTCATCGAGACGATATGGTCCGAAAAGCCGGCCACCCAGCCGCCGAATACCCGGTCCGGCTGGATGTCGCGGTCGCCCGTGTTCGGCCACTCATAGAGCGTGTGGCCGTAGGAGACTTCCTTCAGCCATTCATGCGGCTTGATGCCGAGATTGCGGATGCCGTTCGGCAGCTCCCACTCGCCCGAGCGCAGGCGCGCGAAGAAAGCGGCCTGCTGGGCCGAGAGTTCGGTGCGCATCAGGTGACCGTCGCGCCGCCATCGACGACCAGCATCTGGCCGGTCATGTAGGCGCCCGCCTTTGAGGCGAGATAGACGGCCGCGCCGGCGATCTCGTCGGGCTCGCCAATACGCTTCAGCGGCGTGCCGGTCAGGGCGCGCTTCAGGGTTTCAGGATTGTCCCAGAGGGCTTTTGCAAAGTCGGTCTTGATCAGGCCGGGCGCGATGCAGTTCACGCGGATATTGTCGGCTCCGAATTCGGCGGCGAGGTTACGGGCGAGCTGGAAGTCGGCTGCCTTGGAGATGTTGTAGGCGCCGATCACGGGCGAGGCGCGCAGGCCGCCGATCGACGAGACGATGATCACCGCGCCGTCTTTACGCTCACGCATCTGCGGCGCGCACATCTGGATCAGCCAGTGGTTCGAGATGATGTTGTTCTGGAGGATCTTGGTGAAGGCATCATCGCTGATGCCAGCCATCGGGCCATAATAAGGATTCGAGGCCGCGTTGCAGACCACGATGTCGATCTTGCCAAAGGATTTGTTCGTCTCATCGACCATCGCCTGAAGGTCATCCTTGGACGAGATATTCGCCGGAATCGCGATCGCGGTGCCGTCGCCATGCTTCTTGTTGATGCCGTCGGCCACTTCCTGGCACGGCTCCGGCTTGCGCGATGAGATCACCACGCGGGCGCCGTGATCGGCCATGGCCTCGGCAATCGCCCGGCCGATGCCGCGCGAGGAACCGGTGATGATGGCGGATTTTCCCTTGAGATCGAACAGGCTCATTTGGCCCTCCCTGAAGTATGTTTTCTGGTTCAGCGCGTAACCCTAGGGGAGGCGCGCCGGATCGGCTAGAGGTGCCGCGAGGGGAATTTGCCTCTGAAGGCAGGGACTTGGCCTGCGGCGAAGCGAACGCTTTGCGCGTTCCGGATTTGCGATTATCGGCACGCCGGCGTGGCGACACATCTCCAGACGCCTTGCGCGCGCACCCGCCGTGACCGCGCTGATTGCCCAGGCCGGAATGACGGGAATGATGGCGGCGGCATTCTTGCGTCCGGGTGACCGTTCAATATGACCGTTGGACGGGCCAGGAGCTTATGCGGATCGAGTTTTCGGACTATAATCCTGTAGACCGGTTCGTGGCGCTCGGTATTGCCTTCCACGAAGGCGCACTGTTTGGATGCCTCAACCAGGTCGTCGGCCTGATCGCGGCGCTTGGCGTCATCCTGCTCAGCGTGACAGGCGGTATCATGTGGTGGCGGCGCCGGCCAAAAGGACGTCTCGGCACGCCGCCCATGCCCTCGGACAAGCGGATTGCTGCCGGTTTGCTGGTGTTGATCGTTGTGCTGGGTGTGCTCCTGCCGATGGCGGGCGTGACGCTGCTGGCCGCGCTGTTCGTTGACGCGCTGTTGTCGCGTATCCGGCGTCTGCGGCGCGGCGCGGCCTAGATACCCCAGGCGTCCGCCAGGATCCCCGCGAGCTTTTCCGTCCGCCTACGGACGATCTCGGAGGTCCAGGCGTCCTGCTCCATCAGGTCGCGGGTCAGGGCAAACTCCTGCCCGCCGCCGCCATTGAAGTAGATTTCTTTCTTGGCGCGGTAGTCGAGCCGGTCGGCCTTCTGGTTCACTTTGGTGGTGAGAAGCACGAAGTTGCCGATCGTGTCGCACTGCTCGCGGCGTTTTGCAGCGTCTGGCCATGTGATCAGCCAGTGGCTGTCTTCCGGAATCGTCCGGGGCAGGACGTGTTCGACGGTCGCGTCCGATTCCGGCGGGATCGTATGCCCGCCGGCGAGCGCTGCGCACAGGCGCAAGGCAATCGCGCGGCGCTGTCCGAACGTGGCAAACCGCCCGATCAGCCGCTCACGCGTGCGCTTGCCCTCGTCGCGCGAGATGGCGAACGGCCCCGTTTTGGATAGGAGAACGCGGTCATTGCGTACGGCTTCGGTCACGCGCGCAAAGCGCCGGCTGCGCTGGTCGCGGTCATGCACCAGTAGCTGCATGATGTGCGCGAGGCGCTCCAGGCTCTGGAAGAAATCAGGCGCCGCAGCGTCATCCGCTCCGCGCTCGGCAAGGAAGTGCAGGGCAGGTGCGCGCCAGTTCTGCTGCTCAAGCGCGCGCATCTGGTGCAAGCAGTTCGCGATAGCCTCGGAATGGGGGCCTGTGTCCAGATGAGCGGTCTCGATCTGTCGATAGGCGCGCACATAGTTGGGCAGGATTTCATCGAGGAACTTGCGCGCGTCGATCTTCGCGAGCGCGCCCTTCTGGAAGGCCGATACGATATCGCCTTTGGTGCCCCGGTCGAAGATCGCCCGGATCTGACGAAGCAGATCGTCGAACGCATTGCCGCCCAGCGCGGCTTCATGGTCCGCCCAGCGCTCTGCATAGATGGCGGCGTCGGCCGGGGAAAACCTCGCCCGCTGGAAAAGTTCGGTCTTGATGATGTCGTGCGCGCCGGGCTCCTTGCCGCGTGTGTTCAGCACACGGAAGACCTTGAAGCCCTGATCCTTGTTGTCCACGACCACACGCACAAGGGCGCAGCCCTTCATCGCGATCGCGGCCAGCGCGCGGCGTTCCCCGGCGGTCATCGCGCCCAGCTGTTTGCGGAACACAGCCGCGTTCGCCACCATGCGCGCCTGGCTCTCGCTTTCGCCGGGATCGGCCTCCAGCTCGAGCGTTGCACCCGGGCGCTGGATCGTGTCGCGGAAGAAGGCGCCGTCCTGATAGTTGAGGGCGACGCGCCAGTTTGCGCCTTCGCCCAGCATTGGACGGGCCTCGTCGGCGATAAGGGCATTGAGCACGTGTGCCCGGTCCTTGTCAGTTTCCATGTCGCGCAAAACGCAGAGCAGGATCGTCAGCGTTGTCAGTCGTTGCTGGCCATCGACGATTTCGAGAATGCCCGGCTCGTCGCCGTGCACGAAAACAACCGCGCCGATGAAGTGCGGAATCTGGGCTTCGGTAGCTTCGAGCAGGTCGCCCAGAAGTTCGAGCGCTTCCGGTTCACCCCATGAATAGCTGCGCTGGTAGGGGGGCATGCGCAGTTTCTCGCCCGGCGCGAAGACATCGCTCAGTGAGCTTTCCTGCGCCCTGACGCCGAGATGCATGCCTCTACCCCTCTACAACGCCTTTTCCCTAGCCCTTGCCAAAGGCGTTCACAACGAGACATGAACGGATCGCAAGGTAATTCACGGTAGGGTGTGACGGGAGAGTAACGCGATGCGGCTGGTGCGGTTCCAACGCGGAGGCGAGGTGTCTTATGGCCGGCTCGAAGGCGACCGGGTGGTACCGGTCTCCGGCGAACGGCTAGAAGAGGCGCTGAACGGGCGCGCGACCGGAGAGGCGCTTGCGCTCAGCGAAGTGCGACTGCTGGCGCCCGTGGCACGGCCGGGCAAGATCCTCGGCATCGGCATCAACTATGCGGCGCATGCCGCGGAAAGCGTCAGCTTCGTCAACACAGCGAGGCCCGAAGTCCAGAAATGGTTCAACAAGCAGGCAACGGCCGTGAATGGGCCCTATGATAACGTGCACCTGCCCAAGGTCTCTTCCCAGCTCGACTATGAAGGCGAACTCGTCGCCATCATCGGCAAGGCCGGGCGCCACGTGCCGCGCGGGCGGGCGATGGAGATCGTCGCGGGCTTCTGTGTCGGCGGGGATTACTCCGTGCGCGACTGGCAGAAGGCGAGCCAGACGATGATCATGGGCAAGGGGTTCGACACGCACGCCGTGTTCGGGCCCGCCATCGTGACGCCGGAGACGGCGGGCGACATTTCGGGCGCGGGCATCCGCACTTTCGTTAATGGTGAGTTGCGCCAGACCGGCAAGCCGTCAGACATGATCCATGACCTCGCCGCCCAGATCGAGCACCTGACGGCCGCCTTCATCCTCGAGCCGGGTGACGTTATCTACACCGGCACGCCGGCAGGTGTCGGCGCCGGCTTCGATCCGCCGAAATGGCTGAAAGCCGGTGACACCGTGCGCGTCGAAATCGATGGGCTGGGGCACATCGAAAACAAAATTGTGGAAGAACCGGACACGATGCGGATCGGGTGAAGAGCCATCTCTCGGGAACGACGGGGCCCGGTCCTTTCGGTCCAGGCCCCAGTCTCCCCCGAGACTGCCCCCGCTCCGGCCAAATCCGGCCGCGGACCGGGGACAACCCAACAGGCTTAACCTTTTGTTAAGCGCCCCGGGGCGTTGTGGTCTATGCCTCAACCACGGCGTAGCTTAAAGAAATGACCGTGTGTGGTGTTCGGGCAACGGTCGGGGTTCGGGTTGCCCGGCAGGGCAAATCAAGCCACTTCCAAGCAATTCGTTAACCAATTCTGCCGCAACATTAAGATTGATGGAAAATTTCCGGGTGCTGGGCCGATGACTTTTTTCTTGTTCCTTCTCTACCTGGCTACGGGCGCAGGGGTCGGATACTCGATCTTCAGTTTCACCGCTGTCGGTCTGCCGCTCTCGATTGCGGGCGGGGCGATCACGTCGGCGGTGCTCGGGCAGATCCACATCGTGGCGCGCTCGGGCGCAGCCAACAAAGAGAATGAAGCCCGCCTCAAGTCGGTCGAAAAGCGGATGACGGAAGTCGATCGCAATAACAAGGTCATCGAGGCTCGCACAGAAGTGCTGGAGCAGACCGTGAAGGTCGAACTGAAGGATCGCAGCGACGCGCTCGTCAAGGAAATGAAGGCTCTCGAAGAACTGATCGCGCGGCTGATGAGCACTTTCCAGAACCAGCTCGAACAGCCCACGGTTCAAAAGAAGGTCAGCCCGATCGAGGACGCGATCCTGCGCGATGTGCGCGACGCGCTGCATGACGGACGCGTGGACCTTCACCTGCAACCCATCGTATCACTGCCGCAGCGCCGCGTGGCGTTCTATGAAGGCTTCACCCGCCTGCGCCGTCCCGACGGATCGCTGATCCTGCCGGCAGACTTTCTGGACGCAGCCCGCCGCGCCAACCTGATGGGCACGATCGACAACTTCACCCTGTTCCGCTGCGTGCAGATCGTGCGCCGCCTCGCCGAACGCGACCGCCGCGTCGGCGTGTTCTGCAACATTGCAGCCGCCTCGCTCGAGGATCCGTCACTGTTTCCGCTTTTCCTCGATTTCATGACCGAAAACCAGGACCTCTCCGGCGCGGTGATCTTCGAGCTGCGCGCCGACAAGTTCGAATCCCGCTCGCCCATCATGCGGGCGAATATGGAGAAGCTGGCCGCCCTCGGCTTCCGTTTCTCCATTGATCACGCCAACAGCCTGGCGCTCGACCTGCCGCGCCTCCAGAGCGCCGGTGTGCGCTTCGTCAAGATGAATGGCAGCCAGCTGATCGAACAACTGCGCGATCCGCAGGGCGACCGGCCGACCTCCAACATCAACCGCCGCATTGAAGGCGGCGAAGTCAGCGCCGTTCTGTCGCGCTACGCGATCACGCTCATCGCCGAGAAGATCGAAGATGAAGCCAGCGTCGTCGAGATTCTCGAATATGAGATTCCATATGGTCAGGGCCACGTGTTCGGGGCACCGCGCCCGATCAAGGCCTCCCTGATGGAGGACACCCAGCCTCCAAAGGCTTTGCTTGACCGGCTGTCCAATTTTGGATGACCGGTGACCGGCTTGATTTCGCCGGAATTTGCAGGCCTGCTTGATCTCACACCTGGAGGAAGCGGTGCATGCGTATCTTCAATCTGATCCCGGTCGGGCTGCTCGCATTTGCGACCGCGTGCGTGATTGCACCCTCGACGACCGAACTGGCGGCCCCAAAAGCGGAACCTCTCGCCACCTCGGTTTCAGAGGCGCGCCTGTCCTTCATCGGCATCACCGGGACGCTGCCCGAAGCCGGCAATGCACTGCCGCCGAGTCTCCTGGACCCGATGATCGATCTCGTGCCGGTCCGGCTGGACATTACGCTTCGTTCGCCGCTGGCGCCGACCGTGCAAGGCTGGGATGGCTATTCCGGCCTCATCAGGGAATGCGACTTCGGCCCCGTTGGTGCCGAGGTGATTTCGGTGCCCACCGGCTCTAACCATATGCTGCTCGACGTGCGCATGGGCTCGCCCGTGGACCATCCGGCCAACCTCTTCACCTGCGAATACGATCCGAACAACATCACCGACGAGACCCTTGGCACGGTGTACCGCCTCCGCGGCTGTTTCCTGCCGCAGTCCGTCTCGATCCCGACGGCGGTCAAATGGGTTTTGAACCCGCTGCCAGCGTCCGCCTGCGGGCTGGGTGATTGACCCGGCAGGCTGACCAGCCTACCTCGCGTCCCGATGATATCTTCCCAGTTTCCCGCCGGACTTGCCGGGCTAGCGCCGCATTATGACACCATCCTCTGTGACGTTTGGGGCGTGATCCATAATGGCCGCGCCGCCTTCACTGAGGCATGCGACGCGCTTGTGAAGTTTCGTGCACAAGGCGGCCAGGTCTGCCTGATCACCAATGCCCCGGTTCCCGAGGCGCAGGTCGTGCGCTATTTCGAGCCGCTGGGCGTGCCAAAAGACGCCTTCGATTTCTGTGTCTCCTCGGGCGATGCAACCCGCGCAGAACTCGCCGCCCGCGCCCACATGACCGTCTGGCGCATGGGCGGCGACGAAGGCTGGGAGCATGACCGCTTCCTCTATGACGGCCTCGGGCTGACCTATATCGACAACGACGCCGCTGACCTGCTTTTGTGCATCGGCCTGCGCGATCAGGTGAATGACCAGCCGGAGGGATATCGCGAGGAACTCCGCCGCGCGGTTGCCAAAGGCATCCCGATGCTGTGCGCAAACCCCGACAAGCAGGTCCGCGTTGGCGGCAAGCTTTACTGGTGCGCCGGCGCGCTGGCCGACATTTACGAGGATCTGGGCGGGCAGGTAATCTATCCCGGCAAGCCCTATGCCCCGATCTACGAGCTTGCTGTGGCGCGGCTTTCAGCCCTGAAAAGGCGTCCGGAATCAATCCTGTGCATCGGCGACAGCCCGGCCACGGACGTGCGCGGTGCCCGGCTTCAGGGTTATCACAGTCTCTATGTGGGCACCGGCCTCAAACAACATGGCGCGGATTTTGAAGCGGAAGTAACCCAGCTGCTTGCCGACTATGGTGAACAGGCCACCTACGCGATGACCGGCCTCAGGTGGTGACGCGGCACAAAGCGGCGTGTAACGGAAAAACAGACAAGAATTCAGGAGTCCCGACGGTATGACGAAGTTCACCGGTTTCAAATATGAAGACCTGCAGATCGGTCAGGCGCACGAAACCGTGCACACGATCACAGAGAACGATATCCAGCGCTTCGCCGAAGTATCCGGCGACTTCAACCCGCTGCATATGTCGGACGAGTTCGCCGCCACCACCATCTTCGGCAGGCGGATCGCCCACGGCGCGCTGACGGCCAGCTATATCTCCGGCATCCTCGGCAATGACCTGCCGGGCCCGGGCGCCATATTCGTGGGTCTCTCGATGCGGTTCAAACGTCCCGTCCATATCGGCGATGTCGTCACCGTGCGCGCCGAAGTCGCCGAGAAGGAAGATCGCGGCAACCGCGTCACCCTGAAGATCGAGTGCCTCGTAGAGGGCAAGCGCGTGATCACCGGCGAAGCCGAAGTGGTGGCCCCGAGCCGAGGCAAGTAATGGCGGTTTACGCGGACTATCGCGGCCTCCCGGAAAGCGCGCAGGGCGCCTGCGTTGCGCTTGGTAATTTTGATGGCCTGCATGCCGGTCATATGGCGGTGATGGAGGCGGCGCGCCTCGCGGGTCAGGGCCGGTTTTCGGTCGCGACGTTCGAGCCCCCGCCGCGCGGCTATTTTCGGCCGGGCGATCCGCCTTTCCGCATTCTGCGCCCCGAACGGCGCAATGCGGCCATCCTCACCGCCGGCGCTTCGGCTGTGTTCGAACTCCCGTTCAACGGCGAAATGGCTGCGATGACGGATGAGGGCTTCGTCCGCGCCGTTCTGGTTGAGGGCCTGAAGGTCACGCACGTCTCGGTCGGCTTCGACTTCCGCTTCGGCCGGGGCCGGATGGGACATGCCCAGCGCTTGTCCAGCCTCGGCCGGGCGCTCGGCTTTGGGGTCTCCATCGTCGAGGAAATCCATGACCACGGAGCCAAGGCCTCCTCAACCGCAATCCGGCAGGCGCTGATGGCGGGCGAACCAGAGCTCGCCGCTGCGATGCTGGGCGCGCCCTGGGTTGCGGACGGCGTGGTGGAATCCGGCGAGCAGAACGGCCGCAAGCTCGGCTTTGCCACCGCCAATCTCCAACTCGGCGAGCTGATCCATCCCAAGCACGGCGTCTATGCCGTCCGTGCCCGGATCGAAGGGGAGGCAGGCTGGCGGCCCGGGGTTGCCAATTTCGGCCGAACGCCCACGACCGGCCTGCGTGACCCGCTGCTGGAAACCCACATCTTTGATTTTGCGGGCGACATCTACGGAAAGCGGCTGGAAGTGCAGCTGGTCGCCTACCTGCGGCCCGAGAAGAAGTTCGACAGCCTGGACCTGATGGTTGAGCAGATGCACCGCGATGCGGCCGAGGCTCGGGGAATTCTGGCAACGCCCGCGTGAAACATAAAAATTCCGCAATCTGAACGCTTTGCCGCCCTTCACAAGTCCGCAAAACGGTAGGATGCAGACTTGATTGGTTGGCTCGCGGGGAGGACATCGCATGCGCCGCATTCTGGTAATGTTCACTTTGGCAAGCGCGCTCGCTGCACCGGCGTTCGCCGATGACAACCGCATCATCACTCCCGCCATGAAACTGAAACTTGCCGCGTGAAGTCCAGGAAACGGGCCGCTTAAAAATGGGAGGATTACCGAGGAAGGTCACACGGTCATGAGCAAAGGCGACGACGGCGCCGTGTCGGTCCGGGCGACGGACACCAACGGCACAGGCCTGATCTTCAACCTGCTGGGCACTGCCTGCGGAACGGAGTACTCGGTTGACTGCCTCGGCATCAACATGCAGGTGCGCTACGACGCTGATGGCACGGAATCCCTTGAGCGCATCAACGCTGCAAACCTGATGTGGGGGGCTACGTCGGCCTGGTATTCGGCAGACGGTTTTGAACCCGAAGCGGTCGTGCCGACCGTCGGCATTTCGCGCTATGTGATCCTCGATGGCGGCATGACCATCCGCAATGTCAAGGACAACCTTGCCAACCTGCTGGCGATCGCGCCGCAGGTTGCCGACTATGTCTGGGAGACCGGCGAGTATGCCCCTGGCGGAGACGTGGCCTCCGACGAGGACTGGTCCGACGACGAGTGGTAAGGCAGCACGGCCGCACCGGTTTTTACGAGGGGTGACAGGGCCGGGGCGGGCGTGATAACGGCTGCCTCCATGGAAAAGCGCCCTGTAAACTAGGCCATTCGAATTAGCGGCCCGGCCGCCGGCTGAACCCTTTGTTCAGCCGTGGCCGGGTAAGCCCGTTTGGCCTGAAGCCGCTCGCCCATTCCCGTTATCCGCTGACGAAGATCTGACCCAAGATGACCGATACTGCTGCGACTGAACGCGACTACCGCGAGACGCTGTTCCTGCCGAAAACCGAATTCCCGATGCGCGCCGGCCTGCCGAAGGCCGAACCCGAATGGATCCGGCGCTGGGACGCGATGGGCCTCTACGGCAAGCTGCGCGAGACCGCCAAAGGCCGCCCGCCTTTCATCCTGCATGACGGCCCGCCCTACGCCAACGGCCACATCCACCTCGGCACGGCGCTCAACAAGATCATCAAGGACATCATCGTCCGCTCGCACCAGATGCAGGGCTTTGATGCCTCCTACCTGCCGGGCTGGGACTGCCACGGCCTGCCCATCGAATGGAAGGTGGAGGAGGAGTTCCGCTCGAAGAACCGCCCGAAGGACTCTGTGCCGGCGGACGAGTTCCGCGCCGCCTGCCGCGCCTACGCCGAGCATTGGGTGAAGGTGCAGGGCAAGGAATTCCGCGCCCTCGGCATCGAGGGTGAGTGGGACAATCCCTATCTGACGATGGCCTTCGAGAGCGAGGCGATGATCGTCTCCGAATTCCTCGATATGGCGATGAAAGGCGGCCTCGTGCGCGGCGCCAAGCCTATCATGTGGAGCCCGGTGGAACGCACGGCGCTCGCCGAAGCGGAGGTCGAATACCACGACCGGAAGGTACCGGTGGTTTGGGTGAAGTTTCCGGTGCAGGGGGCAGATCATCAGGTTGTGATCTGGACGACCACGCCCTGGACCATCCCCGCCAACCAGGCCGTCAGTTTCAATCCCGAAATCGCCTACGGACTTTATGAAGTTACCGATGTGATGACTGAAGCCGAACTCGGCTTTGCCCCATACGTTAAAGCGGGTGACAGGATCGTGGTGGCCGACAAGCTTGCCGCAGATGTGTTTGCCTCTGCAAAAGCCAAAGCGTTCAACCGGCTCTCGGATGCAAATCCGGCTGGAGCCGTGCTTCAGCACCCGCTGCACGCACTCTCGCCTTTCTTCCAGCATTCCATCCCGATGCTCGCCGGCGATCACGTCACGGACGACGCCGGCACGGGCTTCGTCCACACGGCGCCTGCGCACGGCGAAGACGACTTCAACGTCTGGCTCGCCACTGGCCACACGGCTCAGGACATCCGCCAGATCGTCGATCCCGATGGTCGCTATACGGACGAAGTGCCGGAACCCCTGAAGGGTCTCGACATCATCGTCACCTCCGGCAAGAAGCGCGGCGAGGCGGGCAAGGCCAATAACGAAGTGATCCGCCTGCTCGCAGATAGCGGCAACCTGCTCGCGCGCGGCGTCACCACGATCCGCGATGCCCACTCCTGGCGCTCGAAAGCCCCCGTCATCCGCCGCGCCACGCCGCAATGGTTCATCGCGATGGACAAGCCGGTGCATACCGGAAAGACACTGCGCGAGCTCGCCATGCAGGCGATCTCGGATACCGAATTCTTCCCGCCCACGGGCCGCAACCGCCTGTCCGCCATGGTCGAGAGCCGCCCCGACTGGCTGATCTCGCGCCAGCGCAACTGGGGCGTGCCGATCACCCTGTTCGTCAACGCCAAGGGCGAGCCGCACACCGCCGCGCTCCCCAAAGAGCAGGCCGACAAGCTCAACGCCAACATCAAGGCCGCCATCGAGAAAACGGGCGTGGACGGATGGTTCGCCGCGCCGGACGCAGACTTTTTCACCGGCACCGGCGTCTCACCCGACGGCTGGGAAAAGGTGACGGACGTCCTTGACGTCTGGTTTGATTCCGGCACCACGCACGCCTTCGCCCTGCGCAAACGCGGCATAATCGACAACGCCACGGGGCAGGCGGACGTCTACATGGAAGGCTCCGACCAGCACCGTGGCTGGTTCCAGTCCTCGCTTCTGGAAAGCTGCGCCACGCGCGGCATGGCGCCCTACAGACAAGTCGTCACCCACGGCATGGTGGTGGACGCCGAAGGCAAGAAGATGTCGAAATCGATCGGCAACACGATCGAGCCCGACGAGTTCCAGAAACAGCACGGCATCGAAATCCTCCGCCTCTGGACGGCCTCGGCCGACTATTGGGACGACACCCGCATCTCCGACGAGATCATCAAAGGCACGGCCGAGACCTACCGCAAGCTGCGCAACACGCTGCGCTACCTGCTCGGCGCGCTCGATGGCTATGGCGGGTCGGAATCGCTGCTCTCGGGTGACAACCGCGAGCCGGATGATCCAAACGCCGTGCACGGACTGGCCGCCTTGCCAGGCCTCGAGAAATGGGTGCTCCACCGCCTCGCCGAACTCGACGGCGAAGTGCGCGGCGCCTTCCAGGTGTTCGATTTCAAGCGTGCCCTCACGGCCATCGTCAACTTCGTCAACGTGGACCTGTCGGCTGTCTATTTCGACGTCCGTAAGGACGCGCTCTATTGCGACCCCGCTTTCACCACGATGACGCAGTGGGACCCGGCAACGGCTCATTTCGGCAACCGCCGCCGCGCGGTGCGCACGGTCATGGCGGCCGTTCTGGAACGTCTCCTGTGCTGGCTTGCCCCGGTCATGCCGTTCACCACGGACGAAGCCTTCGGCGAAAGCCACCTGAAATTCAAAGCCGCCTCGATCCACCTGCTCGTCTTCCCCGAAACGCCGGCCACCTGGCTCGACGCCGCACTTGCGGCCCGCTGGGAGAAGATCTTCCGGGTTCGCCGCGTCGTCACCGGCGCGCTGGAAGTTGAACGCCGCGAGAAGCGGATCGGCGCCTCATTGGAAGCGGCGCCTCAAGTGA
>CAMEDD010000011.1 GCA_945913285.1 Candidatus Sulfopaludibacter sp. SbA3
TCTGACTTTCACGGCGTCGCCTCCCGCGAAGATCTCGTCGAAGCGCTCGACGCTCATTTCGACAAGGCGATGTCTGCCGAAGGCGTGCCCGACGAAACCTCTGCCCGCGAGCGCCTGTTCGATGTGATCATGCTGCGCTTCGAAGCGATGGAGCCGCACCGGGGCGGCATTCTCGAGATCACGAAGTTTCGCGAGACCTCGCTCTACCATCTCTCCCGGCTGCCAAATCACCGCCATGCCAGCGCGGCCTGGGCGCTTGCGTCTTCGGGGCTCGACAATGACACCGGCGCGCCCGCCAGCCTGAAACGCATCGCCGTCGCGCTCGTTATTGCGCAGGCCGAACGCGCCTGGCGCAAGGAAACCAGCGGCGATTTCGCGCTCACCATGGCCGCGCTCGACAAGGGCCTGCGCCGCGCGGAGGAGCGTCTTGGCCAGTTCCGGAAATTCACCGGGCGCCGCGCCGCGCAGGGCCGCAAAACCGAAGAGGCCGCCTCGTGAGCCGCCCGGGACTCGACACGCATCCGCTGGAACTGAAGCCAGACTGGTTCAACACCCTGTTCGCTGAAATCGGCATCGACGCCGAGGTGCGCGGCTTCACCGCCAAGTCCATCGGCACCGGCCAGATCGGCGAAAACGTCCGCTTCGTGTTCGACTATGCCCGCGCCGGCGCCAATGCGCCGAAAACGCTCGTGGGCAAGTTCCCATCGGGCAATGAGATCAGTGTCGCCACCGCAAAGATGCTGAACCACTATAAACGCGAAGTGATGTTCTATCGGACCTTCCCGAAAGTTGCAGGCCGGATCACGCCGGATGCGCTGTATACGGACTATGATCCTGAAACCAACCGCTTTGCGCTGATCATGGAGGACATGTCCCCGTCCGAGCAGGGCGACCAGTTGAAGGGCTGCGGCGTCGAAGAAGCCCGCCTCGCGATGGAATCGGCCGCCGTGCTGCATGCCGCGCATTGGGAAGATCCGGTCCTGGACGCGCATGACTGGCTGCAAGGCTCCGCCAAGGCCCCGCCGCCGGGTCTCAGTTCCGAAATGGTCGCGGGCCTTTGGACCGGTTTCAAGGATCGCTATGCAGCGCATATCAATTCCGATCAGATTGAAGTCGGCGACGCGTATGCCGCGAGCCTTCCCAAATGGGGCGAGGCCTACCAGGGCCCGTTTGCGCTGACGCATTCAGACTACCGGCTCGACAATATGCTGTTTGGCAAATCCGGCGCAAAGAAGCCGCTCGCCGTCGTGGACTGGCAGACGGCCGGCAAGGGCGCCCCTGCCAATGACGTGGCCTATTTCATCGGCGCTGGCCTCACCCGTGAGGATCGCCCGAAGCATGAGCAAGCCCTGCTGCGCCACTATCACGACTGCCTGAAGGCGGAAGGGATCACCAGCTATAGTTTTGATGATCTCTACACGCACTATCGCTGGTTTGCGTTCTACGGCGTCTCGGTCGCCTTCGCGGCGGCCATGATCGTCAAGCAGACCGAGCGGGGCGACGAGATGTTCCTCACCATGCTCCGGCGCCACTGTGCCCAGATCCGCGACAATAAAAGCCTGGAATTGCTGAAGTCGCTCAGCTGAACGTGCTGCCGGATTTCGTGGGCAGGGCGCTTATGCCTGCGAAATCCGAGGGCCCGAAGACAAAATCTCAACTCAGATCAGGCGCCTGTAAAACACTTCCCCTAAACTTGCGCACCCCCTCCGCGTTCGGACCTATCCGCCGTGCATGCGGGCGCTCAGCGCCCTTCGCAGCGACCCGTATTTCCCGCCGATGTTCGCGGACGTGCACGTGCTCTGCCGGCCGATCCTCGTCTGGCCGATCAACCGCTTTTTCAGCTGCCTCAAACGCGAAGGTATCGCCGTCGCGCACTACACTCTGAACCGCTGGGGCTTCATCAAGATTGTTCATCTTGGCGACCGCGAAGACCCGGACGCCTGCAAACCCCTCATCCGAACCTTCCGTCCCCTGGCGGATGCAAGCGGCGCGGGCGACTTGCCGGCCAACCTCGCCCCACGCGAAACCCTCATGGCGGTCTCATGCCTCCCCCACCAGGTGGGTGGAGGCGTCATTGCGCGAAGCGCAATGACGCAGGGGCCTTTTGCCTCGCTTAGGCTCGGCTCAACCTGGCCCTGCCTGTCATCGCCGCTTGCGCCGGGGTGACAGGAACGGGGCGAAAGCTCAAACACCCGGCCAGCCGCCGCTGCGTCCGCCCGAAACGGCTGCGCTGAACCTCCTGGGACGAATGTCCGAACCCCGCGAAAAATTCCCCGACAGCCGCCGCTTTCCTGTCAAATTCCCCCGATTGTCCCGCCCCGGAACAGGTTTCCAAACATCGTCCTAACGTTCGCCCCGAAACTCATCTTTCGAGTCAAGGCCGGGCTTAAACCGCCTCGTGTAGGCTGCCTTTCATACCCGGCAGAAGCGGGGTGAAACGCATAGGACCGTGAAGTAGTTTTGATTATGAACATGCAGAATGCACGCCCGATGAGCGTCAAGGGCCCGGATGGCCAGACACTCACACTCGCCGATTTGCCCTCGCCCGGCATCTCCCGCTGGGTCACCCGCCGCAAGGCCGAAGTGGTCGCCGCTGTCCAGGGCGGTCTCCTCACCTGCCAGGATGCCTGCGAAAGCTACAATCTGACCGAAGAAGAATTCGAGGGCTGGGAGCGTCTGTACGCCCGCCACGGCTCGAAAGGCCTTCGTACGACCCGCCTTCAGCAGTACCGCCGTTAACACGGTTTCAGGTTTGTTAACCCTGCCGTAAGGCCGGGCTTCTAACTTTCCGGGAATCTGCCGGCCCTCTGGCCGGTTCCGGAGGGATGGAATGGCGTTTGGCAGCAGCACTCGGGCGGGAACGCCGGGATCGACGCGCTCGCTGGCGATGCTTATCTGCGCGCTGGCGCTGGGCCTTCTGGTCTGGCGCGGCGCGGCCGTGCTGACCGGCCCGGCCGCGCCTGCGCCGTCCAGCGCTGCAGAGGCCGCACTGGCCGATATCGTCGCGCCCATTGCCGGGCCCGGCCTCTCCCGCCTCAGCGTGACCTTCAATGCCGGAGGCGGACGCACTATCCTGATTGTCTTGGATAAACGCGCTTCGGCGCAAATCCCGGAACTGGAACGCATCGCGGCCCTCGCCGCCGGGATCATACCCGAACAGGGCGACCGCCTGGTCATCGAAACCGTTACCTTTGCGGCCGGTATTCCCGGCCGCCCCACCCCGGAGCAGTGGGCCGAACTGATCGGCCTCGCCGTGCTTGCCCTTGCAGGGGGCGGCTTGATCGCCGTGTCCGGTACGCCTTTGACCGTTCAATCACCGGCCGCTCAATTAATCTCTGCGCCGGCTGCCGCGCCTGAACGCACGCCTGCGCAAACGCCTCGCGCGCCGCGTCCCGTGCCCGTCGCCCAGCCGACCGAAGCAGCCGCCGAGATTGCCCGGCGTGATCCGGCGCGCGCCGCCGCGGTCGTGCGCGGCTGGATGAACACGCGGGACGAGATCGCATGAGCGCGTTGTCCAAAGCCGCGCCCCTGATGGCGCCCGGTCTTGCCCGTTCGGCCCGGCTGATGCGGGCGCTTGGCCCGGACGCCGCCGGGATCTGGAGCGAGCTCGACCCGCAGGAGGCCGAAGCGCTCAGCGCCGCGATGGAACGGCTCGGAGACGACCCCGCCAGCGAAGCGGATGCCTTGCGCCGTTTCACAGAGGCCCAACGCGCCCGCACCGGCATGGGCGTATGGGCTGAACTGTCGGCGCTCGATACCTCCGTCCTCGATGCCATCACCCGTCATGAACGCGCGCAAGTCGTGGCGCTGATCCTCTCGCGGCTGACAGGCGATGCTTCGGCGCGGCTGCTGCGCGCCTTGCCGTCATCCCTCGCCATCGAAGCAATGCAGCGGCTTCTGCACCTCGGCGAAGTTCACCCTGCCGCCATGGCCGGGCTCGAACAGCACCTGAAGGGCCGGGTCACGTCGATGGTCCGTGAGGGCTCGCAGGCCGGGATTGAAGGCATTGCGCTCATCTTCGACCGCCTCGATCCGCGCGCCGGAACCCTGTTCCTCGCTGCGCTCGAGAATGCCGAGCCGGGCGCCGGCGAAAAAGTCCGTTCCCTGATGTTCACCTTCGATGACCTGGGCACGCTGGATGCGGGCGGCATGCAAACGCTGCTGGCGACCGCTGATCGCGCAACGCTGGTCATCGCGCTCAAGGGCGCCAAGGAGACGACGTCTGCCGCCTTCTTCGCGAACGTCACGCAGCGCGCAGGCGACCTGCTGCGCGAAGAGATCGCGGCGCTCGGCCCCGTCCGCCGCAGCGAAGTGGACGCCGCCCGGACAGAACTCGTTGGCCTCGCGCGCCAGCTGATCAGCCGGGGCGAAATCCATGCCGGCAAGGATACCGATGAGGACGAACTCGTCGAATGACCGCGCGCGCCATCAAGACTGTCGCTCCTTTTGAGTTCCGGGCGGACTTCGGTCCGCAGCCCGAAGAAGCCGCGCCAGATGAACCCGCGCGCGTCAGCTTCACAGGCGACGAAGTGGCCGGGCTGATTGCGCAGGTGAGGGCAGAAACGCTAGCGGAAGTTGCCCGGCGTCAGGCCGCGTCGGAGGCCGAACGACTGGCTGTACTGGCACGCGATCTGAGGGCTGCGCTCGGCGAGATCGTTCAGGTTATGAGCCATATCGAGGCTGTCCAGTTCGATCCCGTCACCGAAGCGCGGCTGCGCGCCTCTGTTGAAACTGCCGCTGGCCGCATCATCCATGGACAGGCCGACCTGTTCGAGACACTCGCAGACACGTCTGCCTCAAAGCCGAAGGAAGGCACGACATGACCGACAACGGTAACCCTGCTTTCCGCCGTATGCTGATGGATGTGCCTGTCCGTGTCGAAGTCGTGCTCGGCGACGTGCGCGTCTCGATGGATGAACTCCAGGCCCTGTCGCCGGGCGAAGTGCTGACCATGGAAAAGCAGACCGGCGAGCCCGTGGACATCTACGTCTCCGGCCGCCTGATCGCCCGCGGCAAGCTGGTGGTCGCCGACGGCGAACTGGGCGTCACGCTCACCGAAATCGTCGATGACCGCGCCGTGGCCTGACGCGCCCTCGAAATTAGTTACATCTGGAACTGATTTGCCGTTGGGCCTATAAGGCGCCCATGGACACTGCCTTTGCCAGGAACCGGTATCACGACGCGCCCCGCGCAGCGGACTATACGATTGACCAGGCCTGGGACACCTACAGCGCCGCCGAACATGACCGCTGGGACCGTCTCTTCCGCCGGCAGAGCGAGATCACCAAAGGCCGCGCCTGCGCCGCCGCGCTGGAGGCGATGGGCCGCCTTGAGCTGTCGCCCTCGGGCGTGCCGCACATGGGGCGCCTGTCGGGCCGGCTGGAAGCGATGACGGGCTGGCGGCTCGTGCCGGTGGCGGAGCTTGTGCCCGACGAGATCTTCTTCAATCACCTTGCCAATCGCCGCTTCCCGGCGGGCGCGTTCATCCGGCCGGAGGCGGAGTTCGATTACCTTCAGGAACCGGACATCTTCCATGACATCTTCGGGCATGTGCCGATGCTCGCCAATCCGGTCTTCGCCGACTTCATGCAGGCCTACGGGCAGGGCGGCCAGCGGGCCATGCGGCTCGGCCAGCTGCACAACCTTGCGCGGCTTTACTGGTACACCGTCGAGTTTGGACTCATTCAGGAGGCGGACGGTCTGCGCGTCTATGGCGCGGGCATCCTGTCGAGCCCGGACGAGACCGTCTTTGCCTTGGAAGACGCTAGCCCCAACCGGATCGGGTTTGATCTAAAGCGCCTGATGCGTACGAAATACATCATCGACGACTTCCAGCAGACCTATTTCGTCATCGACAGTTTCGAAGCGCTGCTGGAGGCCTGCTACCAGGATTTCGGCAATGTCTATTCCGAGGTGAAGGACGCCGCGGACATTGAAGCGCAGGACCTGCTGGCGGATGACCGCGTGATCACGCGCGGCAGCCATGCCTATTTCGACGCGGGCGGCCGCAAGGCCTGATGGCGAGGCGGCGCTACTTGCGTCCCCGTGCCTGATCCGTACCCTGACGGGCGAGCCCGTCGGCGCGTTCGTTGCCTTCGTCGCCGGCATGACCCTTCACCCAGACCCAGGTGATCTCGTGGCGCGCGCAGGCCTCTTCCATCGCCGTCCACAAGTCCTGGTTCTTCACCGGCTTCTTGTCAGCGGTCTTCCAGCCATTGCGTTTCCAGCCCTTGATCCATTTGGTCAGGCCGTCCTTCACATAAGTGGAATCCACGTTCAGCGTGACCTTTGACGGCTTCTTGAGCGCGTTCAGCGCCTCGATCACGGCCATCATTTCCATGCGGTTATTGGTGGTCGCCGGATCGCCGCCGAACATTTCCTTTTCGTGGCCATTCCAGCGAATTAGCGCGCCCCAGCCTCCGGGGCCGGGATTGCCGCTGCACGCGCCATCGGTCCAGATTTCAATCATGTCGGTCATGCCGCGCGGGTTGGCCCGCTTCGGCGGAGGCGTCAAGACGGGTCAGAAGACGCTGAGGTCCACGTCCGTCAACTGCCGTGCCGGCGCGATGATGACGTGCATGAGAAAGCCGCAGAGCACGCCGGCCAAACCGCCGACCACTCCGCCCGCAACGAGCGCCCCGGCGGCAGCGCCCGCCCCGCCAAACAGCCCGAAAACACAGGTCGTCGCGCCCACCAGAAGCCCGCCCCATATCGCGCCCCAACGCAGATAGGGAAGGCGCGCGGTGATCCCCCGGTGCGGCATACGCCCGACCGACAGGCCGAGCGCCAGCGCCGCCGATGGAACGGTGATGAAGAAGAGGAACAAGTTCAGCATCGACAGCTGCAGCGCCATTTCCACGCCGCCGAGGAAGCCGCCCTCGCCCACGGCAAGTCCGTCAAATCCCATGATGCCGAAGGCCAGTTGCAACAGGCCGAGGCACACCGCGCCCATTAGCGTGACACAGAGGCAGGCAGCAAACGAGGAGACGAGCAGGGCAAGCCGGATCCGCTTGACCCGCTTCGGCCGCGGCGCCGTCGCATAGGCGGGAAGCTCGCTTTGGCCTTCCGCCGCGCCGGTCATGCCCCATACCCCTGA
Organism: Candidatus Sulfopaludibacter sp. SbA3; assembly: GCA_945913285.1. Taxonomy (GTDB): domain Bacteria; phylum Pseudomonadota; class Alphaproteobacteria; order Caulobacterales; family Hyphomonadaceae; genus Hyphomonas. Next base: position 7,097 of record CAMEDD010000011.1, read on the forward strand.
GCGCTTTCCATGCGGCGATGGAACGCGAGGCGTGCGGCATATTCAAGGGGGTTCTTGGGCCGCACGAGGGCGCCGGCGGGCGTCGAGGTCCAGTCCGCGAGCCGCGTCAGGAAAAAGCGCATCGAGGCGCCGAGGCTGAGCACCGGCAGCGCATCCCGTTCCATCGCACTCAGCGGGCGGACCGACTGGTAGCCCGCGATCAGGGCCGCGCCTTTGGAGAAGTTGTACTCGAGCGCCGAGCCATCCGCTGCATGCCCTTCATCGAACGCCCAGGCGTTCAGGCAAACGGCGAGATCATAGGCCAGCGCGTCCGTGCACGCGAAGTAGAAGTCGATGGCGCCGGAGAACTCATCGCCGAGGAAGAAGGCATTGTCCGGAAACAGGTCGGCATGGATCGTGCCGCGCGGTAGGCTGCTGAAAGTCTGCCGTGCCTGGACGATCTGGACGAAGGCGGCTTCGACCGTGTCGGAGAGGCCCGGTTGCAGCGCATTGGCCGCCTGCGTCCGCCCGGCCCAGAGTTTCGTCCAGGCGGCGGGCCCGAGCGCGTTCTCGCGCGTCATGTCAAAGTCAGCGAGCGCCAGATGCATCCGCGCGAGACCCTCGCCGAGCGCCCGGCACTGGCGCACATTCGGGCGGCGCGGCGAGAGGCCGTCCAGGAAGGTAATGATCACCGCCGGGCGACCTTCCAGCGTGCGCAGCGCGCTGCCATCGCGCGCCATCACCGGCAGGGGGCACGGGTAGCCCTTGCCCGCAAGGTGCTGCTTCAGGCCGATGAAATAGGGCAGGTCGCCCGCGTTCACGCGCTTCTCGAACAGGGTCAGGATGAACCGGCCTGTCCCGGTTTCCAGATAATAGTTCGAATTCTCCACGCCCTCGGCAATGCCCTTGAAGGCGAGCGCCGCGCCAAGATCATAGGCGGAGAGAAACTCCGCCAGGGCCGCGCCTGAAACTTGCGTATAAACCGCCATAGGCGGGGCGCTTACGCAGTTTTGGAGAGCATGTCACGCTCGAGCGTCTTGCCAGCGAGGAGGTAGTGGATCGCTGCCCAGCCATAGAGCGTTGCGAAGATCACGATCGACCATTGCAGACCGCGCGCGTTCGCATCGTTGCATGCGGCGGCCACGTTGTCCTGGAGGCCGGTGACATCCTTGCAGAGCTGGAGCGTCAGCCCGAGATCATAGCCGCTCATCAGGACGGTTTTGAGGAACGTGGACAGGAAGCCGATCACCGTCGGGCCAAGGCCGATGCCGATAAGGTTCACCGCGAACAGCGTGATCGCAACCGCCGTCGCGCGCGTACGGCTGTCCACGACGCCTGCCGAGACGGCATACATCGGACCGAGGTAGAAGTAGTGCAGTGTTGCGGCCAGCATCAGCGGCGGGATCATCAGCGGTATGCTCGGCGCGAGGTAGCCGAGCCAGTAGAGAGGCACCGACAGGCCCATGCCGAGCGCCGGCATCCAGGACAGGGCGGTGGGGTAGCGCTTCGACAGCTTGTCTGCGAGGAAGCCCGACAGGAATACGCCGAGCGCGGCCATCAGGCCGAGCACCAGCGAGAAGATCAGCGCCGCCTCGGTCAGCGAGAGCCCGTGCGTTCGGCGCAGGAACGAGGTCGAGAATTGCGAGATGCCATAACCCGCGAAGGAGGCGATGGCGGCGCCGATCACCACATGCACATAGGTCGGTTTGCGCATCAGGCCGCCGAGCGCCGACAGGAATTTCTCCGGCGGGCCTTTCCGGTCGGCGCCGGGTGGGTCGCTATAGCCGCGCGGCGGTTCCTTGACGGTCAGGGCAAGGATCAACGCGAAGACAACACCAGGGAAACCGACAGCAAAGAACGCGATCCGCCAGCCTTCGAGGGACTGCCAGTCGATGAGGCCTTGCACCCAGGTCCAGCCCCAGTCGCCCAGCAGGGCGTGGACGTTGGCGCCGGTGACGTAGTCGTTGATAGGTCCGGCGGCGAGACCGGCGAACATCCCGCCGAGCGGAACGCCGAGGGCGTAGATCGAAGCAGCCGTCGCGCGGCTGGTCGGTTTGAAATAATCGGCGATCACCGACTGCGCTGGCGGCGTGCAGCCCGCTTCACCCACGCCGACGAGCAGGCGGAAGATGAACAGCGTCGTGAAGCTTGTGGCAAAGCCGCACAGCACCGTCATTAGGCTCCACATGGCGAGCGAGACCATGATGATCAGCATACGGTTATAACGCTCGGCAACTCGCGCGATGGGGATGCCGAGGGTCGTGTAGAAAATTGCGAAGGCGAGGCCGCCCAGCAGGCCCATGTGCCAGTCTTCGAGCTTCAGGGATTCCTTCATCGGCTCGGTCAGGATCGCGAAGATCGAACGGTCGATGAAGTTGAAGATGTAAACAATGAGTAGCGAGAACAGAACGTAGCCGCGATAGGCTGGCGTTCCGTATCCGGTCTGATACCCGGGGAGGGTTTCGTCGGATGTCTGGCTAGAGGTGGCGGCGTCGGACATTCGGGTCTCCACGGGTAGTCAGGCAAGGGCAGGGCGGGTTCAGGTCGCAGGGCTCCAGCGGTCCTTCTGGTAGGTGCGGGCAGCGAGGAAATAGAAGAGGGCGGCGATGCCGAAGAAGAGCACCGTTGCGACCATCGATTGGCGCAGACCTTCCGCGTAGGCCGAGCAAAGCTCAGGGCCGGTCTCGCCGAGTTCGGCGATGCGGCCGGCGCAGAGCCCTGGATTGAACGTCGCGAACGCCTCTTCAAGGCCGGCCTTCTTGACGATGCCGCCCATGAAGGCGCTGCTCATCATGCCGGTGAAGAGCGGGCCGATGCCGTTGCCGATCAGGCTGACGATGAGCAGCATGACCGAGACGGTCGTCGCGCGAGAGCGCGGGCTCACGATGGACGTGGATACCGTGTACTGAGCGCCGAGATAGGCATAGTGCGCGATCGCCGCGATGACCCAGAGCCAGAAGGCCATGGTCAGCGTCGGGCTGAGAAAGGCGCCGACATAGGCGGGGATCGCAATCAGCAGGCCGACACCCGGCAGCCAGGCGGCGACCGAGGGAAAGCGGGGCGAAAGCTTCTCCGACAGGAAACCGCCGGCAAAGGTTCCGAACGCGGCAACGGCCGCAAGCGGCGCGCCGTAGTGCATCGCAGCCTCGGCCACGCTGACCCCATGCACGCGCATCAGGAACGGCGCCTGGAAACTGATCAGGCCGTAGCCGACGAACGCCACGAAGGCGGCCCCAAGCGATAGCGTCCAGAAGGTCGGCTTCCGGCTGAACTCCTTGAACGCTTCAAAGAAGCCGGCCTTGTCCGGGATGGACGACTTGGGGTCCGAGTAGCCGCGAGGCGGCTCACGAACGGTCAGCCAGAAGATAAGTGCCACGAGGATTCCCGGTACGCCGACGATCACGAAGACGAGGCGCCAGCCTTCCACTTCCGCCCAGTTCACCCCGGTGAACAGGAATTCCAGGCCGATGGCATTCATCCAGCCGCCGAACGTCTCGCCCTTCAGGCTGGCGAGCTGGCCGCCGAAAAGCTGGGCCAGGACGCCGCCGAGGGTGACGCCCATCGAATAGATGCCAATGGCGTTGGCGCGGCTCTTGGGGGGATAATAGTCGGTGATGATGGAGTTGGCGGGCGGCGTGCAGCCGGCCTCGCCGATGGCGACGCCGATACGGAACACCAGGAGCCAGAGGAAACTGGCGGCAAGGCCGCAGAACACTGTCATCAGCGACCAGATGACGACACAGAGCCCGATGATCATCACCCGGTTCGACCGGTCGGCCCACATCGCAATCGGGATGCCCATGATCGCATAGAAAAGCGCAAAGGGCGGCCCCGTCAGAAGGCCCCATTGCGCATCGCTGAGCGAGAAAGTGTTGATGATCGGCTGAGCGACGACCGTGATCACGGTGCGGTCAATGAAGTTCAGCGTGTAAATAAGCGTCAGCGCGATGAGAACATAAGAGCGATAGCCCTTCGAGCCGTAGCCCGTGATGTGCCCGTTCGCGCTGTCAGCCGTGGCTGCAGTGGCCGTCATGTTGCATCGCCTCCCAGGGGAAAACACGCTTCTTTTGGCGCGTTTTGTTGTTGCATGACGGTAACGTCACCTCAGCGGCCTGCAAGCCTTATCGTCAGGTCAGCGTCTGGCTTCAGAAATTTCACCCGGCAGGCGTGTTGAAACGGATGTCCGATGCCTTAGGGTTTTGTTTGCGAAGCCTCAGGCAGGAGATGCTGCGTCGTGGATCTCGCCCGCAAGATGACCGCCCCCGGATCACTTTGCCTGACGAGACTTGCCTATGCCTGCCTCAATCACACTCTCAGCCCTCAGCTTTGCCCTGCCGACGGCCGGGTTCTCTTTTCAGACCTCGGTTTCAGTTTCAATCAGGAACGCACCGGACGGGTCGGTCGCAACGGCGCCGGCAAACCGAAGTTTCTGAAACTGGTCGCCGGTCAACACGCGCCATCCGCGGGGCGCGTCAGCCTCACCTGCACGCTTGGCACGCTCGGCCAGCTGAAGGCCGTGCCGGACGACATGACCTTTGCCGACCTGTTCGGCGTGCGCCGCGCGCCGTCGCTCCTGCGCAAGGCCGAGGTCGGCGAGGCGTCAAAGGCAGACTTCGGCGACCTGGATTGGACGCTAGAGGCGGTGGAGGCTGGCCTCAAGGCCGATCATGGCGCCATCCTCGTGGTCAGCCATGATGAAGCCTTCCTGGCGCGCATTGGAATCACGCGCCGGCTGGAACTGAGATCAAGCCGCTTGACCTGAAGCTGACGACGCCCGGCGGACGGTTTGCGTCATCGCAGCCACCGCGTTCGATGTTACTTATTACGCAAGCGCAGGGCTTCTCTTCTCGGTCGGACGGCACGTCATGGGACGCAGCGTCAAGCCGCGTTCGCCGCCGCTCTCAAGCGCTTCTAGTCCTTCAGGACGCGTCAGCAATTATAGCCCTGATAGCTGCAGGGGATCTCTATCTTGACGAAGGGGTGTTCCATTTTGGCCGCAAAGCGTGCGCTGTGCGGTGCCGCGAAGGTTGTCGGATCCTTCTCCTGAAACCATGCCTCGGCGCCGGCGGCGGCGACAACGTCTTAGGGGCCGGGCGTAAAGTCATCCTCAATATGGACGATCACGAAATTCTCCGCAGTGTAGCGCGCGAGAACAAGCGCGCCTTGGCTGACATCGCCGCGCTTGTCTTATGACACAAGGTAATAGCGCCCTTTGGCGCCTTTCATGGGCGCATCGAAGGCGCGGCTCCAGCCGCACCATTCAGCGCCGATGATGACCAGCACTGCCTTGCCTTCAGCCCCGGCCCGCGTTGTCGCAGCGCGGTAAAGGTCCAACGGGTTCGAGCACTGATCATAGGCTGCCGCGCGGCCGTCGCGGCAGTTGGGGACAAGCGACAGGGGCTAGGAGACGATTGTCGAAGCCGCCGCCAGAATGTCTACCTGCGCAACAGCGGGCGCGCCGGAGCAGGCCGCCGCAAACAGCAAGGCCGCTGCACCCGCGGCGAATTTCACCCGCGCTGGACCTTGAACGGCTCGTGCCAGCCCTTGGGCGAGGCGGAGAAGATCTCGTAGCCGGTTTCGGTCACGCCCACCGAATGCTCGAACTGCGCAGAGAGCTGCCGGTCGCGGGTCACGGCGGTCCAGCCATCGGGGAGGATGGCGGCGTCCCGGCGGCCGAGGTTCAGCATGGGCTCGATGGTGAAGAACATGCCGGCCTTGAGCTGCGGGCCTGTTCCGTAGGCGGAGGAGTGCACAACGTTCGGCTCGTCATGGAACAGGCGGCCGAGGCCGTGTCCGCAGAACTCGTCGACCACCGAAACCCGGTTCAATCGCGCGACTTCGCTGATCGCGCCGCCAATGTCGCCGAATCGGGCGCCGGGTTTTATCTGCGCAATGCCCGCCATCATGGCTTCATAGGTCACCTCCATCAGGCGCTCGGCTTTGCGCTTCACGTCGCCGACGCCGTACATGCGGCTATGGTCGCCGTGCCAGCCGTCGATGATCAGCGTCACGTCGATGTTCGCGATGTCGCCGTCCTTGAGCGCTTTCGGGCCGGGGATGCCGTGGCAGATGACGTGGTTGACCGAGATGCAGGAAGCGTGGCGATAGCCCCGGTAACCGATCGTCGCGGAGGTCGCGCCGTGATCATGGACGAACTGGTAAACCAGACGGTCCAGATGCTCGGTCGTCACGCCTGGTTTTACCTCCGCCACCAGCATGTCGAGGCATTCCGCCACGAGGCGGCCGGCGCGGCGCATGCCGGCAAAGCCCTCGGCGTCATGGATTCGGATTTCGCCCGTACGCATAGGCAGGAGGAGGTTTGTTTCGGTCATGATCTTGTTCCGGAAGGTGTGGTCTAAACATGACAGTTCCACACTGGTTTTTCCACCCCTCCTCAGGTGAAGTCTCTGGCCCCGCCTTGCCACGGCCGGGAATCTGGCAGATGCACACGGGCTTTCAACTCTGGAGTTTCGAATGATTGAACCGTTGGCACGCCTGTTGCGCCCGGCCGGGATCGCTGCGGCGCTGGTCCTGTCTTCGGCCTGCGCGGCCCATCCCAAGCCATCCGAGGCGGCGGCGCCTGCGCCTATCGAGGCTCCGCTTGCGCCAGCGCGGGTCTCCGACGAGGGGGTCAAGGCGCTTGAGGCGCGGATGACGCAGTTCGTCGCGGACGGCCAGGTCAAGGGCATTGCCACGCGCCTGATCGTCGATGGCAAGATTGTCAGCGACGTGACCGCCGGAATTCGCCGCGCGTCGGACAACAGCCCGGTCGCAGAAGATACGATTTTCCGAATCTATTCGATGTCCAAGCCGGTAACCGGCGTTGCCTTGATGATGCTGTATGAACAGGGCGCTTTCACGCTGGATGATCCGATTACCAAATTCGTGCCGGAGTTTGCAAGCCTCCGCGTGATGACGGGTGTGACCCCCGAAGGCGCGCCAATTCTGACAGATCCCGAACACATCCCCACGATGCGCGAAGTGATGAGCCATACGGCGGGCTTCGCGTACGGCCTGTTCGGTGACGATCCGGCCAACAGAGCTTTCCGCGAGCAGAAGATCCTGTCCTCGCCGGATCTTGATAAGTTCATCGGCAAGGTCGCCGAAGTGCCGCTCCTGTTCCAGCCCGGCAAGGCCTGGTCCTACAGCGCTTCAGTCGATGTTCAGGGCTATGTCGTTCAGAAAATCTCCGGCCAGTCCTTCGGGTCTTTTCTGGACACAAGGCTCTTTGGCCCGCTCGGCATGAAAGATACCGGGTTCTACGTTCCGGAGGCAGATGTTGACCGCTTCAGCGATGTTTTCGGATATACGGACAAGGCGCCCGGACTCGTGCCTTTCTCCGTGCCTCAAGTCGCATTCCGGAAGGAGACGATCGGCATGGAGTCGGGGGGCGGCGGGCTCGTCTCCACCATGGATGACTATACCCGCTTCGCGCAGATGCTTTTGAATGAAGGCGAGTTAAACGACGTCCGCGTCTTAAAGCCTGAAACCGTTCGTCTCATGCGCACCAACATGTTGCCGCCCGGCGCGGCCCTCTTCTCGGACGGCTCCGGCGCCGCGCTCAACACCGCCGGTCTCGCTTTTGGTTTGAACCTCGGCCTGATTGAAGACCCGGCAGCCTCGGGGCGTCCGCAAGGCGCGGGGTCGTATTTCTGGGGCGGCGCGGCCGGCACCTGGTTCTGGGTCGATCCCCAGAACGACGTTATCTTCATCGGTATGATCCAGCGCTTTGCCACCGGCGGCCCGAACGTCGACTTCTCCGGAGAGTCGGGCAAGCTCGTGTACGGAGCGCTTCAGAAATGACCTCGCCAAGGCCCACCGCCGCCGTCCTTCTGATCGGAGATGAACTCCTCTCCGGCCGGACCCGGGACATCAACCTTCAGCAGATCGCGCAGTATCTGGAGCCACTCGGCATTCCGGTGATGGAGTGCCGGACCGTGCCGGATATCCAGGAAGAGATCGTGGCAGCGGTGAACGCGCTCCGGGCAAAATACACCTATGTTTTCACGACCGGTGGCATCGGCCCAACGCATGATGACATCACCGCTGACGCCATTGCCGCGGCGTTCGGTGTCGGCATTTCGGAGCATCCGGACGCGCTGCGTGAGATGGCGGCCCGCTACGCCGCCATGAACACCGAGTTCACGGCGCCGCGCCGGCGGATGGCGCGCGTGCCGGATGGGGCGAGCCTTGTCGCCAACCCTGTCTCCGGCGCGCCCGGCTTCCAGACGGGCAACGTGTTCACCCTGGCCGGTGTGCCGCAGATTGCGCGCGCGATGCTCGAAGATATCGGGCCGCGACTGCAGACCGGCGCGGTCGTCCACAAGGTGACGGTCAAAGGCAAGGGCCTGCGCGAGGGTGATCTTGCGATCCGCCTCGGCGAGATCGACGCGGCGGCCCCGGCGGTCTCGGTCGGCTCCTACCCCTGGTATCTCGGGCCGGATAACAACGGCGTGTCGCTGGTGGCGCGGTCCGTCGACGCGGCGGCGCTTGAAGCGGTGCGCCTGCAACTTGTCGCACTTTCCGAATCCCTTGGCATCAAACCGGAGATCGAAGCATGAGTTTTATCACCCGCACGCCGGTCCTGTGGGCCCTCTTTGTGCTGACGATCGCTCTGACGGTCGCCTTTGGGGCGGCTGCGCCCGCCGTGGGCGGACAATTCCTCGATATGGTATCGGCCCCTGAAGATACCCGCGCCGTGTTCGACGCGATGACGCCCAGCGAGCGGTCGATGCACTTCTGGCTCACCCTCTTCCTCGATACGGCCTATCCATTTTCGTTCGGCTTGTTCTTTGCCGGCATGGCCTGGCGCTTTTTCGGCAAGTGGGGCCGGTTTGCTGCGATCCCCGGCTTTGCCGTGCTGATCGTCGATCTCACGGAGAACATGCTGCAGGCGATCACTTTGTCGGGCGCAGCCTACGTGCTCGAGCCGAAAGCCTGGGTCTCTCCGCTCAAGATGAACCTGTTCTACGCCGCCGCGCTGATTGCTCTGGTCGCGGCCGGCATTGCCCTCTACCGCCTGATCACCAAGAAAAAGCAATCATAGTTTCCGGAGGAATTGCCATGTCCGAATCCATCGTTCTCGTCGAGCGCCACGGCGCGGTCGCCCTCGTCACCCTGAACCGTCCGGAGGCGCTGAACGCGTTGAACCGGGCCCTGCGCGCCGAGATCGTGCGCGTGTTCACGCAGCTGAAGGATGATACGAGCATCCGGGCCGTTGTCCTGACCGGCGCGGGCCGCGCCTTCACAGCGGGCATCGACCTGAAAGAAGCTGGCCAGACCGGATTTGCTCTGGGAGCGGACGAAGACTCCAAAGCCATAAACATGGCCGCCGCGCTGGAAGCCTATCCCTGGCCGATCATCGGCGCGATCAACGGTTTTGCTATCACTGGCGGTTTTGAACTCGCCCTGATGTGCGATGTGCTGCTCGCCTCGGAGCATGCAAAATTTGCCGACACGCACGCCCGCGTCGGTATCGTGCCAGGCTGGGGCCTGTCGCAGAAGCTCTCGCGCCTGATCGGTATCAGCCGCGCCAAGGAACTCTCCTTCACCGGCAACTTTATTGATGCGCACACCTCCGAAAAATGGGGCCTCGTGAACCGCGTCTATCCGGCGGCGGACCTCGTGCCCGCGGCGCTGCAGCTCGCGACCGAAATGACGGGCACGCAGCCTGTGCTCCTCAAGAAGTACAAGGCACTGATCGACGACGGCTTCGCCACCGAGTTCGGCAAGGCGATGAAGGAAGAAGTGAAACGCTCCATCGAGCATTCGGCTTCCGTCTCGGCGGAGTCGGTCGAGGAAGCGCGCAAGCAGGTGACGGCGCGGGGCCGGGACCAGCAGGGTTAAGCCTGCTCAGTCCGCAAACTCGAACGCATCCATCCTCAAAACACTCAACGTCTGCGACGGGTGAAGCGAGGCCGCGTGCAACCTCCCCGCGCCGAGCGCCGCGAACAGAGGCATGAGATGCTCCTGCGTGGGATGGTTGCGGGGTGCCCGCGGCGCGGGCCTGCGATAATTCAGCAGGTCATCGACCCGGCCGTCAGCCAACGCCGCATCACCGGGCGCCGGGTAGCGCTGGTCGAACAGGATATGCGGGAACCCGCCGAAGTCGTGGATGGTCTCGTTCATGGCCACCGCATTGACGGCCGGAATGTTCGTTTTCGTGTACGCGGAGACACCCAGGACCGCCTTGGGGCAGGGCAGGAAGTTGCCGAGCGTTACGGGGAAATCCCGCGCGCCGGCACCTCGTCGCACAGCCGTGTCGGCGAGCCATGCCAAACAAGGATGGGCGCCGTCGCAGAGGCGATACTCCAGCAGACTGTTCAGCCGCCCATACAAGAAGCTGCAGCGCGCAATGTCAGCTTTCATGCCCCGGCTAACAATTATGCCGTTACGGCATGGCGTGCCGGGTGTTGCGCGAGGCGCCTGACACGGCCTATCAACACGCCAGCAAAGACCCTGGGAGCCTGCCATGCGTGATGTCGTGATCTGTGAACCGGTGCGGACGGCCGTTGGCGGCTTTGGCGGCTCGTTCAAGGAAGTCCACGCGCATGCGCTTGGCGCGGCGGTGGTTGCCGGCCTGATGGAGCGCACCGGCCTGCCGCGGGACAAGGTCGATGATGTCATCTTCGCGCAGTGCTATCCGTCGATGGACGCGCCGGCGCTGGGCCGCGTGGTTGCCCTCGATGCCGGCCTTCCGGTCGAAGTGACCGGCATGCAGATCGACCGCCGCTGCGGCTCCGGCCTTCAGGCGATCATCAACGCGACGATGCAGGTGGCCACCGGCGCGATGGACTGCGTGATCGCCGGCGGCGCCGAGTCCATGAGCAACGCGCCGTTCTACTCGACTAACTGGCGCTGGGGCCTCGGGCAGGGGAACATGACCGTCAATGATGGTCTTATCACGGGCCGCCTCACGGCGGGCGGCAAGAACTTCCCCGTTCCCGGCGGCATGCTGGAGACGGCGGAGAACCTGCGCCGCGATTACCAGATCACCCGCGCGGCGCAGGACGAGTTCGCCGCCGCCTCGCACGCCAAGGCGGTCGCTGCGCAGGCCAGCGGCGTGTTTGCCGAGGAGATTATTCCGGTCACCGTGGCGGGCCGCAAGGGTGATACGGTCGTCACCAAGGACGAACATCCGCGGGCAGACTCCACAGCCGAAGTGCTCGGCAAGCTGAAGCCAATCCGCCTGAAGCAGGACCCCGAAGCGACCGTCACCGCCGGCAACGCGAGCGGCCAGAATGACGGCGCCTCCGCCTGCCTCGTGATGACGCGCGAGATGGCTGAACAATATGGCCTGAAGCCGCTTGCCCGGCTCGTTTCCTGGGCAGCTGGCGGCGTCGGCCCCGCGGTTATGGGGATCGGGCCTGTTCCGTCTACGGACAAAGCACTGAAGCGCGCAGGCCTCTCGATCAAGGACATTGATCTCATCGAACTCAATGAAGCCTTCGCCGCGCAGGTGCTCGCCTGCACGAAGGCGATGGGCTTCACAGAAGACGACTATGCGCGCCTCAACGTGCATGGCTCCGGCATCTCGCTCGGCCACCCCGTGGGCGCCACCGGCGGGCGAATTCTCGCCACGCTCCTGCGCGAGATGGACCGCCGCGAAGCGCGCTACGGCCTCGAAACCATGTGCATTGGCGGCGGTCAGGGCCTTGCCGCCGTGTTCGAACGGGTTAGCTGACAATTGTCAAAAGTCTGACAATACCTAAGGTAACGTAGAAATAACTTGCTATTGCGCAGGGCTGGGCGCATATGCCGCTCATCGACGTTGGCCGGACAATCAGGCGCAGCTCCTTGAAAGGGAGCGGTTTCAGACCCTTCACCAAATAATCGATATGCAAGGGCTGGCGCATTGTCAGCCCACAAACTGGTATGAGACTTACTTATATGACGAACGGTACTGTGAAATTCTTCAATAGCCAAAAAGGCTTCGGCTTCATTGCGCCAGCAAACGGTGGGAACGACGTGTTCGTTCACGTCACCGCTCTTGAGCGCTCGGGCATCGCAACCCTGAACGAAGGCCAGAAAGTCAATTTTGACACGGCCAAAGATCAGCGCTCCGGCAAGGTTGCTGTGAGCACGATCGAACTGGCATAGTCCAGGCTAGCCGCCAGCGCGCGCCTAGCGCCGCTGATCCGGCAAACTAAAGAGGCGCGTTCCGGCAACGGGGCGCGCTTTTTTGATTCCGGGCGCTGGAGTTTTGTTTGGTCGCGATGTCGTCCGCTCAACCGGTACCTACTTGAGCGGACATCGCTCTAACGTCAAAGCCCGAAATACATGGCAATAATCGCGATGCACGTGAGGTTCAGGGCAAGCCCCGCCCGGGCCATGTCGCGCACCGTCACTTTGCGCGTGGCGTAGACGACGGCATTCGGGCCCGTTGCGATCGGCAGCATGAAACCGCAGGACGCCGCCACGCAGCAGGGGATGACCAGGGCGCGGATATCGAGTCCTGTCGCGTCCGAGAGCGCGCCGAGCACTGGCAGGAACGTGGTCATCGCGGCGACGTTGGACATCACTTCCGACAGGAACACCACCATCGTGACGATGATCAAGATAAGAACGATCGGCGGCAGGGTCGCAAGGCCGGCGAGGTTATTGCCAAGCCACCCGGCCAGCCCTGAGGCCTGGATCGCCGCAGCCATCGAAAGGCCGCCGCCGAACAGCAGGACGACATCCCACGGCACATTCTTCCCGTCTTCCCAGTCCAGGAGGGCGCGTCCGCGTCCCACCGCCCGTTCGGACGTATCGCCGTGCGGCACAAGGAACATCGCCACGGCGCCGAGCATCGCGATGCCCATGTCGGTCAGGCCGGCGAGGGCCGGCGCCTTGATCAGCTGCTCGCGCAGGATCCACGCGGCGGCCACGCAGGCGAACACGGTGGCCACGCGCGCCTCGGCGGATGTCATGCGCCCGAGCGCGCCATGTTGCGCGCGAATGGACGCGCTGGCCGCCTTGGCCTGTTCGGGCGTGGATTTCAGCCCCCAGGTCAGGATCAGACAGGCGGCGGGCAGCATCAGCGCGATCATCGGTAAACCGGTCGCCATCCACTCCCGGAACGTGATTTCAATCCCGGCATTCTCTTTAAGCCATCCGATGGCGATCAGGTTCGTCGGTGTGCCCACCGGCGTGCCGAGGCCGCCAATCGAGGCGGCATAACAAACGCCGAGCAGCAGCGCGACCGCGAGCCTTGGACCGCCGCCGGCCGCCACCGCGACCGACAGGATGATCGGCGTCATCATGAGCGCCGTCGCCGTGTTGGAAATCCACATCGACAAGAGCGCCGTTGCCAGCATCACGCCCGCTGTGAGAATTTTCACGCGCGCGCCTGAAACACGCAGCACGTTAAGCGCAATGCGACGGTGAAGGTTCCATTTCTCTATGGCGAGCGCCACCAGGAACCCGCCGAGGAGAAGCATCACCACAGGGTCTGCATACGGCGCGGCAACGTCCTTGAGTTCCATGATGCCAAACAGCGGCAAAATGGCGAGCGGCAGAAGCGACGTCACCGCCATCGGCAGCGCCTCGGTGGCCCACCAGATCGCCATCAGCAGAAACAGGCCGGCGACCATCATGGCGCTGGGCTCAAGTCCCCCGGGCGGCGGAAGGAAGGCGACGATCAGCGCCAGTACGGGGCCCGCGAACAGGCCGAACTTCGCGGCGAAGCCGGTGTCGCTGTCCGGAATACCTTCACGCGGCGGGGAGGTCTCACCCGTCTCGGCCATGGATTTTTTCCCCGCTTGCCGCCTTCTGGCGTGTTTGTGACGGCGAGGCTTAGCCTGCTTTCCCTGTGCTTGGAACCGTCTCCAGAACGCGCCAGCTTGCCATCCGCGCGACTGCGCCCTAACCCTGAATCCAGCGCGGGCGTGGCGAAATTGGTATACGCAAGGGACTTAAAATCCCTCGGCCGCAAGGCCTTGCCGGTTCAAGCCCGGCCGCCCGCACCATCCAAGCCGGTCCGCGCAGCCGATCACTCGGTCCTGGGGGCCGAGTGAAGGCGCCGGATGAAGCAAGGACACTCCCCCCTCGCCGCTTAGATTTCGCAGGCTCAGCCTGTGATCGACACCCACGCCTTGCTGCGCCGCGTTTCGCGGGCCCTGGCAGCAACGCCAAGAGTGCCGGCTCCCGGGCTCCAGCGTACGCGGTCCGCTTCCGGTATGCGCGTCCAGCTGTCCCCGATCCGGCTCCAGAGCGCGTCCGATGCCCGGAAATAGGCTGACATCACGATGACATCTTCTGCCCGCGCCATCGGCGTCTGTGAGATCGCGTGCGCCTGCACGACCAGCGCCGCGAGATCTTCCAACACATCCTGCGGCCATCCATGGGCGCGCCCGAGGCGCAACAAGGCGATCTGAGTAGCCGCCGTATTGTAAACATCTTCGATCAGCCGGAACGGCTTGATATAGGTCTCATAGGCATCTGCTGGCAGAATCTCTCCGGCGCCGATCGCGATGTCCTCAAGGATCAGATCGGCAATCGGCATATGGTCCTGATACGCTCCGTAGGCTGATGTATCGAGCGTGAGGCCACCGCGCCCCGCAGGCAGCCGCACCATCTGCAGCTGATTGCGCCCGTCGAGCTGCCCAATAGAAGCAGCAACATAGAGCACGTCGGCCAGCGGCGACATCGATCCCCAGCGCTTCACGCCGTTCAGCCGAAACCCGGCGCCGTCCGGCGTCAGCGCGGCTAGAATATGCGCCGGTCGCGGGCCCTTGTCCTCGCTGACACAGAAGGCCGTCACGGCGTCGTCCGGCGTATCCGGGAAGAGGCGCCGGATCGCGGCCTGATGCCCCGCCGCGCCCGCCGCGCGCCGGTTGTCCGCGCGCGATGCGACCCGCACGAGACGCTCGAACGCGGACGGGCTCGCCGGCGTGCCGGGTCCGGAAGCCTTTAGGAAAGCGCGCAGGTCCCGGCTGTCGGCCGCAGCTTCTGGTTCAAACAGGATCGAGAGGAGTTCGGCGGGCGTCATCGCACGCGTGATGCCGCCCGCGCGGCGCCGTGTCAAATGCTGCGGCGAACGGCTCACCCCGCCGGCAGGGGCGTGAATTCCTGATCGTCCCCGTCCGGCAGCTTCATCTGCCCCGCCGCCCAGGCCGGTATGCCGTGCATGCGCGCGCCATGCATTCGCGCATGTTCGAGGCGCTCGGAATGCGTAATGCCCTTGCCGGCTGTGATCCAGTTGACGGCGCCCGGCTTGATCTCCTGTTTGGAGCCGAGACTGTCGCGGTGCGTCATCGCGCCGGAATAAAGATAGGTCACGGTGGACAGGCCAATGTGCGGATGCGGCCGAACATCGAGCTCGCGCAGAATGCCGGCCGCAAAGTCCACAGGCCCCATCTGGTCGAAGAAGATGAACGGGCCCATCATGCGCCGCTTCGCAAAGGGCAGCACACGGCCCACTTCAAATCCGCCGCCAAGGCCGCGCGTGCGCTTGTCGGTGATGAGGTCGATCATGGGTTCTCCATTCGTGTGGTACCGGTGTTCTTTCTGCCGAAGGGATCACTCCCGGCGAGGCTTTATATGCCCGCGCGGGACTGATAACACCTAGGCAAGTCTTGGTTTCAAACGTCTGCGGAGTCTCATCCTGATGCCGATCACTGTCCCCTTTCATCGCGCATTGGCCTGCGCCGGCGTGATCGCCGCGCTGGCCATGCCCGCCGTCGCCGATACCGTTTACATCCAGGCCGGCAAGGTGCTTGCCATTGCGGGCGAAGCCCCGCGCGGGCCGACCACGATCATCATTACCGATGGAAAGATCGTCGCGCTGGAAGCCGGCTACAAAGCGCCGAAGGACAACGAGATCCGCGTCATTGACCTCAAGAGCCACTATGTGCTCCCGGGCCTGATCGACAGCCACGTCCACCTGACGTCTGACACCGGCGGCATCGCTTCGCAGCTCGAAGACGTCACCCTCTCGCCCGCCGCGCAGGCCTTCAATGCCTGGGGCAATGGAATGAAGACGCTGAACGCCGGCTTTACCACCGTGCGCAACCTCGGTGACGGCGACGGCGCTGTGCTCGCTCTGCGCGATGCTATCAATGACGGCCAGGTCACGGGTCCGCGCATCCTCGATGCGGGCGCGTCGATCTCTGCCTCGGCCGGCCACATGGACGGCTCGCTCGGCTTCCGCGACGAGTTGCGCGAGTTCTTCAACGCAACCGGCAATACGTGCAGCGGCGCGGATGATTGCCGCCGCGCGGTGCGCCTGCAGATCGCGCGGGGCGCGGACGTGATCAAGCTCGCCACCACTGGCGGCGTCAACAGCCGTATCGGCGCCGGTCTCGGCAAGCAGATGTTCGACGACGAGGCCCGCGCGATTGTCGAAACCGCGAAGCTCTTCGGCAAAAAGGTGGCCGCCCATGCCCACGGCGCGGACGGCATCCGCCTCGCGCTGCTTGCAGGCGTTGATTCCATCGAGCACGGCACGATCCTCGACCCCGAAACCATCGACGCCTTTGTGGCTTCTGACGCCTATTACGTCCCTACGCTTTCGACCGTGAACGGATATATCGAACGCCTGAAAGACAATCCAGACGCCTATGAGCCGGATGTCCGGGCCAAGATCGAATGGCGTATCGGCATCACCGGCAAGAGCCTCGAAGTGCTCTACGCCAAGGGCGTGAAGATCGCCTTCGGCACGGACGCGGGCGTCTCGAAACATGGCCGCAACGCCGATGAGTTCGAACTCATGGTGAAGTTCGGCATGCCGCCCGCCGAAGCCATCAAGGCTGCAACGGTCAACGCCGCCGACCTCTTGGGACTGACCGCCGAAATCGGCACGCTTGAGCCGGGCAAGAGCGCCGACCTCATCGCCGTTAAGGGCGACCCGCTGAAGGACGTGAAAGTCCTCAAGCAGGTCGATTTCGTCATGGTGCGCGGCGACGTCGCGAAGCAATAGCCGCCCCGTCCGTCAGCCTTGAGACATCAGGGCTGGCAGGCCGGCTCGTCTTTCTTCTTCTTGCCGAACAGGCCAGCGCCCGGAATCTGGGACATCAGCGCCTCCTTCACGATGTCGCCCGCTTCCGGCGGCGGGCATTTCGGCAGGTCGCTGCCCGCATCCGCCATGCCTTCCGCAGCCATCCCGGCGGACATGTTGTCCGAGAGGTTGCCAACCATGAGGTTCGCAACCGATTTGACGCGAACCCGCGCAGTCCATTCCTGATCCCAGGCCACTTTCGGATCGGCGGGCCGCTCCGGATGCACGATGTTGAGTTCCCGCCCATAGGCAATGCCGCGTGCGTTCACGAACATCGCATCGGCAAAGATGCCCGCCGGAATCTCGCACGATGTTTTCGACGTCGGCAGGATTGCCTTTTCCTTCAGGTGCTTTTCCTGGTTCGCATTCGAGAGATAGTTCACGAGACCGTCACCAGCTTCCGGCACTTCGGACGAGCTCCACTGCGTGAAGGTCATCTCTTCCGGTTGTCCGCCGCTTCCTTCCTTCATCGCCATGCCGCTGGCATTCACGAAATAGGCTGAGGCCTGCGCCAGGGGCGACCAGGCGAGCGTGATCACGGAGGCTTTGTCGCCGCTGGAGCCGAGCCCGAGGTCCGGCAGGAAGTCCTGCGCCGCGCGGATCGAGAAGCTGAGGCTCGCCGGCAGTCCCGCGCCCGTCACCGTATGCGTTCCCGCGAGCGAAGCATCCTTCGGCACGCGCTTGGAATTGTCCTTGTTCGGCCAGAAACTGGAATTCCGGTTCGACGTCGCACCCCGGTCGATCTCGACCCGGGAGCGGAGCGCCTCGCCCCAGACGTCCACGCCCTTTTTGCTGTCGAACTCAATGGTCTGGACGTTCGGCTGGCCGGGGCGCACCTTCGCGCCGCAGCCCCAATAGGTCAGAATCGTGATCTTCATCTTGCCTTCGGGCGCCTCGGGCGTGGGCTCGTCGAACGGCGTACGGCCGCTGACTTTTGCCGGTGGGCGAAGCGGCAGGCTCGCGCCGAGCTTCACCGTTTTCGGGATCGCCTGATCGGCCTTCACCGTGCCGGACGTGCGCGCATCAAAGATCGCGATGTCCACCCGCTTGCCATCCTGGCCCATGTTGGCCGCGCCAAACCAGTTGTCACCATTGCCAAAGGCGCTGCCGAAGCCGGGGTCTCCGCCGCCCATCATGGCGCCGAGGCCCATCAGGCCGCCGCCCTGCATCGGTTGCCCCGTGGAGATGTCCATCCAGTAATTGACCGGCGCCGGATTGACGACCTGCTTGGCCGCACCCCCAGCGCCCTGCGCCGCCGAAGGTATCGCCAGCGCCGCCACCGCGCAGGCGGCCAATGCCAGTTTCCGAGTTGTCGATGTCGTTCCCATGTGCGTCCACCCATGACTTATGGTCCCCCGACCGTCCCGGCAGGAAGATAGCATGGCGGCGCTGCCTGTCACGCGGATTGGCGCACAGGCGTGGCGGGCCTCAGGTGAAGGCGACGTTCAGCCAGCTCGGGCGCACATAGGTCTCGCCGAGATCGCGCGCGACCAGCTTGTGGGCGATCGTGCCCTGATCGACCGTCAGGCCATTGGCCAGGTGCCGGTTCGCATTGATCGCGCCGCGCGTGCCCTTGCCCGCGATCTGCATCACGAAGGGCAGGGTGGCATTGTTCAGCGCGTAAGTCGACGTGCGCGGCACGGCGCCCGGCATGTTCGCGACGCAATAGTGAAGTATTCCGTCCACGTCATAAATCGGGTCTTCGTGCGTCGTCGCGTGGCTCGTCTCGAAACAGCCGCCCTGGTCGATCGCAATGTCCACCAGCACTGCGCCGGGCTTCATCGTCTTCAGCTGCTCGCGGCTGACGAGCTTCGGCGCCGAAGCGCCGGGGATCAGCACGGCGCCAATCACGAGGTCAGCCTCCTTGATCGCTTCGGCCAGCGCATGCGCGGTCGAGTACATCGTCTTGAGGCTGCCGCGGAACTGCTCGTCGAGCTGGCCGAGGCGCACATTGTTCCGGTCGAAGACGGTCACGTCCGCGCGCATGCCGACGGCGATCTCCGCTGCGTGGGTTCCGGACACGCCGCCGCCGATGATCACCACTTTCGAGGGCGCCACGCCCGGCACGCCGCCGAGCAGGATGCCGCGTCCGCGCTTCGTGCGCATCAGTGCCCAGGCCGCCAGCTGCATCGACATGCGCCCCGCCACCTGGCTCATCGGGCGCAGCAGCGGCAGGCCGCCCTCAGCGTCGGTGACGGTTTCATAAGCGATCGCGAGGCAGCCCGATTTCATCAGGCCCTTTGCCTGCACCGGATCCGGCGCAAGGTGCAGGTAGGTGAACAGGGTATGCTCCGGCGTCAGGCGCGCGGTCTCTTCCGGCTGCGGCTCCTTCACCTTCACGATCAGTTCGCTGCCGCCGAACACCGCTGCGGCGTCCGGCGCGATCTGCGCGCCGACAGCGAGATAGGCGTCATTGTTGAAACCGGAGTTCACGCCCGCATCCGATTGCACCAGCACGCTGTGGCCCGCGCGGACCAGTTCGCCCACGCTTTCGGGTGTCAGGCCGACACGCGATTCCTGCTTCTTGATTTCGGTTGGAACGCCAATGCGCATTGTGCCTCTCCAGGAGGAAAGTCCATGCGTATAGCGTCGCGCGCGCGCAATTTCCAGCCCTCAGCCGGCCGAACTCCCATGGCGAGCCCGCCAACAGAAATCCCCCCTCCGGCGAACCGAAGGGAGGACAGTGTGCCAGGCACCAGAGTGCCGGCCAAACGCTACAGATCCGTCGATCAGAAGTATTTCGAGATCATCACGACGAAGTTCTGGTCGGCCGTGTCACCTGCGATGGCGTCGTCGATGTCAGTGTCGCTGTACTTAAGCGTCAGGTCGAAGAGTTCGAAGGCGTATGCACCGCCGAGCGACCAGTTGGTGTAGTCGCCGCCGCCGTCGAAGCTGGCATTGCCAACGCTCGCCAGACCTTTGAGCTTGTCGGTGAACGCGTAAGCGCCAGTACCTTCAACATAGGTGTTCTTGTTGTCCGGGTCGTAATAGACCGTTGCGCCGCCCGAGAGGGCGTCCGCGGTGAAGCCGAGGCCGGCCTTCAGTTCGGTAAAGTTCAGATCGTCTTCACCAGGGTAAAGATAGGTGATCACGCCAACGTCCCAGGACAGGTTCTCGGTGAAAGCGCCACGGAAGCCGCCATAGAGGTCAACTTCAATATCGGCGTCAGAGCCGTAATCGACATTCGAGGCCCAGCCACCGGCATAGAACGAGCCGTTGGTGTAATCGACGCCGGCCTGGAGGGCTGCGCCGTTGTCGGTCTGCGAGACACCCCGCCAGACATAGTCGTTCGTGACAGCGACGTTGTAGGACACTGCGCCTTGAGCTTGAGCGGTTCCCGCTGCGGCGATAAGCGCGGCGGCAAGGAGGCTGGCCCGGGAGAGATTGTTTTTCATAAAAGAGACCTTGCTTCTGTATCCACGCTCCGGATCGAGCGGCGAGGTCAGACGACCCCAGTCCGCGTTCGATTTCGATGGGAAGCGTAGCGTTAACTGGCCTTTTGAGCGAACTGCGCCGGGCTTTTGGGCAGGCCGGATGCGGCATGCCCGTGCTTTGTGCGATGCAGCGAATCCACACTTGTGTGGCAGATTCGCAACAAAAAGCAGGCTCAGCGCGCGACCAGCGGTGCATACCCCAGATGTAGGCCCGCATCCACGAGCAAAGTCTCGCCGGTGACGTGCCGGGAGGCGTCCGTCAGGAAGAAAACGGCAGAGTCGGCAACGTCATCCGGACCGCTGGCGACGTTCAGGGGAACCGACGCCGCCACGCCAGCTTCCATTTTCGCGTATTGCTCCGGGCTCATCTCGTCCTTGAACCACCGTGTGCCGATAAAGCCAGGGCAGATCGCGTTGACGCGGATCGCCGGGGCCAGCGCCCGCGCAAGGCTCAGCGTCATCGTGTTCAGCGCGCCCTTGGTGGCTGCATAGGCGACCGACGAGCCGATCCCGGTGACGCCGGCGATCGACGAAACGTTCAGCACGGCCGAAGCGCGGCCGGTCTGGCGGTGCGCCTCGACGAGCAGCGGCTTCACCTTCTGGAGCATCAGGAACGGCCCCGCCACGTTCACCGCATAGGTGTGCAGGAAGTCTTCGCGGCTCAGGGCGTCGAGGTCCGAATGATCGCGCGCATGCTTGGTGATCCCGGCATTGTTGACGAGGATGTCGAGGCGTCCCCCTTGCGCCGCCGCTTCGGCGAGTCTCGCGCTGCCTTCATCCGTCGAGACATCGGCCTGAACCAGCCGGGCCTGCGCGCCCACCTTCTGGCAGTCGGCGACCGTCGCCTCGGCGTCCGCGACCGACTTGGTGCAGTTGATGATGACGCTGGCGCCCCGCTCGGCGAGCCGCAGGGCGATCGAGCGGCCAAGGCCGGTTGCCGATCCCGTCACAAGCGCATGTCGGCCTTCAAGGTCCTTGGGCTCATTCATGATTTTCCTCCCGCCGCGTATGATTTGTCTGGCATTGTATTAGCGCGGCGTATCCTGGAGTGTCTATCGGCGCGCACGCGATACGAGAGTGAACCCCCGGCTTGTAAGCAACCGGCAAGAAGGCAAAAAGTGTCAATATAGATTGACGGATTCGTATCTTGGATGGTCTCTTTCGCCTCGTCTACGTCAGTACGGCCCAACCGGGCCTGACCGACCATGACGTCGAACGGCTGCTCAACGAGTCCCAATCCAATAACAACGAACGCTTCATCACGGGATACCTGGTCCATAACGGCCAGAATTTCATGCAGCTGATCGAGGGACCGCATGACGAAGTGAACGACCTCTATGCCCGCATCCTGCGTGACCGGCGCCACACCGGCGTCGTAAGGATCATGGCCGAATGGGCAGAGCGGCGTGCCTTCCCGAACTGGTCGATGAACTATTTCCGGGTCGATATGCACGGCTCGGTGGGCATGATGATCGCGCGGCAGGCGGACTCACTCGATACGCTTATGGACGCTCATGTTCCGCGTGAGCTGCTCCACCTCTTCACCAAGTTCATCCAGCAGACCGAGTATCCGGAACCACGCGGAGATCACCCGGCGGGCAACGTGATCCAGCGGAGCCGTGAGCAACACGATCCCCGCGAGTAGGCCTGCCTGCTCGGTCGTTATTCTGCGTCCACCGCCGCCTGTACCGACTTGTAGAATGCCTTGCGTTCCTCGAACTCACCGTCCCTCAGGCCGAGCGCGGTTGTCCAGTTGGCGTTGGACGCAATCACCAGACGGCGCGCGGGGTCGATGAAGATGCCCTGTCCGAAAATGCCGTCGGCCTCGAAGGCGCCCGCGTCCTTGGTCCACCACTGGAACCCGTAGCCTTCACCGGCCAAGCCATAATCGGCCTGCTTCAACGTCGCGGTTGCCAGCCAGTCCGCCGGCACGACAGGCCCAGCGGGCGTTGCGGCGCCGTCCAGGATGAACTGCCCGAATCGGGCGAAATCGCGCGTGGTTGCCTGTATGCAGCAACCGCTGATCTCATGCCCGTCCGCGCCGAGCAGCCAACTGGCATCCTGTTCCATGCCGAAGGGCGCCCAGATTTTCTCTGACAGGTAATCGGCCACCGTCTTGCCAGTCGCAGAGCTCACCAGCACGCCGATGAGATTTGTCTCGCCGGTGGAGTAGTTCCACACTTCGCCTGGCGGATGCGCCCGCCCAAGGCTGCGCATGTAAGATACCGTGCCGTTCACGCCGGGCCCGGGCACATGCAGGTCGAATTGCGCAACGTTGGAGTTCGGGTCTTCATAATCCTCGTTCCAGGCCACGCCCGAGGTCATCGTAAGCAGCTGATCGATGGTCACATCGTCATAGGGCGAGCCCTTGAGATCGGGGATGTAGGTGCTGACCTTGTCACTGAGGCTGTTGATATGGCCGTCGGCAATCGCGGCGCCGACCAGGGTCGAGGTCAGCGATTTTGCCACCGAGAAACTGGTCCAGCGGCCATGATCGGTAAAGTCGTTGCCATAGCGCTCCAGCCGGATCTTGCCGTCCTGCACGATGATCAGTGCGGCGGCGTTCTGGCTTTCCATGTAGGCATCAAGGTTAATCGTTGCGCCGAGATCGAGGGAGGCGCCTTCGGGCAGGGGATGGACTGCCGCGCCTTTCTTGATGGGCCGCGATTCGATGATCAGCGGCAGCCGGTCCATCATCCGGAACGCGGCGTCGCGTTGCGGCACGGACCAGAACAATACGCCGCGGCCCTCGGGCGGATGGGACGCCAGCGCCCGCCAGTCCGGCCCGATGAGCATCCAGCCCGCGCCCCCCGTAATCACGAGCGCGGCCAACACGGTGCCGATCCGGCGCAGCCAACGGTTTGACGTGCTCATGAACTGTGCCCCCTGCAATCCAGCTAGGCTGGCACCTTAAACCGGCCCGGCCATCCGGCAAGGACAGGGCCTCAAATTGCCGGAGCGGCAAGCATGGACAAGGCGGCAGACCCGGCTTAACTGCGGCAGGTTTTTGTTTGAGGGGCTGCCGGGGCGTATGTTCAGCAAGATTTTGATTGCCAACCGAGGCGAGATCGCCGTTCGCGTCATCAAGACGTGCCGGCGGATGGGCATCAAGACCGTGGTGGTCTATTCGGATGCCGACGCGAACTCGATGGCGGTCGAGATGGCCGACGAGTCGGTCTATATCGGCGGCTCTCCCGCGGCGCAGTCCTACCTCGTGCAGGACAAGATCATCGCTGCCGTGCGCCAGACCGGCGCCGAAGCGATCCACCCGGGCTTCGGCTTCCTGTCGGAAAACCCCGCCTTCGCCAAACGCCTCGAAGCCGAGAAGATCGGCTGGATCGGCCCGAACGCCTTCGCCATCGACGCGATGGGCGACAAGATCAGCTCAAAGAAACTCGCCGCCGAAGCCGGCGTGTCCACCGTGCCCGGCCATATGGGCCTGATCGAGGACACGAAAGAGGCGGTCAAGATCTCGAACGAGATCGGCTACCCCGTGATGATCAAGGCCTCGGCTGGCGGCGGCGGCAAGGGCATCCGCGTCGCCTATAATGACAAGGAAACCGAAGAGGGCTTCCCCGCCGTGAAGGCCGAAGCCAAGGCCGCCTTCGGCGACGACCGCGTCTTTATCGAGAAATTCATCCTTGAGCCGCGCCACATCGAAATCCAGGTGCTCGGCGACAAGCACGGCAACTGCATCTACCTCAACGAGCGCGAGTGCTCGATCCAGCGCCGCAACCAGAAGGTCATCGAGGAAGCACCGTCGCCCCTGCTCGATCCGGAAACACGCAAGAAGATGGGCGAGCAGGCCGTCGCCCTCGCCAAGGCCGTGAAGTATGACAGCGCCGGCACCGTCGAGTTCGTCGCCTCCGGCAAGGACAAGGGCTTCTACTTCCTCGAAATGAACACCCGCCTGCAGGTGGAGCACCCAGTCACGGAAATGATCACCGGTGTTGATCTCGTCGAACAGATGCTGCGCGTCGCCTATAGCGAGAAGCTCAAGATCAAGCAGTCGGACGTCAAGATCAACGGCTGGGCGGTCGAGAGCCGTGTGTACGCAGAAGATCCCTACCGCAACTTCCTGCCATCCATTGGCCGCCTCAAGCGCTTCCATCCGCCCGCGGAAGGAAAGCTCGGCGAGGGCGAAGTCCGTATGGATTCGGGCGTGCGCGAGGGCGACGAGATTTCCATGTTCTATGACCCGATGATCGCCAAGCTTATCACCTGGGGCAAGGACCGCGACACCGCCCTTGATGTGCACGGCGAAGCGCTCGACCGCTTCCACATCGAAGGCATCCAGGACAACATCCCGTTCATCGCCGCCGTGATGGACGAGAAGCGCTTCCGATCCGGCAACATCACCACCGCCTATATCAAGGACGAGTTCCCCGAAGGCTTCCAGGGCGTTGCGCCCACGAAGATGCAGGAAACGCAGCTCGTCTGCGCCGCCGCCTACGTCCACACCTTCTGTGACCGCCGCGCCGGCCGCATCTCCGGCCGCGTTGCGCCGGCCGGCGCGCCCCGCCAGGACTGGGTCGTCATCCTCGGCGACACGCACCACAATGTCACCATCGACATCAGCGAGCATGGCGAAGCCCAGATTGCCGTGGACACAGGAAAACCTCACAGCCTCGTCACCAATTGGCAGCCGGGCAACCACCTCGTCGAAGGCGTGCTCGACGGCAAACCCTTCGCCGTGAAGTTCGCGGACCGCACTGAAGGTTATCTTTTCCGCCACCGCGGCGTTGCCCTGCGCGCGCTCGTCTGCACGCCCTTCGTCGCCGGCCTGCATGAGCGTCTGCCGGAGAAACCAAAGGCCGATACCTCGAAACTCATCATCTCGCCGATGCCCGGCCTCGTCGTGTCGATGGATGTCGCGCTCGGCCAGGACGTGCAGGAAGGCGAGGCTGTCTGCATCGTCGAGGCGATGAAGATGCAGAACATCATCCGCGCCGGCGCCAAAGGCACCGTGAAAGCTATCAACGTGAAGGCGGGCGACAGCGTCGCCGCAGATGAAATCATGGTCGAGTTCGCCTGATTTTCCAGGAGAACCCGCACTTAGCATTCCGGAAACCGGTTCAGCCTGCTATGGTCCGCGAGTGGCGGAGCAGTAGGGCAAGGCCTGCCTGTCAAATGACTGTTATCCAACAGACTTGGACGGGGCGGGCGCCCCATCGTCAGGAGCACGGATTTCATGAAACTCTTTCTTACCCCGAACGGCCGCATCGATCAGCCTACGTATTGGCGCGCGGTCGGTATCCTGTTCCTTGCGAGCGCCGCCATTAGCGTTCTGGGCACCTTCGTGCATGGCTTTTTCGGCCTTTTCACCTTTGCCGTCATCTGGTGCTGGATCGCCATCCATGCAAAGCGCTTCCACGACAATGGCAAGTCGGGTGCCCACATGCTGTGGCTCATCCTCGTTGCCGGTGTCGCCAACTCGGTACTCGGCAATGTCCTGCCCGCCTTGTTCGGTTTTGACGCGGCCGCGTACTCTCAGGAAATCAGCGAGTCGATGTCTTCGAGCCCGGACTTTGCCCGGATGATGGAGCTCATCAACGACGCCCAGAAAGCGACGATTGTGCCCAACATTCTGACCACCCTCATCACGACTGGCATTCTCGGTGGCATCATGAGCCTCTTCAAGACCGACCCGAACGACAACCAGTACGGTCCGGGCCCCGGCGGGGCCAACGACGTATTCGTCTGATCCACGACTGCGGCCTAACCTGATCAGAAGAGCCGGGCGCGGCCGTCCGGCTCTTTTTTCTTGCTTTGTTTTATCGTTTATTGATAAGGGGGCGCTTAAGGTCCCCTCCACGCACAAGACAGGCGAACTTATCCGTCACATGGACTTCCGCTTCCTGTTCCTCGAGCCGCAAGGCCGTCTTGCGCCCCGGCCCTTCGCCCGCGGGCTTGCCGTGTTGACCGGCGCCTTCATGCTGATCACGGTCCTGACGGCGGTTGTCTCGCCCAGGCTCGGCATCCTGCAATACACGCTGATGTTCCCGTACATCTGCCTGTTCGGCAAACGCCTCCATGATGCGGGCCACAGCGCCTGGCTCTGGCTGGCTTTCCTGTCCGCGTTCGGCTTCGTCAACATGTTCCTCTCGGCTGTCTTGTTGCCGCGCCTGTCCCCGCAGGCCTTCACCATCCAGGAGGAGATCCAGAAGCTGATGCAGGCCGATGGCTTTTCTGCCGCCTTCGAAGCGCTCGCCGAACAGGCGCCGGAATATGCCCGCCTGTCGGCCGTGACCACGGTCGCCTCCCTGCTGGTCGCCAGCGCGCTCGTCGGCTTTACGGCCTACAGCATGCGCTCGGACCCCAAACCCAACCGTCATGGCCCGCCAACAACCGGCGCGGCCCCCCGCCCTTCGGCCTGACCCTGATCACAGAAAGCGACGAGGCAATGGACACCCCCATCGGAGAGATAGACCCGCACCGCCCCTGGATCCGCGACGTGCGCGACGATCCCGGCGAGATGAACTGGGCCGAAACCCTGCTCAATCCGCTGGGCGAGACCTCCAAGCTGCATTTCAGCCGGGCCTGGACCTTCATGTTCCTCTCCCGCATCGCACTCTATCTGGTCCCCTCGCTCGTCGTCGCGGTTCTCGGCATTTCGGGCCTTGCGCCCGAAATCTTCAGCGCGCCCGTGAACTTCGTCATTGTCACGGTGCCGGCGGTCCTCGTGCCATTTGCGCTGTTCACCGTGCTCACCGAGTTCACCTCCTTCGTCGCGCACACCCGCCGGCTTGCCAATGCGGCGCGGCCCACCTGGCTGGCCGTCATCGTCCTGATCCCATTGACGCTCGGCCTGATCGCCTACGGCGCGGGCACTCAAATGGGCGCCGCGCAGCACCGCCAGATGAATGCTCCGCCTGCGGAGAAAACCGAGGAAGCCCCGAAGTCCGGCGAAACGGCCGCCGAGGCGAAGCCCGAAGACAAACCAAAAAGTAAGCAGCGCCGCGGCCCGCCGGGCCCTCCCGGCCCGCCGCAGAGCGAGCGTCAGATGGCGGTCTCCACCGGTCTCGGCCTGGCGCTACCGGTCTGGGCGCTTGCATCGCTCTGCGTGATGATCTGGACGCTGGCCTTCGTCGCCCGTCTGCCGAATGGCGGGCAGGGCCCTCTGCGCACCGGAAGTGATCTTACGCCTGAGGAACTCGCGGGCGGGTATTAGGTTGGGGCCTCGGCCCCCTCCCGGATCCCGTCTGCCAACCGCACCAGCCGGCTCCCGAACACGGCCTCGAATGCGCCCTTCAGCGCCATGTCGGCCTCCGCCATCGAGACCACGCGGCCAAGCCCTTCGAGGCTCGTGACTCCGTAGCGCGGGTCTTCAATCCCGCAAGGCGTGATGCCGGTGAAATGGTCGAGTTCCGGCGCCACGTTGAGCGAGATGCCGTGCAGGCTCACCCAGCGTCGGAGGCGCACGCCGATCGCCGCGATCTTGTCCTCGCGCAGCGGCCCGCCCGGCTCCGTCCGGTCCACCCAGACGCCGACCCGGCCCGCCCGGACGCCCGCCTCTACATTGAACGCCGCCAGCGCCTCGATGATCCAGGCCTCAAGGCTCGCCACGAAGGCGCGCACATCGCGGCCCCGTGCGCCGACATCCAGCATGACATAGACCACCCGCTGGCCAGGGCCGTGATAGGTGTACTGTCCTCCGCGCCCGGCACCGAAAACCGGGAAGCGGGCAGGGTCCTTCAGGTCTTCGATTCGCGCCGATGTGCCTGCCGTATAGAGCGCCGGATGCTCAAGGAACCAGACGAGTTCGCGCGCCTCGCCTTCCCGGATCGCCCGCGCCCGCGCGTCCATCAGGGCGAGCGCGGCATCATAGGAAACGGGGGTATCTGAGACCACCCAGTCAACTTCGGGCAAGTTTGTCATGCGCTCCCGATATAGGCGTTTTTCGGGGCTTCACAAAGCCCGGGCGCCGCCCTATACGGCCGGTCTGCCTCGAATGAGACCAGTCGTGCGGTCATGGCGGAATTGGTAGACGCGCAGCGTTGAGGTCGCTGTGGGGCAACCCGTGGAGGTTCGAGTCCTCTTGACCGCACCATACAAGCCGCCCTTTCGGGGCGGCATCGGCGAGAGGCTTTCAGGCCGAGGTCCAGCCAAAGTCCACAAGGCACACCCGACCGGGTCGTTTTCGTCTGGCACGCGACGTGCGCATCATCCGGGGCGCGAAACCGTTTCGCGGGCTTCTACGTTCGCCTTCAACTTCAAACAGGTAGGGCTGTGACTGTGTCCGGGCTGCTCTGAGAACCATCTCTAGACAGCCATCTCTCACATGCGATAGCCCGTCCGCCTGCGAGGCGGGTTAGGTTGGGGCTCTCAACTCAGTGAAGCGGCCTAACCCAGCCGCTCCAGCACGGCCTTGCGCCCGATCAGCGGCAGCACGGCGCCCATCTCGGGCCCGTGTTCGAGGCCGGTCAGCGCCTTGCGCAGCGGCATGAAAAGGCCCTTGCCCTTGCGCCCCGTGGCGGCCTTCAGCGCGTTCGTCCATTCGCTCCAGCTGGCGCCTGTCAGCTCGCCGGTTGGCAAATGTGCGCCGGCCCCCGCGATGAACGCCTTGTCCTCGGCGGCCACGTCCGGCGCCGCCTTGCCGAAGATGATTTCCACCCAGGGCTTTGCGCTCGAGATGCGCGCGCAGTTTTCCCGCACGGCAACCCAGAAGGCCTCATTGTCCGCCCGCGGATCAAGCTCGGCGAGGCGTGCCTGCACGGCGCTGAACGGCATCGCGTGCACAAGCGCCGCATTCAGGCTCTCTAGGTCGGTCTCGTCGAAGCGTGCCGGGGCCCGGCCGATCTTCGAGAAGGAGAACTCCGCCGCCAGCTCCACCAGCGTGCTGCGCGGCTCGATATTGTCCGACGTGCCGAGCTTGGCGAGGTGGCTGCAGATCGCCATCGCCTCAATGCCCTGCGCGCGCAGTTCGCCTACGGACAATGACCCGATCCGCTTTGACAGCGCCGAGCCATCCGCGCCGACCAACAGCGGCATGTGCGCCATCTCGGGCGCCTTGCCGCCGAGCGCCATGAAGATCTCGATCTGCGCGCCGGAATTTGTCACATGGTCTTCGCCGCGCACCACATGCGTGATGCCGGCTTCGATATCGTCGACCACCGAGGGCAGCGTGTAGAGATAGCTGCCATCCTCGCGGATCAGCACCGGGTCAGAGACAGACGAGGTGTCGATGCCCTGCGGTCCGCGCACGAGGTCGTTCCATTCGACCCGCGCGCCGGACAACTTGAAGCGCCAGTGGGGTTTCAGGCCGCTGGCCTCGAGCTTTGCCCGGTCCGCGGCTGTCAGGTTCAAGGCCGCCCGGTCGTACACCGGCGGCCGGCCGCGCGACTGGGCGATCTTGCGCTTGACGTCTAGCTCCTCGGCCGTCTCGTAGGCCGGATAGAGCAGGCCCATCGTGCGCAGCTTGTCAGCCGCCTGGTCGTAAATTCCGAACCGTTCGGACTGGTTGAACGTGTCTGCCCAGACGAGTCCCAGCCAGGTCAGGTCTTCCTTCAGGACCCTCTCGTTTTCCTTGGTTGACCGCTCAAGGTCGGTATCGTCGATCCGCAGAATGAACTTGCCGCCCTGTCCTTGCGAAAACAGCCAGTTCACCAGCGCTGTGCGCACATTTCCGACATGCAGGCGGCCCGTGGGCGAGGGGGCGAATCGGACAACAGGGGCGGTCATGGGGGGCAGGGCTTTCCGGGGTTGGAGAAGGCGCTTTCGACATCAAATCGGGGCAAAAGCCAAGCGCCTCAGCCATATTCTTGCTATTGTTTTCGTTCACGAGCATCTACGGTTGAATAGAACTGGGAGATGGCCATGAGATTCGGCTGGTTGCTGGCTGGAGCGTTGCTCCTTGCGGCTTGTGGACAAAAAGACGGCTCTTCCCCGGGAACGCTGGCGCAAGGGGCCGCGGGCGATGCAGCCGCGGGGGCAGAACAGGCCGTTCGCCCGCCGCTCGATTATGCAGCCCTGTCCGGATATGACGACACCTGGTTCCTGAGCGGCGGCTGGCCAGGCGAATATCCGCCGGGCTTCACGGTGCTGGACGCCGAAGTGAAAGTGCCCGCCCGCGCGCGCCCGAATCCGACCGATCCGCAAGACATTGCCTGCCTCCTGCCGCAATATGCCAATTACCAGATCTGGAACGCCGAGCGCACGGCGGAAGACGATATCGAATACTTCGTGGCGACGAAGAAAGTGCCGGTGACGGCGCTCCAGGATGCGACCGTCGAGTTCATCGGCGAGTCCGGCAAGATCGAGACGCTCGAGCTGAAGACGGGCGATGTGCTGACCTACCTGCGCTATGTCGGTGAGGGGTTTACGGTCATGTCGTTCAATGGCCGGGAATTCGACATCAACGAAGGCGAACTTGCCGATATCACGGATATCACCAACACGGCGCTGGTTGAAAATCTCTGGGCCCGCGTCACCTGCCTCGGCGGCAAGCAGGCTTGGCTGATGTTTGACGAAGTGATCGGAGAGCCGGGCATCTATCCCTCGCCCATCACTGGATATGGCGAAGCCTCTGACGTCGAGCCCGGCGAAGTGGACGCCGTGCGCGAAGCGATCGCAACGGATGCCTACGGTCTCGATCAGCCCACCGACGAAGTCATCCCGCCGCCAGAGGAGTAGGGCTTCAAGCCTTAATCGTCCCGGAACCGGTTCGTGATCGGATAACGCCGGTCGCGGCCGAAATTCTTTCCGCCGACTTTCAAGCCGGGAGGGGCCTGCCGGCGCTTGTATTCGGCGAGGTAGACAAGGTGCTCGATGCGGCGGACGGTGGCGGCGTCATGGCCGCGTGCGAGGATCGCGTCCACGTCTTCCTCAAGGTCCACGAGGCCGCGCAGGATATCGTCCAGCACCGGATAGGGCGGCAGGGAATCCTCGTCCTTCTGGTTGTCGCGTAGCTCCGCCGAGGGCGGCTTGGTTATGATCCGCTCAGGCACGACATTCAGCTTCGCTGCAAGCGAGCCGGGCGGCACGTTCGCGTTGCGCCACTGCGTGAGTTCAAAGACTTCTGTCTTATAGAAATCCTTCAATGCATTGTAGCCGCCGCACATGTCGCCGTAGAGCGTTGCGTAGCCGACGGCCATCTCGCTCTTGTTGCCGGTGGTCACCACCATGTGGCCGAACTTGTTGGAGAGGGCCATCAGCGTCACCGCGCGCAGGCGCGACTGAATGTTCTCCTCCGTGATGTCAGCCTTCGTGCCCGTGAAGGAGGGGGCGAGCATCTCGCCCATCGCCTCGACGCCGGGATGGATCGGGATCGTGTCATAGCGGCAGCCGAGCGCCTCGGCGCAGGCTTTGGCATCTTCCAGACTGTCCGGGGACGTATATTTCGACGGCAGCATCACGCACCAGACCTTGTCAGGCCCGAGCGCGTCCGCCGCAATCGCTGCCGTCAGCGCCGAGTCGATGCCGCCCGACATGCCGAGTACGACGCCGGAGAACTTGTTCTTGCGCACATAGTCTCCGAGCCCTTGCATTGCCGCGCGGTATTCCGCCGCCCAGCCATCAAGGTCTGACGCACAGCTCTGGCCGAGGCCCACGAACTGCTTCGTGGACGGATCAAACTCCACCAGCGCATACCCGGTCTCGAACTGACCGACGAGGCCGCAGCGCCGGCCATGCGTGGAATTGGTCGCGTATGAGGCGCCGTCGAACACAAGCTCGTCTTGGCCGCCCATCTGGTTGAGGAAGAGATAGGGCAGGCCGACGTCCGACCATTTATCGAATGCAGAGGCGCGCTCGGCCTGGATGGCGCGTCGCCAGGGCGAGGCGTTCGGCACGAGCAGCAGATCCGCCCCGGCCGCCTTCGCCGCGCGGGGCACGCGCTCGAACCAGATATCCTCGCAGATGGCGAGGCCAATTCGCACGCCCTTGAAATCGACCACGCCGGCCGGGCCGCAGCCGGGCGTATAGTGGCGCTTCTCGTCGAACACGCCGTAATTGGGCAGTTCCCGCTTGTCATGGCGCGCGCGGATCTCGCCGCCTTCGAGGAATAGGGCGGAGTTGTGCAGCACGCCCTCTTCGCGCCAGGGGGCGCCGATCAGCACGGCCGGCCCGGTGGCCGTCTCGCGGGCAAGAGCGTGCACGGCGGCCATCGACAGGTCCACCGCCGAGGGCTTCAGCACCAGGTCTTCGGCCGGATAGCCGAGGATGAAATGCTCCGACAGCACCACAAGGTCCGCGCCCCGGGCTTTCGCCTCATGCACCGCCCCGCGCGCCAGGACGATATTCCCGGCAATATCGCCGACTACCGGATTGAGCTGCGCCGCCAGGATTCTCAGATTTTTGCTCATGTGGAGCATTTAGGGAGATTTGAGCTGGATGTCATCGGGCAACGTCGGTCGGGTTTTGTCCCGTCCCGAGATCTTCCCGTCCCAGAAAGTTGATTTGCGCGTCTCGCCTTGCTCGCTAGCGCTGGCCTTCAAGTGCGGGGGCCGAAAAGTTTATGCCGACAGCGGTTGTGTTTGCCGAAGGCGGGGGTCTGGGGGCGATCCAGGCCGGGGCGCTGGCGGAGCTGGTCGCGGCGGGTAGCGTGCGGACTTTGTCGTCGGCGCTTCGGTCGGCGCGCTGAATGCCCGCTACTTTGCGGGCAGGCCCGATGCCGCCGGGGTGGCGGCGCCGGAGACGATCTGGCGCGGGCCGATGTGTTCCCGGTGACGCCGGGCAGCGTGCTCGAATTCCTGCGCGGACGGGGCAGCCTGTTCGGCGCCTCGGGCCTGCGCCGGATCGTGGAGACGCACTTGCCTTTCACGCCGCTGGAGGACGCCGTTCTGCCGGTCAGCGCGGTGGCGACGGACCTTGTGTTGATCCGGCGGCGGATAATTGAAGTGTCGGGGTCGGGGCAGGTGCGTGTGGCGCTCGGGGTTGTGGTGCCGTTTTAGCGTCTAAAGACAAGGCATTGATCCTCGCCACGCTTACGCGATGAGGGTAGCGCTGGTTTTTCTTGGCGATGGGTCAGATATCCAGCCCTTCGACGAAAGCGGCGTTTTCCTGGATGAACTTGAAGCGGAGTTCCGCTTTCTTGCCCATCAGGGTGTTGATGAGTTCGGCGGGTTTCATCTCGGTGAGTTCGTCCATCGAGTCCGGCAGGGTGACGCGCGCGAGGGTGCGCGAGGCCGGGTTCATCGTGGTTTCCTTGAGCTGCGCCGGGTTCATCTCGCCCAGACCCTTGAAGCGGGTGAGATCGACTTTCTGGTTGCCCTTGAAATGCGCCTTCATGATTTCGGCGCGGTGATCGTCGTTCATGGCGTAGTGGACGTTGCCCTTGTTCGACAGGCGGTAGAGCGGCGGCTGGGCAAGATAGAGGCGGCCGCCTTCGATCAGGCCGGGCGTAAGGCGGTAGAAGAAGGTGATCAGCAGGGCGGCGATGTGCGCGCCGTCCACGTCGGCGTCGGTCATGATGATGATGCGCTCATAGCGCAGGTCATCAAGGTTGAAGCGGCGGCCAAGCTCCGTACCCAGAGCAAGTGAGAGGTCCGCAAGTTCCTGGTTGCCCATCAGTTTGTCGTCGGACGCGCTTTCGACGTTCAGGATCTTGCCGCGCAGCGGAAGGATCGCCTGCGTCTCGCGGTTGCGGGCCTGCTTGGCGGAGCCGCCAGCCGAGTCGCCTTCGACGAGAAAGAGTTCAGTGCCTTCCGGGCCCTTGGCCGAGCAGTCGGCAAGCTTGCCGGGCAGGCGGAGTTTCTTGGTGGCCGACTTGCGGCTGATTTCCTTGGCTTTCCGGCGTTTGGCGCGCTCGTCGGCGCGGTCGATCGCCCAGGTTAGGAGCTTGCCAGCTTCCTTTGGGGACTGCGCGAGCCAGTGGTCGAAATGGTCACGTGTCGCGGCTTCAACGAGGCGGAAGGCGTGCGTGGAGGAGAGCTTGTCCTTCGTCTGGCCGACGAATTCCGGGCCGCGGATGAAGACCGAGAGCAGGAAGCCGGAATGGCCCATCACGTCTTCGGCGGTGATCTCGGCAGCTTTCTTGTTTCCGGTGAGTTCGCCGAAATTGCGCAGGCCTTTGGTGATGGCGGAGCGGAAGCCGGCTTCGTGGGTGCCGCCTTCCGGGGTCGGGATGGTGTTACAGTAGGAGCGGGCAAAGCCGTCCTGTTCGCCGAAGCCGGCCTGCGTCCAGGCGATGGCCCATTCGCACTTGCCGTCATGGCCAAGGTCCACGAGGCCGGTGAAGGGCGCTTCCGTGATGGTAGCCTTGTCGGCAAAGACTTCGCCAAGCTGGTCGGCGAGGCCGTTGGGGTAGGAGAGGACGGCGTCGGCGGGGATTTTCGAGTCTTCTGGAAGCAACTCTGGGTCACACGACCAGCGCACTTCAACGCCGCGGAAGAGATAGGCTTTCGAGCGGGCCATGCCGAAGAGGCGGACAGGGCGCCAGCGCAGCTTGTCGCCGAAGATTTGCGGGTCCGGCTTGAAGCGGACGGAGGTGCCGCGCCGGTTGGGTGTGGTGCCGACCTTGGCGAGCTTGCCCATCGGGGCGCCGCGAGAGAATTCCTGGCGATACACAGTGCGGTCGCGGGCGACTTCGACCTCGACGTGCTCGGAGAGCGCATTGACGACCGAGATGCCGACGCCGTGCAGGCCGCCGGCGGTGGAATAGGCCTTGTCCGAGAATTTGCCGCCCGAGTGCAGCGTCGTCATGATGACTTCGAGGGCGGATTTCTTGGGGAATTTCGGGTGGGGGTCGACCGGGATGCCCCGGCCGTTATCGGTGACGGCGAGGTAGCCGTCGGCGGTGAGCTTGATCTCGATGCGGTTGGCGTACCCGGCAACGGCCTCGTCCATCGCGTTGTCGAGCACTTCGGCGAAGAGGTGGTGGTAGGCGCGCTCGTCAGTGCCGCCGATATACATGCCGGGGCGCTTACGGACGGGCTCAAGGCCTTCCAGGACCTCGATATCCTTGGCGGAATAGCCGGATGTGCCAGCCAGCAGGTCATCGACGGGCTTGAGTTGCCGGGCTGAGGACATGGGACCGATTCTCCGTCTCTTGTGCGTCTCCCCAGCTTGAAGCCGAAACCGTTAACGCTGCCTTTACCCTCCGCATTCTGCGGGGAGGGACATGTTGAAGCCGGGTTTGCGGGGCGGGACAAGGGGTTGGGGCAGCCCCGTTTGAAATCGGGTCCTCTTCCGTCTTGCCGAAAGCTCTGCGTGCAGATACCGCAGGGGGGCTTCAGGTGACACCAGCCGGTGTCAAATAACGGACCGCGATCGGTCATAACGCGGCCTTGGTCGCGTCCTCAAGACTTGCCGGCACCTGGACGCGGCGCCCGAAGCCGCAACGCCTCAGCTCTATTCACATCTTTGTTGAGCAGCGATGGCGTTGAAGGTGGGCTTAACGGTTTCCACATCCTTCGCATCGCCCGATAATCGCCCCATATGGTTGTTTAGGGTAATCCGGGTCGCCGCATGGCCGGGACCCACGTAAAGGAGGCATTGTTATGCCAAGATCGAAAACAGTACCGGTGTTGCCGCTCAGGGACATCGTTGTTTTCCCGGACATGGTCGCGCCGCTGTTTGTCGGCCGGGACAAGTCCGTAAGGGCGCTCGAGATGATCGAGGAGTCCGATAACGAGATCATGCTGGTCGCGCAGAGGGACGCCGCGATTGACAGCCCGAATGCGGGCGACCTTCACGAGGTCGGCACGCTCGCCACCATCCTGCAACTGCTGAAACTGCCGGACGGCACCGTGAAGGTGCTGGTCGAGGGCAAATCGCGGGCGCGGCTGGTCGAACTGCATGACCGCGGCGAGTATTTCGAAGCCGCCATCGAGCCGATTGCCGAGGCGGCGCCTTCGGGCGGCGATATCACAGCCCTGATGCGGGCCGTGCAGGAGCAGTTCGAGAGCTATGTGAAGCTGAACCGCAAGATTCCGCCGGAAGCGGTCTCCTCGATCGGCCAGATGGCCGAACCGGGCAAACTGGCGGACCAGGTGGCCTCGAACTTGTCGGTGAAGCTGTCCGACAAGCAGGAACTGCTCGAAATGCCGGACGCCAAGGACCGGCTCGAGAAGGTCTTCGCCCTCATGGAAGGCGAGATGGGCATGCTCCAGATGGAGCGCAAGATCAAAAACCGCGTCAAGCGGCAGATGGAAAAGACCCAGCGCGAGTATTACCTCAACGAGCAGATGAAGGCGATCCAGCGCGAGCTGGGTGATAGCGGCGGCGACGGCGGCGAGCGCGACGAGCTGGCCGAGATCGAGCAGAAGATCGCCGATGCGCCGATGAGCCCGGAAGCCAAGGCGAAGGCCGAGGCGGAGCTGAAGAAGCTGCGCCAGATGAGCCCGATGTCGGCGGAATCCACCGTTGTGCGCAACTATCTCGACTGGCTGCTGGCGCTGCCCTGGGGCAAGCGCAAGGAGATCGCCACCGACCTGCGCAAGGCCGAGAAACAGCTCGACGATGACCATTACGGTCTGGACAAGGTGAAAGAGCGGATCCTCGAATACCTCGCCGTGCAGAAACGCACGGGTAAACTGAAAGGCCCGATCCTCTGCCTCGTCGGCCCTCCGGGTGTTGGTAAGACCTCGCTTGGCAAGTCCATTGCCGAAGCGACTGGGCGTGACTTCGTACGCGTGTCGCTCGGCGGCGTGCGTGACGAGAGCGAGATCCGCGGGCACCGGCGCACCTATATCGGCTCGATGCCGGGACGGGTGATCCAGAGCCTCAAGAAGGTGAAGAGCGGCAACCCGCTGTTCCTGCTCGACGAGATCGACAAGATGGGCATGGACCATCGGGGCGACCCGGCCTCGGCCCTGCTCGAAGTGCTCGATCCTGAGCAGAACTCGACGTTCAACGACCACTACCTGGAAGTCGATTACGACCTCTCGGACGTGATGTTCGTGACGACGGCGAACTCGCTGAACATGCCGCAGCCCTTGCTCGACCGGATGGAGATCATCCGGATTGCAGGGTACACGGAGGAAGAGAAGCTCGAGATCACCAAGCGCCACCTGATCCCTCAGGTGCGTGAGGATCACGGTTTGAAAGCCGAGGAGTGGATCGTGACCGACGGCGCGATCCGCGATCTCATCCGCTACTATTCGCGGGAAGCGGGCGTGCGTTCGCTGAAGCGCGAGATGGCGCGCCTTGCCCGCAAGGCGGTGCGCCATCTCGCCCTCAATGAGACGGGCAGCCTGACGATCACCGAAGCCAATCTCTCGGAGTTTGCCGGCGTGCGGAAGCACAGCTTCGGCCTTGCTGACGAGACCGACCAAGTGGGCGCCGTGACCGGCCTTGCCTGGACGGAATCCGGAGGCGACCTCCTCACCATCGAGGCGGTCAAGATGCCAGGACGTGGCAACATGAAGGTCACGGGTAACCTTCGCGACGTGATGAAGGAGTCGATCCAGGCCGCGAGCTCGCTCGTACGCGCGCGGTCGGTCTCACTCGGCATAAATCCGACGGCGTTCAATACGACGGACATCCACGTGCACGTGCCGGACGGTGCGACGCCTAAGGATGGCCCGAGCGCCGGCGCCGCGATGACGACGGCCATCGTGTCGCTGCTCACTGGTATTGCGGTGAACCGCGAAGTGGCGATGACCGGCGAGATCAGCTTGCGCGGCCGGGTGCTGCCGATAGGCGGCCTCAAGGAGAAACTGCTCGCGGCCCTGCGCGGCGGCATCAAGACGGTGCTGATCCCGAAGGAAAACGAGAAGGATCTCGAGGAGATTCCGGAAAACGTGAAGATCGGCATGAAGATCATCCCCGTGTCGGACATCCAGGAAGTACTGCGCCTGGCGCTCACACGGCCGCTGGCGCCGATCGAGTGGTCGGAGGCGGACGAGGCGGCGCTGCAGCAAAGCCTCTCGGGCGGCCCGGCAAAACCGGCCGACGACACGGACACGATCCGCGCACCGCACTGAGCGGGACGCGACCTGACTTGAAGAACCCCGCTTTCGGCGACGGAGGCGGGGTTTTTGGTTGGGGGGGATGTATTCTTCTCCGTTCCAGCGTC
Organism: Candidatus Sulfopaludibacter sp. SbA3; assembly: GCA_945913285.1. GTDB lineage: Bacteria > Pseudomonadota > Alphaproteobacteria > Caulobacterales > Hyphomonadaceae > Hyphomonas. The sequence goes on from CAMEDD010000011.1 coordinate 45,444, forward strand.
GCCCCCGGAGTTTGACGCCGCCTGATCTGTGGTCGCAAGCCGGCATGCACTTGCCTTTCATCGCATGGCCCGGCAAAGAACCGGCGGGGGCGATTAGCTCAGTTGGTAGAGCGCCTGCTTTACACGCAGGATGTCGGCGGTTCGAGCCCGTCATCGCCCACCATGTCCCGCGCCGGTCAGGACCCCGGGAGGCTGCGCAGGCCTTGGCGCAGGGCCGGCCTGCGTACCTTCAGAACCGGGCTTGAAGCAGGTTCGCAAAGGTCGGACACGGTTGCGACGTCGGTCTGCGTTGCAACGCTGCCCGCATGACCGATGATCTGTTCGACCCGGCCTTCCAGTGCTTCCGTCAAAAGGCGAATCTTGTCGGAGGCGCGGTTCATGTCGGCCTTGGTCACCGGGATCTGGGAACTTGCGTCCATCAGCGACGCGAGCAGCCGGATGGTGCGCAGCGGCACGAGCAGCTCGGAGGTGATCGAGCGCAGGAACCGGGTCTTGGCAAGGCTCGCTTCGTCCGCGCCCTGACGGAGCGACTCGGCTTCCTGGCGGCTGTCCTCAATGCGCGTGACGTCGGTGAAAATCTCGACCGACCCGATACTCGACACTTGGTAGTGGGCAATCTGCCAATAGCGGTCGAGGGCGTGAACCACGCCGCAGGAGGCCTCCATATTCCGGAGCGTGAACTTCACCTTCTGGTAGAGGGCGTTTTCGAAGATGACCTCGCCATCTTTCGAACGCACCGCTACGGCCTGTCCGGAACCGTCAAGGGCGACGTCGAGGATTTCCCGCAGCTGGGTCGCCTCCGCGACCAACTCGACTTCCTTGAGATAGAGCTTAAACGCCGACCGAGCGCCAAAATAGAGCATCAGTACAAGCAACGTCAGGGCAATCGCGATGGCGATCAATTTGTCATTGAAGTGCAGGCCAACATGAATGAGCAGCGGGGTAATCGATCCGGCCATATAGCGCATCACCAGGCGCGGATTGCGCGGCAGCAGACACATCAGGCCTGCGCACATAGACACGGTGAATAGCGTGGAGAGGATCAGGGTGGCGAAGGCGTCTGACCCGAAGAGGTAAAGCGGCAGGGAGCCGAACAGGAACCCGGCGAAGATGGACAGCGTTTCCGATCGCCGGACGTAGCGCCCGCTGACCCGTTGCGGTAGCCTGCGGCCCGCCTTGCGGAGATAATCCAGCATCATAATGGCGGCCATCAACAGGTTGGTCAGCATCCAGGCAAAGACCATGAAGCGGGTGGTCATCGAGAAGGCGATGTAGCCTGTGATAGCGGTGTTGAAGACCGTGATCAGCGCCATCAGATTGACGAGCCGCGACAGGTCAAGGTGCTGTTGCAGGCGGATACGCGGCCCGATCGCCGAGTTCGCGCCTGGTTTGTCCGTCAGGACGTAAGCAAGGAAGTTGTGCGTGCCACTCATAAACCTGTTCATGGCAGAGAAACCTTGTTTTTCAGGCTTGAGCGGGCGAGAGTTTTTTCCTGTCTCGTTTCCGGTTCGTTAACCGGCTTGCCCGTTCTCCTCGCGTCAAAGGCTCATATTGGCGCCGCGAGAGGCACAATGGGGCCGTGACACGAGTTGCGGTGGACAGGCCATCGCGACACTGACACCAGATAGCTTGTGCAAGGAACCGAAGGCATGCCGAGCTTGAAGATAGCTGTTATCGGAGGCGGCCCGGGGGGGTTGAGCGCAGCTCAATTCCTCCAGGAGGCCGGCCACCAGGCAGTTGTTTTCGAAAAGGAAAGCCGGATCGGGGGGAAATCCTTTTCGTTCACCTCCGGCGACGGCCTCAGCGAGATGGGCACTTGTTATACGACGCGCCAGCACGTCATCGTTAAGCGCTGGATGAGGGCGCATGGGGTGACGCTGAAGCGTCTCGGCGAGGCCCGCTACGATGATGCGCCGGTCGTCGAATATGTGAAGAACGGTCCGGGTGCGCCGCTGATCGTGCAGGCGCTGAAATTCGTTACCGAGGCGGGCAGGCTGCGCAAACAGATTGTAGCCTCGCCCTCGGATAAGACGGTCCTGGCCGAGTCCGCGATGACGGTGGACGACTGGCTGGCGCGGCTGAAGCTGCCAAAGCTGGACCTCGCTATGCACCGGATCCTGCCGGCGCAGGGGTATGGGTATGCCAAGGAAGTGACCATCGGCCAGACGGTGCAGTGGTGTGACTTCGACCTGCTGATTTCCGGCGTTCTCAACGACATGCAGATGCCGGTCGAGGGGTGGAGCGAGTTCTGGAACCGGTTTGCCACCCGCTTCAACGTGCGGCTGGAGGCGCGCATCGAGCAGATCGACCGGCGGGAGTCCGGGGTGACAATTGTGTCGGGCGGTGTGCAGGAGACCTTTGACGCCTTGATCTCGACGATCCCGATGGATGAGTTTGCAAAGCTGACGACGCTGCTGCCGGCGGAGCAGGCGGTGTTGCAGGGCGTTGAGTGGCAGAATTACACAACGACGCTGGTGGCATCGAAGAACTGGTTCAAGGGAGCGCAGGTGCATGGCTATTCCCGCGCCTGCAAGGACCCATCCCTGCGCGGCGCCATCCTCGGCGCGCGCCGGGAGGGCAGCGTCCTGGAGGACGGGGCGCACCTCTATGTGACCGGGCAGTTCTCCAACAGCCTGACGCCGCGCGAGTTAAGGGAAATCCTGATGTCTGACCTGCAGCGTATGGGCGTGCAGGTGGATACGGTCATTTTTGCGAAGACCTGGCGCTACTTTCCGCAATACCGGATCGACGCCGTGGCGGACGGCCTTTTTACCGCGCTGCGCGAGGCGCAAGGCGGAAAGCGGAGCTGGTTCAGCGGCGCAACCTTCTCGCACGAACTGGTCTCGTCCGTGGTCGGACGGTCTCAGGCCTCCGTCGCTGATCTGGTGCGCCGGGTCGCGTGACTGCTGAGCCGGTCAGTTCCGGCTTTTCATCACCATGTTGAAGATGTCGTCCATCGCCGAGCCATCCTTGTCTGCGTCCAGCATGTTCAAGAGGCCGCCCAGCATGCCGCCCTGCTCGGAGCCGGAGGTTTGGCCGCTTGCAGCCCCGCCGAGCATGTCCATGAGGTCATCCAGCCCGAATGCGCAGCCGCCTTTCGGCCCGCTGCCCGAGGCCTGTCTGGAGCGGTGCGCCATCATCATGCCGGCGATAATCGGCGGCGCCGTCTTCACGGCCTGGTTTGCCTGCCCGGTCTGCGCCTCCGAAAGGCCCAGCTGCTGGCCAACCTGCTAACGCGCGCTGGCGGTTTGCGGCGATGTGAGAACGTCTATGACCGAGTTCATCGGGACTGGTATTTGGCCTTGAAGACCGGTCCGCGCAATTAGCGCGCCCCCCCGTCGTTCAACCTAAACCCATCCCGATGGCCTATGTCGCCTTGTTTACATAGGTTCCGTGCGCACGGGCGCGAGGTCCGGGAACACAGGCTCGCGCTTTTCGGCGCGGGCGGCGAAGGCCTCGGCCATGTGGGGCGGCGGGAACATCGCGGCGTTCCAGATGCCGATATAATCGAGCGTGTCTGCGGTGGTGTGGTCGCGGCCGTAATTGATCAGGACTTTCGAGCCGGTGACGGCGACGGGGTTCTTTGAGGCGATCTCGCGGGCCGTCTCCATGACGTAGGCGAGCATGTCTTCCTGCGAGTTGAAGACGTCATTGACGAGGCCGATTTCCTTGGCTTTGGCCGCATCAATGCGCCGGCCGGTATAGGCCATTTCCTTGACCCAGCCTTCCGGGATGTAACGCTGCAGACGCGGGAAGGTGCCGACATCGGCGGTCATCGCGATGTTGATTTCCATAATACAGAAGAAGGCGTCCTTCGTGCACCAGCGGATGTCGCCGGCCGTGATCATGTCGATCGCGCCGCCGATGACGCCGCCGTGGAGCGCGAAGAGTACCGGAATGCGGGCCTCTTCCATGCAGTTGAACGAGGCCTGGATGGCTTTGACGTTTGTGCGGAAGGCTTCGGCGGCGACGTAACGGTCCTGCGGACCGGCAGGACGGTGGCCGGTGAAGACCGTGGTGTCCATGCCGGCGGAAAAGTGCTTGCCGGTCGAGGAGATGACGATGACGCGGGCGAGGGCCTCAGTGTCAATCGTTCCGACGATCTCCGGAAGCTCGTTCCAGAAGGCCTTGTTCATCGTGTTCATCGCTTCGGGGCGCGACATCTGGATGTGGGCGACCTTGTTCTCGATCGTCACCTTGAAGGCTTCGTAGGATTTCTTGAGCATGGCGGTTCCTCCGTTCGGGACGGAGTGTAGCAGGCTGGCGGGGCGGGGGGAGGGGTGACGCAGCGCTAAGTGCTGGCGGTCTCGGTCGTCACAGGCCTTGCCAGCAAGGCCACAATGGCCTCATCAACCGTGATGGTTCCTTCGACGACCGCGGCGACCGCTTCGCAGATCGGCATCTCGACGCCGCGCCGCCGTGCCAGCTGGCGCAGGACAGAAGCCGTGGCGACACCTTCGGTGACGCAGTTGCGTGAGCCGAGAACGTCCGCAAGCGCCTCGCCTTTGCCGAGGGCAAGGCCGAGCGACATGTTGCGGCTGGTTTCCGATGAGCAGGTGAGCACGAGGTCGCCCAGGCCAGAGAGGCCGGTCAGCGTTTCGGGGTCTGCGCCGAGCGCGAGGGCGAGACGGGTCATCTCGGCATAGCCGCGCGCAATGAGGGCAGCATGAGCAGACCGCCCGAGGCCCTTACCGAGCGCAATGCCGCAGGCAATGGCGAGGACGTTCTTCACGGCGCCGCCAATTTCCGCACCCAGAAGGTCCGTACCCAGATAAGGCCTGAAGGTGGGCGTCGAGATCGCCTCGATGAGTTCGGCGCCGCGCGCCGCGTCGGCGATCGCTAGGGTGACGGCGGTGGGCAGTCCCTTGGCCACGTCAATCGCGAAGCTGGGGCCAGACATCACGGCGGGAATGGCGTCGGGGAGTTCCTCGGCGAGCACTTGGGTCATGAACTTGCCGGTGGACAGCTCAATGCCCTTGGAACACAGGACGACGGGGGCGAGCGGTTTGAACCAGCCTTCAAGGCGCGTGAGCGTGGCGCGCGTGTGCTGGGCGGGGGTGACGCAGAAGAGGGCGTCAAGACCTGCCAGGTCGCCAAGATTGGCAGTGGCGCGCAGAGCCGGCTTCAGCGGTAGACCCGGCAGGAAGACGGTGTTTTCGTGATGCGTGTTGATGGCGTCCGCGACCTCCGGCTCGAGCGCCCACAGCAGGACGGACTGGCCGTTGCGGGCAAGCAACTGGGCAATCGCGGTGCCCCAGGCGCCGGCGCCGATGACGCCGAAAGTTTTGAAGTGTTCTGTCATGGCCGGATTTTGGCGCAGGCCGGGATGGGGAGCAAGCGGTGCTTCAGCCGAGGAGCCTGAACGCATGGGCTGAAAGGGCGGTCGCGCCGAGCACGAGGACGACGTGCCAGACAAAAATCTGCCGGAAGTCCTGGATCGATTGGCCTTTCCAGGTTCCATGGGCCTCGGTGACCATTCGCGCGAAGTCCACGCGTTCGCGGCGGGGAACGGACGAATTGATCGTGTCGCCTGAAGGGCCCGGACCGCTTATGATGAACGGCGTCTTGAGGCGGTAAAGCACCATGAGCGGCCAGAACAGGCGCACGAAACCGTCGCGGGCCACTTTAGGCAGGCTGAGCACCAGCGAATCGACGCGGCCCCGTGTGATCCATTCCTTGAACAGCGCCCAATGGTCGGAGTCGTCATTGTCGACGCTCACAAGGTCATTTTTCTCGGCTTTCGCCATCGTGTTTCCAACCGAAAGGTAAATGACCACCGCGTCGGCAAGGATCGCCGGGAACTTCAGTCCGTAAGCCGCCGCGGCCGCTGCAATGTCGCCGAGCACGTCGGCCTGGGTTTCAATGATGCTCAGGGCCCAGCCCTTGAGTTCAATCAGGTTGAAGAGCTGAAGGTATTTGGCAGCGCCGATCATGGCGAGCAGGAAGACCGGAAAGCCGAACAGCGAGAAGATGGCGCCAAGCGCTGTGCTCAGCGACGGCCAGAGCGTGCCGGCGAGAAGGCACAACCTGCCTGGCGATTTTGCTTTTGCGGTCGCTGGGGCGGCGTCGCTGTCTTCTGGAGACCAAGTGTGCAGGTCTCCCAGGTAGAAGACCATGCCCTTGCCATCCGAGTATTGGCCCTCGGTTTCCAGAAACACGCCGTCATAGGCCAGCGACTCGACGACGTCATCGCCATCAAAGTCGATATAGGAAATACTCAGCTTGCGGATGTCGAAGGCTCCGGTTGTCTCGCAGCGGGCAACCGTTTCCATTCCCTTTGCAAGGGATTTTGCCACGAAAACAGGATTGGCGGGATCATCCGCCTCCTGATCTACTTCGATGCTGCGCACGCAGGTAAGGAAAGTCTCGGGCATGCCGCCCGCTATGGCGGAGATCTCGAAGTCTTCCTCGTAGCCCCCCGGCTTCTGCCGGAAGCCTCCGTCGATCCCGTCCGGCTCAACCTCCATGACACGAACAATGTTGTTGTTGGCGACTGCGTTGCTGATGTGTTCGATATCATCGAACTCATACCAGTTATCCGGCGTGGAGCCGTCGCTGCGGGCTGGCGGCACACCCGGTTCACGTTCCTCCTGATCCCAGGTGGTCATGAAGGCGGCGAGGTCTTCCTCGGAACGGCCTTTCCAATGGTCAAAGAATGCACGCGTGACGCGGCCACACACAAACTCGCCGCACCAGCGGACGATCGAGATTTCGAAGTAACGCGTCTCAGTCAATTGAGTTTCGTCTCAGGCGAACGTGAACGTCGCTGTTTCGTCCTGGGCGGTGATGGCCACCTTGCGGCCCACAGGGCTTGCGTCATCGCGCAAGATGGCGAGCGTTGCTGCGTCGCCATTGTTGGCGACGGCGCGGCGGCCATCGGCAAACCGGGCGAAGATGATGCCGCGGTCTGGGCCGTCCTTGCCGTGGGTGACAGTGAAGGTTTCGAGCTTGGCCTCGCCGGCAGCAATCGCGACTTCGACTTGCGTTTTCGCTTTTGCGGCCGGTTCGGCCGGCGTGAAAGCTTTCGGGCGCGCGGCGGAATATACGCCGGCGGCTTCCTTGGTCATCCAGCCACCATTGGCGAGGACGAGGCCGAAGGCGCCCTTGTTCTTACGGAGTGTAGCAACCATTTCGGCTATTCCGTGCAAGGAGTAGTTGTTACCCGGGCCGCCGAAGAAGGGCAGGCCGCCGGTCAGGGTGAGCGCGCGCTTGTCGGTTTTCCAGTCGAGGCCGAGTGCGGCGGCGCCGGAGAAGACGGCGCTAGGGAAGCAGGAATAGAGGTCGAGGTGGGCGATGTCCGCTTGCGCCTTGCCAGCCTGCGCGAGGGCGCGGGAGACGGCGGTGTCCATCGCCCAGGAACGGTCGAGCACGGGGCGCAGGGAGATCAGGTCATCGCCCGCATCGCCGCCGCCATGTATATAAACGCGCTTGTCTTCCGGAACGCCGAGGGCGTCGGCCTTCGACGATGAGACAAGGATCGCGGCGGCGCCCTGGTTCACGGCGTCCTGCGCGATGAACCATTTGAGGTAGGGGTCGGCGTATTCGTAGTTCTCGCGCGAAGGCGCGGAGAGGAAAGCCACATCATGTTCTACGGGGAACTGGGCGTATTTGTTCTTCGCGGCGACGGCGGAGAAAGGCTGGAACAGTTCGGCCATGGCGCGGCGGTGACCGGAGCGCGTGCGGCCTTCGCGGGCGGCGATGGCGTTCTCGAAGAGGCCGTAGAAATAGGCGGGCGCGATCAGGCCGTGCTTGATCTCCTCGCGCGAGAGCATCATCGGGCCCATGCCGCGATCCTCATACGCAGCATCGGCGCCGTCGGCCCAGTTGATGTCGACGCCGTGCTTGCGGGCGCCCTTGGAGGCGCGGTTGGCTTCCGAGCCAGAGATCAGCACCGCGTCGATTTCGCCTTCATGGATGCGGCGGGCGAACTCGTTGACGAGGGCCTGCGGGCTCTGGCCGCCAACGGTCTCGTAGATTTGCCGGGTGGGCTTGGTGCCGGTGTCGCGGGCGAGGGTGCCTGGGAGGTTCGTGTTGTGGCCGTGCGGGTGGGCGGCGCGCCCGACGGAGTCTTCGAAGATGCGGACCACGGCGATGGTGTCGACGGCCGCGGCCATGCCGGGCGCGCCGGTATCGGCGAGGGCCGCTTTCGAGGCGTCGGTCATCAGTGAGAGCGGCGAGGGCGCGCCGACCGGGCCGGCTTTGCCGTCCCACTGGCTAAGCGACTGGCCGACGCCGATCAGGACCGGAAGGTCACCTTTTGCCATCTTCATGCTCCCTCTGCTGCGCTTCCCGGCGGTTTAACGCGCAGGCAAAGGCGGGGCGAGGGGGGACGCTGGGGAAAGGACTCAGCGACCCGCGTTGAGGTCTGCGATGATGGCAGCCGGGAGGGCGGGGTCGAGCACGGCTGTGAGGTGGGTGCCGGTCAGCTGCGTGTAGCGCGCATTGGGGATCTTGGCGGCGAGGGCGGGGCCCGAGCCGTTGTCGAGGTCCTGGTCGCCGGACAGCACGAGGGTGGGTACGGTGAAGGTCGCAAGCAGGTCAGCGGGCGTGTAGGTGCGCGCCGACAGGGCGCCGAGATAGCCTTGCAGGGTGCCGCCGGTGGCTTTCGCCCGGGCGAGGATGGCCTTGGCGGCGGGTGTGGTCTCGCCGGCAATGGCGGCTTCGATGGCTGCGCGGAAGGCCGTGTTGCGGTCGGTGTTGAACTCGTCCGCCACGGAGTCGCCGATGCCGCCCAGGATGAGGCGGCCGGTGTTGCGGGAGAGCAGGTGAAAGCGCAGGGCCGTGATCGCGCCCATCGAGTAGCCGACAGTGGCATATGGAACTTCGCCGATATGGGCGGTGAGCGCGATCTGGTCGCGCGCGATGGCGTCTGATGGCCAGCTTTTTGGATCGTCCGGCACCTGGCTGGCGCCGTGGCCGCGCAGGTCCGGCGCAATGACGCGGTAGCCTGCGGCGGCGATCTTCTGCGCGATACCAGGCTGGAACCAGTTGAGGTCGGCATTGCCGGAGAAGCCGTGGAAGAGGACCACAACGGGGCCTTCTCCCAGCTCATGGTAGCTTATCGTGGCGCCGTCGAAGGAGGTATAGGCTTTCATTTGCGGAGCATCCTCGGCGCGCGCGGGAAAGAAGGCTGAGACGGTGAGGAGAAGCGCGAGCGCGGCCTGGCGGATCATGGCGTCCTGTCTCCCTGCGTTTCTGGTTGGGCGTACCTGAGGCGGGGAGGCTGTGGGCGTCAAGGTGTGCTGCAACGCAAACAGCCCGCTTTTGGGGGCGGGCTGTCGCTTAGAGCGGGTCCCCGGTCAATCGGCCTTCGCCGGGGATTGATGACCGTTTTTAAAGGACGTCCAGCATTTCCGCGACCAGCGGGTGGCGGACTACGTCTGCCGCTTCGAGCTTGATCACGGCGGCGCCAGAGAGTTTTTCAAGGCGTTCGGCGGCTTTGGCGAGGCCGGAGAATTCCGGGGAGAGGTCGGTCTGGCCGGGGTCGCCGGTGATGACCATCGTGGAGTGCCAGCCGAGGCGGGTGAGCAGCATCTTGAGCTGAGTGTAGGTGCAGTTCTGCGCTTCGTCGATCACCACGAAGGCATTGTTCAGTGTACGGCCGCGCATGAAGCCGATGGGGGCGATTTCGATGACCCCTTCAGCGAGCATGTGCTTGAGCTGGGCAGGCGTTAGGCGGTCGGCGAGCGCGTCGTAGAGCGGGCGCAAATAGGGCGCGAGCTTGTCTTCCATACCGCCCGGCAGGAAGCCGAGCTGCTCGCCCGCTTCAACAGCGGGGCGGGAGAGAATGATTTTCGAGACCTTGCCCTTCTGGAGGGCTTCGACCGCCTTGACGATCGCGAGGTAGGTCTTGCCTGTGCCGGCCGGACCGAGGGCGCAGACGAGGGCGTGGCTGTCCATTGCGTTCATCAGCTGGGCCTGGTTTTCCGAGCGCGGCTTGATGGTTTTCTGGTAGCGCTGTGTGCGCTCATGCGGGATTTCGTTGCGGACTTCGTCTGCATCGTCCGGATGCCAGCCGCGTCCGCCTTCGATCATCTGCAGATGCGCTCCCTTGCTGCGTACCGGCTCGTTGTTCCAGCTCGAGGCGCGCACATCTTGTGCGGACTTCAGGCGCTTGACGGCGTTACGTTTACCCATGGGAGGCCTCCTTGGCTGCGGGCATGAAAAAAGCCGCTGGCGGAAATGCGCAGCGGCTCGGCGAAAGGGTGGGACAGGCGGGAGCGCACGCATGAGGCGGGCCACCAGCGTCCGGAAGCAGGGCTTCCGGCGGTGAGGGATGAATGGGCACGTAAACGGCCATTGCCTCTCCGAATCTATAACCCTTATAGGATACCACTGTTATCGGACGGTTAAATGACATTCCGCAGGCGCAACGAGAGGGCAGGGACATGGCGATTTATGAGTTGGACGGAGCGAAACCGGAGCTGCCGGTAAGCGGGAATTACTGGGTGGCCGCAAGCGCCGAAGTGATGGGCCGGGTGGTACTGAAGGAGAATTCGTCGGTCTGGTATGGTTGCGTGCTGCGCGGCGACAATGATCCGATCATCGTCGGTGAGAACTCGAACATCCAGGACCTGAGTGTTCTGCACACGGATATCGGCTTTCCGATCACGATCGGCGCGAATGTGACGGTGGGGCACCGGGTGATCCTGCATGCCTGTACGATAGGCGATGACACGCTGATTGGTATGGGCTCGACCATCCTGAACCGAGCGAAGATCGGAAAGAACTGTATCATTGGCGCCAATTCCCTTATCTCCGAGGGCAAGGAGATACCGGACAATTCCCTGGTGATGGGCGCCCCGGGGAAAGTGGTGAAGGAAGTATCGCCGCAGCAGGTGCAGATGATTCGGTTGTCGGCGCTGCACTATGTGGAAAACTGGCAGAAGCACCAGGCGAAGCTGAAACGGATCGGGTGATGCCGAGGGATCGGCCTATTTAATCCGAAGGCGGATTAAGTGGCGCATCCCAGACGGCGCGAACAGATGCGGCAGCGACGGGCGGCAAGCCTGACCAGACGAGGCGGGCGCCGCGTGACTCGAAGATCAGGTATTGAGCCGCTTCCGGCGTGGCCGCGGCCAACGCGCGGCGCACGTCGCTGAGGGCATGATCAGAGCGCAGGATGAAGGTTCCCGGCATCGGTTCGGTCAACTGCCCGAAGGTGTTCAGCGCGGCACGGACGGCGAGGCTGAGCACGCCGCCCTCCCCTGAGATGATGACGTAGTTCGAGGCTTCGGTGCGGCGTGCCGCGCGGGTCTCCATGGCCGCCTCGATGCGTCCACGCAGCGGTGCGTGATCAAGAGCAGGCAGGAAAGGCTCACCGTTTCCGGCGGAAATTCGGGTCAATGGGCCGATCTTGCCGGCGTCGGCGAAGGCTTGCAGCTGGCCGAGCGTAAATGGGCCATGCGCCTGGCCGCGGCTGAGGATGTGCCAGACGGCGGGGTCGAGGTCTGCGAGGTTGAGCGTGTTGTCGGCTCTCGGGCGGGCGCCGTGACCCGGCAGGACGCGGTCAATGCGGGGGCGCATGCTCACCCGCCGGCCGCTTCGGCACCGCGCAGATAACGGACGGCAAAGGTGCGGCTCTCGACGCGGACGACTTCTGCAGGCAGGTATTCCGTCTGCACACGGTCTCCGACGAAAGGCAGCGCGCCGAGCGCCTCGAAGGCAGCGCCGGTGAGTGAAATGTCGGTCTGCCGGCAGGGCAGCTGTGTGCCATTGGACAGGGTGATGAAGGTTTGCCCGGCGCTGGTCTGGCGGATCGAGGAGCGCTCGTTGGGCGGGGCAGGCTCGTCCCGGTTGGTCAACCAGTTCAGCCGGCTGGCGAGCTTGTCGCGTTTCAGCGGCGAAGTCTGGAAGCGGACCGCGAATCCGTCTGGCCCGGTGCGGACCACATGGGCGGCGACGCGGCCGAGCTGGTCGAAGTAGCAGACCACTGGTACACCCGGCTCGGGCGGAGCTGGCGACAGGATGTATGCGCCATCGCATGAGACGTTGGTGGTGATGATCTCGCGGTCTTCGCTTTGCCCTGCGAGGAAACGGCCAGTCAGGCGAAGGTCGACCCGGCTATGGCTGCGCCGGTCGCGCAGGGTGTTGGTGCCAGGGGCATGTGCCTGTTGCAGGCGTTGAGGCAGCGTCATTGCGACGATTCCAGTCTTGGGGAGCGCTGCCGGAAGCAGCCATCCTGATTGCCAGATAGACGAGGAAAGTTGACAATTGGTTGCCTCAATCAGTGCAGTAGCGCTAGGCAGGACGCCAGAAACCGGCTTTGCAGGAGTTGACGTAGCGTGAGCACCGAAACATTCGATTTTGTGATTGTGGGCGCTGGCAGCGCGGGCTGCGTACTCGCGAACCGGCTTTCGGCGGATCCGGCGGTGCGGGTGTGCCTGATCGAAGCGGGCAAGAAGGACACGGCGCTGATGGTGCGCATGCCGGCCGGCGTCGGCAGCCTCATCAAGGAAGCCAACGACCATAACTGGGGGTTCCACACCGAGCCGCAGGCGCACATGGATGCCCGCCGGCTTTATTGGCCGCGCGGCAAGGGCTGGGGCGGCTCCTCGTCCATAAACGGGATGGTGTATATCCGCGGCCATGCGGGCGATTATGACCAGTGGGGCCAGATGGGCCTAAAGGGCTGGAGCTATGCGGACGTGCTGCCCTATTTCAAGCGGGCTGAAAGCTATGAGCGCGGCGCGAACGACTTTCACGGCGGCGATGGCCCGCTGAGCGTCTCCGAAAGCCCGATGCGCGAGCCGGTCTACAAGGCCTTTATTGAGGCGGGCCGTCAGGCCGGATATCCGGTTACGGAGGATTTCAACGGCGCGCAGCAGGAAGGCTTCGGCCCCTACCAGCGAACAATTCACAAGGGCGAGCGGTGGAGCGCGTCCTTCGCCTATCTGCGTCCGATCGAAGGCCGGCGGCCCAATCTGAAAGTCATTTCGACCGGCCTTGTGACGCGTGTGCTGATCGAAGGCGGGCGCGCCATCGGGGTCGAGATGGTGGAAGCAAAAGGGCAGATCGCCTCGACTGTGCGCGCGAGCGCGGAAGTGATCTTGTGCGCGGGCGCGGTGCAATCGCCGCAGCTGTTGCAGTTGTCGGGTGTCGGCGATCCGGACGCCCTGAAGAAACTGGGCATCGAGGTGAAGGCGGCCTCACCGAATGTCGGCAAGAACCTGCAGGATCACCTGGACGTCACCGTGATCCACAAGATGACCCAGCCGATTTCGGCCTATTCGATGCAGAAGGGGATGAAGAAGCTGTTCGTCGGTCTTCGCTACCTCGCAACCCAGACGGGCCCCGGCTCGGACAACTTCCTCCAGGCCGGCGCGTTCCTGAAATCGCGCACCGGCCTCGAGATGCCGGACATCCAGCTCCACCTCGTCAACGCGATCATGATGAACCACGGTAACCATCAGCCGACCGAAGATGGCTACACGGTTCATGCCTGCCAGCTTCGCCCCGAAAGCCGGGGTAGCGTGGCTCTGAAATCCGCCGACCCGTTTGACCATCCGGCAATCGATCCGAACTATCTCTGCGCTGAAGAAGACCGGCGTGCCATGCGCGAAGCGGTCAAGATGGTGCGCGACATCTGCAAGCAGGCCTCGCTCCAGACTTACAATGCTGGTGAGATCATGCCGGGCGCCAGCGTCGCGTCGGACGCCGAGATTGATGCCTTCATCCGCGCCAAGGGCGAGACGATCTATCACCCGGTCGGCACGGTCTCTATGGGCGTGAATGCGGCAAGCCCGGTCGACGGCGACCTGAAGGTGCGCGGCGTGGACGGCCTGCGCGTCGTCGATGCATCGGTGATGCCGACGCTGATCGGTGGCAACACGAATGCGCCGACCATCATGGTGGCGGAGAAGGCCGCCGATCTCATCCGTGGGGCGTGGCCGATGGCGCCGGAAGAGCCCAAGCGGACGCTGACCCCCGCCTGAACGCTCCGGACGTCGTTAGTGAACGGCGACGAGGCGAAGCTGCGGCCCGACGCGGCGGGTGTCCGGTGGTACCAGCATGGAGATCCGGTGGCGGAAAACCGGATGGCTCGCCAGCATCGGTGCGCCGCCGAGTGTCTGGTAGAGGCCGAGCATCCGGAGGCGCGGTGAGCGGCCAGGCTCCGGACTGAGCGGCATCAACGATATTTCGAGCTCAACGCATTCGCCATTGAGCGTTTCGCCGCGACCGCGAACAACGCCGGGAGCGCCGTCGAAACGGATGGCTTCGAGGAAGGCCGACATCATGCCGCGGTCGGGGCCGGTCCAGAGGTCGAGATAGTTCTGGTTGACCAGGTCGCGGCCGATCAGGGCGTTCAGCTTGGCGCCCGAGGTGCGCACGAGCCACGACTGATCGCGGCGCTGTTCGATGAGGAAGATGCGGTCGATCAGGGCTGCATGGTCACGGGTGTCAGGTCCGCCATCAGCGTGACCTCTCGGATCGGCCTGCATGCGGCGCCAGGCATCCAGCAGGATGCGCGTATTGGGATGGATCGACCGATCGGTCATGCTTAAAACGTACCTCGGATAGTGCTGCTGGCCCCGTTGAAAGGACCGGTCCTGCGCGCACAGTCGCAATATCCACGCCAGCCGCAGTGTTCACCGGGGATGGGAAAGTCTCGCTTCAAAGGACACGTTCGCTCTCCTTCCGGCTGACTGACATGACCGGGCAGACCCCTTCCCGCGCGAGTGCGCAGAGCGGGTCTGCAACCGGCGTTTCAAGTCGGAACAGGCTGCCGGGGTGTGCAATTGCTGCAACAGTGCCGCGAAACTTCCAGCCCGGCTGTCATTAAATGTCCCAACCTCGATAAAACTAAGGCAGCGCTGGGTTGCGCGCGCGGCGACGCTCAGATTATCCAATCCGAAAATATAGAAAGTCTGGATCCGCCCAGTGCGAGCAGCCGGACTCATTTACCGTTTGAAGCTTTAGACCCCAGGAAGGAAATTCAGAGTGTCATCTGAAAATACGAAAAAAGGCCGCGCAAGCGGCCTTAAAGCCATGCTTTATCTTGGCGCAGGCGTCACCGCGTTTACCGCGTTTGCCGCCCCCGCCCTCGCCCAGGAAGAGGCTGACGACCAGCCGCGCACCCTTGAAACCGTCACGATCACGGCTACCAAGCGTGAACAGACGCTTCAGGATGTTCCGGTGGCCGTCTCCGTCGTTGACGACGCAGAGATCGACCGCGCCGTCATCGTTGACCTTGACGACCTGCAATCGATCGTGCCGTCGCTCAGCGTCGGCCAGCTGCAATCGTCGGCCAACACGAACTTCGTCATTCGCGGCTTCGGCAACGGCGCAAACAACGCTGGTATCGAACCGTCGGTCGGCGTGTTCATCGACGGCGTTTACCGTTCGCGTTCTGCCTCGCAGATTTCGGACCTTCCGAACATCGAGCGGATCGAAGTTCTGCGCGGTCCGCAATCGACGCTTTTTGGCAAGAACGCTTCGGCCGGTGTGATTTCGGTCGTCACCAAGAAGCCGCAGTATGAGTTCGGCGGCGAAGTCGATGCCACGATCAGCAACTTCAATGGCTACCGCCTTAACGGTTACGTCACCGGCCCGATTACCGAGAACCTCGCGGGCGCCATTAGCGCAACCTACAACAAGCGCGATGGTTATGTCGAAGACCTTGGCAATGGTCCGGACCAGAACGAGCGCAATCGCTACGGTATCCGCGGCGACCTGCTGTTCGAACCGACCTCGGACATCTCGTTCCGCTTGATGGCCGACTATGACGTCATCGACGAAGTCTGCTGCGCCGCTGGTAACGTCGTAAACGGTCCGACCGGTGCGATCATCCGGGCGCTCGGCGGCAACCTCGTCGTCGAGGATCCGTTCGCCTATAAAGTGTTCTACAACTTCGGCTCGACCAACAAGATCGACAATGGCGGCGTCTCGCTGCAGGGCGATATCGACCTTGGCGAAGTTCAGCTGACCTCGATCACGGCCTATCGCCAGTCGAAACTCGACGCCAACCAGGACTCGGACTTCACCAGCGCCGACCTGATTGGCCGCAACGCCAACCTGACCGACATCCAGACGTTCACACAGGAATTGCGCATTTCGTCCTCGGGACAGGGTAACCTGGACTGGATGCTGGGCGCGTTCTTCTTCGACGAAACCGTCGAAATCGAGAACGACTTCCGCTTTGGCGCCAACTTCCGCGGCTATGCCGACGCGCTCTCGGGCGGTGGATTGAACACGCTGGAAGGCGCTGTCGGCGGTCCGTCGGCCGTTGGCCGGTTGTTCGCGCAGGCAGGCCAGGGTCTTGCTGAAGAGTTCGGCCAGGACAACAAGGCCACGTCGCTCTTTGGCACGGTGGACTATCATGTCACCGACCGCGCCACGATCACCCTCGGTGTCAACTACACCGACGATGAAAAGGACGCCTACGGACGGACCGTCAACACTGACGCGCTTTCCTCGCTCAGCCTGACGCAGGTTGGTTACAACCTCGTCCTGTCGAACCTGCTGGCATCCAACGGCGTCAGCATCACCAACCCGGCCCAGGTCGGCGCATTCATCCAGGGCAACCCGGCTGCGTTCGCCGCCATCCAGCAAGCTTCGCTGGGTGTCGCCCGGAACTTCAACCCTGCCACGCCGGCCCAAACGCGCAATCCGCTCGCCGGCCTGACGGCCCTGCAGTTCCTGCCACCGTTCCTGAACTTCCCGAACGCGGTAGAGACCGGCAATACGCATGACGATGATATTAGCACGACGCTGCGCATCGCGTTCGACGTCACCGACAACATCAACACCTACGCGTCGTACTCGACCGGCTTCAAGGCAACGTCCTGGAACCTGTCGCGTGACTCCCGTCCGTTCCCGGCAGACTTTGTGGCCGGCAATGCGGTGGTGCGTGATCCGATCACGCAGCAGGTGTTCGCTGCACCTGCATCTGCGATCCAGAACGCCGGACTGGCTGTCACCAACCTGACAACCGGAACGCGCTTTGCGGGTCCGGAAGAGGCTGCCGTTGTCGAAGCGGGCATCAAGGCCCAGTTCGACCGGTTCGCATTCAACATCGCCCTGTTCGATCAGCAAATCGAAGGCTTCCAGTCGAACGTCTTCACCGGAACGGGCTTCGCGCTCGCAAACGCGGGTAAGCAGTCGAACACCGGCGTCGAGCTGGACTTCACCTGGACGCCGATCGATCCTCTGCTGCTGACGTTCGCAGGTACGGCTCAGGAACCGCTGTATGACAGCTTCCCGAATTCGGCGTCGGGTGATCTGACGGGCGAGACGCCTTCTGGCATCCCGGAACTGACGACCTCCACGGCAGCCACGTACTTCTTCGTTGTGGCCGGTCTGGACTCTTTCGTGCGGGCTGACTGGCAATATGAGAGCCCGGTTGCGTTCTTTGATGATCCTGTAAACCAGGCGCTGATCGGCGAAGAAAAAGAAGTCAGCCTGTTCAACATGTCCGCCGGTATCCAAACGGATAACGGCCTGGCCGCGACCGTGTGGGCGCGCAACGTGACGGATGAGCAATTCGTGACGACGGCCTTCCCGGCCGTGGCGCAGGCCGGTTCTATCTCGGGTTATCCGAACGCACCGCGCTCGTTCGGCGTGACGGTAAGCAAGAAGTTTTAGGCTGATCCACTACCCATGACCGGAAGCCCCGCTGGAAACGGCGGGGCTTCTTTCGTTTCAGCTCCGGTAGGCGGTGCGCAGGGCGACCGCCGAGAGGGTCAGGGTTACCACCTCGAAGATGATAAAGACGGCAAAATCTGGCGTGGGCGCTGGCCCGAGCAAGAGGGCCGCCGCGCGCGCAAAGACATAGCCGCCCATGTAAACCACGAGGAACCATAGGGCGGGGACGCGCAGGGCGGCTTGCAGGGCCCCGCCAGCGCAGAGCAGGGCGCCAGCGAGGCTGACGCCGCCATATATGCCGCGCAGCTCGTAGGCTCCGTTGGGCCCTCCCACCTCCACACCGAGGCCGCTGGCCATGCCCAGCGGGTTCAGGAAGGCGTAAAGCCCGAAGGCGGCGAACATCAGCGCCATGAGCGCGAGGAAGATCCTGATCAACATGGATATCCAGCTAGCATGGCTGGGCGGTCAGGCAATGGCGGGCGGGAGGGTGCGCGCGCGTCAACGGTGTCTATATACAGGAGGAACGCGCGACTGCGCGCCGATTCCGGAGCCGACATGCCCTCGCCGAAACGACAGCCGCCGATCATCAATGCGCCCTGGCCGGTGGCGGCCTTTGCGATCTTGTTGGTGGTGCTTCACCTGGTACGCCTGCTGCTGCCAGATCCGCTGCAGAACGCTGTCTACTATCATGGTGCGTTGTTTCCCGAGCGATTCTGGGCGCCGCCCGAGGCCTCGTCTCTGACCGGTCTGCCGCCTTATTCAGGGCCGGCGGCAGCTTTCCTGCCGATGGTCTCGAGCGCCTTACTGCATGCCGACTGGATGCACGTGGTGCTGAATGCGGCCTTCCTGGTGGCGCTCGCCAAGCCCTTGCTGGAACTCATGCGGTCCATCTGGCCCCGGCGTGAGCCGGCGGCCTCGCTGCTGCTGCTGGCCTTGTTCCTCTTCTCCCAGGTCGCGGCGAGCCTGTTCTATCTGGCGGCCACCTATCCCGATGGCGGGCTCATGGTCGGCGCATCGGGGGGTATCAGCGGCCTTGTCGCGGCCGTTCTGCTGTTGCGGGAGGGGCCTGACCGGTGGCTGCTCAGCCGCCCCTTCCTGATCGCCAGCGGATTGTTTGTTGCTGCCAACGCCTTGTTTGCGTTCGTCGGGCCGGAACTTCTCGGCGCCAGCATCGCCTGGCAGGCGCATATCGGCGGCTATATTGGCGGCGCGATCGGCATGCGTGCGATCCTCTGGCCGATGCGCAGCCGGCCCGCCTGAACGCTCCGGTTTCAGCCCGCCATCGATTGTGGGGCAGGGCTGTGCTATCCTGTCGCAGGCGCTCGGACTCGACACGAGCCATCGCGCCGCCGGGACGGGAGGCCCAGACGATGATTGTAGAGCAGATCCTGAATGATAAAGGCCACGAAGTGGTCACGCTCCGCGCCGACCATACGCTGCACGAAGCGGCGCAGTTGCTCGACGAAAAGAAGATCGGCGCAGTGGTAACGCTGGGGCTCGATGACCGGATCATCGGTGTGCTGTCGGAGCGCGATATCGTCCGCCAGGTGGCCCGCCACGGGGCAGACGCGATGGCCATGCTGGTGGGCGGCGCGATGACCCGCGCGGTCATCTCCGTGCAAGCCTCGACGCCCATCGACGAAGCGCTGCAAACCATGACGGATCGGCGCATCCGGCATTTACCGGTCGTGCATAATGAGCGCCTGACGGGCGTGATTTCGATCGGCGACCTGGTGAAGTGGAAGATCGCTGAAACCGAAGAGGAGGCGCGGGCGATGAAATCTTACCTGTCTGCGCAGTTCTGATCCGGATCGTAAAAAGCACTGAAGCTGTGCAATTCATGAGATTAGGGCTTGCGGATTCGAACGCAGCCGAGTATCCCGCGCTCTTCGCTAAATCGGCCCTTGGGCAGGTCTAGCGAAAACCCGCAAATAGTCGCTTCTTGGAAGAAAAGAGCTTGCTCTTTCCCCCGAACAGCGCCTATATGTTCGGCTCCTCTGAACGCCTGAATTTTTGGGCCGAGACAATCGGTTCTAGGGTTCTGTTCGCTCTAAAAATGGCAGTCTCCGTGGTTAATCCACGAATTGCAAAAGAGTAGAAAAAGGGTGTTGACGGGGTAAAGGGCGGCCCATATAAGCCGCCACTTCGCCGGGACCTGAAGGGGTCGAGGCAAAAGACTTTCGGGGTTCGCCCCTGCTGTTTGACATCGTGAGAGATAGGAAGAGAAACGCAGGCGGCGTGATGGCTTGCGGACATCGCAAGATGTCCAAAACGATCACGACGGATGTGTTTCTTGAGAGAATTCTTTTTTCCATCGATCAGGTTTCGACCTGGTCTTTGCTAAAAGGGTTTCTCGTCAAAGAACGCAATACTTATGCTTTAGAGCAAAAGTGGCCGTCCATATTCCAATGGACGGATCGTCAGATCAACACTCAACTTGAGAGTTTGATTCTGGCTCAGAACGAACGCTGGCGGCAGGCCTAACACATGCAAGTCGAACGATACAGTGGCAGACGGGTGAGTAACGCGTGGGAACGTACCTTTCGCTATGGAATAGCTCCGGGAAACTGGTGGTAATACCATATACGCCCTTAGGGGGAAAGATTTATCGGCGAAAGATCGGCCCGCGTTGGATTAGCTAGTTGGTGAGGTAATGGCTCACAAAGGCGACGATCCATAGCTGGTCTGAGAGGATGATCAGCCACACTGGGACTGAGACACGGCCCAGACTCCTACGGGAGGCAGCAGTG
>CAMEDD010000012.1 GCA_945913285.1 Candidatus Sulfopaludibacter sp. SbA3
ATCCTGCTCGAACGTGAGAAAATCAAAAGGAGGACGATGAAACTTCGGCGCTTGCAGCACGCCCAGTCTGCTGCTTAACTCAAACCCGGATGCGCCAGACCCTCCTTAAGTCAGGCAGCCATCTGTCTCAAAATACCTGACGACGGACAATGGGTTTAAGGTCGGCCCGTCTGGCTTGATCAGTAACACCTGCGGCGGGAGCATTACAGCCCTGCCCGATGCAACCAGTCTCCAGGCGGGCGGCCTGACGGTCAATCCCGGCCAGTCCTGCAGCTTTGTCGTTCAGCTGATTACGGCGGCCGATGCTGTTGTGACAACCGGAACATCAGAAAACAGAACACTGACGATTGCCGCCGGTGCCATTCTCCATGACACCCCGGACACTCAGAACATACCTAACAGCCTTGCCGTCACCGCATCGATCAGCCTCCAGCCTGCCGTTTCCCTCTCGATGAGTTTCAGCCCGTCCGTTGTTGGCCCGCTCGGGATCAGCCGGCTTCGCATCAGCGTGCAGAGACGTTCAAGCGACCTTGTGGGAATGCGCGATATCTCTGTCATCAGTACCCTGCCGGCCGGCCATGTTGTGGCCCCCAGTCCTGATGTCCTGAACGGTTGCGGGGGGAGTGTATCGGCCGTCCCCGGGGGCAGCTCCGTTGCGTTGAGCGGGGCCAGCATGACACTGGGTGCGAGCGCGACTTTGACGTGTAGCCTGGAAGTCAATGTCCGGGCCGCCGGCCTTGTTGCTCCTGCAACCACGGCGACCGCGGCGGCCTCCATTGCCGCAGATCCGCGACCTGCAGCACGGGTCAACTTCATAGCAACGGACAACAGGCAGCCCGCCGGATTTAACGAGGTCCGCAATCTGCGCCAGGCCAGTGCGAACTTAACCCGTCAGGCAAGCGATGTGACCGTCAGCAAGGCGTTCAGTCCGACCTTTATCAACGGGGGCGGGGTTTCCCGTGTCCGGATAACTCTTTCGAACCTTGCATCCACGGCGCTGAACCTTACGGGTTTGTCCATGACTGATGCGTTCAGTGATACCGACATGCGCCTCTACGCCGATGTCAACCCCGTCTTTACGGATCTTGCCGGCAACCCGAATGCCAATGGCTGCACAGGGGGGACATTCACCGGCGCTTCGGGTGATGCGCAGATCACGCTGGCCGGGGCCGCTATCCTTGCCGGTCGCTCCTGCCTCTTCGAGTTTAACATCACGGCCTTTGGCGGAGGCAATAAGATAAACCGGATTTCGCCTGGTGCGCTTGCGACGCTGGAGGGGATCAGCAACCCTTCCGAAGTGTCGGCGACGCTGACGGTTGGCTACCAGATCGGCGTGGGAACAGGGTTTGCGCCCTCTGTCATGGAGGCGGGAGGCCAGTCGACCGTTTCTCTCGAGATCTACAACACCAATCTCGTCCCCAATGATCAGACGGGTGCGTCCCCGGCGATTGTGGACATCATGCCTCCCGGTCTGCAGATCGTGCCGGCAACGGCCACAACCGACTGTGCCGGCGGCGTCGTGAGCCACGGCGTTGACGGCAGCGGGAACCATTTCCTGCGCCTCGACGGAGGGGTTTTCCCGGCATCGGGCGTCTGCCGGGTTCAGGCGCAGGTGACCGGCAGTGCAACAGGTGTTTACCTGAATGAGATCCCGGCGGGCGCGCTGCGGGCGCTTTCCGGGCTGACGAGTATAAACGCCGCTCAGGCGCAGCTTCGAATTATTCAGCCGCCGGTGATTACCAAGGCCTTCGGCCCGGCCTCTATACCGCGGGGCGGCACGTCTGTGATCACGTTCACCCTTCGCAACCCCAACCCGGCGGGAGTTCTGCCTGCAGGCATGACCGGGATAGCATTCACTGATACAATGGCGGGTATGCAGGTTGCTGCCCCCTTGGCGATTGGCGGGACATGCGCAGGCGTCGTCACGAATGCGCAGATCGGGGCGACGGCTTTCAGCATCTCCAACATTTCCCTGGCTGCGGGGGCGCAATGCACGGTCACGCTTCCCGTCACCTCATCAACGCCCGGGCTTCTCCCGAACCAGGCGAGTGGGGCGACCTCCGGTCAGACGTCCCAGCCTGGTCCCGCCTCGAACATTGCCGAGCTGCGCGTGCTGGAGCCGGTAACGCTGGCAAAGTCTTTTGCCGTAACAGAGATTTTTTCAGGACAGACCGCGCGGCTTGTCTTTGAGCTGATCAATCCCAATCCCGTTCCGGCCTCGATTTCCAACCCCGGCTTTACGGATACATTCCCCACCAGTCCGGGCGTCATGGCCGTCGCGCCCGTCCCAAATCTTACCTCGACCTGTACCGGCGCAGCCATCCGTAACCTTGGGGATTCGGCAAATCTCGCGGCGGGCAATCTTGGCGTCCTGGTGCGGGGCGGAACGGTGCCGGCAAGTGCAGGATGTCAGATCAGCTTCGACATAACGGCGCAGCGGCCTGGGATTTATCTCAATACGACCTCTGGGATCCAAAGTGCCGGCGGATCCGCTCCGGCTAGCGCTGCCGAACTGCTGGTTTTGTCTATTTCCGCAACGGATGACACGGCGACAGGCATCAATGGCCTGCTTGGCGCTCAAAGCGTGCTGAATGTCTTTGATGGAGATCTGCTGAACAATGCCCCGGCCGGGGCTGCAACAACAGTGCTTTCCGTTGCAGCTGGTTCGACGGTTCCGGCAGAGCTGACTTTTGATCTGGCAACCGGAGCGGTCGGAGTTGTCCCTGGTGCCCGGCAGGCAACCTATTCTTTCAGATACAGGATCTGCGACGGGACCATTGCGCTGAACTGTGCCGAAGCAAATGCAAGCGTGTCCGTCGCGCCTTCGGCAGATCTGTCGATTACCACGACCAATACAGCCGGTATCAACAACAATGCCGATCCTGCCGATGACGGGGTCATTTCGGGTACAGTGACGAACTATACGATTATCGTGCGCAATAACGGCCCGGATTCCGTTACCGGCGCGGTTGTGAAGGATACGGCCGTGTCGGGGCTCATCTGTCCTGCAACCAATCCTGTAAGCCTCTCCGGCGCCGGGGTTCCCGGCGGCAGCTTCACCTTTGCGGACCTGTCGGGCGCGGGTATCACACTGGGCACGCTTTCCGCAGGCCAGGCGACCACTCTGTCTTTCTCCTGCAGTGTGAACTGAGACTTTACCCGGCGCCGGCGTGAACGGGTCCGGCCAGCGCCGTTATCTTCAGGAGGCCGGGAGGCTGTCCCACGGGTTGAAGGCATCGGTGCGCGAAGCCGTCCCGCCCTGCGGGCTTATCTTTTCTGCAGTCTGAACCTGGGTCTCTGGCGCAGGCCCGGTATCCATCCGCGAAGGGCCGCGGCATGAGGGAATTTGCCCCGGAAACAGCCATAAACCCGCTCCGCCATTTCAAGAACTGACAAGCACCTGGAGAAGGTCAGGCTTCAAGTCGCTTGGGGGCCGCGACCTTTGAGGCTGGCGGGCGCGGCTCGTTGTCGGCAAGTTTATGTCTTGCCAGCAGAGGGGGAGGCTTCGCGTTACAATCACAAAAACCACTCAGTGAACGGATAAAAAGCGCGGGGCTTTCGCCCTGGCTATCAACGGTATCATTTTCGCGTCGTCCTTTCCGGCGCCCCTGCGCCCGGGTGCGCGTGCGGCCAATCGGGTTTGCCAGTCCAGTGCCTTTGGCGGCTCTTCCCGCTCAGGGCATGATCCATTTTTCCGCGATGCTGGCGCCGGAGTGAAGCGCGAAGTCTTCTGCGCTGTGCGCGAGGGCGATTTCGTAGCGGCCTTCGGGGACGTGCCAGGCGCGGCGGTCCGTGTCGAAGTCGGCCAGCAGGCGCGGGTCGGCGGTGACTGTGGCCGCGGCGCGCTCGCCCGGTTTCAATCTCAGGCGTGACCAGCCGAGGAGCCGGCGTATCGGGGCGCCCCTGCGGCTGCTGAGGTAGACCTGCGGGGTATCGATACCTTCGCAGGGGCCGGTATTTGTGACGTCGAAGGTGATCGTCAGCGTGTCGCCGCCTGTTACGGCGAGGTTGGCGTAGCTGAATGCCGTGTAGGACAGGCCGTACCCGAATGGAAAGAGGGTTGGGCGCCCCATGCGCGCAAACCACCGATAGCCGACGTCAGAACCCTCCGGATGCGCAACATCGAATCCCGGCGCGCGTGACAGGTCGATCCGCGGGCCGAACGGGGCTGCCCAGCGTTTGCCGAGGCCGGGCAATTCGGGGCGCGGGAGCTGCGCGGTCGATTGGGGGAAGGTGACCGGAAGGCGCCCCGACGGGCAGGCGGCGCCGAACAGGACATCGGCGATTGCTTCACCGCCTTGCGAGCCGGGATACCAGGCCTGAAGTACGCCGGCGACACGCTCCAGCCACGGCATGAGGATCGGTCCTCCGGTTTGCAGGACGACTATGGTGTTGGGGTTGGCCGCAGCGACCGCTTCAATCAATGCGTCCTGGCCGCTCGGAAGCGTCAGGTCAGGCACGTCTGCGCCTTCGGTGGTCCACTGGTTGGCGAATACGACGGCGATATCTGAGCCCGCGGCTATCGTCGCGGCTTCGGAGGGGTAGCGGCCATTCGCAAAACTGACCCGCGCCCCGACGGCTGCCCGCTTGATGGCGGCCAGCGGCGGGGAGGGGTGGTAGGCCTCGCTGGCCATCGCCATCATCGCGCCTTCGCCGCCGGCATGGATGAAGGCGGCATGCCCCTTGCCGGTGGTGACCTGCGAAGATCCACCCCCGCAAAGGACGCCGACGTCGGCATGGCCGCCGATCACTGCAATGCGCTTTGCCTCGCCCGACAGAGGCAGGAGACCTGCGTCATTCTTCAGGAGAACGATGCCTTCGGCGGCGGCCCGGTGCGCGATCCGTCCGTGGGCGGCATAATCGATCGGCTGGCCTTCAGGCAGCGGGCGATCGAACAGGCCGGCGGCGAACATCGAGCGCAGGATGCGGCGGGACATGTCGGAGATGCGGTGCGGCTGAGTTTCGCCTGCGGCGACGGACCCGCGCAGGGGCTCATCGAACCAGACACGAAAGTCCAGCTGCTCTCCCGATTGCTGGTCGAGGCCGTTCGCGGCGGCGCGCACGCTGGTCGTCGCGCCCCAGTCGGCCATCACGAAGCCGGGAAAGGCCCAGTCGCCTTTAAGCACACCGTTCAGCAGCGCGTCGTTTTCGCAGGCATAATGGCCGTTGATCTTATTATAGGCGGACATGATCGCGCCCGGCGCGCCGCGTTCGATGGCGATCTGGAAAGCGAGCAGGTCGCTTTCTCGCAAGGCCGCTTCGTCGATCACGGCATTGACAACGTGCCGGCCGGTTTCCTGGTCGTTGAGCACGAAATGTTTGGCGGTGGCGATGATGCCCTGGCTCTGGGTGCCGCGGATGGCCTCGCCGGAGAGGACGCCGGCGAGCAGGGGGTCTTCGCCGAGATACTCGAAATTACGCCCGCATCTCGGATCTCGCACGAGGTTCATGCCCCCGCCGAGGAGGACGTTAAAGCCTTTCTTTGCGGCTTCGTCGCCGATCATGGCGCCGGCGTCATGGGCCAGGCCCGGGTCCCAGGTGGAGGCCATGGCGAGGCCGGACGGCAGGGCGGTGGCGGTGTCGCCGGGCCGTGCGTTGCGGGGATTGGTGACACCGAGGCTGGCATCTGTTTCATAAAGGCCGGGAATGCCGAGGCGCGGAATCGGCGGCACGTAACCGGCGGCCGGAATCGCCCCGTCAGGCAGGGGCGCGTCCGGCAGGAACCCGATGGCCCACTGGCTGTGCAGCAGGCTGTAGCGTTCGTCCTCAGTGAGGGCTGCGTCCAGCAGGGCGGCACGCGCGTCTGTGGTCAGGCCAGGCGCCATCCAGGGGGCGTCGTTGAAAATGGTTTGAGAAGTCACGGGCATGCTCCTGCGGACTGCAATAGCGCTGGCAGTTGGGCCGGCGCACGTGTGCCATAATCTACCGCCTTCGCGCAGACTTCCAGAGCGCTGTCGTCCCAGAGGTTCAGGCGGGGTGTTCGACCAGTTGGCCGACGCCGACGAATTTGCGCTCACCGGTGCGGAAGGCAGCGAGGCCCCCGTAATACAGGAAGTAGACCATCATGCTGTGAAAGCCCGCAGCATAGGACTCGGTAAAGCAGGAGACCAGGACCACTGTAAACATCACGAGCAGTATCGAGTTGGCAATGCTGCCCTCGCGCAGCCATAAGCCGAACGTGCGCAGGCCTGCCCAGGTTACCGCAAGGATGAAGAAACCGAGGCCCACGAAGCCAAAGTGGACACGGACTTCCCAGAAGGCGCTGTGGAAGGAATGTTTGGTGCCGGGGGCCTTATGGTCATTCTCGTTGATTGTTTGGGCAATGCCCGTCATCGGGTGCCAGAACCCATCAAGCCCGACCCCAAACCAGGGGTGGTCGGCGGATACCCGCTCGGCCGCCTCCCAGATGGCGGTTCGTCCGGTAAGGGTGGAATCCTTGCCGAGGAGCGCGAAGAAGTCATCAACCATGGTATTGTTGGGCACGGACAGGACTGTAATGGCAATCACAAGAGCGGATGCGGCAAAAAAGGTCAGGGCTATTGTGCGCATGTGGCGAACCTTAGAGACGCTGCCCCAGACTGTCTTGACCATGATCAGGAGCGCGCTGCCGACCACCGCGAACACGAGTGAGGTGGCCGAGCCCGCGATATACTGGAACAGGAATGCGATCGGCACGAAGGCGAGCCCAATCAGTCTCAGCGCCAGCGGCTCTTCCTCGTTTAGGAAAGTGCCGAGCGATACGAGGATCACAATCATCATGTGGAAGGCGAGGTAGTTTTTCTGGCCGTAAGGCCCGCCGGCCGGAAGGGTGGCGAAGAAAAGGGCGGTGTATAGTGTGCCGAGCCAGGCTGCAAACATCACGATGCGCAGGAATTCGATCGCCCGAAGTCGGGTGGCCAGCAGAACCAGCAGCGTAGGTGTCAGCAGGAGCAGTATGGCGTTCTTTGGCGCTTCTGCAGGGTAGGGGGTCCAGAAGACTGAAAAAGTCCCGAGGATCGGCAACAGGAACAGCGGCCAGGCCTTCAGCATGAGCGCCAGCGCCTGCGCCCGGTGCAGGAACAGCATGCCGAGGAGGCCGGCAATACAGATATTCCGGATCGGCTGAAACGCATCGATCGGCAGGAAGATCGTAAACATCCAGATCGTGTAGAATGCCTGCTCCCACACGGGCGCCTTGCGGGCGTCCTCGTACACGTTCACCGGGGTGGTGCGCGGAGGCGGTAGATGGCTGATCTGCGCGTATGGCAATTTACGAAAACTCCGGCGTGTGGGCTTCGTGTGCAAACGCCGTGCCCGAGTGGCCGGCGCGCGGGTACGGGACCGTCCTGACCCCGTCCTTCCCGGATAGCGCTAACGGTCACGTTAGGTTCTCCAGGGCGGCAGGGCAAGATGGCGCAAGGGGCGGGGTATTGTGCTGGGGCCGGGTTTCGGTCACGTCACAGGCATGGCAATGGTAAAGATCTGCGGACTGAAGGACCCGGAACTCGCGGCGTTTGCAGCGCGCGAGGGGGCGGACTGGATCGGGTTCATGTTCGCGGCGAGCCCGCGCCAGGTGACGCTGTCGGCCGCCCAGACGCTTCTCCTGTCGGTTGGAAAGGCGGTGCCGGTGGCGGTTTTGCTCGATCCGCCGGACGCAGAAGTGTGCAGCGTGGCGGCGCTGGGCTTCCCCGTGCTGCAGCTGCACGGCAGCGAGACGCCGCAGCGGGTAGCCGAGATCAAGGACATGACCGGGGCGGAGGTCTGGAAGGTGCTGGGCGTGCGGGAGGCGGCAGACCTGGCGCGGGCGGGCGATTATGGCGCGGCGGACCGGCTTCTGCTGGACGCCAAGCCGCCGGAGGGCGACGCGCAGAAGGGCGGGCATGGGGCGGCGTTCGACTGGGGCCTGCTGACGGGCTGGGTATCGCCTAAACCGTGGATACTCGCTGGCGGGCTGACGCCGGAGAATGTCGCAGGGGCGATCGGCCAAACTGCCGCGTCTGCCGTCGATGTGTCCTCTGGTGTGGAACGGATACGGGGGTTAAAGGACAGGGAACGGGTGCGCGCCTTCATTCGCGCGGCAAAGGGAATTTGAGCCTTATGGATCTGCGCAATACCTGGGATAAATGGCCGGACGCGAACGGCCGGTTTGGCGAGTTCGGCGGACGCTATGTCGCCGAGACGCTGATGCCCCTCGTGCTGGAGCTTGAGGCAGAGTACCGCAAGGCAAAACAGGACCCCGCCTTTGTGGCCGAGATGCAGGACCTGTGGACGCATTATGTGGGCCGTCCGTCGCCGCTGTATTTTGCCGAGCGGCTGACCGGGCATTTCGGCGGCGCGAAAATCTATTTCAAGCGCGACGAGCTGAACCATACGGGCGCACACAAGATCAACAATTGCCTCGGGCAGGTCTTGCTCGCCCGCCGGATGGGTAAGAAGCGGATCATCGCAGAGACGGGCGCCGGCCAGCACGGCGTTGCGACGGCGACGATCTGCGCGCGGTTTGGCCTCGAATGCGTCGTGTTCATGGGCGAGACGGATGTGGAGCGGCAGAAGCCGAACGTGTTCCGGATGCGCCTCCTGGGGGCGAAGATCATCCCTGTCTCGTCCGGCACAGGCACGCTTAAGGACGCGATGAACGAAGCGCTGCGCGATTGGGTGACGAATGTCGAAACGACGTTCTACTGCATCGGCACGGCGGCTGGCCCTCATCCGTACCCGGAAATTGTACGCGACTTCCAGTCCGTGATCGGGCGCGAGGCGCGCGCGCAGATCCTGGAGCGGGAAGGGCGCCTGCCGGACGCCGTGATGGCGTGTATCGGGGGCGGTTCGAACGCGATCGGCCTGTTCCATCCCTTCATCGAAGATGAAAGCGTCCGCCTGATCGGCGTCGAGGCGGCAGGGCATGGCATAGAGACGGGCATGCACGCAGCCGCGCTGAACGGTGGCAGGCCGGGCATCCTGCACGGCAACCGGACCTATCTGTTGCAGACCGATGATGGCCAGATCATCGACGCGCATTCGATTTCGGCAGGCCTCGATTATCCAGGTATCGGGCCTGAGCATGCCTTCCTGCGGGACGCGGGGCGGGCGGAATACCTGTCGTGTACGGATGATGAAGCTCTTGCCGCGTTCCAGCTGTGCACGCGGCTTGAGGGTATCATCCCGGCACTGGAGCCCGCGCATGCGATTGCCCGCGTTGGCGAAGTGGCGCAGGAACTTGGCAGGGACGGCCTGATGATCCTGAATCTGTGCGGGCGCGGCGACAAGGATGTGTTTTCGGTGGCGAAGGCGCTCGGGGTAGACGTATGACCAGAATGAGGGGCGGATGTCATTGCGGGGCGGTCGGGTTTGAAGTGACCGGCGATTTCACGTCCGGCATGGAGTGCAATTGCTCTCACTGCGACATCAAGGGCCTGGTGCTGGCATTTGTGGCGCGTACGGATTTTACGCTGCTTCGCGGCGAAGATGAGACCGAAACCTATCATTTCAATCGCGGCGCCATAGACCACGTGTTCTGCAAGACTTGCGGCGTTGAAGCGTTCGGTTTTGGCGCGGCGCCAGATGGCACGCCGATGGCAGCGATCAACCTGCGCTGCCTCAATGGGCTCGACCGGCGCGCGATGTCTCTTGAACAAGTCAATGGTAAGGATTTCTGAGACGTGACCGGTTTCATCCTTGTGCGCATCACCTGCCCTTCGCGCCGCGTAGCGGAAGATATCGCCGACGCGGCGCTCGAAGCGCGCCTTGCGGCCTGCGCGAACCTGGAGGGGCCTGTCTCGTCCACCTATCGCTGGAAAGGCGTGATCGAGCAGTCATTCGAGTTCATCCTCTGGCTCAAGGCGCCGGACGCCAACTGGACGAACATCGAAGCGCTGGTGAAGCGGGTCCACCCATATGACGTGCCCGCGATCGTTGCGACGGGGCTGACGCATATCACCGACGACTACGCCGCCTGGGCGCTTGAGAATACGGCGAACTGAATGGGACGCACACGGATCGAGGCGGCCTTTGCGAAGGCGCGCGGCGAAAGTCGCGCCGTGCTTGTCACTTACCTCATGGCGGGCGACCCGGACCTTGAGTCCAGCTATGCTGCGCTGTGCGCGCTGCGCGATGGCGGCGCCGACATCATCGAACTCGGCGCGCCGTTCACGGACCCGATGGCGGATGGCGCTGCGATCCAGAAGGCGGGCTTGCGGGCGCTCGCAAATGGCACGAAACTGACCGACGTGATCGCGCTCGCCGCGCGCTTCCGGAAGGATGATCCGGTAACGCCGCTGATCCTGATGGGATATGCCAATCCCGTGCACTCGATGGGCTACGAGGTGTTTGCAGAGGCGGCGGCCGGGGCTGGCATTGATGGCACCATCCTGGTGGACCTGCCGCCTGAGGAAGATGAGGGCCTGCGGGCGATATACGCGCAATACGGGCTTTCGGTGATCCGTCTTGCAACCCCGACGACGGACCGGGCGCGAGCCGCCAAGGTCGCGGAGGGTGCCTCCGGCTTTATTTATTTCGTTGCCGTAACGGGTGTGACCGGGGCTGGAAGCGCGGATCCTGCAGCGATTGCAGGGCAGGTAGCCATGGTGAAATCTGTGTCGGGATTGCCGGTTTGTGTCGGTTTTGGTGTAAAAAATGGTGCACAAGCTGCAGAAATGGCTAAAATCGCGGATGGGGTGGTTGTTGGTTCGGCTTTTGTGGAAAAGGCGGGCGATGCACATGCGACTGACCGGTTCGGGGCTGCGGCCCCCGCGATGGGCGCGCTCGCACAGGAATTGCGGGCGGCCATCGATACGGTCCGCAAAGCCTGACGCTGCCGCGTATTCGGGAGTCCCTGACTTATGAACTGGATCAACAAAGTCACGCCGCCGGGCCTCAAGACAATCATGTCCAGGAAGGACACGCCGGACGACCTCTGGGTTAAATGTCCGGTGTCCGGGGAGCTGATCTACAAGAGCGACCTGGAAGCGACCTGGAACGTCACACCGGCGGGCGCGCACCTGCGGATTTCGCCGCGTGTCCGTTTCCGGCTGCTCTTTGATGATGAGCGGTGGGAGCCGGTCTCACTGCCGCCTGTGCCGCTCGATCCCCTTAAGTTCAAGGATGACAAGCCGTACCCGGCGCGCCTCAAGGCAGCGAAGGCGAAAGTGGCCGCGCGCGATGTGAAGGAAACCGAGGACGGCGGCGCACCGCTCCTGCAGGAAGACTGCATGGTGGCGGCCTATGGCAAGATCGGCGGCGTGCCGGCGGTCGTGCTGGTTCAGGATTTTGATTTCATGGGCGGCTCGCTCGGCATGGCGGCGGGCGAGGCCTTCATTACCGCAGCGCAGCTGGCGCTCGCGCGAAAGTCATCCTTCGTGGTGTGCACGGCCTCCGGCGGCGCGCGGATGCAGGAGGGCACGCTGAGCCTGATGCAGATGCCGCGCACAACGCTGGCAATCAACGACCTTGCCGATGCGAAGCTGCCTTACGTGGTGGTGCTGACGGACCCGACTTCGGGCGGTGTCTCGGCCTCCTACGCGATGCTGGGCGACGTGCATATTGCAGAGCCCGGCGCTATGATTGCGTTTTCGGGTCCGCGCGTGATCGAACAGACAATTCGCGAGAGCCTGCCGAAGGGCTTCCAGAGATCAGAATTCCTGCGCGAGAAGGGTCAGGTCGATATCGTCTGTGACCGGAGGAAGCTGAAGGCAACACTGTCACGCGTGCTGTCGCACCTCCTGCCGATGTCGCGCCGCAGGGAGGACCGCTCCAACGTGACGCTGACGGCGCCGAAGACGCATGCCGACAAGCTGTCCCAGCCAAAGGGCGTTCTCGATTGACCGGAAACAGTCCGGCGCTCGACGCCGCTCTGAAGCGGTTCGAAGGCCTCTATCCTGAAGTTATCGAGCTGTCGCTCGGTCGCGTGCTCGCGGCGCTTGAGGCGCTGGGGCGCCCGCAGGACCGGCTGCCGCCGGTGATCCATGTCGCAGGCACGAACGGCAAGGGCTCGACCTGCGCGTTCATGCGGGCCATGGCCGAAGAGGCGGGACTCTCCGTACACGTCTTCACCTCGCCGCATCTGGTGCGGTTCAATGAGCGCATCCGGCTGGCCGGCAAGCTGGTGGACGATGCGCGGCTCATCGGCTGGCTGGACCGCACATTCGCGGCGATCGGCCGGGGCCAGATCACGCATTTCGAGGCGACCATGGCGGCGGCGATCCTCGCCTTCTCGGAAGTGCCGGCGGACCTACTGATCCTCGAAGTGGGCCTTGGCGGACGGTTCGACGCGACAAATGTGATCGATAAGCCAGCCTTGTCGGTGATCACGCCGGTCGATTATGACCACAAGGCTTTCCTGGGTTCGGACCTGCGGTCGATTGCGGGCGAGAAGGCAGGCATCATCAAGAAAGGCCGGCCGGTTCTGTCCGCGATCCAGCGCAAGGTGTGCGATGATGTGATCACCAAGAAGGCGGCCGCCGAAGGCGCGCCGCTCTACCGCCTTAAGACGCACTTCGTGGACGCGATGCCGGAAGGCTTGGCGCTCATTGGCGAGCATCAGCGCTCGAACGCGGCGCTCGCCGCGATGGCGATGCAACTGTTCGGCAACTCGACGCGCATCTCGCAGGACGCCATTTTCCGCGGTGCGCGCTCGGCGACCTGGCCCGCGCGGATGCAGCGGCTGAAGCCCGGGCCGGTCACGGCGATAGCGCAGGGGCGCGAGGTCTGGCTCGATGGCGGGCACAATCCGCACGCGGCGCGGGCGATTGCGCGTCACCTGACGGCGCTGGGCGGCAAGACCGCCCTCGTTACTGCGATGCTTGCGAGCAAGGACTCGGTCGGCTTCTTCATGCCGTTCCGCTATCTGAAGCCGCCGGTGTTCACGCTGCCGAACGCGCCCGGGCATCTCGGGGCAGAACCGATCCGGCTGGCCGATGCCGCGCACACCGCGGGGCTCCAGGCCGAGCCTTGCGACAGCCTCGAGGCCGCGATGGGCGCCGCCGCAGCGAGCGGTGCAGACAGGATCCTGATCTGCGGGTCGCTCTACCTGGCCGGGATTGTGCTCGGAGCGAACGACGAAGCGCCGGAATAGGTGACCTCGTTTGTAGCGCAAAAGTGCGCCCAATTGACCCTGACGTAAGCGTCAACTCTTGCGCGCGGGCGCCCGCGACGGTAGGGACGGCGCTCCTTCTATTTCCATAATCCGAAACCAGCCTGGGAGTGCCCGCATGAAGGTCCTCGTGCCTGTCAAGCGCGTCATCGATTACAACGTGAAGGTCCGCGTGAAGCCGGACCAGACCGGCGTCGATCTCGCCAACGTCAAGATGTCGATGAACCCGTTCGACGAGATTTCGGTCGAAGAGGCCGTGCGCCTCAAGGAAGCCGGCGTCGCGACGGAGATCGTCGTGGTCTCGATCGGCCCGCAGCAGGCGCAGGAGACGATCCGCACGGCGCTCGCCATGGGCGCAGACCGGGGCATCCTGATCAAGACCGAAGCGACCGTCGAGCCTCTGGCCGTGGCGAAACTGTTGGCCAAGGTGGTCGGCGAAGAGTCGCCGGACCTCGTGATCCTCGGCAAGCAGGCGATTGACGATGACAGCAACCAGACCGGCCAGATGCTGGCCGCGCTGCTCGACTGGCCGCAGGGCACGTTTGCCTACAAGCTGGAAAAAGACGGCGGCGCGCTGAAAGTGGTGCGCGAAGTCGATGGCGGCCTGCAGACCGTGAAGCTGACCCTGCCGGCGATCGTGACGGTAGACCTGCGCCTCAACGAGCCGCGCTATGCCTCGCTGCCGAACATCATGAAGGCCAAGAAGAAAGAGATCGCCGAGAAGTCGCCAGAGGCTTACGGGGTCGACATCTCGCCGCGACTGACGGTGGTTAAAGTGACCGAGCCTGCAACGCGCAGCGCCGGTGTGAAAGTTGAAGATGTGGCGGCGCTGGTCGCGAAACTCAAAACTGCAGGAGCTGTCTGATGGCCGTCCTAGTCATTGCAGAACATAACAATGCAATCCTGTCGGACGCGACCGCAAAGGTCGTGACCGCCGCTTCGAAATTCGGCAGCGATGTCGATGTGCTCGTCGCCGGTGAAGGTGCAGGCGCCGTGGCCGAAGCGGCTGCGCAGATTGCCGGAGTGCGCAAGGTCGTCCACGCAGACGGCGCATCGCTGAAGAAGCAAAGCGCCGAAGCCATGGAAGCCCTCGTTGTGCCGATGATGGCTGGCTATGACGCCGTGTTCATCGCCGCGACCACCACAGGCAAGAACATCGCCCCGCGCATCGCCGCGAAGCTCGACGTGATGCAGCTGTCCGAGATCGTGGCGGTGATTGATCCGTCCACGTTCGTTCGCCCGATCTATGCGGGCAACGCGATCATGACTGTCAAATCGTCGGACGCGAAGAAAGTGATCACGGTTCGCGGCACGGCGTTCCCCGCCGCCGAAGGTGGCGGGTCGGCTTCGGTCGAAGCCGCGCCGGCGCCGGCAGGCCCGTTCAAGTCCGAGTTCATCTCGGATGAAATGGTAAAATCGGATCGCCCGGAACTGACGGCCGCGAAACGGATCGTCTCGGGCGGGCGCGCGCTTGGCTCGTCCGACAAGTTCAAGGAAGTCATCATTCCGCTGGCAGACAAGCTTGGCGCAGCCGTTGGCGCGTCGCGCGCAGCGGTCGATGCCGGCTACGCCCCGAACGACTATCAGGTCGGCCAGACGGGCAAGATCGTTGCTCCGGAACTCTACGTTGCCGTCGGTATCTCGGGCGCCATCCAGCACCTTGCGGGCATGAAGGATTCCAAGATCATCGTCGCCATTAACAAGGACGAAGAAGCGCCGATCTTCCAGGTCTCCGATTACGGCCTCGTGGCGGATCTGTTCATTGCCGTGCCGGAACTGACCAAAGCGCTCTGACCTGATCCATTCAGGTTTGTGCAAAGCCCGCGCCCCAACGCGCGGGCTTTTTCATTGGACCGCAAGCATCGGGCGGCGTCTGCCGGGTGCGAATCAGGGCTCCGCATGCACGG
The DNA here is from genome assembly GCA_945913285.1 of Candidatus Sulfopaludibacter sp. SbA3. GTDB lineage: Bacteria > Pseudomonadota > Alphaproteobacteria > Caulobacterales > Hyphomonadaceae > Hyphomonas. The sequence continues at coordinate 14,974 of CAMEDD010000012.1, forward strand.
ACTACGCCCATGTCACCCGCCATGACCGGATTGCCGCGGCAGGACTTTGCATACCCGTCCGGCCTCAGCGATAAAGTGCTCCGCCTGCAAAACATTATGCGTAAGACCGTCGATGCGAAGCCCGGCTCTCCCTGCCGGATCACATTGCAGGATGCTGAGCCGGGCGAGACCGTTCTCCCGTTAAGCTATCAAAGCCACGACGTGCTGGCGCCCTGTGCCTTGCGCTCTGCGGTCTATGTCCGTGAAGCCGCTGCGCAGGCCGCAGCTTACCGGGATGAACTGCCGCCTGTATTCGCTGATCGCCCTGTCGAGCTTCGGCTGTTCAATCAGGACGCCATGCTGGTCGGCGCGGACATGAACTTCAATCCAGGCGTGAAAGGCAAGATCGAGGCGGCCTTCGCACGCTTGGAGATAGCCTGAATCCATGGCCACAACCCGGTGTATGGGTCTTTCGTCGCCGGGATTGGTCGCGAGACCCGACACGCGCTTCTCCAGGCCCTGCAAACCTGCACTTTGCTGCGCTGCACCACGCGTTATAACGGGCGCGTTCAACACGTGTTCAAGGATCGCGGGCATGCCGGAAATTGGGGCAGATATCAGGACGGTCGGCATCATCGGGGCCGGGCAGATGGGCAACGGCATCGCGCATGTCTCGGCCTTGGCGGGCTATGACGTTGTGCTGACGGATGTGTCGGAGGCTGCGCTCGAAAAGGGCGCGGCCACGATGGAAGCCAACATGCGCCGCCAGGTCGCGCGCGAGATCATCACAGCCGAGGCGATGACGGCCGCGTTGAAACGCGTGCGCAGTTCGACCGACATGAAATCGCAGGCCGAATCTGATCTGGTCATTGAGGCGGCGACCGAAAAGCGTGAGATCAAAGAGCAGATTTTCCGGTCGATCTGCGAAGTCGTGCCCGCGCACGCGTTCCTCGCGACCAATACGTCTTCGATCTCGATCACGCGGCTCGCCTCCGTAACCGATCGGCCGCAGCGTTTCATCGGACTGCACTTCATGAACCCGGTTCCCTTGATGAAGCTGGTAGAGGTGATCCGCGGACTGAATACCGATCAGGAGACGTTCGAGACGGCGATCACCTATGCGAAACGTATCGGCAAGACGACGACGAATGCCGAGGATTACCCGGCCTTCATCGTGAACCGGATCCTCATGCCGATGATCAACGAGGCGGTTTATACGCTCTATGAAGGCGTCGGGAACGTCGGATCGATCGACACCGCGATGCGTCTCGGCGCGAACCATCCGATGGGACCGTTACAGCTCGCGGACTTCATTGGCCTCGATACGTGCCTCTCGATCATGCAGGTTCTGCATGACGGGCTTGCCGATACAAAGTACCGCCCATGTCCGCTACTGGTGAAGTTTGTCGAGGCGGGCTGGCTTGGCAAGAAATCCGGACGCGGCTTCTACGATTATTCCGGCGATCACCCGGTTCCAACACGCTAGGCATGCGGGTTCTTTAACGCTTCATTTAGCCCTGACGGGCTCCTTGGACTTTGAAACCGAAGTTCGGGAGAAATGCATGTCCGTGCGTACACCGCTGACTTATCTCGCCGGCGCAGGGGTTATGCTCACGATTGTCGCGGGCGGCGCGCTCTACGCGTCCCGGGCGCCGTCTGCGGCGGCTGCTACACCGGCGGCGGTCGAGATACCGCTGACAGTCTACTGGTCGGATGGCGATTCGGGACGCCTTTCTGATGGTACGAAGTTCCGGCTGCACGGGATCGATTCTCCGGAGACAGGTTCGATGAAACAGCGCGGCGGTGCGAAGTGCGAGGCGGAGCGCGCACTCGGTTACAAGGCCAAGGAAGCGGCGCTGGGACTGACGCGCGGCAAGGCAGTGACCGTCAGCGAGACGCGCGGCACCGACCGGTATAAGCGCACGGTCGTGCGGCTCGACATCGGCGGCGAGGATGTGGCGGCGTTGCTTGTTGCGGGCGGAACGCACCGGACCTGGGACTATGACGGCCGGCAGAAAAAGCCTGACTGGTGTTAGGCGTCGGCCCAGCGCCGCAGGAGGGCGCCGATGGATTTGTCGAGTGCGAGCAGCTCCGGCGCGTCTGATGGCAGACGAGCGACGAGCGAAATTTTCAGGTTCTCGAGATCGAACAGGATGTCGCGCGCGGCGCTATCCCGGATGCTGCTTTCGATCCAGCCGACACAGGCGAGGCGGATGCCGCGCGTGACGGGGCGGACTTCGTGGATGGCGCCGGACGGATAGAGGACGAGATCGCCGGCGTCGGGCTTGGCCGTGTAGTCGCCGGCGGGCGTGTCGATGACCAGTTCGCCGCCGTCATAGGAGGCCGGGTCTGACAGGAAGAGCGTGAAGGAAAGATCCGTGCGCAGACGGCCGGCCGGAACCGGCATCAGCGCGTTGTCGACGTGCCGGCCATAATGGCCGCCATCCTCGGTGCGGCTGAGCAAGAGGCGTGAGAAGCGGCGCGGGCGCGCCGCCGCGCGCAGGACAGCGTGAACGGAGATATCGTCCAGCAGCGCGGCATGCAGCGCTTCGCCTGCGCCGGATCGCAAATCGGCCTGCAAATTATGTTTTACGGCGCGTGCCCTGCCACCGGCGGTCAACTCCCCGGGTTGCCAGGTAAGTGTGCCCGTCGCCGCCAGCACGCTTGCCAGCGTGTCGAGCGAAAGGACGTTGGCGAGTGTAAGGTACATGATGCCGCGCCGCCAGAATTGAGAATGACTTGCATTTCGCAGTCTAGCGGGCTTAAACTGATGGTGCAATTCATTCCGGAGGCATGACATGAACTTCCTACCCAAGCGCTGGATGGGTCTTGGCCTCGGCGCCGCCCTGATCGGCGCGGCCAGCCTTTCGGCCTGCGGCGGCGAAAGCGGCGAGGCCGGCGCCCCGGTTGCGGCTCAGTCGGCCGACGGAGCGCCTGTCGGGCAAGGCGAAGGCGGTGAGGGCGGCGAAGGCGAGGGCGCGTTTCCTCGACTGGACGCCGCGGCCGGCTTGCCGGTCGAAAAGCGCCTGGCTTTCATCTCCGGACATGTTGCGGCGGGACTTGCACTTTACCGCGCCGGAGCTGCGGGAGAAGCCGCGCCCCACCTGCTGCATCCGGTTTCGGAGACGCATGCAGACGAGCGCGCCGGGCTTGATGCGATCGGCTTCAAGCCGGAAGTGTTTGAACAGCTCTCTGCCGCCCTGGAGGCCGGCAAACCGGCCGAAGAGATAGAGCCGCTGCTGACCGAGGCCGAAGCCAACTTGAAGGCCATGCGCGAGGCGGCCGGCGGGGCGCCAAAAGACATCATCGAATACCTCATGAAGACGACCGCGGACGAATATGATGCGGGCGTCGATAACGGCGAGGTCGTTAACGCGGGCGAGTTCCAGGACGCTTATGGCTTTGCAGTCGTGGCGCGCGACATTGCCAGCGCGCAGGACCCCGCCGTGTACGGTGACCTGAAGCTGGAACTCGAACTGCTGGTGCTGATGTGGACTGGCAAAGCCCCGCTCGCAGCATCGACCCCCGCCCCCGAGGCCCAGATGGCGCTTCAACTCGCCCGGGTCAAAACGGCGCTAGCGAGCCTGCCTTAGGGCTGCATCGATAAACTGCACGGCTTCGAGTGAGGCCCAGTCAGCTTCGCCCGACAGCCGGGCAAGCTCTGCGCCGTCCGGTCCGTAGAGGATCGTCGTCGGAAAACCCTGAACGTCCGCGCCATAGACGATGTCGCCGCGGTCCAGCGGTGCGTGCCGGAAGGTGATGTTCGCCGCTCCAAGTTCTGTCAGCCGCTGGCGGGCGAAGCCGACGTCTTCGTCCGCGTCGATGCTGATCGCGACGACTTCGAACGTGTCGCTCCCGCGAGCCGCCTGCAGGGCGCCCAGCGAGGGCATCTCTTTCTCGCAAGGCGGGCACCAGGTGGCCCAATAGTTCACGAGGATCGTCTTGCCTTTGAAGCTCGCGAGGTCTGCTGCGGTCCCATCGGCCACCGTGAAGGTTCCTGAGGGTGCTGGCTTGCCGGCAGAGGCGAAGTCCACCTTCTCAAGCGTATCCCTGGCATACCGCTCCAGCGGATTGACGGGTGGTTTGCCACCGGCTGCGCTCATCAGCACATAGACAATCCCCGCGGCGGCGACCAAGAAGAGGCCTGTAAAGGCAAAACGTATCATTTGGGGCGCGCGCTCCGAGAGGCCGATAGCGAGGGATATGGCGATGAATCCGGGTAAAGGCCAGACAATGTGGGGTGGCCGTTTTGCCGCAACGCCCTCGGACATCATGAACGAGATCAATGCTTCGCTCGATGTGGACCGGCGGATGGCCGGGGAAGATGTGGCCGCAAGCCGGGCCCATGCGGACATGCTCGCGCAAATGGGCATTCTCAGCGCGTCGGACAATGAGGCGATCCAGTCGGGGCTCGACATGATCGCGGCGGAGATGCGGGCAGGGACCTTCCCGTTCCGGCGCGAACTGGAAGACATCCACATGAATGTCGAAGCCCGCCTCAGGGAATTGATCGGCGAGCCCGCGGGCCGGCTGCATACCGCGCGGTCCCGCAACGACCAGGTGGTGACGGATTTCCGGCTCTGGACACGCGGCGCCCTGGCGCAGACGAGCCATCTGGTCACGGCGCTGCAGGCTGCGCTGGTGCGCCGGGCCGGCGAGAACACGTCGACCTACATGCCCGGCTTCACCCATCTGCAGACGGCGCAGCCCGTGACGCTTGGCCATCATCTGCTGGCCTATGTGGAGATGCTGGAACGCGACCGCACGCGGCTTCTGGACTGTGCGTGGCGGCTGAACGAATGCCCGCTGGGCGCGGCGGCGCTTGCCGGGACGGGCTTTCCGATCGACCGGGATATGACAGCCGAGGCGCTCGGTTTTGCGCGGCCGATGGCGAACTCCCTGGACGCTGTGGGATCCCGCGATTTTGCGCTGGAGGCCCTGAGCACATTGTCGATTGGCGCGACACATCTGTCGCGGCTGGCCGAGGAGATCGTCCTTTGGACAAGCCCGCAGTTCGGCTTTGCGCAGCTCCCGGACGAATGGTCCACGGGCTCCTCCATCATGCCGCAGAAGCGCAATCCGGATGCGGCGGAACTGATACGGGCGAAGGCCTCGCTGATTACAGGGCTCTTCTCCGCGTTGCAGGGCGCCGTGAAGGCGCTGCCGCTTGCCTATGCCAAGGACCTGCAGGATGACAAAAGGCTCACATTCGAAGCCTTCGACACGTTTGACCTCTGCGCGCGGGCAATGGCCGGGATGGTGGAGACGATCCGGTTCAAGCCGGATATGATGCAGGCGGCGGCGGGCCGGGGTTATTCGACCGCGACGGATCTTGCCGACTGGCTGGTCCGCGAGGCGGGCCTTCCGTTCCGGGACGCACATCACGCCACCGGTCAGATCGTGGCGCTGGCCGAGTCGAAAGGCGCCGAATTGGCAGAGCTTTCGCTGGCTGATCTGCAGAAGGTGAATTCCGCGATCACCAAAGATGTCTTCAATGTGCTGACGGTCGAGGCGTCTGCCTCATCCCGGACATCTTATGGCGGCACAAGCCCTGTTCGGGTCGCCGAACAAGTGGCACAGTGGACGCAGAGACTTAGACTGGAGTGACGATGATGAAACGTATCCTTGCCGCCTCGGCGGCGACCTTCCTGCTTGGCGCTGTGTCTGCCTGCGGCCTGACCGGCGACCTGAAGCGCCCGGAGCCGCTGATCGGAAGCCCCAACGAGGTCGATCCGGCAACGCTGCCGGACGCCGGCAACAAGAACCTGCCAGAGTTGCCGGACCGGCCGTCCGTTCCGGCTGCCGGCGACGCCGATGACGAACTTCTTGGCGGGCCCGGGAGCCGTTGATGAAGGCGCGGCGCCTTCTGGTGGCATGCGCCATGGCGGCGTTGACTGCGTGCCGGACGTCCGCGCCTGTCATCACGCTGGCTGAAGCTGCGCAGACCGAGCCGGTCGGTGTGGCAGTTGGCGTGAGTAACAATCCGTCCGAGGGGATGACGGAAAATGACTGGGGCGGCGAAGTTCCGCAGACGAGGCCGTCCGGCGCTGTAAGCGAAGGCGGCCTCGGCGACCTCGACTAGCCCGGGAGACCGAATGCATCATTTCAGCTATTCCGGTGGGCGCCTTCATTGCGAGGGGGTGGACCTTGCGGCTGTCGCAGCCGCTGTGGGCACGCCGTGTTATGTATACTCGAGCGCGACCCTCGTGCGCCATGCGCGGGTGATTGCCGATGCGTTCCGTGGGCAGGGCGTACTGGTCGCCTATTCTGTTAAGGCGAACGGCAACCTGGCCGTCCTCGCGACGCTTGCCAGGCAGGGGTGCGGCGCCGACGTGGTCAGCGGCGGCGAATTGCTTCGGGCACGGAAGGCCGGGATTCCGGCCTCCAGGATTGTCTTCTCCGGCGTTGGCAAGACCGCGGCCGAAATGACACTCGCGCTCGAACAGGGCATCCATCAGTTCAATGTGGAGAGCGCGGCAGAACTGCGTCTCCTGTCTGAAGTGGCGGCGAAGCTCCGCCGCGAGGCGCCCGTAGCCCTGCGGGTGAACCCGGACGTAGCCGCGGGCGGCCACCCCAATATTTCGACCGGCAAGTCCGGCGACAAGTTTGGCGTCCCCTGGGGCGAGGCGGAAGCACTCTATGCCGAAGCGGCGCGCCTGCCCGGGATCTGCGCGGTCGGGGTCGATGTGCATATCGGCAGCCAGATCGGCGATCTTACGCCGATGCGGGCGGCCTTCGAGAAGGTCGTCGCGCTGGCGCTGCGCCTTCGCCAGCAGGGCCATGCGATCGGCCGGATCGATGTGGGTGGCGGCCTGGGTATTCCGTACAAGGAGGGTGACGCCCCGGCGCCGCCATCTGATTATGCTGCAATGATCTCCGAAGTTGTTGCCGGACAGGGGTTTGAGCTCATTCTTGAGCCGGGCCGCGTGATCGCTGGAAATGCCGGCGTCATGCTGACCACAGCCCTGTATGAGAAAGAGGCTCCGGACCGGACCTTCCTGATCGTTGATGCGGGCATGAATGACCTGATCCGCCCCGCGCTTTATGCGGCGCATCACGATATCCTGCCATTGGCCGAGCCTGGGGCGGGACACCCCTCGAAAACATATGACGTTGTCGGCCCGATCTGCGAATCGACTGACAAGTTCGCCTCGGGCCGGGTAATGCCTGAGGTCAAGGCGGGTGAGCAGCTTGCCTTCATGTCGGCCGGCGCCTACGGCGCGGTGCTGTCTTCGGCCTACAACGCACGGCCGCTGGTGCCGGAAGTCCTTGTCGACGGCGACCGGTTTGAAATCGTCCGCAGACGTCCGACATTCGAGGAATCGGTTGGGCTGGAGAAAGTACCCGCGTGGCTTACGACGGTAGCCTGACAGAGATCGCGGCAAAGGTCGCCGCGACGAAGCGCAGGCTGACGCTGCTGGCGCTGGGGCACGCGTTTTGGCCGGTCTTTGTATTGGTCATGCTGTTTCTGGCCGCGGCGCTGTCGGGCGGGTTTGACCGTCTGGACAAGATCACGGCAGCTTTGATCACGCCGCTGATCATCGCCGGTGGCGGCTCGCTCGTCTGGCGCGGCATGAAATTTTATGCGGAACCGGGCGAGGCGGAGGCGGCACGGCTGCTTGAGGCGCGGTCCGAGCTTCGCCCGCTCAGTTCTCTGAAGGATCGCCCGGCACACCCGTCGGCGGCGGCGGCCGGCCTCTGGGAAGCGCATCGCACACGTCTGCTTGCGGAACTGAAAAATCTCAGGCTGCCGAGTTTCGGCGCGCAGTGGAAAACCCTGGACCCGTACCTGCTGCGCGGCCTCCTGCCGGCGGCGGTGATCGGGTTCGCCGTTCTGGCGGGCGGGAATGGGCCGGGCCGTGTCTGGCGCGCCCTGTTTCCGGATTATGGCGCCTTGGTCGGCGCCGACAAGATGGTAGTGGAGGCCTGGGTCACGCCGCCGGAACATACCGGCCGTCCGCCAATTTTCCTGAAGCCCGGCACCGAAAACGTCCGTGTGCCGATGGGATCAGAAGTGACCTTGCGGACCGAAGCGAGGTCTGCGCCGAAACTGGTCATGCGCGGGGCGCGCGACAAGGCCGCAAAGTTTGTGGAGACGCCGGACGGTGCGTGGGAAGCCAAAGCGAAAATCTCGGGCGATACGCGCGTGAGTGTCCGATGGTGGGGCGAGCGCGCACGTTACGGCTTCCAGGTGCTGCCGGATGCGGCGCCCGTCATCGAGTTTGTCGCCCCGCCAGAGCCCGGCTCGCAGGACCGGGTGAAGATCGCCTGGAAAGCGTCCGACGATTACGGGCTCGCGGCGGTGGAGCTCGCGGTGCGTCTGCAGACACCGCACCCCGCTGCGCCCGGCGCCGAAGACCGCGTGCCGGTTCCGCTGCCGGGAACGGCCGGCGTGAAGGAACTGGACGCCAAGAACGAACTGGACCTCTCGCGTCACCGCTGGGCGGGGCTTCCCGTGGAAATACAGCTCGTCGCGGTCGACGGCGCGGGACAGGAAGGGCGAAGCGAAAGCATCTCCTACACGCTTCCGGAAAAGCTGTTTCTGGACCCGCTGGCCCGGGCTGCGCAGGAAGCGCGCGTCACTGTTCTGCGCGAGCCGCGCGGCTATGCCGAGTTTGGAAAGAACGAGCAGGCGCTGCAGGACGGCGCTGTGAATACGCCCGCAACCGGACGCCTCAGCGCAGCGCCGGAAGGCGTGCGGCAAGCCGTGCTGATGCTCGAATCGATGACCTACAAGGGCGAGATGTTCATCGACGATCTCGGCGTGTTCATGGGGCTGCAGATGGCCGAGAGCACGCTGGTGGCCGCCGGGAACAAGGCTGAGGCAGATGCGGTCGAACCATTGCTCTGGGCGATTGCGCTGAAGCTGGAGTTCGGCAGCGCCGCGGACGCCGCGCGACGACTGGAGGCCGCACGGGCGGCGCTTGAGCGCGCCTTGCGCGATGGCGCGCCGGAAGAAGAAATCCGTAGGCTGATGGAAGCGTTCCGCGACGCCGCCAATGAATACCTCGCTGCAAAAATGGCCGAGGCGATTGCCAATGGTCTTGAAGAGCCGCCCTCGACCGAAGACGGTGAGGCGGCCGCCGACGGGCAAGGTCCTGGCGGTCAGGACTTTGAGGATATGCTCAACGCGTTGCAGGACCTGACGGAGACAGGCGCGAGCGACCAGGCACGCCAGCTGCTGAGTGACATCACCAATATGCTGGAGAACCTCGAGTTCCAGAAAGGCGGCGAGGGGCAGCAGGGTCAGGGCATGCCGGGACAGCAGGCCGGCGGTGAAGAGAGCGATGTGCCGCCCGAAGAGCAGGAGCTGACCGACGCAATGCGGCGCCTGTCCGAACTGCTGCGCGAACAGCGGCAGCTGAACGACGATACGCTCGCCCAGCAGCGCGGCGAAGAACCCGGCCAGCCCGGCGGCGCGCCGCCGCCGTTCGGCTCGCCCGAAGGAGAGGGCGCCGATGAAGGCGCCGGCGGCCAGCAGGAAGGCGATGGCATGGGCCGCGGCGAGGAGAACCCGGGTCAGGCCGGGACCGGCGCGGGCAGCGAGGGCGAGCCGCAAGACGGGGACCAGGGCGGCGGATTGCAGCGCGGCGGCACGCTGGCTGAGCGGCAGGCGCAGCTGGGCGATCTCCTTGACCGGCTTGCGGAGCAGTCAGGGCAGGACGAGGGCGGCGGTCAGGCCGGCGAGGACGGGCAAATCGACCCGGATGCCCTCTCCGCGATCCGCGATGCGCAGCGCCGCGCCGAGCAGGCGCTTGAGACTGGCAATGAAGGCCGCGCCATACTCGAGCAGGAGCGGGCGACGCAGCTGATGTCGGAGTTGTCACGCGAACTTGCGGGCGAACTCGACAGCCTGCAATCGCAGCGCATGGGCGAGCAAGGCGCGACATCTGACCCGATGGGTCGTTCGCTGATGGGCGCCGGCAATGATGGTGAGGGCGTCAATATTCCCGAAGAGGCCGAGCGCCAGCGCGCCAAGGACATCCTCGACGAATTGCGCCGCCGCTACAATGAAGCTGAGAACGAAGAAGAGCGCGAGTATCTGCGCCGGTTGCTCGACCGGTTTTAAGACCGCTTGCGCGGCGCAGGTTTCCCTGACTTGATCCGGGAAAACGGGAGGATAATGCGATGGCGCCGCGCTGGACATACACCAAAGGCCTCAAGGATATTGGCAACGGGCTGTATGCCTGGTTGCAGCCCGATGGTGGCTGGGGCTGGTCGAATGCGGGATTGATCCGGGATGGCGAGGCATCGCTGCTGGTTGATACCTTGTTCGACATGGCGCTCACCCGCGACATGCTGTCGGCGATGGAGGACGCGACCGGGATCGGCCCGGGCCGGATCGCCACTATCGTCAACACACATGCCAACGGCGATCATTGCCATGGGAACGGATGTTGCCCGCAGGCGGAGATTATCGCCAGCGAAGCCAGCGCGAAGGAGATGGCAGAGGTTCCACCCGCGATGCTCGCCCAGTTCAAGGCGATGGGCGCGAAGCTGGGGCCTGCCGGCGCCTACTTTGCCGATGTGTTCGCGCCCTTTGATTTCGAGAACGTCGATGAGCGCACGCCGACGCGGACATTTTCCGGCACGCTGGATATCAAGGTTGGCAACAAGGCGGTGAGCCTCATCGAAGTCGGCCCCGCGCATACGGGCGGCGACGTGCTGGTCCATGTGCCCGGGGACCGGACGGTGTTCACCGGCGACATCCTGTTCATCGGCGGCACGCCGCTGATGTGGGCGGGCCCTGTCGCGAACTGGATCCGGGCTTGCGAGACGATCACCGCGATGGACGTGGATGTTATCGTGCCCGGGCATGGTCCGATCACGGACAAGGCGGGCGTGCGGCACGTGGCCGAGTATCTGGCCTATATCGACGCCGAGGCCCGCCGGCGGTTTGACGCCGGACTGGCCGTCCGCGAAGCCGCCCTCGACATCGCGCTCGGCGATTATTCCAGCTGGGGCGACGCCGAACGCATCGCGGTGAACGTGGACAGTCTTTACCGGGAATATCGCGGCGACGGAAAGGTGACGCCCGTCATCGAACTATTTGCTCTGATGGCCGAAGTGCGCAGCGCCCGCCGTCAGTGAAGCTTGAGCTTCGGCCGGACGACCTGGTTGACGTGCCCCATGAAGATCATGCCGAGGCCGCGTATTGACCCGTGGATCGCCATCAGGTGCATCCGGTAGAGCGAGACATAGACAAAGCGCGCGAGGCGGCCTTCGATCGCCATGCGGCCGCCCACAAGGTTGCCCATCAGCGTGCCGACGGTGGCATAGCGGCTCATCGAGATCAGCGAGCCCTTGTCTTCGTAGGTAAAGTCCTTGAGCGGCTTGCTTTCGATCAGGGCACGGATGTTGTGGTAAGCGGTTCCCGCCATCTGATGGGCGCTCTGGGCCCGGGGGGGGACAGCGTGTGAGGCGCCGGGCGCGGTGTAGGATGCGCAGTCACCGATCGCGAAGATCCGGTTGTCGCGCGTGGTCTGGAGCGTGGCCTTGACGATGAGCTGGTTCGCCCGGTTCGTCTCGAGGCCGGCGATGTCCTTCAGGAAGTCCGGCGCCTTGACGCCCGCAGCCCAGACCTTGAGGTCAGCCGGGAAGCGGCGCCCATCTTTCGTTTCAATCGCTTCTTCGGTGACGCGGGAAACCTGCGCGCCCGTTGCGACGTCCACGCCGAGTGCTTCCAGTTCGCCGAGCGCCGCTTCCGCGAGTTTTTCCGGCAGGGCCGGCAGGATGCGCGGGCCCGCTTCAAGCAGGCTCACCTTCAGGCGCTTCTCGTCGAACACCTCAAGCCCGTAATAGCGCAGCGCTGAAGCCGCATTATAGAGTTCTGCCGCGAGTTCGACGCCGGTTGCGCCGCCGCCGACAATGGCAATGCGCACGTATTCCTCTGCCCCCGGATCGAGGCTGAGGCGGCGCGAGCAGCGTAGGCACTGGTTGAGCAGGCGTTGGCGGAACCCGTCTGCATCCCGGCGGCTTTCGAGCGACAGGCAGTGTTCTTTGACGCCTTCGACGCCAAAGTCGTTGGAAACTGATCCGAGTGCCAGAACGAGATAATCGTAGCGGATCCTGTGCTCGCCCATCAGCTCGGAACCGTCCACATCAAGCAAGGGGGCGACGATGACCTGGCGCTTCTCCCGGTCGATTCCCTTCAGGGCACCCTGAAAATAGCGATAGCCCCAACGGTGCGCATGGGCGCCATAACCCACTTCGTCGAGATTGGCGTCGAGTGATCCAGCGGCGACTTCGTGCAGCAGCGGTTTCCAGATGTGCGTCCGGTTGCGCTCCAGGAGGATGATGTCAAACTTTTCGCGGCCATAGCGTGCGGCAAGCCGGGCGGCGAGCTGCAGTCCGCCGGCTCCGCCCCCCACAACAACAATCTGGATCTTCAGGTTCTTCATGGCTCAAGGTTATTGTGCGGATTCGGCGGAAAGCAAACGCAGATGGCTCAGCGATTGGCGCCGGGCACCCATTTAACGTCATCTGCGCCATTTTTGTTCGCCGCCCGCCCGGCCACGAACAGCCAGTCCGACAGGCGATTGATGAAGGCCAGGGCAACCGGGTTTACGGGCTCGTTCTCGAGAGCGCCGAGTTCGGCGACATGTCGTTCGGCCCGGCGGCAAAGGGTTCGCGCCACATGAAGCGCGGCAGCGAGGCGCGATCCGCCTGGCAGGATGAAGCTGTCGAGGGGCGCGATGACGGCGTTCATGGCGTCGATTTCAGCCTCCAGACGGGTGACCTGCGATTCGATGATCCGCAGCGGCGTCCATTCGAGCACGCGGCCGCGTTCGGGGGTGGCGAGGTCGGCGCCGAGGTCGAACAGGTCGTTCTGGATGCGCCGTATCGCCGCCAGCATGTCACCCTCAGCCTCGAGGGCGGCTACGCCGAGCGCCGCGTTCAATTCATCGACGGTTCCATAGGCGGCTACCCGCGGGTGCCATTTGGCAATCGGCTCGCCGGTCGCGAGGCTCGTCGAGCCCATATCGCCGGCGCGGGTGTAGATCTTGTCGAGACGAACCATGATTCCGGGCTCCTCAGCCTAGCCTCCGAGCTTGATGGCCCCGGCGACGATGCCAAGCAAGACGAGAAGGCCGATCGCGGCCGCCTGGAGGATCACCCGCAGGCGCATCAACTGGTTCGAACGGCTGGCCGCCTTGTCGTCCCGGCGGGCGAGGTTTGCGATCCCGAACCCCAGGACAATCACGATCCCGGCCATTGCGATGTAGAAGCCGATGGTCAGCAAGCTTTGCATGGGGGGGGTGCCTTGTTTGTCCGGTGTCTATTGGTCCTTAGCCGGTTCCCGTCCATCCGGCCCTGCTGCATCCCGTCGCGGCGCGTCAGCTGTCCGCCTCCAGCCTTGCGGCCAGCGATTCGATCCTTTCCGCCATCCGGAGCAGTTGCTCTGATGCCTGTCCGGCAGCGTCCGTTGACGTTGCGGCATCGCGCCGGACCATGTCCAGTTCGTCGAGCAGGGCGAGGGCCGTGATCAGCAGAAGGCGCTCTTCGCCGATGTCGCCGACGGCATTCGAAATCTGCTTTGTACGGGCATCAAGTTGCTCGCCGAGGCGCTGGATGCGCAGCTCTTGCCCCGGGGCGCAGGCAATCGAGAAGCTTCGCCCCCGGATCGAAATGTCGGCTTTGGCCATGTTCAGGTCTCTTCGCCAAGCGCCGCGCGGACTTCCTCAATCGCCGATCCGAGGGCATGGCTGGCTTCGTCGGCCAGCACCTGCAATTCGCGCTCCCGGGCAAGCGACTGGTCGAGCGCTTCGGCGAGGTTGGTGCGGCTCGCCATCAAGGCTGTGATCTCGGCCCGCAGGGATGCGGGGTCGCCGGCGCGCAGCAGGTGGGCATCAAGCGCAACTTCCAGGCGCGTAAGCGCGGCATCGAGGCGTTCGGCGGCCGGGTTGAGGTCGGTCATGGCCCCATTGAATAAACTGGAATGAAGCTACGCGCCAAGCGCCTTGACGCTGCGGGTCAACTCTGGCCTAGCACAAAAATAAACGAGCTCAGGGAGATCAGCAGAATGGCTGTAACGAACCGCGATATGGCGAATGCCGTCCGGGCCCTGTCGATGGACGCCGTCGAGGCGGCGAAATCAGGTCATGTCGGCTTGCCACTGGGCATGGCCGATGCCGCCACGGTTCTGTTCCGCAAGTTCCTGAAGTACGATCCGAAAGACCCCGCCTGGCCGGACCGCGACAGGTTCGTGCTGTCGGCCGGTCATGGATCGATGCTGATTTATTCCCTGCTGCACCTCACGGGTTATGCCTCGGTCAGCCGGTCCGACATCCGCAACTTCCGCCAGCTGGGCGCGAGCACTCCGGGCCATCCGGAGAACTTTGTGACCGCCGGCGTCGAGACCACCACCGGCCCGCTCGGACAGGGGATTGCTACGGCTGTCGGCATGGCGATTGCGGAGCGCCATCTGAATGGGCGGTTCGGGAATGATCTGGTGGATCACCGGACCTGGGTGATCGCCGGGGATGGCTGCCTCATGGAAGGCATCAGCCAGGAAGCCATCACGCTGGCGGGCCACATGAAGCTCAGCAAGCTGATTGTTCTGTTCGACGACAACGCCGTGACCATTGATGGCTCAACCAACCTGTCCGATTCGACCGACCAGTGCGCCCGGTTCGAAGCGTCCGGATGGGTCAGCCGCCGCGTGGACGGGCATGACGAGAAAGACGTTACCGAAGCGCTGAAATGGGCGACGCGGCAGAAGAAGCCGGTCTTCCTCGCGGTGAAGACGATCATCGGATTTGGCGCGCCGAAGCTGGCGGGTACCGGCAAGGCGCATGGCGGGCCCTACGGCGCCGAAGAGATCGCCGGGATCCGCGGCGCCCTCGGCTGGCCCTATGCGCCCTTTGAGGTTCCGTCCGAGATCGAGAAAGCCTGGGCGAAAGCGGGCGAGCGTTCGCGCGAAGACCACGCCGCCTGGAAGCAACGTCTTGCCGCGAGCCCCCGGAAAGGGGAGTTCAACGCCGCGATCGCCGGCCGCCTGCCGAAGAACCTCGGCAAGGCCATCGTCAAGCACAAGAAAGCCGTCGTCGAGGGCGGCGCTTCCAAGGCGACCCGTGTCTGGAGCGGTGAAGCGCTTGAAGTGATCACGCATCTGGTGCCGGAAATGGTGGGCGGCTCGGCTGATCTCACGGGCTCCAACAATACCAAGACGAGCCATACCGCGTCGATGACCCCGCAGAGCTGGGACGGCCGCTACATCCATTACGGCGTGCGCGAGCATGCCATGGCCGCCGCGATGAATGGCATGGCGCTGCATGGCGGCATCATCCCGTATTCGGGCACGTTCCTGGTCTTTGCAGATTACAGCCGCGCAGCCATCCGCATTGGCGCGCTGATGGGGCTGCGCGTCATCCACGTAATGACGCATGACTCAATCGGCCTCGGCGAGGATGGCCCGACCCACCAGCCGGTGGAACAGGTTGCGTCGTTGCGGGCGATGCCGGACATGCTCGTGTTCCGGCCGGCCGACGGCGTCGAGACGGCCGAATGCTGGGAACTCGCGCTGGCCCGTGATGACGGCCCAACGACGATGGCGTTAACGCGTCAGAATGTGGCAGCCGCCCGCAAGAAGCATACTGAAGATAACCTCTGCGCTTACGGAGCGTATGTCCTGTCGCCCGCCAGCTTGAAAGAGCGCGGCGTTCTGATCGCAACCGGTTCGGAAGTCGAAATTGCGCTTCGGGCGCAGGCGCTTCTCGCGGAAGACGGAATCGGTGTGCGCGTCGTCTCGATGCCGTCGATGGAGCTCTTCGGCCGCCAGGATGCCAGCTATATCGAAGCGACCCTGGGCAAGGGTCTGCCGCGCGTGGCGGTCGAGGCCGGCGTGCGCTTTGGATGGGATCGCTGGATCGGCGCAGATGGCGGCTTTGTCGGCATGGACAGCTTCGGCGCCAGCGCGCCGTACCAGCAGCTCTACAAGCATTTCGCGATCACGGCAGAAGCCGTTGTCGAGGCGCTGAAGGTGCGGATCTAGCTCGTCGCCTTGGGCGGCTTGAACAGGTCGAGCTGGTTCGGGTCAGCGGGCTTTGCGCGTTTTGACTTCGTGCGTCCGCGCCGGAAATAGAGATCGTCTGTATGATCAGCGCCGCCGGCCCGGACAGGTTCGGGCGCTGTCTCCCTGACAGCCTCGCGCTTTTTGCCGGGCACCGAGATTTTCCACCAGCTGATCGCGACAACGACATGGCCGGAGGTGTCTTCGTAGCGTTGGAGGTGACCTGCAGGCCCATCCGCGCTCTGTGCGCTGAACAAGGCGGCCGCGTCTTCCTCCGTCAGGTGCAGCCAGCCGGTCTCCAGACCCTCCACGGCAAAACCGGGCGACAGCTGCGCGGCTTCGCGCCGCGAGCGGGCGAATTTTGCGCCGGGCTTCGCGGCAGCTTCCAGACTTTCAGCGATCGGATAGGCAAGGCTCATGTGACAGGGGAGGTAAGGCTCTCATCGCCCGGCGTCCAGCCTGCATCCACGATGGCGGTCAGGCGCGCCGCCGCCAATCTTGCAAAGCGCAGCGTCACCGCCTTGCGGCGGGCCGGCACAAGGCGGGCTGCCGGCGCCTCTCGGATCACGGCGCCGTAAAAGGCGTCGGCGACGATCAGGCCGGCTTGCGGCGGGATCAGGTCCTGCGGAAAATCCTCCGCCACCGCAAAGGACAGCCGGTCACAGAAATCCATGTAATCACGCCATTTCATGTCGGACTTGAAGTCTGAGATGCTGGATTTGATCTCGATCATCCAGATATCGCCGCCCGGCCCGATCGCGGCAATGTCGGCTCGCCGGTTATTGGCCAGCGTCATTTCCGTCACGCCGAAATAGCCAAGCTGGCTGAGCAGGCGCAGCGAGCCACGGCAGATTTCCGCTGACCGGCGCGGCAGGAGATCGTCGGGCAGGGCGTTCGTCATGACGGGCGGCTCGTTCCGCTTGTGTTCCGGGGTTGCGAGTTAGTCCCCGCGGGCGGTGAGCGTCAAGGCGTGAGCCGTGGGCGCCCAGACCGGCTCCGGAAAAAATCAAGGCAGCGTTAATCCATTCGGTGCGCGGGCGCGTATGAGCGAGCAGCGAGACGGCGTGTCGTCTCTCCCGGGAGCAGACAACCATGGCCAGCGCGTACGACACGAATAACAGTTCGGACCGCCAGTTCGTGCGCACGGCTATGAAGGTTGCCCTGCTGGAGCCAGAGCATGAAGCCAGTCTCGCCCGGCGCTGGCGCGAACAGAATGATGAAGTCGCGCTGCACGAGCTGACCACAGCTTACATGCGCCTCGTGATCGCGATGGCTGCCAAGTTCCGTCACTATGGCCTGCCGATGGCGGACCTCGTGTCCGAAGGAAATGTCGGGCTGATGCAGGCCGCCGCGCGGTTCGAGCCGGAACGCGAAGTCCGGTTTTCAACTTATGCCAGCTGGTGGATCCGCTCCTCGATCCAGGATTATGTGCTGCGCAACTGGTCGATCGTCCGGACGGGCACAACGTCTGCCCAGAAATCCCTGTTCTTCAACCTGCGCCGCTTGCGCGCCCGGATCGCCGATACCGGCGACGGGATCATGAGCCTCGAAAACCGCGAATGGGTCGCCAATCACCTTGGCGTGCCGGTGCGCGATGTCGAGACGATGGCATCGCGCCTGTCAGGCTCTGATCGTTCCCTCAATGCGCCGCTGACGGTGGATGGGGACGGCGAATGGCAGGACCTGATCGCTGACGAGTCGGCAATCCCTGAGCAGATCGTGATGATCGAGCATGACACCGCCAAGCGGCGCGAATGGATCGCCGAGGCGCTGAAATCCCTCAATCCGCGCGAGATGCACATCATCGCTAAGCGGCGGCTCGCCGAAGAGTCGATTACGTTGGAAGCCCTGGGCGAAGAACTCGGCGTCTCGAAGGAACGCGTGCGTCAGATCGAGCATCAGGCGCTCGGCAAGCTGCGCAAGGCGCTGGAGCGGATCGTCGGCGATCCGGTCAAGGCTGGGCTGCTTCCGGAAGACTGAGTTTCAATCGATCACTTCGAGGTTCAGCGGATGGCTGACTTCCGGCCGCCTGTCTCCCGGAAAGCCTCGCGAGCTAAGACGCGGTATCTGGCAGAGTTCAGCCGCAGCCCGGTCAATCGCGAGCGCACGCGCTGAACCCTTGAGTGCAAGAGCGCAGACAGTGAAGCGTTCATGCGATCCGGTCGTTCGGCTGGCGGTGCCTTCAGCCATCTGAAACCGCGCCGCGTCCGCTGGCCGCCGGGCGCCGCCGTGAATCGGCCAGACACCAACCAGCCCGGCGCTTTGACCCGCATCGAGGACCCGGGCGTCGCCCTCAAAGACGCGCACCACGCGGCCCCTCTCGCCGATGGTCAACTCATCCAGCGGGTCTTTTGCCGCGCTGCAGGCCGCCGCCAGACGCAGCAAGCAGGCGCCAGCACGTCTCAACCCCAAGTGCATGCGATGATCCCAAGCGGCCCGGGTCTTTTCGATCGCCCGGCAGGCCCGAGCCTCGCAAGGGGAGTTTGGGCGGGCCGGCCCTGCCTTGCCAGATGCGCCCGGCGCCCGCTAAGGCTTCCCCCACGAAAAGTTTCCCGGGAGGATCCATTGTCGAAACCGAAGAAGGCCTACCGCAAACGCGAAATCGGCGGTCATGCGCTAAGCCCCGAATCCCTCGTGATGGGATTCGGCTATGATCCGTTCATGTCGGAAGGCTCGATCAAGCCGCCGATCTTCATGACCTCGACCTTCGCCTTCAAATCCGCCCGCGACGGCGAGGCGCTGTTCCGCCGTCTTGCAGGCCGGCATGAAGTGGGCGATCCGGAAGACGCAGACCTCATCTACACGCGCTTCAACAACCCGAACATGGAAGTGCTCGAAGACCGGCTCACGCTCTATGATGAGGGCGAAGCGGCGCTCGCATTTTCGTCCGGCATGTCCGCGATCACGACCGCGCTGTTTGCCTGCGCCGAGCCCGGCACGACGGTGCTGCATTCGAGCCCGCTCTACGGCGCGTCCGAAGTCTTCATCCGCTCGTTCCTGCCCGAATGGGGCGTGCGCTCCGCGGAATTCGACGCCTGGTCCACCGAAGACCAGATTCTCGCTGCGGCGCGGGCTTCGGTGAAAGCGACTGGCCCGATCTCGGTCATCTACACCGAGTCCCCCGCCAATCCGACCAATGCCCTCGTGGACATCGCCGCCTGCGCGCGCGTGTGCGACGTGCTGGAGACGGAAACGGGCCGCCGTCCGATCCTGATGTGCGACAACACGATGATGGGACCCATCGGCCACAAGCCTCTGAAGCATGGGGCCGATCTCGCGCTCTATTCGCTGACCAAATATGTCGGTGGCCACTCGGACCTGATCGCGGGCGGTATCACCGGCAATGAGGAGATGATGACGAGGATCCGCCGAATGCGCAATTATCTCGGCACGATGCTGGATGCCCATTCCTGCTGGCTGCTGACGCGCTCGCTGGAAACCGTCCAGCTGCGCATGGAGCGCGCATTCCGGAACGCGAAAGTCTGCGCGGAGTTCCTGCGCGATCATCCCAAGGTCACGGCCGTCATGTATCCCGGTTTCCTGAAAGAGGGCGATCCGCAGAAGAAGGTCTATGACGAGCAGTGCGAGTCCGCCGGCGCGACCTTCGCGTTCGATGTGAAGGGCGGCAAGGAAGCGGCATTCCGGATGCTGGACCATCTGCAACTCATCAAGCTCGCCGTCAGCCTCGGCGGTACCGAAAGCCTGATGTGCCATCCGGGCTCAACCACGCATTCGGCCGTGCCGGCAGACGTGCGCGCGCGCATCGGCTTCACGGACGGTCTGGTTCGGTTCTCGGTGGGGATCGAAGCCTCCGAAGACCTCCTTGCAGACCTCGGCCAGGCGCTCGCCCACGCCTGACGCTGAGCGCACTTCAATCCGGCGGCGGTTTCCGGTATGGCAAGGCCCACGTGATCCCGTAGCTCAGCAGGATAGAGCGAGTGATTCCTAATCACTAGGTCGGAGGTTCGAATCCTCTCGGGGTCACCACTCACTCGCGTGTGGGATGCAGCGTGCCGCAGCGGATGTCATAAATGATGGCCTTGTCGCTGTGTGTCAGCGCTTGGCTGCTGGCAGGGTCGACGCGCACGGCGTCCGCAAGGGCGGGGCCCGGCTGGACAGGGTTCATGAACACCCGCTCGCAGAACCGCGCGCCGGGTCGGGCGGATGCGATGACTCCGTTCCAGCAGGCATCGTAGTCGGACTGGCCGCAATAGGATCCGAAGTCCGACAAGGAGAACGCGTCAAAGGGACCGAGGCCAGAGGCGCCGAGAGCATCCAGCCCGGTTTCGGTAATCTCGATCAGGTCGATCCGCTCCCGGACGACGGCGAGATTTTCTGGCCGCATATGCAGCGGAAGGGCGCGCTGCACCGAATGGCGGCCATGGAACAGCAGGACGGCAAAGTCGGAACCCCGGAACAGGATATGCTTCGCTGCCCGCCGGAAAAGTCCGGTGAGGCGCGCTTCGCTTTCGGCCGGCGGCGGCAGGAACGCGCCTCCCGGCTCCCCGATGATCCGTGTCCAGAACCAGCGCTGCGCGAGAACGCGCACGGCGCCGTGCCAGAGGCCATCGTCGAACCGCGTGCGCCAGATATCCGCCTGTTCGCTGAGGCTGCTCGCCGCGAAAAGTCTGTCAATCGACCGCCCGCGCAAGCGGCGTGTGCCGAACGCGCCGAGGCGAAGCACCCGCTCCCAACGGCCTGAATGCCAGACCCCCGATGCGATAGCGCCCGGGCGCGCCTCCCAGAAGGCGCGCGACGCCGGCGGCAATCCGGCGGCCACGCGCCGGTGCAGGTCAGGCCGGTGCCGACTGTTTGCAATGCCGAGATAGGCATACAGAGCTTCGTCCTCCAGCACCTTGAAGGCGGCGATCTTCAGCCGGAGGAGTTCGTTCTGTGCGGGGTTGATGTCGATGGCGGTGATGCGGGCCGGGTTGCCCAGAAGCAGGTCCAATGGCCGTGCGCCGCTCGCCGTCAGGCATAGGACGTGATCGGACGGCGCCAGCGCCAGCGCTTCCAATTCGGTTGCGCCGTCTTCATTGGCCGAGGTGAAATTCAGGGTCCGGCTGAAATCCGCCATGAGGGGTCAGACCTTCAGCAGAACGCGCCGAGGGGCGGCGCAGGGCGTTCGCCCCGAGAGGATCGCTTCGATACCTGGCCGAAGCACATCCTGCGGCGCAAAGACCAGCGGCGCCGGCCCGTGTGCCGCGCGGTTTGCGCCGATGAGTTCGAGGATCGCGCGGTCTTCGGCGAATATCCGCTGGAAGAACAATTTCAGCGCGGCGAGCTTCAGGTCCGCCCACGCGCCGTCGCCCGGCACGGCAATGGTCGCCGCCACATAGGTTTCGCCGGGCCGGGCAGGTGTGAGACGGAAGCGGGCCACGAACGCCATTCTGCCATCCCGGCAATAGGTCACTTCGGCAATCGCGGGCGCGCGGAATGTATCGGTGATGGTGTACCGGTGTGCCCCAAGCAGGCGCGCGCCCCAGCCGCTGGGCGCTGCTCCTGCCGGATAGGTGGCCGAGATCCAGCCGTCGCCGGAGGAGATCTGCGCCTCCACGCAGCGGCGGTCTCCCGGCTTTCGCAGATAGTCCTGATGCACCACGCTCGTATGCGTCGTGTCGAGAATGTTCTCGGCCACATCGCCGAGCCCGGCGCGAACGTATCCCTCAAGATGGAGTTGACGGTTAGGCCCGGCGAAGATCTCCGTTTCGCAGGGCTCGTGCGTGTCTCGGTCACCTATCGCCGCAAAGATCCATCCGGAACGTTCGGCGACAGCCCGGGGCTGGCCGCTCTTCATGCAACGTCCATTTGCGACGCGCGCGCACGTTCGCCTAAGCTCTATCGGCGCGCCGGCCAGATGACGCACGGCAGCGCCGGCGCCAAGATCATGCGCCCGTATCAAGGGATACCACCCTGCAGGGAAGACTGTCTCATTCATGGCGCAATGCCGGGTGACCGGATAACGCGGCGCAGTTTTCCGCCTTGCGGCGGCAGAAGCGGCGCTGTCCCGGCGTTGATCTGGGGGCGCGCGCCGTGCCGGGCGAAGAGGTCCTGCAAGGCGCGCTCTGCGGCCGGAAGTTCTGCGGCGAGCTGAGGCGGCAGGATGAGCGAGACCGCATCCGGCCCGGACTGGACAACACGAAAATCTTTGATCAGGCGGCTCGCGGACACCACGGCATTGCGTATCACATCCGGCGTAATGCGCACCGCCTGGCTCCCCTCCCCTTTCAGCTGGAAAGTGTCATCCTGGCGCCCGGCAACCGCCGTGACGGCTTGCAAGGGTGACCCGCACGCGCAGGGCTCTTCCGAGAGTTTCAGCAGGTCGTTCATCCGGTAGCGGACCATCATCTGGGTGCGGCGGGTAAAGTCCGTGACCAGCGGCGCGGAAAGATCACCTGAGGGCTCCCATTCGAACGCGACGCAGTCTTCACACAGGTGCAGCCTGCCGTGCGTGCACGCCGCGCCGAACAGGCCTTCGGTTGCCATGTAGATTTCCCGGACGCCCAGCCCGAACCGCGCCTCGATTTCGCCGCGGTCGGCAGGGTCCAGAACTTCGGCGCCGGAAAAGACGTGCTGCGGCGCAAGCGCCAGATCGGCCCGCGCCAGCGCCAGCAGCGCGTGCGGCGGCGCCACGATTACGTTGGGCCGGAAGTTCGCAACCGCTGGAAGCTGTATGTCCAGCCCGTCCGCGAGGTCAAAGAACTTCAGCGCCAGCCGCCCGGATTCATTGGCCGCATCGTACAGCCGGCTGCTGCGCGGCAACATCAGGGCGACGCGGTAACGGGCAGACAGCATGTCGGGCAACGCCTTGGCGAGGAGGGTGCCGAGCCAGAGGTAGCGCTCAGCATCGCTCACCAGATAGAGGCCGCGATTGCCACTGGTGCCCGTACTTGCGCCCACTGAGTAATGGCCGATCCGGTGAGATGTCTCGAGGGCTTGCCAGCCCGCGTCCGCGGTGATGCCGGGTACGTTGTAACGATGAAAGCCGGACATCAGAGCGTCCTTGTCCATCACCGGATAGTCCGTCAGCCGATGACTGGCGATGCCAGAGAAAGCTGCAACTTTCGGCGCCGTGTTCCTAAGGAAGCGCTCCAGCCGGGCAGACTGCCACTTCAGCAGCTGGTCGCGCGTGCGCAGCCGTTTGGCGCGGGCGCTCGCTCGCCAGAAGGCCGACAGCGTGAGTGCCAGAGCCATGGGTGACGCGCCGCTCATGTGAGCGGTTCCGGATCATGGCACAGCACGACCTTGCCGCCCGCTGCCTCGAATGCGTTCAGCCGGCACGCGGTGGCCTCGGCCGCTTCACGGTCGTCGAGAATCCACCGGGCGGGCGCGCCCGGCGACCTGCGTTCCCGAATTGCCCTGGCGAGCCAGTCCGCATCACCGGCATAGAGCACCGGGACGGCCTGCTTCGCGAACAGGTATCCCGTATGGCCACGCATATGGCCGGGAAGGGGCACCGCGAGCACTTCTCCGTCTGCGAAAACATCCCGTGCGGGACCAAGACCGAACGGGGCTTCCACCACGGCAAGGGACTCAAGCGAGACAATCCGCGCCGCCAGATCGTCCGGCAGCAGTTCGCGGAACACGCCATGCCGCGTCCGCCCAAAAGTGCCGGCCGACAGGAAGTGCGACACCGAATCTGCGTCCGCAATCAACTGCGCCGACGGATAGTCCCTCAGCGCCGAGACATGATCGGCATGCAGATGGGTGATCAGTATGGTCGCAGCCTGCGGCGAGGCGTCTGGCAGAACGCTCTCAGTCAGGTGCGGCCGAAGAACAGCGCTATAGAGCGTCAGCGGCAGCGACCGGCGCCCCTGCGTCACGCGGCGGGAATACCCGGTGTCGATCAGGCAGGTGCCCACACGTTCATGGACGAAGCGGCCATATCGCACGGCAAGCTCAACCTCCTGCCATCGCCCACCTTTCAGAACGAGACGTTCCGGCACCCGAACGGTTGCGCTGCTGGGAAAGGACAAGCCGGTGATCATGCCGGCACCTCGAAGGTGCGCCGGAGGCCCTCTTCGAAGGAGACGGCGGGACTCCAGCCGAGATGTGCCTTGGCTGCGGAGATATCGAGTGTCTGCGTGAAAGCGAACAGGCCCGCGCCGTAAGCGGTGATGCGCGGCTCCGGCCGCTGGCTCTGCATATGGCTCGCCACTTCCATCGCGCGTGCTGCCACAAGCAGTACCCTTGACGGCATACTCCGCCAGCGGACGGCTACGCCGGCCCGCGCACAGGCGGCCTCCGTAATCGTGCGAATGGATTTGGGCTCGCCTCCGGAAATGTTGAACACCCGCTTGGGGAGTCCGGCTGGTGCGCGAAGGGCGGCCAGAACACTGTCGACGACGTCGTCGATGTGCGTCAGGTCTGTCTCGGCCGATCCGCCCCGCACCAGCGGCAGCGGTCCTGTCGTGGCGGCGCGCAGCAATCGGGGCAGAAGCGCCGTGTCGCCGGGACCGTACAGGCCGCGAGGGCGCAGGATGAGATAGTCGAGGTCGGTCTGCGTCTGCACCAGGCTTTCGGCTTCGCGCTTTGTCGCGGCATACGCGTTGACAGGCTGCGGCAGCGCCATGTCCTCCCGCACGAGGCGCTGATCGCACAACCGGAAATACAGGCTTGGCGTTGAGATGTGCACAAAGCGCCGGGCGCCCGAAATGCGGGCAAATGCCAGCGCCGATGAGGTGGCGTATACATTCGCGGCGCGAAAGCCTGCATAGGCGCCCCAGGCGGAGGACAGCGCTGCGCAATGGATCACGGCTGACACGTCCGTCCCGGGTGCGGGCGGGGCGCCGCGGGAAAGATCGCCGGCGATGCATGTCGCGCCGAGCTGCTCCAATGCGGCGAGCTTGGTCTCGTTGCGGCCCATCGCGATCACCGAATGTCCGGTGCCCAGCAGTTGCCGCGCCAGCGCGCCGCCCAGAAATCCTGTTGCGCCAGTGATTGCAATCGCGGTCACAGGATCAAGTCTCCAGAACCGCTCCGGCGAGCGATACGCCGGCCGAGGTTCCGATCAGCAGAATGCGCATGCCGGGGCGGATCAGCCCCTCGGCGCGGGCCATACAAAGCGCGGTCGGAATGGACGCAGCCACCAGGTTTCCGATCGTCCGGACACGGTCAAAAACAAGGGCTGCGGGAAACCCGCCGCGCCGAACGATATGGGTCAGCGCATGCGGGCTCGCCTGATGCGGCACAACGAGATCGATATCTTTGCGCGCGAGGCCGGACCTCCCGAGCAACCTGTCGAGGAACCCGGTCAGAGCCGCTGCGGTGATCCGGTAAAGGGCTTTGCCGTCCATCCGGAAATACGCGCTGCGGGCAAAGGCGTCGGGGTCAGCATGGAAGTCGATCCCTGTGCCGCCCGCGGCCAGCGTGCAGGCGTCATATCCGTCCGCGAACGTCTCCATGTAAAAGCCGCCAAACCGGGCGCTGGACTTCTGCCCGGTACCAGCGGCGCTGACGACGAACGCGGCCGCGCCATCGCCAAACAATCCGGCCGTCTCCGGCGCATCTGCCCAGGGCAAGGCGCGTGAGGCGATTTCCGATGTGACGACGAGTACGTGGCGCGCGCGCCCTGCCGCGATGTTGAGGGCAGCCAGGTCAAGCCCAACCAGTGCGCTGAGGCAGGTGGCGTTCACATCATAGGCCGGAAAGTTCAGCTTGCCGCCGCCGAGTTCGCGTTTGATCAGGGGCGCCGTGGCAGGAATGGGCTGGCGGCCGACAGCGGCGCCGAACAGCATAAGGCTGACATCGTCCAGCTGCAGGCCGGCGTCGAGAAGCGCGCCGCGGGCTGCGGCGGCCCCGAGGCCTTCCTGCGTTTCGTTTGCGCCGGCCACCGGACGGCTGGCGACGCCGCAGGCGCCTTCAAGCCAGCCTTCGGGTTTGCCCAGCCTGAGATCGATCTCGGCCGATGTAACCAGCCGCTCGGGCAGCGCGAGGCAGAACCCGGAAAGCACGGGGCTCGTCGCGGGCAGGACGGCAGGGCGCAGGCGCTTTGTGTGAGTGAACATTTACGCATTATACTGCGCTTCGACCGGGCTGGCAAGCACGCTGGCGCTGGCCAGTCAGATCGCAGGCAGGAAGTGGGGCGGGTCCAGCCGCAATCTCGGCCGGCAAAGCGCTTGACGGGTCACGAAAGCTTATGTACTTTGAAAATCAAAGTACTACATGGAGCTGTCGATGACACATACCCCAACCCTCTCGAGTGATCTCGCTTACATCCGCGACCTTGCCGAAGCCGGCGAGAATGCGCCGCTGCTCGGCGGACGGTTTCTCGCCTGGTGGGGCGGTCTGATGACCCTCGCCTATACAGGCCACTTCCTGATCGCCACGAAAGCCGTTGGCATCGGGCCTGAATCGCTCTGGAGTCTCTGGGCGACGGTCACCGGACTTGGGATCATCGGCCAGTTTGCCCTGCAAGCCTTCTTCCCGTCCAAGCCCGGCGAGTCCTCTACGGGCAACCGCGTCCAGTCCGTCGTCTGGATGAGCGCAGGCTTTGTCCTGTTCGCCTACTTCATCGGCGTGATCGGCCAGATCATGTTCTTGGGCGGCGGCTATACCGGCTTCTACTGGTCGGTCCCCGTCGTGATCGGCCTCTACGGCCTCAGCCAATTCGTCACCGGCCTGATCGCCGGGCACGGCGCGCTGAAGTTTGCTGGCCTCGCGGCCTTCGCGGGAACCGCGGTCGCTGCCATGATGACCGGCACGGATTTCGTCTGGCTTGCCGGCGCAGGCGTTGCATTCCTCGCCGTCTTCGTTCCCGGGCTGATGCTGCTGCGCACCGAGCCGGCGACCACAGTTTGAGGCGCGCATCGTGAGCGAAGACAATCCCTTCGACCATAACGAGATCGACGACGTCATCCACGGGCGCCTGCGCCTGGGTGTCATGGCCTACCTGTCCGCAGCAAGCCCCGCGATCTTCGGGGAGCTGCGCGACAAGGTCGCCACGAGCGATGGCAACCTCTCGACCCACCTTAAGAAGCTCGAAGACGCAGGCTATATCGCGCAGGAGAAACGCTTTGTCGGCAAGAAGCCGCAAACGCGGGTGTTCCTGACCGACAAAGGCCGCAAGGCCTGGATTGTCTGGATCGGGCGCATGGAAGCCATCATGAAGGCAGCCGAGTAGCGGATCACGCTGAGTTGAATTGAACCAAACGGGGCGGCTGTGCGTATCTGCGCTCATGACACATCCATTCTTCTCCCGCCGCCTTTTCCTGCTCTCCGGCTGCGTTGCCTTGCTCGGCGCCTGCTCGGGCGGCCCGGAAGCCAGCGCTGCGGCGCCGTCGCAGTATTCCGATGACGAGTGGCGCGCCCTCTCTGAGGCCGACTGGAAATCCCGGCTCTCGCCCGCCGCGTTTGCGGTTCTGCGCAAGCACGACACCGAGCGGGCTTTCACCTCACCTCTCAATGCTGAAAAGGGCGCCGGCGTGTTTCACTGCGCCGGCTGCGACCTGGCGCTGTTTTCGTCTGACGTGAAGTTCGACAGCGGTACAGGATGGCCAAGCTTCTGGGACTACCTACCGGCATCGCTTGGCACCAGCATCGACCGCAAGCTCTTCTATCCGCGCACGGAATATCACTGCGCCCGCTGTCTCGGTCACCAGGGTCACGTTTTTGAAGACGGCCCGGCGCCCACCGGGCTGCGCTACTGCAATAATGGCGCTGCCTTGACGTTCAGGGCGGCCTGATGAACCGCCCCTCTCCGCCAAAGTAGAGGGACGGATGCTTTCAGTAGAATATCGACGCCGCCAGGAAGGCAAAGAAGAATCCGGTTGCGTAAAGCGCAACGCTCAGCCCCCAGACGATCCAGCTGACTTGCCGCGCCCGCGCGCAGGCGGCCGCCTGCGCCTTGTCGACGGGGCAGGGCAGGCTGCGTGCATGCCACTGCCAGGCGCCCGAGATCACCAGCAGTATGCCTGCCAACGCAAACACGGCCGTCTTGTGCTTGCCGATCCAGGTGATCTGCGGCACGGCCTCGACCAGCCCTGCCATCACAGCGCCCGCACCAATGCTGACCAGCAGCGCGGGCAAGGCGCAGCAGATCAGGGTCCCGGTCGATGTGAACAGGGTCAGGAAGGCCGGCAACATGCTGGGCGGCCGGATGTCATCGGCCCCCGTCATTTCGCAAAGTTCCGGTCGACGGAAACCATTGAATAGCCCGCCTTGCGGATAAGGGCTTCCAGTGCGGCGTCATCGAGTGATTTGCCGGGCTTCAGGTCCACGCGAACCTCCCCCTTTGACAGGTCGACATAAACCTTCTGGACCGCCTCGTCCTTGCCGACGATCTTGCGGATCGACTGGGCACAGAAATCGCAGACAAGCCCGTTCACCTTGGCGAGCAGGATTTCGCCGGCGCCGGCCTCGGCCTTGGCCGGGGTTTCGGCCAGCGCAGATCCGGCGACGGGGCTGAGGGTCAGGGCGGCGGCAAGTGCAAGTGTCTTGACAAGTTTCATTGTGAATATCCTTTGATCAGAGTGTATCAGAAACGCCAGGTCCAGTTGAGCAGGAATTCCTCGTCCTCCAGCGTATAGCCCGCCTCGACGAGGAGCGGCCCCTGGAAGAAGCGGAGCAGCGGTGTGACGGTGACTGGCTCGTCCGCATCCGGAGTATTCTCCACCTGAACCATCGCCCAGGTGTGGAACTTGCCGAACTCTGCGACATAGGGCGCGATGCCGATGCGGGCGGCGTGGCTCAGGGTTTCATTTTCTCCATAGTCACGCACATGCGCGTCATAGGAAACGAACACGCGCCGGGTTTCCCAATCGGCGGCAACGCCGGCCATGGAACCCCATTCCGTGTCTGCCTCCCCGAACGGATCGGCGGCCCCTGCGCCAAGCGAAAAGTAGAGATTGCCCTGACTTTGAGGGGCGTTCCATCGCTTGGCCAGCCTCGTGTACTTGAGGCCCGTGAAGGTCGTGTCCATTTCCTGGTTCTGCTCGACATACAGGCCGATCGAATCGGTGGCCGTCGGCGAGTAGTGGGCATGCAGGGATGAATACATCCCGTTATTGTCCTGCATCAGTGTCCAGCCGCCCGCATAGGAGACGGGCCGGGCGCTGGCAGGCGCGGCAAACGCTGCAAGGGCTAGTCCTGCAGCAAGATATCGAGGCGGCATGTGCCGGTCCTTTGTCCGAGGTTGATCCAACGTAGACGCAGGATCAGGCCTTCGGCGGCGGCGGCTCCGGGATCAGCGTGCGCGAGCCGGCGCGGGCATCAGGCGGAAAGTCCGCCATCAGACCGAATGCCTGGTGGAACGCATCTGGAGCCGAAGGCGCGGGCAGGGCCGAGACGATGGCAGGGCAGCAGCAATTGCCGTCCGGTTGCGATGTGCCGGGCGTCGCAGGCGGCGCGGCATGCGGCGCCGCCATCATGTCGCAATGCGCTTGGGCTTCGCCCGGAGCGGCGGCAGCGGCCGTCTCCATGCCCATGTCACACGGGCCAGCATGGGCCGATAGACCGGCAGCGGCAATCAGCCAAAGGCCGAGACAGAGGAGCAGCGCACGTTTCAGCATTATGCTGACACTATCCGGCCGCAGGCCTGCGAGGTCAATGCGGCGCTACTGCGCGGTCCAGCCGCCATCGATCGAGAGGTCTGCCCCGTTGATCGAATCGGCGGCCGGCGAACAAAGGAACGACGCGAACCCGGCGACCTGCTCGACCGTCACGAATTCCTTCGTCGGCTGCGCGGCCAGCAGCACGTCATTCTTGACCTGATCTTCGGTCATCGCGCGCGCCTTGGCCGTGTCGGCGATCTGGCCTTCCACGAGCGGCGTGAACACATAACCGGGGCAGATCAGGTTGGCGCGCACGCCGTGCTGGGCGCCTTCCAGAGCGGTCGTCTTGGTCAAACCGGAAAGGCCGTGCTTGGCGGCCACATAGGCAGACTTAAACGGCGAGGCGACCTTCGCATGGGCCGAGCCCATGTTGACGATCCGGCCCCATTTCTTCGATTTCATATAGGGCAGCGCCAGCCGTGTCGTGTGGAAGGCGCAAGACAGGTTCAGGGCGATGATCAGGTCCCATTTGGCGACCGGGAAGTCCTCGATGGGAGACACAAACTGCGTGCCCGCATTGTTGACGAGGATATCTACGCCGCCAAAATCCCTTGCCGCCGCCGCCATCATCTCTTCGATCGCTTCGGCCTTTGTCAGATCCGCGCCGGAAAAACCCACCTGTACTTTATGATCCCTTTCGAGGCTGGCGCGAAGCGCGTCGATGTCTTTCGCGTCACCGAAACCGTTCAGGATCACATTGGCGCCGTCGGCGGCGAGGCGTGAGGCGATGGCTTTTCCGATGCCGCTGGTCGAGCCTGTCACGAGGGCGGTTTTTCCCTTGAGCATGCGATGCGTCTCCTTGTGGGGGCGTTGTGGGGGTGGGTAGGGACGGCCGGGCACTCTGGCAACCCTGATCAGATTATTCTCCGGTAATACCAGGGAGTGGTACGCCATGCCTTTCGGCGGAGAAATAAGTGCCTTCGATGCGGCCTTCCCGCAATTTCTCATGTCCACCGGCGCGGCGGGGTTCATGTTGCTCCTCGCATCGACGCTTTACGTGCTGCTGACCCCGTGGAAGGAACTCTCGCTCGTGCGCAGTGGCAACACGGCCGCAGGCGTTGCGCTCGGCGGCGCCATCGCCGGGCTCGCCATCCCGGTTGCATCCACGCTCGCCTCGTCGATGTCGCTGCCGGGACTCCTGATCTGGGGCGCCGTCGCGCTCCTGATGCAGCTGATCACCTACCGGGTCGTGGATCTCGTGCTTCGCGATATCCCCGCCCGGATCGGCAATGGCGAAATCGGCGCCGCGGCGGTTCTCGCTTGCGCAAAGCTCTCGGCGGCCCTGATCCTTGCAGCTGGCCTCTGGGACCCTGTGCTGCAACGGCTATAAGCGCCTTATGCGTTCGTTCGATTGGCTCATTTATGTTGGCGCGCTGGGGCTGATGCTCGCGGTGATCTTCGCGATTGCGCCGGACGCCGGCGCGCCTGCGCCCGCCCCGTCATCCGAGTTTGCCGAGCAGTTTGCACAGGAGATCGGGCCCCTGCTGCCCGATCCCTCGCCGCTGGACGAAATGGTCCTGGTCCAGATCGGCGAGCCGCAGAACGGCGTCGGCACGGCCTTTGCGGTCAACGAGAAGGGCGACTGGCTCACCGCCCGGCATGTCGTCGAAGGCTGCACGAAAGTGACCCTTGAAGTCGCCTCTGGCAATTATGTGCCGGTCGCGAAAGTCGCCATCGATGACGGGCATGACCTCGCCCTCCTTTCGACCGGGCGCAGTCCCTTTCCCGTGACCCTGGATCTCGCAGTGCCCCTCCGTATCGGCGATGCAGGCTTCGCGGTCGGCTTCCCGCAAGGCGAGCCGGGCGAACTGGCGACGCAGCTCGTTGCCCGCTCGCGCCTCGTCACGCGCGGCAAGCGGGAAGGGGACGCGCCCATCCTCGCCTGGGCGGAGATCGGCCGCACTGAAGGCCTCGAGGGCACGCTCGGCGGCATTTCCGGTGGCCCGATGTTCGATGCCCGCGGCGCCGTGCGCGGCGTGATCGTCGCCGAAAGCCCCCGGCGCGGGCGCCTCTACACGACCTCGCCGCAGGCAATAGAAGCCTTCCTGACCTCGCAGGGCGTGCCGATTGAACCGGGCCCGGCAGAAGCGTTCGAGCTGTCCGGCTACGGCGCACCTTCCGACAATGCCCGGCGGCGGCTACAGGTGGTGAAAGTCACCTGCGAGGTAGGAAAATGAGCGATTTTGCCGCCCGGCTGACCGACGGTGTGCGCCGCCACGGCCCGCTTTGCGTCGGCATCGATCCGCATCCCGGCATGGTGCCGGCGCTGTTCGGCGGTGACACCGCAAAGGGCCTAGAATACTGGGGCCGCGCGCTGGTTGAGGCCGCAGCGGGCAAGGTCGCAGTCATCAAGCCCCAGGTCGGTTTCTTCGAGCGGCTCGGCCCCGGCGGCATGACGGCGCTCGCCGCCATCACACGCGCCGCCCGCGAGGCCGGCCTGCTCGTGCTCATGGATGCCAAACGCGGCGATATCGGCTCCACCGCTGAGGGTTACGCGGAAGCTTACCTCTCTCCCGGCGCCTTCTTCGAAGCCGATGCGCTCACCGTGAACCCCTACATGGGCCTCGACACGCTGGAGCCCTTTGCCAAACGCGCTGAAGCCGGCGGCAAGGGCCTCGTCGTGCTCGTGCGCACCTCCAACCCCGGCGCGGCGGATTTCCAGATGCTCGAGACGGGCGGCAAGCCGCTTTACATGCACCTTGCCGAAGCGCTCCGCCCGCTCACCGACCGGTTGATGAGCCCCTGTGACTGGTCGAACCTGATGATGGTCGTCGGCGCCACCGCGCCTGAAGAGGCCCGCCGCATCCGGGCGGCCGCCCCGAAGGCGCTGTTCCTGGTGCCAGGGTATGGCGCGCAGGGCGCTGGCGCCGACGCGGCCTGCGCGGGTCTGGTCGGCGGCGAAGGCGGGGTCGTCAGCGCCTCCCGGTCGGTGATCTTCCCGAAGGCCGCCGACGGCGCCCGCACCCGGAATGACTGGCAAGCCGCGATCGAGGCCGCCATCATGTCTGCCCGCAGCGAGCTGAAAGCCGCCGCGCTCGCCTGATCACTTCCGCAGCGTCAAGCCTCGACATTGCCCTGCGAATGGCTAGTCTGTCGACGGACAGGCCCCGCCGCCGATCCGGACGGGGCGCCGCTTGGGAGGCAATCATGAAGTTCACGAATTTGCGCAGCTGGGCAGGCCCGGCGCTTTTGGCAGGCACCGCTCTCGTGCTGCTCGCGTCATGCGGGCGCGGCGAGAAAGTCGCGGAGCCTGAAGGCTTCGCCGCCGTCGATACCGCG
Organism: Candidatus Sulfopaludibacter sp. SbA3; assembly: GCA_945913285.1. GTDB lineage: Bacteria > Pseudomonadota > Alphaproteobacteria > Caulobacterales > Hyphomonadaceae > Hyphomonas. The sequence goes on from CAMEDD010000012.1 coordinate 47,794, forward strand.
CGCATTTCCGCCGCCAGCGCAGCCGATGAATGGCTCACCTATGGCGGCACGTATGACGAGCAGCGCCACTCGAAGCTCGACAAGATCAACAAGGAAAACGTCAGCCAGCTCGGCGTTGCGTGGACCTATGACCTCGCGACCAATCGCGGCGTGGAATCCACCCCCATCGTGGTCGACGGCGTCATGTACGTCACCTCCGCCTGGTCCGTCGTCTATGCGCTCGATGCCAAGACCGGCGCCGAGAAATGGGTCTATGACCCCGCGGTGGACCGCGCGGTTGGCGTCAAAGCCTGCTGCGATGTCGTGAACCGCGGCGTCGCCGTCTATGACGGCAAGGTCTATGTCGGCGTCATCGATGGCCGCCTCGAAGCCCTTAACGCCGAAACCGGCGAAGTGGTCTGGAGCAAGGTCACGGTTGACCAGACCAAGCCTTACACCATCACCGGCGCGCCCCGGGTTGTGAATGGCAAGGTGCTGATCGGCAATGGCGGCGCCGAACTCGGCGTACGCGGCTACCTGTCGGCCTATGACACAAGCTCGGGTGATCTCGTCTGGCGCTTCTACACTGTCCCGAACCCCGCCAAGCAGCCCGATGGCGCAGCTTCGGACGATGCCTTCGTCAAGGTCGGAAACGTCACCTGGGGCGACGAAGGCGCCTGGACCACGGATGGCGGCGGCGGCACCGTCTGGGACTCGATCGTCTATGACGAAGTGAACAACCAGATCATCTTCGGCGTCGGCAACGGCTCGCCCTGGAACCGCAAGTTCCGTGACCCCTCCGGCGGCGACAACCTCTTCCTGTCGTCGATCGTGGCCGTGGATGCCGAAACCGGCACCTACAAATGGCACTTCCAGACGACGCCAGGCGACAACTGGGACTATACGGCCACGCAGACCATCATCCTCGCAGACCTGCCGCTCGGCGAAGGCGGCGCGAAACGCCGCGTGGCGATGCAGGCGCCGAAGAACGGCTTCTTCTATGTCGTCGATGCCGCCACCGGCAAATACATCTCGGGCGATGCCTTTGTGCCCGTGAACTGGGCCACGGGCCTCGACGCGAACGGCCGTCCGATTGAAGTGGCTGCGGCCCGTTATGCCAAGGAACCCTTCCAGCAGACGCCGGGCCCGCTCGGGGGCCATAACTGGCAGCCGATGGCGTACAACCCGGATCTCGGCCTCGCCTACATCCCGGCGCAGGAAATTCCGCAGGCCTATGCCGAAGACCCGCGCTTCGCCTCCCGCCCCACCGGCTGGAACACCGGCATCGACTTCTCGGCCGGCGTGCCGCCGATTGCGCCGCCGGAAGTCGCCAAGATGCTGCGCGCTTCACTGAAGGGCCGCCTCATTGCCTGGGATCCGGTGGCGCGCAAGCCCCGCTGGACCGTCGAGCACGAGAACGCCTGGAATGGCGGCGTGCTCTCCACCGCGGGCGGCCTGGTCTTCCAGGGTCGTCTCACCGGTGATTTCTCCGCGTTCGATGCGGCCACCGGCGATAAGCTCTGGACCTACCAGCTGAAGTCCGGCGGCGCGTCAGGCCCCGGCACCTACATGATCGACGGCGAACAATACGTCACGATCACCACGGGTTGGGGCTCAGCCTTCGCGCTCGCCGCAGGCTTCGCCTTCGACGAAAAAGTCACCTCCTCGGTCGGCAAGGTCGTCACCTTCAAAGTTGGCGGCACGAAAGAGATTGCCGATTCGGGTCTGACGCCGATCGAGGCGGCGCCCAAGGGCGACGCCTTCGGAAGCCTCGCGATGATCTCGGAAGGCACCGTGCACTACGCGCGCAATTGCGCCGTCTGCCACGGCCCGCTCGCTGTCTCGTCCGGCGTGCTGCCGGACCTGCGCTGGTCGATGATCACCGGCAACAAGGACGCCTGGAAGGGCGCTGTGCTTGATGGCAACCTCTCCGCCAATGGCATGGTCTCCTTCTCGGAATACCTGACGGCGGATGAAGCCGAGGCGATCCGCGCCTATGTGCTGACGCAGGCGCATACCGCCGCCAAGGCGGGTGGGGGCAAATAGCCCCCACGCCGCGTAATTCGTGAGTAGCGCCGCGACAATGACGAGGCTAATCTGCAGCAATGCCTATGATCCTCGGAATTCTCGCGGTGCTGGTCGCCATCGGTGTCTGGGCCTGGCGCTTGCAGGCGGCCAAACGCGGACTGGACGCCGCCGCTGAGATTGCGAAAACGGCGGCGAACGCGCCGCGCCGTTTTGCGTTCAAATTCAAGATGGGCCTGGGCGGTCTCGACCTGATCGAGGATCCGCGCGAAGCCGCCGCCATCATGATGATGCAGGTCGCCCTCGCCCGCGGCGGCGCGCTCACCATCCTGCAGGGAGATATCATCGAGGCCGAAATCCGCGAAACCTTCCGAACGACACCCGGTGAAGCCGAGGAACTCGCAGCCCACGCGGCCTGGGTCTGCCAATCCTGCCCGCCGGCACAGGACACAATGACCCGGCTCAGCAAGCTGGTCGTCAACGCGCCGCAACTCGGTCCGAAGGAAGTCGTTGATCTCGATGCGATGCTGGTCGCCGTCTCCGAAGCCGAAGGCTTGCCAACCCGCTCGCAGCTGAGACTGCTTCAGGTTTACCGCGACATGGCGGGCCTGAAGACCTGAGCTTGCATGGCCGCGGGCGCTGGTCTAGGGCGGCTTCATGACCTATGCCGCCCGCGTCTGGAACGATAACTGGATGAACTTCTCCGTGCTGCGGCACGGCGCGTTTGACGGCTTTCTCGTCACCTCAAAAAACTCGGGCACCCACTGGGTCAAGTATATGTTCGCGGTCGCTCTCGCCGACACGTATGGCATTGAGCGGCCGAAATACTTCTCCGAAAACGCCGTGCGCCCTTACATCGGCTGGCCGAAAGACAATCCCGTCTTCCCCCAGCTGCCGCGCCTTGCCTTCAGCCACACCATCCCGCACCGCCTTGCCGACTGGAGCTGGGCGAGGGGGCTTGCCCGCCTGCCGCCCTACGCGCTCTGCGTTCGCCACCCGATGAGCATCCTCGCCTCGCACCACGCAAAATGGGAGTACGACATCCAGGTCGGCTGGCCCGAGTATCTGAGGGGCGATCCTGACGGCAAACGCTACCGGTGCGATCTTTACTGGCTCGCCCGCTTCTGGAACCGCTGGGGCGAAGTGGAACAGGCACACCCTTCCTCCATTCTGCGGGTTCAGTATGAAGAGACGCGCGCCGACCCCCACGCCGCCGTCTGCGCCATTGCGCGCCACTGGAACATCAAGCTGAAGCCCGATTCCATCGACGCCGCCGTCGCCGCCGGCACGAAAGAAGCGATGGCCCTGAAGGTTGACCCTGAGGCCGAGCCGAACGTGCTGCAGAACCGGCAGCAGTCGCTCGCCGAACTCTTCTCCGGCGAAGCGATGGACATCTATGCTGCCCACGTGCGCGAACTCTTCCGGTTCGACCTCGGCTACGACTTCTTTACGCCGCCTAAGGGTTGAGATACCCCGCCGAGCGCCCGGTCCCGCCGGGACCATACTTGATCCACCAGGGTTCCAGCTTCGCCTGCTCTTCAAGTGTCCGGAACAGGGGGTCTGCCAGCACGGCCGCGGCATAGTCAGCGGCCGCGCCGCTCAGCGCCAGGCCATAGGTGCGAAAGCGGGTGACGACGGGCGTGTAGAACGCATCCGCCGCCGACCATGCCCCGAACAGGAACGGACCGCCCGAGCCGTACTTCGTCCGCAGCCCGGACCACATCGATTGGAGACGGGTGATGTCGGCCTCAAGCGCGGGGGTCATGTCCGGTGTGGGCGCCTGACCGCGAATGTCCATCGAACACAGCTGGCGCAGCGTCTGGAAGCCTGCATGCATTTCACTCGAGACCGCCCGGGCAATGGCGCGGCGCTCGGCGTCCAGCGGCCAGACAGCGCCCGGCGGGGCCCATTCAGCGACGAACTCGGTAATCGCCAGGCTTTCCCATATCTCGGTCCCGTCCCAGCGCAGCAGCGGAACCTTGGCGGTCGGGCTGATCGCTTTCAGCTGCGCCGTTGTCTCGGGGAAATCGAGCGGCAGGATGATTTCCTCGACCGGCAGCTCAACCTTGCGCACGACAAGCAGCGGCCGGATCGACCAGCTGGAATAGTTGAGATTTCCGGAAACGAACTGCCTCATTGCGATTTGCCGTCTCCGATGGCCCAGCGGGTCTCATTGATCGTGACGCGGTCGAAGACGCCGGCCTTGCTGTAGGGATCTTCGGCGTTGAGCGCCCTGGCGTCAGCAAGGCTTGCCGCCTCGATGAGGAACACGGAGCCCACCATCTTGCCGCCTTCATCCAGCAGCGGCCCGGCCATCCGGATTACGGGGCCAAGGCCGGCGGCCCATTCTAGATGGGCCGGGCGGGCGGCCGCCCGCCGGGCGGCCCCGTCGATCTCGTTATCGAGACAATGCAGACAATACAGCGCCATATCGGGCCCTCCGAGCCGTTCACAATCGCAATGCCTGGCCTATGGCACAAGCATCCGGCGCGGGCCATGTGTGTAAACAAGGCACTGACACCCGCATGGCGAGTGGACGCTGAATGCTATATTGAATGTTCAGTCATTTTGTGCATATTGCGCAGATGAGCCAGACCGATGACACCCGCACCATGATCCTTCAGGCCGCTGTGGAGCGTATTCTTCACTACGGTTATGCGAAGACGACGATGGCGGAGATCGCCAAGGACTGCAACATGTCCGCCGGTAACATCTACCGGTTCTTCGCGTCCAAGATCGATATCGCCGAGGCGATGGCGCACAAGTTCAACGAAGAAGCCTATCTTACCTTCGAGAAGATCGTTGCGCGCAAGGAAACCGCCTCGAACCGGCTGCGCGAGCTGTTTCACTATGATCTTGCCCGCACTTACTCGGCGATCGAGGACGAGGCGAAGATTCTGGAAGTCGCTGAAGTCCTAAGCAAGGAACGCCCGCTCTACATGAATGAGAAGCTCGCCAAGGAGCGGGTCTATCTCTCGGCTATCCTGGAAGACGGTGTCCGGGCCGGCGAATATCGCGCGCTCTCCAATCCGAACGAAATTGCCGAGATGTGGCAGGCCGCGCTGATGAAGTTCCGGTTCCCGCAGCTCTTCTCCAAGCTCACCCTGCCGAAACTTCAGCGCGAACTCGACGGGGTGATGGACCTGCTGCTCGCCGGCATTTCGCCCCAGTCCGCCGTACCCGCCCCGTGGGACGGCGTCACACCGGCCACCGGTGAGGTCTGCCCGGTCACCGGTAAGCTCATCGATTCCCTGGAAAGCACGGCCCTTAGCGAAAATCGATAAAAATCTTTGCGCATCGCATCGATTTTCGATTAATCCATATTGTAAAACAATAATCTGCTTCCCAGATGAGACTCATGACGGCGCTCATTGTCGTCGACAGTCACATCTCAGGAGCCACACCATGAAAACCCCCGTCTTCAACAGCCGCCTGGAGCAGGTCCTCACCTATGCGACCGCCGTCTCCATCGCGGTCTACACGCTGGCCATGGGCTATGCCCTGACCCCGTTCGCCCTCTGATCCGCGAAATCTCGGTACCCGGCCAAAATGATCAATGAACACTAAATAAGAACGATTTCGTTCATTGACCAACGTTCAGGCTGGTGCTATATCAAACTCATGGAAGGCAGCCGTTGCCCTCCGCCAACACAAAGAGACCCGGCTTGCACATCTCCTCGCAAGCTCGCCAATCGATCCTCTCCCTGCTGATCGCCCTTCCGATCGCCGCTTTCGTGATGTGGGCCCCCCAAGGCCTCGTCTACATCGCAGGTTGAGCCGATGGTGATTGCCGGATGCCGGCAACCGACCCTGCCCGCGCCGCGCCCCCTGAAGCGGCCAAGCGGAAACCAACCGGGACCTGAGGATTTCCTCCCGCCCACAGGTCCCGGTTTTTCTTTGTTTGAAATTGGAAGCCGGAGCCCTTGTGCGATCTGATGGAATCAGATGGCCGGCTCCGGAGTTTCGTTTTGTCGCGATGTCTTTCGCTCAACCCGTACCCACTCGAGCGGACATCGCGCTAAGCTTTTGCGCCCTTGTGGCCGCCGCCATAGACCGGCGCGTTGAGGGCCGAGGCCTCGTCCAGCGGCCAGCGTGGCCGCGAGCCTGCGTCCAGCCCATCCGCCCCGTCCAGCATGCCTGCGGCCATCCGCTCGGCGCCCGCCAGCGCAATCATGGCCGCATTGTCCGTGCAGTGACGCAGGGGAGGGGCGATCAGCCGGGCGCCCTGCGCGGCCGCTGCTGTCTCCAGCGCAGCCCGGACCGCGTTGTTGGCCGCAACACCGCCTGCCACCACGAAGCGCTTGCCCTCCGTCCCCGGATCAAAACCTGCCAGCGCCCTTGCAGATTTCTCCGCCAGCACATCGCAGATCGCGGCCTGGAAGCTCGCGCAGATATCGGCTTTCGCAGCCTCTGTCTCCGCGCCCGGCGCCGCGCGTGCAACGGCTGACTTCAGCCCCGCAAAGCTCATCTCGAGCCCCGGCCGGTTCAGCAGCGGGCGAGGAAAGTCATGCGCCTTCGGATTGCCTGAGCCCGCCAGCCGCTCGACGGCCGGCCCGCCCGGAAACCCAAGCCCCATCAGCTTCGCCACCTTGTCGAACGCCTCGCCCACGGCGTCATCGATGGTTGATCCGAGCCGCTTGTAGTCGCCAAGTCCGCGTACTTCCAGAAACTGGCAATGCCCGCCGCTCACCAGCAGCAGAAGGTACGGGAACGGACAATCTTCCGACAGGCGAGGAGAGAGGGCGTGGCCCTCCAGATGGTTCACCGGAATGAACGCAATGCCGGCCGCCTGCGCCACCGCCTTGCCGGTCATCAACCCCACCAGCACCCCGCCGATCAGCCCCGGCCCGGCAGTCGCCGCCACGCCGTCGAGATCGCCATACGAAATCCCCGCCGCATTCATCGCCGCCGCCACCGCCGCGTCCGCCAGCTCTGCATGTGCCCGCGCCGCAATCTCCGGCACCACGCCCAGATACGGCGCATGTTCCTCCAGCTGCGTTCGTATAATGTCGGAGAGCAGCGTCACTTTCCCGTCCTCAAGCCGCAGGACAGCAGCAGCGGTCTCGTCGCAGGAGGTTTCGATGCCAAGGATAGTGACGGCGTGGGTCATGCGGGGCCTCGCCCCTAATCCCCATCCATCCGCAGCGCCGCCACAAACGCCTCCTGCGGAATCTCGACCTTGCCGAACTGGCGCATGCGCTGCTTGCCGGCCTTTTGCTTGTCGAGCAGCTTGCGTTTGCGGGTGGCGTCGCCGCCATAGCATTTCGCAGTCACGTCCTTGCGCATCGCCGAAATGGTTTCGCGCGCCACGACGCGGCCGCCAATCGCCGCCTGGATCGGGATCTTGAACATCTGTCTCGGGATCAAATCCTTCAGCCGTTCGCACATTTGCCGGCCGCGCCCTTCGGCCCGGTCGCGGTGCACCAGCATGGCGAGCGCGTCCACCGGCTCTTCGTTGACGAGGATCTGAAGCTTCACGAGGTTCTCGGCGCGGTGGCCGATCAGGTTATAGTCAAAGCTCGCATAGCCGCGCGAGATGGATTTCAGCCGGTCATAGAAGTCGAACACCACCTCGTTTAGCGGCAGCTCGTACTTCACGCAGGCTCGTCCGCCTACGTACGATAGCTCCGTCTGTACGCCGCGCCGGTCCTGGCACAGCTTCAGGATCGAGCCGAGATATTCGTCCGGCGTGTAGATCGTCGCCGCAATCCACGGCTCGCGGATTTCCGTGATGCGCACAACATCCGGCATGTCGGCCGGATTGTGCAGCTCGATCTCGCTGCCGTCCGTCATCGTCATCTGGTAGACCACGCTTGGCGCTGTCGCGATCAGGTCAAGGTCAAACTCGCGGCTCAGCCGCTCCTGGATGATCTCGAGGTGCAGGAGGCCGAGAAAGCCGCAGCGGAACCCCATCCCCAGCGCTGCCGACGTCTCCATCTCCCACGTGAACGAGGCATCGTTCAGTCGCAGCTTGCTCATTGCCGCGCGCAGGTCATCAAAGTCGCCCGCATCCATCGGGAACAGGCCGCAGAACACCACCGGCTGCACGTCCTTGTAGCCGGGCAGGGCCTTGTCGGTCGGCCGCTTGTCTTCGGTGATCGTATCGCCGACCGCCGTGTCTCCCACTTCCTTGATCGAGGCGACGAAATAGCCGACCTCGCCCGGGCCCAGCGCATCGGTGTCGGTCAGCTTCGGATTGAACGTGCCGATCTTGTCAATTTCATAGACGCCGCCCGTTCGCATCATGCGGATGGACTGCTTGCGGCGGAGCACGCCGTCATGCACCCGCACGATAACGACGACGCCGAGATAGGGGTCGTAATAAGCGTCTACGAGCGCAGCCTTCAGCGGCGATGTCACCTCGCCGCCCTTCGGCGGGGGCAGGCGGGTGACGATGGCTTCCAGAACGTCCGGAATGCCAAGACCCGTCTTCGCCGAAATCTGCACGGCGTCAGAGGCGTCCAGCCCGATCACTTCCTCGATCTGCGCCTTCACGGCGTCGACATCGGCGGCCGGCAGGTCGATCTTGTTGAGAACCGGCACGATCTCATGGTTCTGGTCGATCGCCTGATATACGTTCGCCAGCGTCTGCGCCTCGACGCCTTGCGAGGCATCCACGACCAAGAGCGAACCCTCGCACGCCGCGAGGCACCGGCTCACCTCATACGCGAAGTCCACGTGCCCCGGCGTGTCCATCAGGTTCAGTGTATAGGTCTCGCCGTCATTGGCTTTGTACTGCAGGCGCACGGTCTGCGCCTTGATGGTGATGCCCCGCTCCTTCTCGATATCCATCGAATCGAGCACCTGCTCACTCATTTCGCGGTCGGTCAGGCCCCCGCAGGCCTGGATCAGGCGGTCGGCGAGGGTCGACTTGCCATGGTCGATATGGGCAATGATCGAGAAATTGCGGATTTTGTCGCGTGGGGTCATGCGCGGCATATAGCGGGGGAGGGGAGGCGCGGGAAGTGGCCCCGGACCTCGCTCAACGCCGGGCTCCAGACTGGCCGCCCAGACTGGTCCACCAGACTGGTCCACCAGACTGGCCCCCCAGACTGGCGCAAGGCCCCGCCCGCGGGTATGACAGCGCCAGAGGCTTAAGGAGACCCGTCGATGAGAATGTTGTTGGCTACCGTAGCTGCCGTGGCCCTCGGCGCCTGCGGACATTTCAGCAAGCCCGCCGATGAGGCCCCGGCCCCGCCTGCCGCCGAGGAGCCCGCCAGACAGGAGACCGCCGTGGAGCCAGACGCCTACGTTCCGCCCGAAATGCCGACCGCCGAGCAGGCCGCCAAGGCCGCCGCTGATGCCCAGGCCGGCGCCCAGGCGGGCGTCGTCTATGCCGGATATGACAAAAAGGGCGGCGAAGTGGCGCTCAAGGTCGGCGAAACCCTTCGCATCGAGCTCGAGTCTGTCCCCACCGCCGGCTATGTCTGGACGGTGGTCAAAGCCCCCGATTTCATGGCGCCTGCCGGCGAAGGCGGCCGCCCGACCGATCCGGCCCACCAGAGCCTGCCAGGCTTCACCGGCGGCAACCACTATCTCTCGTTCGACTTCACCGCCGCCAAGCCCGGCAAGGGCAAGTTCGGTCTGAAGGAAAGCCGCCCGTGGGAATCGGACGAGCCGCCGACCGACACCTACGTCCTCACCGTCACGGTCACGCCGTAGGCCCGCCTTGCCCGATACTCAGACCGTCCCTGCGAAGACCGGCATCACCGATGAGGGCTACCTCACCGATTGCTGGTACCTGGCTGCGCCGTCCGCGCGCCTGTTGCCGGGCAGGCAGACGCGTCTGATGTTCCTCGGCGAACCGGTGGTCGTCGGCCGTACGCCCGCCGGCGAAGCCTTCGCGCTGCGTGACATCTGCCCCCACCGCCTCGTGCCCCTCTCCGCTGGCAGCCAGGTCGAGACGAAGGGCGAGTGGACCCTGCAATGCCCCTATCACGGCTGGCGCTTCGGCACCGATGGCGGCTGCCGCCTGATGCCGAGCCTGACGGATGACAGCCCGTATGATCCCACAAAGGTGAAGGTCCGCCGCTACCCGGTCTATGAGGCGAACGGCGCGGTCTACATCTACATCGCGCACGATCCGCGAAGCACGGCGCTGCCCGCGGTGCCGCCGCCGGGATTTGGTCCGCTCCCGGACAAACCGGGCTTCGTCATCGAGGACGTGTTCAACGCCCACATGGACGACGCCGTCGTCGGCCTGATGGATCCCGCCCACGTGCCCTTCGTGCATAACCAGTGGTGGTGGCGCCCGCCCTCCACGGGCCTGAAGCTCAAGCAGAAACCCTTCGGCCCGATCGAACGCGGCTGGGCCATCGATCGGCATGCGCCGTCATCAAATTCGAAACTCTACCGCTGGGTCTTCGGCGGCAATGTGCAGACCGAGATCTGCTTCCAGCTGCCCGGATACCGCTGGGAAATCATCTCGAACGACACCGCGCGGCTTTTGACGCTGACCTGCCTGACGCCCGAAGCGCCGAAGAAAACCCGCATCACGCAGTTCACCTGGTGGACCGGTGCGCCGCTGCTCCACCTCGCCGTGCCGCTCGCCAAGCGCATGGGAAAAACCTTCCTCGCGCAGGACGGGCGCATGGTGGACCTGCAAAACATGGGGCTGGCGCACCAGAAGGCGATGCTCTGGATCGACGACATCGACGTGCAGGCCAAATGGTACCAGCAGCTGAAGCGCGAATGGGCCGCTGCCCGAACCGAGGGGCGGGCGTTCGAGAATCCCATCCAGCAACGCACGCTGAAGTGGAAGAGCTAGGCCTCGTGCACACGCGCAGAACGCTGCCCTAAAATCGCCTTGAAAAAATGTGACCCGCAGCACTGGCCGGGCGGGACATTCGTTCCACCTCCTGGCACGCACGCGTTAATGTGCGCCCCCCGAGAATTCGACAGTCACTAAAAGGACAAGCCAAATGAAATTTTCCCTGATCGCAGTTGCGGCAGCCAGCGCTTTTGTGCTCGCAGCCTGTGCGCCTACCGAGACGACGCCGGTTGAGCCTGCCGCCGTTGAAGAAGTCGTGACCGAGCCGGTCGTGGAAGAAGTTGCTCCGGCCCCGACGACCATTGTCGACGTTGCCGCAGCCAATCCGGACTTCTCGACCCTCGTCGCAGCCGTCCAGGCCGCTGGCCTTGCCGAAACGCTGGCCGGCGAAGGCCCGTTCACCGTGTTCGCGCCGACCAATGCAGCCTTCGCAGCGCTTCCGGCCGGCACGCTCGACAGCCTGCTGCTGCCTGAGAACAAGGACAAGCTGGCTGCAATCCTCACCTACCACGTCGTCCCAGGCAAGGTGATGGCCGCTGACCTGCCGACAACGGCAACCGATGTCGCCACCGTGAACACCGCCACCGTCTCTGTGGTTGCGGCGCCTGAAGGCGCAACGGTCAACGGCGTGAAAATCACTGCCGCAGACATTGCCGCCTCGAACGGCGTGATCCACGTCATCGACGCGGTTCTTCTGCCTAAGTAACCAGCCCTCCAAGGCTGAAATCGGGGGCCGCGATCCTGCAAGGGATCGCGGCCTTTTCTTTTCGCCCGCTTGCCGCCCGCGAACAAAGAGTGAAACTTCAAGCTGTCTTTAACCCCTCGCGCTGCTAGTGTCGCAGGCATGACAGCTGCGATTCGCATCCTCGGCATCGACCCCGGCCTACGCCACACCGGCTGGGGGCTCATCGAACAGGCAGGCATGCGGCTCAGTCATGTCGGCCACGGCGTGATCGAGGCGCCTGTCGATATCTCGATGGCCGAGCGTCTCGCCCACATTTTTGAAGCCGTCGGCGAACTCGCCCGCCACCACGCACCCGATGCCGCAGGGGTCGAGGAAACCCTCGTGAACGCGAACCCCCGCTCGGCCCTGAAACTCGGCCAGGCACGCGGCGCCGCGATGGCCGCCCTCGCCATGGCCGGCGTGCCGGTTGCCGAATTTGCCCCGCGCCAGATCAAATTGTCCGTCGTCGGAACAGGCACAGCCGACAAGGACCAGGTCAAGTTCATGGTCCAGCGCCTGCTGCCCCGCGCGGGTGGGATGAGGCTCGACGCCGCCGACGCGCTCGCCTGCGCCATCTGCACGGCCCACCATCTGCCGCCGCCGCTCCGGAAGAAAGGCGCAGCATGATCATCGGCCGCCTCACCGGAGACGTCGGCGCCGTCGGCCTCGACCATGTGCTCATCGACGTGAACGGCGTCGGCTACGTCGCCCTCGCCGGCACGCGCCTGCTTGCAAAACTGCAGGCCGGAGACCGCGTCACCGTCCACGTCGAAACCCGCGTCACCGAAAGCTCGATCACTCTCTTCGCCTTCGCCGCGGACGAAGAGCGCGCGTGGTTCGTGCGCCTGCAGGATGTCCCAGGCGTTGCCGGAAAATCCGCCCTCGCCATCCTCGACGGTCTCGCGCCCGGCGAAATCATGGACGCGATCGCCCTCGGCGATTCCGGCGCCTTCACGCGCGCCAGGGGCATCGGCAAGAAACTCGGCGAGCGCATCGTCACTGAACTTGCCGGTAAGGCGCCGCCGATGGGCCGCTTCGGCAGGTTCGAAACCGCCGCTGTTGCAGGCCTAGCCTCGCAGCCCGCGGCTGCCAGCACCGGCCCCCGCGCCGAAGCCATCAGTGCTCTGACAAACCTCGGTTACACACCGTCTGAAGCCTCCCGCGCCGTCGCGGCGGCTGCCAAAGATACGGGCGGCGATAACGTCAGCGCCCTCGTCAAGGCCGCCCTCAAGGAACTCGCGCGGTGAGCCGCAAGGACTCCCTCGCCGGCTCCGAGGCACAAGCCCCCGACGCGCTCGACCGGGCCCTGCGTCCCCAGACGTTCGAGGACTATGTCGGCCAGCGCAAGGCGAAGTCGAACCTGAAAGTCTATGTCGCTGCCGCCCGCGCGCGCAGCGAGGCGCTCGACCATGTCCTCCTCTTCGGCCCGCCCGGCCTCGGCAAGACCACCCTCGCTCAGATCCTGGCGCGCGAGATGGGCGTCGGCTTCCGCGCCACCTCCGGCCCCGTCATCGCCAAGGCCGGCGACCTCGCCGCGATCCTGACGAACCTCGAGCCGAACGACGTCCTCTTCATCGACGAGATCCACCGCCTTCCCGCCATCGTGGAAGAAATCCTCTATCCGGCGATGGAGGATTACGCCCTCGATCTCGTGATCGGGGAGGGCCCCGCCGCCCGCTCGGTGCGCCTCGACCTTGCCCCCTTCACCCTCGTCGGCGCCACCACCCGCGCCGGCCTCCTCGCTACGCCCCTGCGCGACCGGTTTGGCATCCCCATCCGCCTCGAGTTCTACGAACCTGAGGAACTCGCCCGCATCGTTATGGCCGCCGCCCGCAAGCTCGGTGCTCCGATCACGCAAGACGGCGCCGTCGAGATCGCCTCCCGCGCCCGCGGTACGCCCCGCATCGCCCTGCGCCTCCTGCGCCGCGTGCGCGACTTTGCCGACGCTGAGGGCCAGCCCATCGACAAGCCCGCCGCTGGCCGCGCCCTCACGCGCCTCGAGATTGACGCCGACGGCCTCGACGCCCTCGATCGGCGCTACCTGCACGCACTCGTCAGAACCTATGCCGGCGGCCCGGTCGGCGCCGACACGCTTGCCGCGGCGCTCAGCGAAGCGCGCGATTCCGTGGAGGATGTGATCGAGCCTTATCTCATGCAGAAAGGTTATGTCGCCCGCACTCCAAGAGGCCGGGTCGCGGCCCCGCTCGCCTATGAACGCCTCGGCCTGAAGCCTCCCGGCGGCCTTCAGGAGCCCCTCTTCGGAGAGGACGAGTAGCCCGCGCCCGGCCCGTTGGCCGCTTGATCGCCCGCGTATCCGGGTTAGTTTAGCCGGCGAGGAGGCGCACATCATGCAAGCAGAGTTGAAGCAGCGCGCATTGCAGCGCTTTGGCGCCCCGCTGGACACGGCCGATATCATCTGCCTCGCGCGCCAGCTTGCGTCGCAGAAGGGCAAGACCCGCCCCGAAGACCGCGCCGGAATGGCCGGCATGCTTGCACGCCTCGCCTTTCTTGAACCTGACCGGACCGGCGAAATCTATGACGCTCTGGCGCTCGGCTGGCGCGGCGCGCCGGTAAAGGCCGCTCCTTTGGGCACGCTGTCTCTGCCGCCGGGGGAGGCGCCTGAAGCCCTGTTCGACGCCTGGTGGGCGGTCGCCGTCGACCTTGCCGCAGGCAAGCTCGACGCCCTGGCCGTCACCCAACGCTCCGCCGCGCTCGGCGGTCTTGCGCCGGAAGGTTTCCTCACCCGCGTCGCCGAGATGTCATACCTGTGGCCGGGGGTTTCGGAGATTGCCAACCGTCCGCTCCCGGAGCATGTGCGGCTGGAGGATCTCGCCGCGTGTCCGCCCGCCTCGCTCGGCCGCGCCTTTCACGACCTCATAGTCGGCAACAAGTTCGATCTGGAAGTGCTCGACCGCGATTCCATCGGCCTGTCGAAATTGCCGAAGCCTCTCGACTATCTCAACACCCGCATCCTGCAGTCCCACGACCTCTGGCACATTACCGCGGGCTACGAGACAACTTCGCTGCACGAACTGGCGATTTCGGCCTTCCAGCTTGCCCAGTTCGGCCATTCCTATTCGGCGCAATTCCTGGCGATTTCCGCGGCCACGGGGGCGCTCGCGCCTTCCTTCGCCTATCCCATCCTGATGGACACGATCACCAGCGCCTGGGTCCACGGGCGCGAGACGCCGCCCCTCATCACGCTGGACTGGGAAGGGCTCTGGCACCTCACGCCCGATGCCATCCGCCAGGCGCACGCTATCCGCCGCTACGTCCGGCCTTGGCGCGCTGACCTTGTCGAAAACCGCCGTCCGTTGGCCGACAGTCTGGATGCGCTTCGCCGCGCACTGTTCTCAAGGCGCCTCACGCCAGCTTGAGACAGCGCGCGGGCCTACCCGCTCCCCCTCATTCCCCAAAGTACGCCGATCAGCGCGCCCTTGATCCGTGGCAGGAGCATCAGCGCCGCGACAATCGCAAATGCCCCGAGCCCGGCCAATCGCATCCAGAGCGGCCAGGTCTCATGCCGCGCCGCGATGAGGGTGAGCGCCGCAAGCAAGGGCCCCAGCAACAGTACGGTCAGCCAGGGCGGCCCATCCTCGGCCTCGATTTCGCCCGTCGCCGCACCGCAATCGGCGCACGCCGGCGCCTGCTTCAGATAGCCCGCAAACAGCCGCCCCTTCCCGCAGGCCGGGCAGCGTCCGCGCAGCCCGCGCAGGGCCGAGATCCGGGAAGGGGAAACAGCCATCGGGCACACCCTCGCACGAATCGCGCCGATACTGTAATCGGGTGACCATGAGCATGGACTGGCCGGAGATCGAAACACATACCGGTTTTGCCGGCGCGCGGGCGCGGTCGCAAACCGAACTGCGCCCCATCCTCGAGCGGGTCAGGCCCGATCCCACCAATCCTGACCGCCAGAAGAAGATCGCCGAACGAACCCTGACCACATTCTTTTTCCTGTTCGTCGTCACCTTCATGACGCTCGACATTTTCCTGCCGGACTCGGCCGGCTGGGTCGTGCTGCGGTTCCTGCTCTTTCCGGTCCTGTTCATCAGCTACATGGCGGCCGGCCTTTTCCTGATGCGTGGCCCGCTCGCAAAGCTTTTCGGCGCGGCGCTCTCGCGCCATGGCGTGAAAGCGGATGCTATGACCCATATATCTGCTCCCCTCGGCCTGACCTATGTGCCCGCGCCCGGAGGCGCGCCCAAAGGCCTCGAATGGCTGACGCAGCAGAGCTGGGCGCCGGCCATCCTGCGCGAGGCAACCCGCAGCCTGAATGCTTCCGGCGGCATGGACGGCGCGGTCGCCGCCGCGCGCGGGTCCGGCCTCCTCGCCCCATCCGGCACCTACGTCATGGGCACGCCGGAGCAGAAGGCGAAGTATCACGAGCAGACGTCGGGCATGGTCCGGATCGAGGACGGGTTCGAAGGCCAGCGCGCCGGACTTGCCTTCTCAATGTTCGAATGGGTGGAAAGTGGCGGCGACTCGGCGGATATCTGCCATCTCGTCATCGTCCTTGCCGCCCCGGTCCGCCTCCACGGCGTCACCCATCTGAGGGCCCGCAAGACCGGCTGGCTGCAGGACCCTGACGGCACACCCATGCAGGATGTGGATCTT
>CAMEDD010000013.1 GCA_945913285.1 Candidatus Sulfopaludibacter sp. SbA3
CTTCTCGGCCGAAGACTCCTTCGGCCCGGATTTCTGTCTCATCTTCACTCCTCGTATCAGTTACGATGAGCCAGAAATCCTCCTTAAGCAATTTTGCCGATCTGTCTCACAGTCGCTGACGGGGAACAGCGCCGGCGATGACCGAAGGCTCTGGGTCAATAAACACGATCACCCGCCCCGCAATCTGGCGAAATGCCGTCACAGCATCGCGCATGTTCACCGGAGTATCCCGCGCGTCGAACTTCCATCCTTCTTCTGACGTGAAGGCGGTAGGGCTGTCGGGAACAAGAGTGCACTGCTCGGGCCTGACTGCTTCCACGATTCTGAAGAGGCGATCATCGGGATAGCCTTCGATGTTCAGTTCGAAACCCGGCCGCCAGGGCTTCATCCGCTCGGCGAGCAGATAGACGTCGTCTTCGCGGATATGCCGCTGATCAGGCCTAGGGTGGACTGTGATTCCGTTGGCCCCGAATTCATAGGCCAGGTCTGCAAAGTGTAGCAGGTCAGGGACACCGGTCCGCCGCGAGTTGCGAAGCAGAGCGACTTTGTTAAGGTTCACGCTCAGTCGGGGTGCGTCTATTATCTTTAGCGCTTGCAGACTGCTGGCCGCTTGGCCAAGTGGTGAGGGAGTCTTTGACGCGTGTGGCATGGGTATGCGTATTTTCTTTTTCGTTGGTAGGCCCAACGGGACTGGGTCAGAAAGCAAACATTTGAACGCCGATCAGGGCCATCCGTACCAGCCGCGAACCGCTGTCGTTGGTTAGCCGGCCGGCGAATCCGCAGCAAAGTAGCTGCGCCTTAGAGTAGCGGTTCCGGCTTTCCGTGCAGCATGATCCACGTGGTGGCGAGTTTTAGGCCGTGGTCCTTCTACCAATTGAAGCGAGCGACCTGAAAAAACGAGCCGACCGGAATTCTTGCCGGTCGGCTCGCCTTAGTCAGAAGTTCGAAACGCCTTCCAGCGGAGGCTGTGTCAGCCTTTCGGCATCAAAACCGAATCGATCACATGAATGACGCCGTTGCTGCAGGCGATGTCAGCCGTGGTCACGTTGGCATCGTTGATCTTTACTCCGTGCTTCAGATCGATGTGAAGGGTTTCGCCATTGAGGGTGGCGGGCGTCGCGCCATCCGAGAGATCCTTCGCCATAACCGAGCCAGCAACGACGTGATATGTGAGAATTGCTGAAAGCTTTGCTTTGTTACCCGGCTCTACAAGGCTTTCTACCGTGCCGGCAGGCAGCTTTGCGAAGGCTTCATCGCTCGGGGCAAACACGGTGAAAGGACCTGGTCCCTTGAGCGCGCCTGCGAGATCTGCAGCGGTGACTGCAGCGACAAGGGTTTTGAAAGTACCGGCAGAAACAGCCGTATCTACGATGTCGTGTTCAGACATAAAAAATTCTTTCTTAGTTGTGTGTGCTTATTGGACGTTGACTTAATTGCGCGGGCGGGCGGGTCGTTGACGTAGCCTCTGGTACAGTCCGTATACGGACCGCTAGAAGACCATCGCGTCTAGTATCCCTGCGCAAGACCGAACTAGGCCTCGGCTGGTCTGGTTCAATAGCCCTTAGGCAAAAGACAGTTCGGAAATGGAGATACGCAGTAAGAATGATGTTACCAAGGCAGCCATCAAGGCAGCCATCAGCTCGCCCTATCAGGACCGGGATGTCGTGGCGGCTTAAGATCTGCGTCTGTAAATGATCGGGCCTGCGGCAAGACAAGATTGTAGCGGCGGTAGCGATCGCAGGCTTGTGCAATTGGCGTCGTTTAAAGCTTAGCGTGTGTGCCAATCCCAGCTGCAGCATAGACCAAAATATATGGTCGCGCGCGGGTCGCAAGATCAAGCGCTGGCTTTGTGTAAAGGCGCTCGGCGCCGGTAAAACCAGAAGTCACCGTTCAACACTTCCGTGCTGTAACTCCACCAGGGAAGGCCGGTCACATCAAGTTCAACAGCCCGTTGTCCGTCAAACGGTCAGAAAATGTATTCGGGCTTGACTGACCCTGGCGGCCTTGACCGGTAAAGACGTTGCCAGCGAAAAGCTTCGACTTGCGGCGCACTGACGCGCCATCTGATCTGCGGTTCTAGAAAACGCGTATACCGCTTCAATAGCAACGGAGTTATGACATGGACCCGAACTACAGAGAACGTCTGATGGCCCGAATGCTGGCCGAACAAGCACGGATGCTCAATACCGACGGTATGGTTGATGAGGCGCGCGAACTGTTGGTCAAAGCCTTTGCGATGTTGCTCGCGTTAGCCGCCCCGCCGAAGCCTGCGCTTGTCCCAGTGCGTATTCGCCGGCGCTAACCGCGCTAAACTGGGGCTGCAGCGCTGTCTGGCGCAGCGCACTGCCGACGCGCACCCAACTTGGCCGTGAAATCCGTGCTCTGCGCTGCCCACCAATAGTGGGCACTGTAGGTTTCCGTTGGCGCCAGTTTGCCGGGCGAGGTTTTTGCACTCAGGACTACAGAGCGCGGAATTTCTTCAAAGCTTATCACGCGGCGTGAGCGCCGCAGGGAACGTCTTATAGCCAGAAAGAAGTCAGGGTGAATCATGGCGACCGTTTTGATAATGGGGGCGAGTAGCGGGATCGGTCTTGCAACGACGAAGCTGGCCATCGAGCGCGGGCATTCGGTCGTGGCCTTCGCGCGCTCGGCAGACCGGATAGCTTTGCAGCATGCAAGGCTCAAGAAACTGGTCGGAGATGCGCGCCAAATCGATGATGTCCGGCGCGCCCTTACAGGTGTCGACGCGGTCATGCAGACGCTCGGCGTACCGGCAAACGCGCGCATGCTCACAGGTCCGATCGACTTGTTTTCGACAGCAACGGCAACGCTCCTTCCTCTGATGAAAGACGCCGGCATCCGCCGATTGATCAGCGTGACGGGTTTCGGCGCCGGGGAAAGCGGGTCGAGGATACCGCCCTTGCAACGGCTTGGCTTCGATCTGGTTTTCGGCCGTGCCTATAGCGATA
This sequence comes from Candidatus Sulfopaludibacter sp. SbA3, assembly GCA_945913285.1. GTDB lineage: Bacteria > Pseudomonadota > Alphaproteobacteria > Caulobacterales > Hyphomonadaceae > Hyphomonas. Next base: position 2,970 of record CAMEDD010000013.1, read on the forward strand.
AGGGGATTCAGGAGAAGATGATCAAGCAGAGCGCTCTCGAATGGACTATCGTTCGGCCGGGTGTCCTCATAAACACGCGCAAAGTGGGGCGGTACCGCGTACTGGTTTCCCCGCAGGACTGGCGCAATGGGATTGTCTCGCGTAGCGACGTTGCCGATTTCCTGGTCAAGCAACTCACCGACGATACCTGTCTCAAACAGGCGCCGGTGCTTGTAAGGTGATCGAGTGCGACCCGCTTTTAATTGTCTGCCTGAACCTCGCCGCTGCGCATACTTTGGAATGGGATGCAGGACCAAATAGGTCTCACGTCAGCTGCAGCGCTGATCGCCGGTGGGAATGTAATCTTGAACTGCGGTCTGCCCAGGCATGCTGACCTATAAGATCACTGGCCGTCAGTGTACTGAGAGGATTTTGGAATAATCCTTGGGCAGGCGTAGGGTACTGCCCGGCGATATGTCTCAAAGCGCTCGCCATAGCGCTTGGCAAAGCGGCGTTCCTTGAGAAGCGGGGCCAGGAAGCAATACGCTGTGTAGGTAATGGCCAGACAGAGCTGATCCGGCGTCCAGACAGGTACCAACCAGAGCGTCAGTGCAAAAGCCACATAGATGGGCTGGCGGATGATACGGAAGAGTCCGTGCGTCGGCATGTCTGGAAAGCGCACCGGGATTTTCCCCATCAAGGATAACCATCCCAGCGCACCTGACTGAACTTCGAGGCCGGCATCGAAGCTGGCTTTCATCAGCATGAGCCAGGATGCGGCATAAGCGGAAGAGACGAGCGCGAATGTCCAGCCCTCCGCTCGCCACCAGATGATCCCTGACGGGGTCCAGAGTGCAAAGAGGGCGATGAGCTGGAGTGAGGCAATGAGCGCATAGGAAGTGGTCGCCAGTGCCGGGCCATGCGGTCCTGGAACAAGCCGCGCCAGCGCACGGCCGCCTCGCCGTGTCAGGAACAGGGAGTGTGCCAGAGGAAATTGAGCAAGCAGCAGAAAGTTGGCGACCAGGGCCCATGGCAGCGCTACCCTTCCAAAACTTTCGCTCAGGCCGAAAAACATAGCCGTAATCATGGCGAGGCCGGCTACAGCGAAAATCAAATGAGTTGCGAGACCCAGGCCAAGTGCCAGCGCAATGCGGCCGGTGCCCGCCGGTGGACGCATCGCTGCGCGGATTAGCCGGGCAAAGCCCTCCACTCGCGGATCAGCCCACAGCGCTCTGAAATCCATGGCTTTTCAAATCATCGGTTGCTCGATTGTTGAAACTACGGCTCTCACGAAGTCGATCAATTGCGACACCTAGCCTTTGTGACATGCGCGTCGCATTGACTTTTAGCTGCGGGGAGACAGCTGGCAGGCTTGGTCCATGGGTCTTTACGAGTTGAAACTGAAACGAACATGTCCAGACCTCCCATTGACGTTGCAACCGAGAGCGAGATCATTGAGATGGCGCTCAGCGATCATGTCACCTTTGCGCAGATCCGGGCTCTGTACGGGCTGGGACCTGACGAAGTCAGGGCTTTGATGCGCCGGCGGCTCAAGCCCGGAAGCTACCGGGCCTGGCGCAAGCGCGTGCGCCGGTTCTCTGACCGGCGCGAGGTCTACAAATGACCCGTGACCCTCATCCCTGGGCGGCGAGCCTTGCCTCCATGCAGGCTCAGGTCTGGAAGCGGCGTCCATGACCGGCGCGCACCTGCGCGGCATCCGGCGCTTGGGACTGTCACCCCTGAAGGCTTGCCCCGAGTTCGCACCGTGGTCCTGCGAAGTGTTGACCGGCTAACCGCGCATCTGGAAATCCATACTGACCTGAATTCAGCAAAGGTCTCTGAACTGCGTGCGACGCCGTTTGCAGCTCTGCATTTTTGGGATGAAGCGGGGCATCTGCAAATACGGCTGGAAGCCGAGGCCGTGATCCTCTCCGGCCCGGAGGTTGCCGAGATCTGGGCGCGCGTTCCTGAGACGTCACGCTTGAGCTACGGGATTACCCCTCAGCCCGGGCATCAGATCGCAGGCGCTCTCGACTATTCAAGAAAGCCTGATCCAATGTCGTTCTCAGTTCTGCGGCTCAAGGTCACGGCCATCGACGTCCTGCATCTTGGCCCGGATCATCGCCGGGCCAAATTCATACGCTCCGATGATTGGGCCGGGCAATGGCTGGCGCCGTGAAAGCAGCCTTTACGCAGCCAGTTGCTGCTCCTTCAACTGGCGACTGATGTTGCGTTTCTGACCCGCTGCATCTCTTGCCCCCAGTGAGCCCGGAAGCTGGACTCGCGGTACATATCGCTCCCGAGCGGACAAGTGCCTTGCCAGACGAAAATCTGAGAATAACATCGGTTAAAACCAGAGGTATTCATTTTGGGTAATTCGCACCCCGCCGTCGACCTGCAGCTGTTTGAACGCGCAACCTCGCGCTTTGCCCAGAAGCGCGCGACGCTTGACGTTGACGCGGTTGGAACGCTGGCCAGTGACATTGTCCGCCGCCTCTCGCGGACGGTAAAGCCAAGCGAGAAACTGCCCGAGACTGTTATCAGCGCAGCGAGCATTGGCGCGTTCTGCGACACACTTGTGCACGATGATCCGTACGCCGCTTTGCAGTTTATCGACGCGCGCCGCGCTGAAGGGATAACCCGTCAGGATGTATATCTCGGCTATATCGGCGCTGCTGCCACGATGCTCGGCGAGCGCTGGGATGACGACCGGGTTTCACTCATCGAAGTCACCGTCGCGACTGGGCACCTGTATGCGCTTATGCGCAGCCTGAGGGACGAAGAGACTGGCGTGCGCCTCGCCTACGATGCGCGAAGAAGCGCTTTGTTTGCGACTGTCCCCGGTGAAGACCATGGGATCGGGATTACGATAGCGGCCGATATGTTTAGGGAGGCGGGTTGGGAGATCGATCTCCAGATCGGGATTGAGCATGATGAACTTATGGCACACGTGGCGCGGTCCGCGCCCCATGTTATAGGTTTGTCCCTGAGCACAGAACGACGGCTTGGTGAATTGATGCGGCTCGTGGTTGCCATGCGCATCACCGTGCCAAACGCAATCATAGGTGTGGCCTCGGGCGCTGGGCTCGACCCGGACCAGCTAAAGAATCTTGTCGACATCGATTTGCTTTTTGGAGACGCGCAATCAGCGCTGAGTGAGCTTGACCGTATGGTACGGTTGCGGGCTTGAAGGCGTCTGGAAGCGGCGCCCCGATTTTGATCTATCCTCAGTCATCATTGCCCGGATGGTCAGCTCTTCAGGGTCATGCGCGATAAAGCCGCTGGGGTGGGGTGCGCGTGCAAATTCTAGCCTTTTCCAATTAGGCTGCAGGTCCTCCACAGACCCGAACGTCAAACAGGATCCGGCGCGCGTTTCAGGTCCCGAAGCGGCCGCAAGAAGCCGATTAGATCGTCCGATGTTGCCAGCTTCAAGGTGCCTGGGTCGATTTCGTTTTACGATCTTATCCATGTCGCGGCTGGAACATGCAGCATTGCCTAGCCGACGAATGTTCGCCTGCGCACATCATCTTCGACCGGAACTTTGACCTCCTATTGGCGGTCGTGGTCCCGGATACGTGCGAGCGCAGCCCGCACTCTTGCCTCAATCGTGGATCGACGTGGAGATTGGGCGCCTATCGGCGCGCCACCTCATTGATCTCGCTGAAACTGGCGGGGTCATGTTCTGGCGCCGAGTCATAACTCTGCGGCAGCACACCGCACGCAACAACCCGGTCCACCTTACGTCAGCTTTCGTAAGCCAAGCCGTTAAAGCGGAGTGCAGCCTATGACGAGTTTGAGCCATCGCGGTGTGGCGCGTTTATTTGTCTGGATGTACGCGGTGCCGGTCCTCGGCTTCTGGGTAATGCTGTCCTTCCTGCCGCTTGCCGGAGTGCTGGTTGAAGGTGCGACAACACTCTCGATCATCGGCGATAGTCTGTTTTTTGTTCTCGGCTTTGGCGGACTCTTCTCGTTGAACCTGCTTGCTCTGTATTTCGCCGCCGGTCGAGATCAACGAACGCAAATCCTCGGGGTCATGCGGGGACGCGTTGGCCTTGTATCCGCGTATGCAACAGTCTGGCTCGTCGGCTATTGGCTCTTCAAATACCTTGTCGTGTGAACCGATGTATTCCAATATAGTAAGTCGGCCGTTCTTGCGGAGCGGACTGAAAAACCATTCCCGACCCTCCGGCTGAGTGGCAAACAAGGGCCAGGTTGGCTCCGATCATGATCAACAGGCAGAGGCAGGCTCTCCGGTCCGGTCATTGTGAACCAGCGCCGTAAGATGCCCCCCCCCCGCGTCCATTGATATCAAGCTCGTGGTGCACCGCTCAGCGTCCGGACTCCATGCCGATTTGCAGACGTAGCCCCTTGAGACTGTCCTTCACGGCCTACTTCAGCAGGCATGAGTGAGACAAACACGTTCCCGATGCGGCAAGCGATTAACTGGACACCCACCCGCGCGGCGGGCCTCATCCGGCTTGAGGCTTTCTTGCCCAACGCCGGATACGCGTATGCCCGCACCCGGAACGTCGACCGCGGACCGGAGGACCGGTCGAACGTGTCGGCCCTGTCGCCGTGGATCCGCAGGCGGATGATCACTGAGGAAGAAGTGGTCGCAGCCGTGCTTGAACGCCACAGCCCGTCGGCCGCCGAAAAATTCATCCAGGAAGTCTTCTGGCGTACGTATTGGAAAGGCTGGCTCGAAATGCGGCCCGGCATCTGGGACCGCTTCAACCACGAACACGACCCGCTGTCGGCGGCCTTGGGCAGCGACCGCAAACTCGCGGCGGCGATGCGCGGCGAAACCGGTATCGAGGCGTTCGACCACTGGGCGCGGGAACTCGTCGATACCGGCTGGCTGCACAACCATGCGCGCATGTGGTTTGCGTCAATCTGGATCTTCACGCTTCGCCTGCCCTGGCAGCTCGGCGCGCGCTTCTTCTACGACCACCTCCTCGACGCTGACCCGGCGTCCAACACGCTGTCCTGGAGATGGGTTGCCGGCCTGCACACACGCGGCAAGCATTATCTTGCCCGCGCCTCGAATATTCGCGACAACACGCTCGGGCGGTTCGACCGGGCGAGCGGGCTGGACGAGTCCGCGCCGCCGCTGACCGAGGACGAGCCGTCCCTGCCCGCTCTGGCACGCCCGTCGTCCGGAGGCCGACCCACAGCGGCCCGCGTTGCGCTGCTGCTCACTGAGGAAGACCTGCATCCGGAGAGCTGGCCGCTTGAGGCGGACATTATCGCCTGCGCGGCGTTAGCAGTTTTTCCAGTCCATCCCGGTAGCCCGGCGGCCGAGTTCAGCACAGGCGCTTTGGCCGACGCGCTCGCACGGGCACAAAGCCGGTTCGGCGCCGAAGGACGATTGGTCGTCGCCGACGAGATCGCTGACTGGGCGCGCAGCACGGGCGCTGCGGAGATCGTTACTGGATTTGCGCCTGTCGGCCCCATCGCCCGGTACCTTGATGCAGCCGAGCCGCGCCTTCAAGAACAGGGCCAGCGCCTCGTCCGGCTGCAGCGCGACTGGGACAAGCGGGCATGGCCGCTGGCGACAGCCGGTTTCTTTAAGATGAAGGCGCAGATTCCCAAGATGCTCGCCGAATCTGGGCTGATTTTGCCACGCTGACACTTCGCATTGAAACCAGCGAAAAAGCACGACTTGCAAGTCATGACGCCTACTCGCGGACTCGCAACGCCGCTTCACATCTTGAAAGAACCGTCCATGTGAACCGCGCCGGCAAACCCGGAGGCTATTTGGCTGGTGTCCCTGCAGCCAGGGTGGTTTCCTCTGGCGCCGCAGGGGCAATAGTCCAGGCTTCTGGCGAATGGTCCTGACCGGAAGTTTAGGGCCAGGTCCACATCGACCAGTGTTCTGCGCGACCGGCAGGGTCACTTTAAGACCGACATCGGGATGTCAGTCGGCCGCTCGGCCAGCGCCGCTGTAGACTTTGAAGAGTGAGTGGGGCCGCCGACCGGGATTGGTATCGGTTTCGTGGCTGGCATCGGCTTGCTTCCCTTGGCGTCTTACAAGCTTTAACTAAATCGCCGTCATGAGCGATCCACAGACCCTTTTTGAACGTGCCCACCACTTGCTGGCGCAGACCAGTGGCGGGGACCGGCTGGATGCGGCGGCCAGGCTTCTGAGGGAGGCAGCCGACCGCGGCCATCCGGGCGCGGCGAACAATCTTGGCGTGCTGCTACAGCATGGCCGCGGCACGCAGGCCGATCTGCAGGATGCGCGGTCCTATTATGCGATGGCTGCTGACGCAGGATTGCCTGCAGCCCAGTTCAATCTCGGCTTCATGTATCTGAACGGGCTTGGAGGCGATCAGGATCCGGCGATCGCCAGGCAACTCTTCGAACTGGCCGCAGCTGGAGAGGATACAGATGCCCTCTCGCATATGGGACGGATGGCCATGCTGGGAGACGGCGGGGCGCAGGACACTGAGGCAGCAAGGACCTATTGGGAAAGGGGCGCGGCCCTCGGTGATAGCCGGTGCGCCTTCAATCTCGGTGTTGCCGCCGCTGGCGGGCATGGCGCACCTCCCGATTTCGTACGCGCCCATGGCTGGTTCCGCCGGGCAGATATGCTCGGCAACCCGGGCGCGGCGGCCGAACTGCGAAAACTAGATGCTGTCATGGATGAAGTCGAGCGATCCCAAGTGATGGCGGAACGGGCTGCCCAGCACCAATCATGATCGAGACAACATGCTTGAGGCGCGTCACCGGCAATTCGAGCTGGTGGAAAGCAAAAAAGTACCGGCGCGAAACGGCTGAAGCCCTATTTGACTATCGTGCCCGAGGCTGGCGCCTCGTCGCCATTCGCCGCCTAACAACTGCGGGCGTCGATACCCGCATTTTTTCCGAATATACCCTTGAGCGGGAACACGCCGGGGCTGACGCGTGCGCCGCGTCTCGGGAGAATGACCCGCCTGAGTTACGGGATGCTGGGCTGGCGTATATCGCTGTTGAAGGCGAGGCCGGCTGCGATCATGATCGGCAGCCAAAGGCAGGATCGCCTCAGTACCGTCATTCGTAAGCCTCGCCGCCACCCGGCTGCAGTTCGCCGAACATAGTCATCCGCCGCTTCAAGACGAACGGCTGCTTGGGGGCAAGTTCGATGCCGACCTAACCGCCGCGTTCCAGCATCAAGTGGAGTAGTTACCTGGGGTTACAGCACCTCCTCGTTGATTTTGCTGAAACGGACTGGGTCGTCTTCTGGCGCCGAGCTACAAACTCAGCGCGGCATAGAGCCACGGCGGGGACATCAGGTTGCTGCAGACGTTGACTTGATTGTCCAAAAATGCGGTTGGGCAGCGCGGTGGATCTGCAGGCTTTGAAAGTTGTCAATGTTGTCGTCACTTACCCAGTCGGGGCAAGCTTTCCTGGACCAGCTTGTCCGCGGTCTGACCGGCGGGCGGCCCGAGGAGCTGCTTGTTGTACTGATCGGGCTTGGCTGCACGGCCTATATCATCTTCCGGGAAGGCGGCCGGGTCTGGGCGTTCCTCTATTTTGCGGCGATTCCATTTCTCAATTGGTCGTTTGGAGTCATTGAACCGTTGTGCCTTGTCACACCAGGCTCGGGTGAGCCCGGGAGGGTCATGTTCGATGCCTGTCTCATGGAGAATGTCGCCGTTTTCTCCAAAGGTATCAGCGTTCATCCGCTTACGATTGTGACGGGTCTCGTCTTTGTTCTTCGTGATTTTGTTCAGCGACGGATGGGCCAGCGGGTCCTGATCGTCATGGGTCTGGGGATTGCCTGGGCATTCTATTATGCATGGCCGGTGATTGCGATTGCGTCGGGGATTGCCTTTGCGGTTTCAGAACTTGCCGATTGGGCGCTCTACACCTTTACCCGCTACCGGCTTTCGACGCGTATACTTTTGTCCTCGGCCGTCGCTGCGCCGATCGATACGACTATTTTCCTGTTTGGCGCCGATCTGGCGGTTCAGTTGCAATTGGGTGAGCCAGCCGGAACGATGCTGCACCCGGCCAACTGGATTGTATTTGTGATCGGAAAGATGGTTGGGGCCTATGCTGTCTCGATAGCCGTCCGGCGCCGCGAAGATGCCGGACTTGTCAGTCCAGCATCGGTCTGATCAGGCGCAATCCGGGGCCCAGGTGACAACATGGACGCCTGTATCAATCGTGCGGGTTGATGCCGCGCTATATCCAAACGAGGCAAGCACGTGGGCCGCAGTAAGCCCGCCTGTTTCGACCGCGCTGAAGACCCCGGTTCCGCCCGGAAGCGTGACGCCTTCGATCTGACTGAGATGAAAGGCCGTGTAACAGTGCGGCGGGCGCAGGAAATAATCAAAAACATCTCGGCCGCCGGCGACGGCTATGTGTTGCACAGGATAACCAAGTGCTTTGACCGCGGCTTCCAGAGAGGCCACAGCCGGATTCCAAAAGACGACATCTCCCTGTCGCTCGTTGCGCGCAACCGACCGGGTGAGCACGAGGCGGCGCCTGCGTCTGGGGTTGGGGGTCACGTCATGGCTGCGCCTGCCGAGCGCAACGATGTCAGCCGCGTCAAGTCCGTCCTGAAAGAAGGCCCATTCGGCATCGTTTTTCAAAGCGTCTGGCATCTGCCCCGCCGCGTCAGCAATCCGGTCATCATCGCCGACGACGGCATAACCTTCGATACGCATTGAGGCCCCCATCCGGCGATTTAGCGCCGGAGGGCGTCACCCCCGGGTCGCTGCATGCTCGCGGTTCGGTCGCAGAAACGCAAGCGACGAGTTGAAGTCAGCGGAACCTGTGTTTCGGCGTGCAAGTTTGACCCCTTAGGCGGGGTTATCGGCGTCCAACTTTGACCCCCCGTTTGGAGTGTTTGACCATCCGCGTTTTGCGAGCGGATGGAGCGGGAGTTGAAGGGCGTGGATACGATTGCGCGGGTTCGGCGGGCGTTTCATCAGCAAGGATGGTCGGTGAAGCGGATCAGCCGGGAGCTGCATGTTTCGCGCAACACTGTCCGCAAGATACTGAGGACCGGCGAGACCGAGTTCACCTATGAGCGCGAAGTCCAACCGATGCCGAAGCTCGGCGACTGGACCGGTGAGCTGGACCGGCTGCTTGCCTCGAACGAGGGCAAGGCGTCGAAGGAGCGCCTGACGCTGATCCGGATCTTCGAGGAGCTTCGCGCGCTTGGATATGAGGGCGGCTATGACTCCGTCCGTCGCTATGCCCGCTCCTGGTCGAAGGCGCGCGGCGCGGCGATGGCCGACGCCTATGTCCCACTGTTTTACGAGCCCGGCGAAGCCTACCAGTTCGATTGGAGCCACGAGATTATCGTCGTCAACGGCGTGACGACGCCGGTGAAGGTTGCCCACGTCCGGCTCTGTCATAGCCGGATGATGTTCGTGCGGGCCTACATGCGCGAGAGCCAGGAGATGGTCTTTGACGCGCACGACCGCGCGTTCGCGTTCTTCCGCGGCGCCTGTACGCGCGGCATCTACGACAATATGAAGACGGCGGTCGATGCGATCTTCTCTGGCAAGACCCGCCAGTACAACCGGCGCTTTCTGCAGATGTGCAGCCACTACCTTGTCGAGCCGGTAGCGTGCACACCCGCGTCTGGCTGGGAGAAGGGTCAAGTCGAGAACCAGGTCGGCCTGGTGCGCGAACGCTTCTTCACGCCGCGCGTGCGCGTAAAGAGCCTCGGCGAGCTCAATGCCTGGCTGATTGATCGCTGCGTCGCCTATGCCAAGGCGCACAAGCATCCCGAGCATGCCGATCTGACGATCTGGGATGCTTTCGAGCAAGAGCGCCCCTCGCTGGTGCCCTATGTCGGGCCATTTGACGGTTTTCACTCCGTGCCCGCATCAGTCTCGAAGACCTGCTTGGTCCGATATGACAACAACCGATACTCGGTGATCTCGACGGCGGTCGGCAGGCCGGTTGAAGTACACGCCTATGCCGAGCGGATTGTCATGCGCCAGGACGGCAAGGTCGTCGGCGAGCACCCCCGCTCCTTTGGCCGGGGCGAGACCCTCTTCGATCCGTGGCACTATGTGCCCGTTCTTACCCGCAAGCCTGGCGCGCTGCGCAATGGCGCGCCGTTCCGCGAGTGGAGACTGCCGGCCGCGATGACCTCCGTGCGCCGCAAGCTGAAGACCGCGCCAGACGGTGACCGGCAGATGGTCGCGATCCTCGGATGTGTGTCCGTCGATGGGCTCGCTGCTGTCGAGGCAGCCTGCGAGGAAGCGCTTGAACAAGGCGTCTTCTCTGCGCCCGTCATCCTCAACATCCTCGCGCGCCGACGCGATCCTGCGCCCGTGCCTTTGTTGCAGACACCCGCAACCCTGCAGCTCGCCCACGCACCCGTGGCCGACTGCGCCCGATACGACCGCCTGAGAAGGATAGACTGACATGGACCGGACAGACGTTCTCGACCTCATGGCAACGCTCAAGCTCTATGGCATGCGCAGCGCCTATGACGAGATCATGAGCAATGCCATCAAGCGCCAGCACGAACCGCCAAGGCTCGTCGGTGACCTCCTGCAGTCGGAGATCGCAGAGAAGCAGGCGCGCTCGATCCGTTACCAGCTCACCGTCGCCAAGCTACCGCTGGCGAAAGATCTTGAGGAGTTCGAGTTTAACGGCACGCCGATCAACGAAGCCCTCGTGCGCGATCTCCTCTCCGGCGCCTTCGTTGCCGACCAGCGCAATGTCGTGCTCGTCGGCGGCACTGGTACAGGCAAGACCCATCTCGCGATCGCCATCGCGCGCGCACTCATTCGCAGCGGCACGCGCGGCCGCTTCTTCAATACGGTCGATCTCGTCAACAATCTCGAGATCGAAGCGCGAAGCGGCAAACAGGGCCGTCTCGCCGATTACCTGACCCGGCTCGACTTCGTGATCATGGACGAACTCGGTTACCTGCCGTTCGCGCAGGCTGGCGGCCAGCTGCTGTTCCACCTCATCAGTAAACTCTACGAACGTACCTCGATCATCGTCACCACCAACCTCGCGTTCGGTGAGTGGCCGACCGTGTTCGGCGATGCAAAGATGACCACTGCACTTCTCGACCGGCTCACGCATCACTGCGAAATCATCGAGACCGGAAACGACAGCTGGCGGTTCAAGAACCGCGCCTGAGCATCCGGCCGCCCGCTGGCCCAGGCCGGTTCCACTCGTTTGAAAAGTTGCACCGGCCTGGGCCAGCTACCACAGCGCAGGTGGGGTCAATTTTGGACGCCGAAAGGGGGTCAATTTTGCGCGCCGATTGACAGATCACCCACATGGACATGTGGGAACAACAGTTCGTGGACTTGGTCGTGCCTGGGTTCATCAGGTTCGAGGGTGATGAAGGCGAGATGCGTTTCGTAGCGGTTCGCGCCTGGCTGGATGTCCGGTTCTCGGAAGCCGAGGGACTACCTACCGCCGATTTCAGCTGGCAGGGACTGGACGAGCGAGACGACAGGAGCGGACGCGGCAAAGCGATCATCTTCGAACCCGGACGCATCACCGGTCAGGTTTATTTCCACATGGGTGATGAAGCCGGTTTCGAAGCTGTCCGTGAGGATCGTTGAGCCGCGCCAATTGACCCCGGCAGCCTTTACCGCGCTGGTGACTCACAGAACGTCTCTGGCGGTGATTTCGCGCTCTTCCGCTGGTTTGGTAGCGGCGGGAAAAGAGACCGCTCCTGAGCGACCTGGAGCGATCAACGCCGGAGGTCGTCAAACACGAAGGCAGACCGCTCGGGAACAGCGCCGATACGCTCGTTGCCAACCGTCAGCAGGCGGTCATTCAGCGCGGTTGAGCGAAGTTATACGAAAGGCATACGCAAGTTATGCCGGGTTTCGAAAATGCTGTTTCCGGGACGTTAGTTCGGCCTGCGTCAGCTAAGGAATCGAACTGCTCGGAATGGACGGGATGAGCATACAAGGCGATCGTGTCCGGGAACTTCAGGGTCTAAACCTTGCCGCAAGAGGTTCTGCGAATGATCCATCCGCGGCGCTCTCCGACGCTGCACCAAGCCGTTCCGAAGCGGGGTCAAATCCGGATCGGAGCCGAACATAGGCAAAATGCCTATTTTGGTTGCATACGCCTCTCTATATATAAATAGTATAACGCTATTAGCCTTCTGACCTTCTGTTCTTAGATAAAAACAGAAAAAATTGAGAAGCGCGTTTGTAACCAAAATAGGCATTTCCAGAGCTGGTCCGGAATTGAACCACCGCCGGTGCGATGTCGGGACCCACTCCGGGAACGTCCCCGACCCACTCTGTTTCTGCCACCCTGGTGCGCCGAAGGGTGCGCGCTCAGTGCCACCCGGACCGCGCCGGATCGGCACCTGCGTTCCTCACCTTCCCGATATCACGTGCGATCGCTTCCGGGGATCATCGATAGCGACCGACGCGGTGAAATGACCGCTTCTTGCAGAACGCGCCAGATTGCTCACTGGCGACCGTCCCGGTCCCTCCGCTGTCCGACTGCGGCCAGCTTGCCGACGAGGTTTCTGGCGCAATCTGGAGTCACTGGCGCGGTGTTTGGAACTGACCTCGATCGACCCAGGTCTTTGTTGCATCGGATGTGATCAGAAACCGAGGGGCAAATGATTCATTGCGATGTAAAAGAGGGCCGACGCCAAACCACCGAAAACAAGGCATTCACAGAGTGAAAAAGGAAACCCGTCGATGCTAGCATCGACGGGCTCCTTCGATTTGCGTTGCTCGCGGATACTAAGAAATCGCCAGTGTCGCGTTCGCTGGCACTTCGTCTTTCAGCCGACGCAAGAACTCCCCGATGTTCGTTCTCACCGCAGCCTCGTTTGCGATGCGCAGCCGTTCAACGCCAACGAAGGCATCAGAGAACGTTCCGGTGCCAGTAGTAGTTACAACCTCGTCGAATATTGGAGCGCCGCCGGCCGTAGGAGTAACCGTGTAGCGGACGCTGACGGTCACGTTCATATCGATGCCAGCCATAGGACGCTTCAAGTCTTCAAGATTGGCCGCCACTACGAAACCGGCCTTGGACGAGCTTTCAGCAAGCAGACCAGCATTTTTGAGCGACTGCTCAAGGCCAGCCTGGAATTGACTGTCGGAAACATTCGACATCCAAAGCGGGTTAGTTTCAGACCCCCCTTTAACTTGATCAACCGTGAGGTTGTTTTTCAGCTGATGGTCTTGCGCGAATGCATTTTCGTCGGTGACCGGTGCGATAAGCTGGTCGGGACGCGCACCGGAAGCACAAGCTGACAATGCAACCACCGCAAGGGCCGCTCCGATCGCTCTGATGATGTTTTTCAATTGTTTCTCCTCAGTCTCTCTAGGTGTTTGAATATGACTAGTCTGTGCTCTCGACGCCGATTGGTTCGGCAGTAGGCGCGGCCACCTCAGGCGGCGGGGCCGCCTTGATCAAATCAATGATCAAAGGGTTCGGTGATAGTTCTTGAGTGGCACCGCTCATAGCGTCGACGCCGATGCCGATGATGCCTCCGACCAGAACATTGCCGGCCATTCCGGCAGCTCCTCCTCCAGCGAGATTGCTGGTGACCGTCTCTCGAGCCGGAAGATAACCCTCAAGCTCAGCGGTGACCGAGAAACCTTCTTTGCGTTGCATTTTGAAGGTGCACGGGGTGGCCGCGCACTTGAAGCCGTTGCTGGTTTTGATCGCCGCACCGGGCGGATTTGACTCGACCACGAACGCCTCTGTTGTCCCCCGGGTTATTGTGGCGCAAGCCGAAGTACACGCGAGCGCCATCAAAGCAAAAGTACGTAAAATCATTGGTTAGTCCCCCGATAAAAGTTTTGCGAGAAGAAAGGGAACCGTTTTCGTTGTCAACCACTAGTCGAAGAAAAACTGATATTACCAAGCTCGGTCGGCACCTGTCCTCGCCGCAGACTTTAGGAGCGCCGAACCTACGGCCGACGATGCCTGCGTCGGTCGATGGTAGAGTATCCGTTTCTCGCCAAGCTTCACCGCGCCAACCTTGGCGGCGCGGTGCGCCGAAAATGGTATTGTTGCGCCGGTATCCCAATCACCACGGTGCGCTGTTCGATCTTCTTGGCAGTATAAGCGCCTGTCGGTGAATGCTGGCTTAGGGTTTGGAACGTTTGCCAGATCTCGTGTCCACAGCTTCTGGGAATTTATTCCCTTACATTGAGGCTAAGTGGAGCTAGGCTGCTGACCGGAAAAACTGGCAATGACCCAACCACCGACGATCAAGCAATCATACATCGATCTCCTAGGCATGGAGCTGATCTGCGCCGCGCCGAAGTGTCGTCACAGCAAGCTCCTGCCGCTCCAAAACTTCGCCGACGACGACACCGTGATCACGATTGCCAAGCGCGCGCGGTGTTCGAAGTGCGGCGGCAAATCAGTGAACGTGGCGCCGCGCTGGCGACCGATGAAGGGATCGGGGTTGCCTGTTTGAAGCGTTCTTCTACCGATCGACGACTACTGAGGCAGCTTGTGCCAAGCGTTCAATGCGTCATCCGGGATCTGCCACCGACGCACGTCGCCGTTTGTGGGGTTTCGCTTGTTCCAGTCCGAGTTGTCCCAGATTACACGGGTCTCCATCGACGTCAGAATAAACATCTCGACCAGCGCAGGGTCGGCAAGCTGATCAGGTTCGCGAGGCGCCGACACGAAGAACCAAAACTGACTTGCATCGATCGACGGCCTCGTCCGAACAAACCAAGTTGGACGGCGCGCGCGGTCTGCCTTCACCTCAACGCCGAAGGTCACGCCAGCTGGGCTCGTGACCTCCAGGTCATACTGAAACGTGTTATTGTTCACGGGACGAACTCGGAAGCCGCGCTCGCGAAGCGCTTCCGCCACCAAGACCTCCCCCAACGCGCCTGTCGACTTCGCCAATATGGACGTCAACAACTCTGGATGCCGCTCGGCAATTTCCCGGATTTTCATTCTTTCCCCTAAACTCTTCGCATTGTCTGTTGCTGTAGAGTTTTTGTTCCTAGTATCGGATTGCGCTCTGGGCTTCTACGGCAACGAAGGTCCCGCCGAAAAGCAGGGGCTTAACGCAGGCCGAAGCTAGATACCTTCGACGCGATGAAGAAAGCAGCGTGTGCTGCGCAAGAGGCATTCGGGAGATGCTTGAACGCTAGCTAAAGTTCACCGGAAACCGACCCGTTCATACGTGCAGTTTGAACTTATCTCTTCTACCCCAATCTTATAGGCAAAGCCGATGTTGAGATACCTGCCAATCTTGATTGTGTCTGCATGCGGGGCTCCGCTGGTGTCAGAAGTCCCTCCCGCTGAGAGCGCTTCGAGTACCGTATTCTTAAGCTGCGAAACTGAGGACTCTCGAGCTGCGGAGCCGATTACCAACTACCGTATCGACCCGGTAGCACAAACCTGGTCCTGGTGGAATGTGAACGCTGAGAATGATATTCCACAGTGGGAGGTCTTCTCCTGCCAAGATGAAAATGAAAAGTGCACCTTCGAAGACACGCTGTTCTCACGAGAGAGCATTATTGGCGATCTGTATGCTGAGCAAATAATCATCAACCGAATAACAGGCGAAATGCAAAGAAAAACCTACATGCCAGGCAACGGCTGGCTTGATTGGAAACACAAGTGTAAGTCTACCAGCAACCCAGCTGATGCTTTGAAAAAAAAGTTCTAGCGGAAAGCGCTTCCCACCCGACACCGGAGTCAACGCGTCCTAATCTGCTCCTGCAACCAAACAAAAAGGAGCAAAAACATGAACCCCAACCTCCACTGGCTATCCGACTTCCCTCCGCAGAAGCGCATGGGACTTTTCCTGTCCGAAGCACTCGACGGCGAGGACCACGACGAGCGAGTCAGGCAGCTTGCAACCGAGCTCGGCTGTAAGAACGGCAAGACCGTCGAGATGTGGAAGACCGGCGCGGCCAAGGTCCCCCTGCGAATGCTGATCCCGCTCGCGCGGCACACAGGCATCGATGTGTCAGAGTGGCTGCCGCTCTGGATCGCTGCTGAGATCGGCAGCGACGACGGCGACCAGCTCTACAAGGCCTCGCAACGGATGCTGTCCGTCTGGGAGTGGAACTTGATAGCGGTGGCGCGCGACATCTATCGCGGCGACGAGGACGATGATTGAATAGTCCAAGGAAAAATGAGCAAACGCCTAGCGGTGCAATGCCGAGATTGCAGCTTTCGGTTAAGGCACAATCCCAAGTCGCGCTTTGCGGGCTTCGATGAATTGCTCGATAGCAAGGATGTCTACATTTTCAGTGCTGGACCCCCGTCGAGTGTAGATGCCGAACTGCCGCAACTCGGAGCATTTGCAGAAAGTCAACTTTCGCCGCGGAGTAACCTCAGCGAGGATCATAGTCATACCATCATGCCTCCCGGCCTGCAGTCGCACGTGATGTAGAATTTGGTCGGGCTCGTGGAAAAACTGAGTAACAGCGCCTCGAAACGCCTTTAGCCAACCATCAACGCTTTGTTCCTTGGGGCATGCAATGGGGTATTCTTGTTCGATCCCCAAAATTGAACGGTCGTCAGATATCCCGATGACCAAACTCCCACCGTCTTCATTGAGGAACCCACAAAGAGTCTTCATTGCAGAGTGGCAAACTTTCAAGCTCTTGAGTTGGTCGACGGTCGCCTTGGCATCAGACCTTCGCCGGTTGATGTCCAACCACAAAGTCGACTTTAGCTCTATCTGCGGCAACTCCCCTTCCTGCACCAGCCGAACAATTCGAGCGCCAATCGCGTCAATTGAATTCGTATCGATTCGCCGAAAGACCAAGGGGTCCCTGGGGCCAACTGACGAAGGCTTGGGAACAATTTCTATCCCGTGAGCGATCGCCTCGTCGATCAGAAACCCCATCGCCGCCAAGGGATCGTCCGCATACGGTCGAAATTCCGAAAACAAAAGAATCTCATCAAACGACGACGTAACGCCGCCGGACGCGGCCTCTACGAACAATGTTGACAAGCGCCTCATGGCGATCAAAGCCGTGCGATGGTCTTACTCAACAAATCACTCGCAATAAGTTCTGCTCTCCGCTTCCAAAATTCCTGAACTCCCTCCAAATCCTGCACCATCAGCTCAAAGAGCTCTTTCGAAATGTAGGATGCTGACATTGCGTCCTGAATCGTCGTGTAAGAAATGTTACGCGCAGCAACAAAAGTCCCGGGAGACATATCGCGCCAATCCTTATTTGTCGCAGAACTCAATGGCATAAGATTGGCTGTTGAACCAACGTAATCCATCTCGCTCTTCTTCGAATTTAGCACCCGCTCATATTTGCCGTTGGCGTTTGTAGAACACCATTTGTTCGGGAAAATGTGGTGCAGCTCCACGCCGCCGGGACGGTCGAAAGCAATGTCGATTCCGGCGATATCATGCGGAGAACTTGCCAACATACAGAGCTGCACAGCGCTCTGGAGAGCTCCACCAGGCCGACCGTTGAGCAAGACTTCTACCATCCGCTCCTGGCTCGGAAGCTCCTTCTGCATGTGCTGCTCTAAAGCTTTTTGAGCTTCCTTAAGCCAAGAAGATGCGGATTCATGCTCTTGCCGCCGTTGTAGCGTCGCTTTTAAGAAGGTTATGTCGGCACCCAGTTGAGTCAGAAACCCCTGGTCGTACCTTCCCGACAAGGCGTTCCACCAGAAAAACGCTTTGTACAGAGCATTCAACTCATTCTTTTTCCACGGAGCGTCCTGTCTCGGGTAGTCCTTGGAAAGATGCCAACGCAGCGAAACATAAATTGCGGCAGATACCGGGTAGGGGCATCGGTCTGCAGGAAATTGTCCGCCTGCAACCAATTCTTGGAAGTCCGCCAAATACGATGCGAATTCCTCGTTGAAAGCAACGATCTGACGCCAATGTGCTTTCGGCGTGTTGAGCAGATCCGGAGACTTTACGCTCTTGATTTCGCGGCTGACGCCTTTTGATTTTCTAGGAGGCTCGGGCTTTTCGGTTCTCGCGACGTAACACGCAGTAACAAATTGCGCTGTAAGCTCAGGGCGCTTTTCTGCAGAGACCCAACCCACCGCACCGTGAAGTGACGACACCTCCTCCATCCAGTCCCGAATGGACAAAGGCGCGCCTTCTTTGGTCGTGTCAGTTAGGATCCAACTGTGGATCAAATCAACTGTGGATACCTTGACGCCGGTCTGGTTCAGAGTTTCGAAGATGTCACAAATCTTCCCCAAGTCGTAGTCGTTCGGAACTGTGTAAACTGCGACTGTGGAGTGGAAGATGCCTTTGTACGCCGACCTTAATATGAGAGCGCGACGATCTAACTCCTCAGCATCCGGCATGCGGTCAGCAGGGTACACCTCCTTTTTTCTGACGACTTCAACGTAGTCCAGCCATTGCTCAGTCATGTTTGCTCCGTTGGCGGGTGACAACGGAAACAATCCCTCAGCGGCAAACGCGGCCAACGACGTCAAGTTACGCTTCTTCAGTGCACGGTACTTATGAAAAGCTATTCGTTCGTTCGGATCTTTCGCCTTAACGTCCAGGAAGAACTGGCCGGCGAACTTGCGCTTTTCATATTGTTGACCAAAGTTGGCAAACAAGATTGCTAGAGCGGTGCACCGTTGCCGACCGTCAAGAATTGCTTTCGGTTGATGGCTTTTCTTCTCACCAAAGGTGCGTTTCACGACTTCGGCGTTGGCGGCATCCCAATCTGGCAGGGATATAAGTTCTAGATGTGTGCCGTCCTCTTCGTCGGATTGATCCCAGAGTGTCATCATCCCTATTGGATAGCCATCAATGATCGAAGTGGCCAGGGAAGTGATGGCAGAAACGTCCCAAACGAATTCTCGTTGAAACGCGGGTACCAGCCACTCCCCTTCGGACAGCTTTTTGAGAACGTCGGGGACCGAAACGGCGGAGATAGGAATTGAGGTGCTCAAATAAGTTGCCTTTCCAATGCGGGAAGCCTGTACCGAATCGGTAGTCGTCAGCCTTCACCGAGTGGACGCTAGAGTGCAACGTTTGTGAGCAAATTTGCAAGGTGCGCCGTTGTGGAGGCACTGTTATGGCAGGCCAACTAAGCACTACTGGTTATACGCAACATTTGTTGGCGAGCGGGATCTATTAACCGCCGTGACTTTGGTTTGACAGAGCGACGTTCGGCTCGAATTGACCGACGATCAATTCTCTTTCGGCATGGTCGCGCACGACCAGGTATTTTCTGGAATGCTGAGATGCGCGTACCGCGCCAGCATCCGGAAATCCCTGTGACCGCTGATTGAGGCGACCTCCGGCATGGAAAGTCCCCGCTCGAAGAGGCGCGACACGGCCTCATGCCGGAGATCATGGAAATGCAGGTCCTCAATTCCGGCAGCCTCGACGGTCCTCTGCCAAGCCAGCTTGAACCCATTCTCGGTGACTTCGAACAAAGGAGTGCTGGGGTGCGCTTTGTCCAGGTGCGTGAGCTGCTCTCGAGCAACGGCTGACAGAGGGATCGTGCGAGGCACGCCTGTCTTCGTCTCCGGTATGTGGAGGGTCTTCATACCCTCCCCCAGATGACCACGCTGCGCGGCGAGGATCTCTCCGCGGCGCATAGCGGTCTCTACAGCGAGGATGATCATCGGCTTGAGGTATTTGACCCTCCGGTTCTCGGCAGCCGCAAGCAGGCGCACATACTCATCACCTTGGAGGCGCCTCGTGCGTGGCTTGTTGTTCTGCGGCTTGCGAACGCGCTTGAGCGGATTGTCGATGATAGGAAGTCCCCATTCAGACTGCGCGATCTGGTACATGTGCTGAAGCGGCGAAAACTCGCGATTGAGCGCCGACGGTGACACACGCTTGAGACGCTCGTCCCGGTATCTGGCGAACTCAGCGGAAGTCACCTGAGAGAGGGGACGTTTTGCCAGCCGGTGCCTGAGGAACGCATTCAGAATGGTCTGCTCAACGTCACAGCTCTTCTTGTTGGCGCAGATTTCATCCCGGTAGCGGACAACCAGATCACCGAGCGTGATACGGTCCAGAACCCTGGGGTCATGCTTGAGGCAGCGGCGGTCGGCCTCGACCTCCATTTCGCGTCCCCAGGCCTCTGCGTCGGAGCGTTTTATGAAGCTTCGGGTGATGTTTGGTGCGTGCTGACGGCGGATCTGGACCTGCCAGCGGTCACCGCGTTTTCGGATACTAGGCATCTGTCTGAACTCACTCGGTGTGACGTGGGTGTGACAGACTGATTTTTCTGGGTTTGTTCAGGTCCCCGCCAATCCAAAATCCCCTATGAAATTAGGAGCTTCGAATGGTGGGCGGTACAAGGTTCGAACTTGTGACCCCTACGATGTCAACGTAGTGCTCTACCGCTGAGCTAACCGCCCGTCTGTCCCAGCCCTGAGGCCAAGTTTCAAGAAGCGTGCGTAATGGACATTTCGGGGGAACACGT
Source organism: Candidatus Sulfopaludibacter sp. SbA3 (assembly GCA_945913285.1). Taxonomy (GTDB): domain Bacteria; phylum Pseudomonadota; class Alphaproteobacteria; order Caulobacterales; family Hyphomonadaceae; genus Hyphomonas. Next base: position 23,267 of record CAMEDD010000013.1, read on the forward strand.
CAAGCGGGCTTTCGCCACTTGGCCCTTCGCCGGCCGGGCCTGCCTCAGGCGGCCATCACCTTGTCCACTTCCTCCACGATTTCGCGGAGGTGGAAGGGCTTGGAGAGGACTTTCGCGCCCGCCGGTGTCGGCGCGCCGGATGACAGCGCCACAGCGGCAAAACCGGTGATGAAAACGATCTTCATGGCGGGATCGAGTTCGGCGCCGCGGCGGGCGAGCTCGATCCCGTCGAGGCCCGGCATCACGATGTCGGTCAGCAGCAGGTCAAAGACTTCCCGCTCAAGTGCCTGCAGGGCGCCTTCGCCGTCCGCATAGTCTTGCACGTCATGGCCCGCACGGCGCAGGGCCGCCGCGAGAAACCCGCGCATCGAGTCGTCGTCTTCCGCGAGCAGGATCTTCGTCACAGAGGCCTCGTGTGGAATGAGTCGGTGCAGAGTAGCGCATAAAGGCTAACGAAGGTAAATCACTCGTGAACATTTCTGCGCAGCAGGCGCCAATGTTTACCCCGGGCGCAGGAAAGCGCTTGACCTCGGCGCCGGTTGCCAAACCATAAGGCCGATGCGTGACACGTCCCCTGCCCTGAAACTCGACGACACGTCCGGCCCGGTCGAGAACCCGTTCGGCGCGCCCTTCGAATTTGCCCAGGCCGAGGCACCCGCCGCGCCCGTCTTGTTTGCCAGCCCGCATTCGGGCGTCCTCTACCCGCCCTCGATGCAGGCCGCGCTATGCGTGCCGCTGATCGACGTGCGACGGACCGAAGATGCCTTCGTCGATGAGCTGTTTGCCGGCGCTCCTGCCCTCGGCGGCAGCCTCCTGGCCGCGCGCTATGGCCGGTCCGTGGTCGATCTCAACCGGGACCCGCACGAGCTGGACGCGGCGATGTTTGCGGACGGCCCACCCCGCGTTTGCGCCATGCCGACAGCCAGGGTCGAAGCCGGCCTCGGCTGCCTGCCGCGTGTCGGCGCGCGGGGCGAAGCGATCTACGGCCGCCTCCTGTCACGCGCCGAGGGCGAAGAACGCCTGACCCACCTGCATGATGTTTACCACGCCCACCTCTCCGGCGCGCTGGACGCGGTGCGAAGCACTCACGGCCACGCGCTGCTCGTCGATTGCCACTCGATGCCCTCCGTCCAGCCCGGGCGGCGCGCGTTGACCGACATCGTGCTCGGCGACCGGTTCGGCTCCAGCGCCGATGCCCGCCTCATCGTGCGGATCGAGCGCAGCTTTAGGGCGCATGGGTTCACTGTGGCGCGCAACGCACCCTATGCTGGCGGTTACACAACCCGCCGCTACGGCCGTCCCCGCCGCGGCATCCATGCCCTGCAGATCGAAATCAATCGCGGCCTCTACATGGACGAGCAGCGCATCACGCGCTCGGCCGGTTTCGATAGCCTGAAACAGACCCTTGAGCTGGTCATCACGCAGATAATTGACGCAGCACGCCTGCTTCCGAAGGGTTGAGCGCGCCGCTTAGTTACGCCGGAATGCCGTCGCAAACTGAAATCCCGAAAAAAGGAGGCCGCGCCTTCAGGCGCGGCCAAAGTCAAAGGGAGGAAACGCCAGAGGCGTCTGCACCTGAGTGCAACGGCAAGATATGTTGCGACGCACAACACGCCAAGGGATTATCTGCCGCACCTCCACACACCCGGAGGCTGTGCCCTCAAAACAGGCAGTTTCCAGAACGCGGCACGCGGTTTGCGTAGAAATTGCGCGAACTTCCTGTTTTGGGACTGACCCCGGTCCCGCGCCTTCTTGGAGACCGACCATGGCTGACGAAACTGACCTGCACGTAGGCAAAAGATTGCGCCGGCGGCGCCGTCTCCTGGGCATGACCCAGCAAGAACTGGCCTCACAGGTCGGCGTGCGCTTCCAGCAGATCCAGAAATACGAGTGCGGCGCCAACCGCATCACGGCGTCCCGGCTGTTCGATCTCTCCCGCGCCCTGAATGTCTCGGTCCAGTACTTCTTTGACGGCATGCCGGTTGCCAACCCCATGCCAAACGCGGCCAACGACGCCGAACAGCTGGAAGGCGACATTCTCTCCCAAAAAGAGACCCTGGAACTGGTCCGCGCCTATTACCGCCTCGGTGAACGCCCCCGCAAACGCCTGCTCGAGCTCGCCAAAGCCCTCGAGGGCGACAATACCAGCTCCGGCGCCGCTTGACGCTTACCGGCCGCCGGGGCATCACCTCCGCCCATGACCGCCAAGCGCAATCTCGACGCTGATCTCGACTTTGCCGCCCAGCTGGCTGACGCCGCCTGGGCGGCTATTCGTTCGCACTTCCGCGCGCTGGCGCAGGTGGAGGGCAAAGCCAATTCTTCAAAACCGGGTTTCGATCCCGTCACCGAGGCAGACCGCGCCGCCGAACTTGCGATGCGCGCGCTCGTGGCCGCCCACCGGCCGGGTGACGGCGTCACCGGCGAGGAGTTCGCCGAAACGCCTTCGGACACTGGCTACCGCTGGTATTTCGACCCAATCGACGGCACCCGCGCCTTCGTTGCCGGCCTGCCGGTCTGGACCACCCTGATCGCCCTCGCTGGCCCCGACAACGTCCCCCTCATCGGTGTCATCGACCAGCCTGTCCTTGGCGAGCGCTATCTCGGCTGGCCCGGCGGCGCGCGTCTCGACACCGCTTCCGGCCGCCAGCCGATCCGGTCTTCCGGCTGCGCAGACCTGCGCCTCGCCACGATCGCGACCACCGATCCCTTCATCTTTTCCCCGCCCGAGCAGGGCGCCTGGAACCACTTGCGCTCGGCCGCCCGCATCACGCGATACGGTCTCGACGCCTATGCCTATGCCCGGCTCGCCGGCGGCACGGTCGATCTGGTGGCCGAATCCGGCCTCAAATCCTGGGATGTCGCTGCGCTGATCCCGGTCGTGCGAGGCGCCGGCGGCCTTGCGACGGACTGGCGCGGAAACGCGCCCGCGCTGGGCGGCCAGATCGTCTGCTCATCCAGCGAAGCCGTACTCGAACAGGCCCTGCTCGCGCTCCGGCGCGCCGCCGACTAGGGCCCGGTGACCTCGTAACCTTCGGCCCGCAGCATCTTGATCACGCTGTCCTCGCCGGCGAGATGCCCGGCGCCGACCGCGATCAGCCGCGTCCCCGGCGCCTCCAGCATGCCCGCAATGATCGGCGTCCAGCGTTCATTCCGGTTTTTCAGCAGCGCGTCATAGGCGGCAACCGACCCAAACTCTTCCGGCGACGCCATCAGCGCGCCGAGCCCGGCTGTGTCCCCATCCGCCCATTCCGACACCAGCAGGTCCAGCATCTCGGCGCCCCGGTCCATCGTCTGCACGCTCTGCATCAGGAATTCGACCTGGGCGCAGGTATCGAGGCGCGCAAACTCGCCGAGCTGCTGGTCGACCGTCTCCAGATAAACGAACGCGGCGCCCTTCGCCTTGGCTTCGGCCTCGATCTTCATCTCGACGCCTGCAGACGGGTCAAACCCCTCCTGAGTCATCTGCATGACCGACAGGTTCAGCGCCGCATACCAGGGCCGCATCGGCTGCATGGCCTCGAGCGGCAGGCCGACTTCGGACAAGGCCGCCTCAAGCTGCTTGATCTCCGGCGCAGTCAGCAAGCTCGTCAGCTGCGTGCCATCCGAGAACATGCCCTCGGACGAGAAGAACTTCATCAAGTCCCGGCCCGCCTGCTCGCTGGTCGTATCCGCTTCGAACACGACTGTGTCGGCGGCTGCAATCGCCGCGTCGATCTCCGGGGTGCGCCAGACAAGATCCGGCCTCAGCAGGTGCACGGTCCCGAGTACAAAGAGGGTGGTATCGTCATCCTTCAGCGTCCAGAGAACCGGCGCGCCAGGCCCCCGGCTCGCGGCGGCCGCCGCCCTTGCGCGCGCCTCAGCCTCTGCCGACGCCGCGAGCGCCGCCGCCGGATCAGCCGGCCGCGTGCAGCTCTCCGGCGCTTCAGCGACCGCGGGCGCTGTTTCCGCGGGCACGCTGCGTTCGCACGCAGGCAGTGCCACTGCGGCAGCGGCAGCAGCTGCCGACAGGATCAATCGGGAAAAAAGCATGGGATCATGGCTCCGGGAGGATTCGCAGTCTACTCATTAGCCTAGCGGATCGGGGCGGCGTCTCCAATGGCTGGCGCGCGGCAGCGCCGGGCCCCGCGCTTGCCGGTTGCACCCTCCCCCGCGTTCGCTTAAACACAGGCTTCGGCGAGGCACCCATAGCTCAGCTGGATAGAGTGTTGCCCTCCGAAGGCAAAGGTCAGAGGTTCGAATCCTCTTGGGTGCGCCATAAAATCAAGGACTTAGCTGTTACTTTCGGACCGACGAGCTCCTGATTTTCCCCCTGGGTTCAACCTGGGTTCCACCGAGTTTTCCGCCTCCTGCGATGTTTCGACGGGCTGCAAGCCGTTTCGATCCATGCCGCGTGAGCCTCACCGCAGGAATAAGGACGCGCCCGGGCCACTTCACCCACCTTGCAATTTGATATCGGAGTTTGCATATTGATATCAACGCTATCAAAGAGCGGAGTTTGCCATCATGGTCGCCGTAACCATTCGAAATCTTTCAGAGGAAGCGCATCGCGCTCTCAGAATGCGGGCGGCTGAACACAATCGAAGCGCAGAAGCTGAAATGCGAGCTATCCTCGAGGCCGCAGTTCGGCCACCCGGCCGGCTCCGGCTCGGGACCGCTTTGTCAGACATCGGGCGGAAGGCTGAGCTTACAAGTTCTGATATTGAGGCGCTCGGCCAGGCGCGAGACTCCAAACCTGCAGAGCCGTTCAGTTTCGAATGATTGTGCTGGATACAAACGTGGTCTCGGAGGCGATGAAGCCCCAAACCGACAACCAAGTGCGCGACTGGCTGGATGCTCAGGCCGCAGAAACGCTCTTCCTGACAAGCATCACCATCGCGGAGCTCAAGTTTGGCGTCGGCGCTCTAGCGAACGGCAAGCGCAAGGACAAGCTCAAGGTCGCGATTGATGGATTGATTGAGCTGTTTGCGGATCGGATCCTGGCGTTCGACACTAAGGCAGCGCACCGATATGCGGATATCGCCGTCCTTGCCCGTGCGGCCGGGCGAGGCTTTCCGACCCCGGACGGATACATCGCAGCCATCGCAGCAGCGAACGCATTCAGTGTCGCGTCGCGCGACATCAGCGCCTTTGCGACGGCCGGCCTCAACGTCATTGATCCTTGGACCAGCCAAAGTTGACGCTGCACTCGCTCGATGCGGATGCGATCTCCCTTGTCTCGACTTTTTCAGCTTGAAGCTTTGCGGAGATTGACCTTCACATTCTCCGCATTTCATGCGGAGAATGTATTCGCTTTTCTCCGTATGATCAGGTACAATCTCTGCAAGAGGTGCGGAGAATGTCGTGCATATATGAGCGAGAGGCGTGGCCATCATTCCGGTGGAATGAGCCGGCTATCGCCGCAATCCTGACTGGACTGCGCCATCGCCAGGGCCGCTTGCTCGGGCGTATGGAAATGCTGGGGTTCGCTCTGAAGAACGAAGCCGTGCTGCGCACCCTGACCGCCGATGTCCTCAAGACGAGCGAAATCGAGAACGAATATCTGGATGCCGATCAGGTTCGCTCCTCACTCGCCCGGCGCCTCGGCATCGACATCGGCGCCCTCACCCTGGCTGACCGCGACGTCGAGGGCATCGTCGAGATGATGCTCGATGCAACGCAGAATTATCCAGCGCGACTGACCGAAGACAGACTGTTCGGATGGCATGCCGCCCTTTTTCCGACGGGGCGATCTGGCATGTCGAAGATCATCGTCGGCGCCTGGCGGGATGACGCATCCGGCGCGATGCAGGTCGTCTCAGGCCCGATCGGAAGATATCACGTTCACTTTGAGGCGCCGCCTGCCAACAAAGTTCCGGCTGAAATGACGGTCTTCCTGAACTGGTTCAACGCCAAGGACACGCTGGATCCTGTCCTCAAGGCCGCCACCGCGCATTTGTGGTTTGTCACGATCCATCCGTTTGCAGATGGAAACGGACGTATCGCGCGCGCGATCGCAGACCTATGCCTTGCACGTTCGGAAAGCAGCGCGCAGCGCTTTTATTCGATGTCCAGCCAAATCCGCACCGAGCGTTCCGCCTATTACCTCATGCTTGAGTCAACCCAGCGCGGCGACCTCGATATCACGAGCTGGCTTGAGTGGTTTCTGGCGTGTCTCGACCGCGCTTTCACAGGTGCAGAAACCATCCTCAGCGCCGTGCTTATGAAGGCCAGGTTCTGGGAACGCTTTGCCTCTGCGGGCCTCAACGACCGCCAGCGACTGATTCTGAACAAGCTGTTTGATGGTTTTGAGGGCAAACTGACGTCTTCAAAGTGGGCCAAGCTCGCCAAATGCTCGCAAGACACCGCAAGCCGTGACATCGAAGGCTTGATCAGGCTTGGCATCCTCCAGAAAGATCAAGGCGGCGGGCGCTCCACGTCCTACTCGCTGATTGCATCGGGAGAGCAAATACCAGAACGATGAGCACTCATTGTGGTCGAGAGCAGATTGTCGAACTGACCTTAGCCCCGCGCGTCCCTCATTTATTGCGAGAGTCTGGCCCCTTCATAGTCCATTGGCGCCCTTTGCAAGCTGCTCTGAGCCCGACTCAAGACGTGAAGCCAGATAGGCTTAACGTCCTTCCTCTTCCTGGTCCCGGCGAACGAGATCGCGGAAATATTCGGTCTCATTGTTGAACTGGCCCCGCTCGATCCTGGCCGCAATCCAGTCAGCCATAAGGTCGGGCATGGATATGGTCTTGCGCATTATGATAAAGGCTCCTTCAGCTTCGAATATCGCACGTATGAACTATTCATACAGTTACAAAGGAGGCCGACACGCCCATTGGCACGCCGCTCTTCGCGCAATGACGACCCTATAGGACGCCTTTGGCTGCGAGAACACCTGCTTGCATCCCGGCAAGCAGGGGCTCAACAATACGATCGGCCTGCACCCAGCCGCGACTGAATTCGACCATCTGAAACAACGCTGATCGCGCCCACAAGAGGCTGCAGCCAACCGCAAGGAAACGCCCCATGGACCTTCATCTCAAAGGCAAGACAGCCCTCATCCTCGGCGGCACGCGCGGCATTGGCCGTTCGATCGCGGACACGCTCGCGAAGGAAGGCGCCCATGTCGGCGTCTGCGCGCGCAACGCCGACCAGGTCGCCGCGACGGTTGCGGAACTGAAAGCCCTCGGCGTCAAGGCCACCGGCGCCTCTGTCGATGTCACGGACGGCGCCGCCCTCAAGGCCTGGATCGCGTCTGCAGCCACCGAACTCGGCGGCCTCGACCTTCTCATCTCGAACGCCGGCGCGATGGCACAGGGCAATGATCCTGCTGCGTGGGAAGCAAACTTCCAGCTCGACGTGCTCGCCGCCGTCAACGCCTTCGACGCCGCCCAGCCCCTGCTCGCGAAGTCCGCCGCCGCCACCGGCGACGCGGCCTTCGTGATCATCTCGTCGATCTCCGCCGCGCAGGCCGACCGCGCCGACAGCTACGGCCCGATCAAGGCCGCGCTGATCCACATGGCCAAGGGCCTCGCCCGCCAGCACGCCAAGGCCGGCATCCGCGTCAATGTCGTCTCCCCCGGCATGGTCTTCTTCGAGGGCGGAGTCTGGGACACGGTGAAGAAGAACGCGCCGGACTTCTTCGCCCAGGCGAATGCCCGCAACCCCACAGGCCGCTGCGCTACCCCGCAGGAGATCGCAAACGCCGCCGTTTTCCTGGCAAGCCCGCTCTCCTCCTACACGACAGGCTCAAACCTCATCGTGGACGGCGCAGTGTCGAGCCGGGTCAATTTCTAGGATCCGCTGATCACGAACCGGTTACCGGCTCGCGGCGTCCCGCCTCGCCGCAACCCTGCGTGGCAAATATACAACTTGTAACGCTGCAGGTGCGACGGACAGGCGCCGCAAAAGCGTTTATGTTCAGAACTCAGGACTTAGTACGCCCGGGGCCGTCATAGCCTTGAACGGATAGGTTCACCGTCTATCTGTCGAGGATCATGGCAAGCTTGTTCTCCCTCCGGCCGGCCCGTCTTGCGGGCGCAGCGCTCGCGGCGTCGCTGACAGCTGCGTGCGCGGGCGTGCCCCCTGCGCCGCTGAAGGCAAACCCGGCGACCGAAACCGGCACCGATTTCCTCGCCCTGCCGGGGGACGCCGCCCCGTCTGCCAACTGGTGGACGGGCTTTGATGATCCCGAACTGCAGCGTCTCGTCGAAACCGCCCTGCGCGCCTCGCCGGTGCTGCGCGGCGCGGACTATTCCGTCGCTGAAACCGAGGCCCTCCTGCGCCTTGCCTTGCTAGGCCGCAGCCCATCCCTATCGTCCTCCGCGCGCGCGTCCGCGGACCGCCGGCTGAGCGAGGATGCGTTCGAAACGACCGGAAACCTCAACCTCGCCGCGAACTGGGAGCTTGATGCTTTTGGCCGCCTCGGCGGCGCCATTGCGGCCGCCCGCTTTGATGAAGCTGCCGCCCGGGAACTCCGGCGTGACCTCGCCGTCACGGTCGCGTCCGAAACCGCCCTCGCCTATATCGACCTGCGCAGCGGCGAAGCCCGGCTCGCCGTCGCCCGCCAGAACGCAGAGGCCCAGAAAGAAAGCCGCGATCTCGTCCGCACCCTGTTTGAGAATGGCCGTGCCAATGAGCTCGACCTCAACCGCTCGGAAACCCAGTACCGCACCACGCTCGCCTCGCTTCCCGCCTTCGAGGCAACGATTACCGCTGCGCGCAGCCGCCTCGCCGCGCTCACTGGCAACTCCGCCTCGCTCGCCTCAGGACTTGCCAATACCGATCCCGCCACCGCCGGCCGGATCCCGAGCCTGACCACCCCGCTCGCCGCCGGCACGCCCGAAGAGATGCTCCGCCGCCGGCCCGACGTGCGCCTCGCCGAGGCCCGCATCGGCTCGGCTCTCGCCCTCGGCCGCGCCGCCCGGGCGAACCTGTTCCCGCGTGTGACGCTGGGCGCAAACGTGCTGAGCCTGTTCAGCGAAACCGGCGTCGCCTTCAGCGACGAGACGGTCAGCCTCTCCTTTGGCCCGGCAATCAGCTGGGCCGGCCCGGACCTGCGCCGCGTCTATGCCCAGATCGATTTGAATGACGCGCGCACGCTTGGCGCCGCCGCCGACTATGAAGCCGCCGTGCTCGGCGCCCTCGCCGAGACCGAAACCGCCCTCTCCGCTTACGTCACCGAGCGCCAGCGCAGCGCCGATCTGGACGCCGCGTTCGTCTCCGCCCGACGCGCGTACGATCTCGCCCGCCTGCGTTATGAAGAAGGCCTCGATTCCTTCCTCGACGTGCTCGACGCGCAGCGCACGCTGCTGGACGCCGAAGACCGCCTCGCCGTGAACGAAGCCGAGATTGCCCGTCGCGCCATCCGCGCCTACCGTACGCTCGGCGGCATCTGGACGGACGCAGAACTCGCTGCCTTCCGGGCGGAACAGGAAGAAAATCCATGATGACGCTGATCCGAAACCCCATCGTCCGCGCCGCCGCCGTGATCGCGGTCGTGTTCACGCTGGCAAACCCGGCCCTCACCCAACAACGCGGCGGTGGCGGCGGACGCGGCGGCGGCCAGGGGCCCGTCAGCGTGTTCGCTGAACCCGTCCGCACTGAGCCCTTCTCCAACCGCGTCGAAGCCATCGGCACGCTGGAGGCCAACGAGCGCGCTGATCTCACGCTCAGCGCCTCGGACCGCGTCACCGCCGTTTATTTCGAGGATGGCGAGCGCGTCAAAGCCGGCAAGACCCTGATCTCCCTCGCCCAGCGCGAACAGAGCGCCCTCGTCGAAGCCGCCGAAGCCACGCTTTCCCAGGCCCGCCAGGACCTTGACCGCCTCAGCCCGCTCGCAGAGCAGGGCGCCGTGTCCAAATCTGAACTCGAAGTCGCCCGCCGCAATGCTGACTCCGCGGCCGCCCAGCTGCGCGCCGTCCAGTCCCGCCAGCGCGACCGCGTGCTCGTCGCCCCATTCGACGGCGTCCTTGGCTTCAGGATGGTCAGCGTCGGCTCTTTTGTGCGCCCCGGAGACGTCGTTGCGACCCTGATCGATGACAGCGTCATGCGGCTCGATTTTGCGGTGCCGTCGATCTTCCTCATGAACCTCAAACCCGGCTTGACGATTGAGGCGACGTCTAAAGATGTGCCGGGCCGAACTTTCAAGGGCACCGTTGCCAGTATCGACAATGCGATCGACCCGGTCACCCGGTCCGTCCGTGTGCGGGCAATGATCCCGAACGCGGACGGCTCGCTCAAGGCCGGCATGTACGCCGCCGTCACCCTGCTCACCGAGCCGCGCAAGGCGCTCTCTGTGCCGGAAAGCGCACTGCAGCCGCTCGGCCCCGAAACATTCGTCTGGGTTCTGGCCAAGGGCGATGACGGCGCGGTGGCAAACCGCGTGAAGATTGAAGCCGGCCTGCGCCAGAGCGGGCGCGTGGAAGTGATGTCCGGCCTGCAGGAAGGCCAGCGCGTTGTCACTGAAGGCGCCCTGCGCCTGCGCGAAGGTGCGGTCGTCAAGATCCAGGACCCGGCAATCCTCAAGCCAAAGGCGGCTGCCCGCACGGGCGGCGGCGGAGACCCAGCCGGCGCGAACCGGGAGTAGATCGCCATGCTCCTGTCCGATACCTCGATCAAGCGTCCGGTCTTTGCCTGGGTGCTTGCCCTTGTCCTGATCGTGTTCGGACTCGTCGCCTTCTCGCGCCTGGCGCTGCGCGAATATCCCGATATCGACCCGCCGGTTGTCTCGATCTCGACGAACTATCCAGGGGCCTCCGCATCGGTTGTGGAAACCCGCATCACCCAGGTGATCGAAGACCGTATTGCGGGTGTCGAAGGCGTTCGCTTCATCAACTCCCGCTCCTCTGACGGACGCTCAAACATCTCGATCGAATTCCGGATCGATCGTGACATCGAGTCGGCTGCCAACGATGTACGCGACCGGGTATCCGGCGTCGTTGACCGCCTGCCGGACGAAGCCGATCCTCCGGAAGTCCAGAAGGCCGACGCCGATGATGACGTCATTCTCTGGCTCAACCTCGCGAGTGAAAAACTCGCGACCCCCGAACTCACGGACTATGCCAACCGTTACCTCGTGGACCGCTTCTCCGCACTCGACGGCGTCGCCCGGGTGCAGGTCGGCGGCGCGCGCGAGTACGCGATGCGCGTCTGGATCGACCGCCGCGCGCTCGCCGCCCGCGGACTGACCTCCGGTGATATCGAACGCGCCCTCCGGTCCGAGAACATCGAAGCGCCCGCCGGCAACCTCGAATCCGGCGATCTCTATTACACAATGCGGATCGACCGCGCCTTCCGGTCCGTCGAAGATTTCGCCGGCCTCGTCATCGCGCAGGGCGATGGCTACCTCGTCCGGCTCAGCGATGTCGCCCGCGTCGAACGCGGCACGGTCGACGACCGCACGACCTTTCGCGGCAACGGTGCGCCCATGGTCGGGCTTGGCATCGTCAAGCAGTCGACTGCCAACACCGTTGACGTCGCCAAGGCCGCAAAGGACCTTTCCGCCGAACTCAACACTTCCCTGCCGGACGGCATGCAGATCTACCAGGCCTTCGACAGCTCCGTCTTCGTCGAAGCCTCAATCCACGAAGTCTGGCTGACCCTCGCGATTACAGTCGGCCTCGTCACGCTCGTCATTTTCCTGTTCCTCGGCAGCCTGCGCGCAACGCTGATCCCGGCCGTCACTGTGCCCGTCTCGATCATCGCGACTTTCATCATCATGTATGCATTCGGCCTGTCGCTGAATCTCCTTACCTTGCTCGCCCTTGTGCTCGCCATCGGCCTTATCGTGGACGACGCCATCGTTGTGCTGGAGAACATCTACCGCCGCATGGAAGAGCTGGGCGAAACCCCGCTCGTCGCCGCCTATAACGGCACGCGCCAGGTGGGATTCGCGGTTGTGGCGACCACGCTTGTGCTGATGGCGGTATTCATCCCGATCACGTTCATAGGCGGCAATACTGGCCGTCTGTTCACGGAGTTTGCGGTGGCGATTGCCGCCTCGGTCGGCTTCTCTATGTTCGTCGCCTTGTCGCTGTCCCCGATGATCGCTTCGAAGATTCTCAAGCCACATGGCGAAGACCGCAAAGGCGTGATGGCCATCCTGCCAAACGCGGTGGACCGTGTATTCGACTCGATCAAGTGGGCCTATGGCCACATCTTTGACGTCGTGGTTCGGTTTCCGGTCTTCCTTGCGATAGGCCTCGTGGCGGCATTCGGCGCAATCTGGCTCCTGTTCCAGAACCTCGGCCAGGAATACGCACCGCGTGAGGACCGCGGCACCTTCTTCATCTCCGTCCGTGGTCCGGAAGGCGCCTCGTTCGAGTACATGTCGAAGTATCTTGACGAGATCGAACGCCGCCTCCTTCCGTATACGGAATCTGGCGAGATCAGCCGCCTTCTCGTGCGCGCACCGGGCTTCGGGTCAAATGCCTACAACCAGGGTAACGTCGTGGCCGTGCTCGACACGTGGGGAAATCGCCGCCCCGCCGACGAAGTGATCCAGGAAGTCAACGCCAAGATGGCGGACCTTCCCGGCATTCGCGCCACGGCCGTAATGCGCCAGGGGCTCTCCGGCGGCGGCGGGGGTGGCGGCGGCAAGCCGGTCCAGTTCGTGATCGGCGGGCCGTCCTATGAACAGGTCGTCGCCTGGCGCGACACATTCGTCGCCGCCCTCGAAGCAGACAATCCGGGAATCACCGACGTGGACTGGGACTATAAGGAAACCCAGCCGCAATACCGGATTGAGATCGACTATGCCCGCGCCGCAGACCTCGGCGTCACGGTCTCTGAAATCGGCTCGACCCTGCAGACCATGCTCGGCTCCCGCCGGGTGACCACGTACATTGAAGATGGCGAAGAGTATGACGTCCTTCTTGAGGGTTTGCGCTCCGAGCAATCGACGCCCAATGACGTTCAGAACATCTATGTGCGCTCGTCCCGGTCTGGCGAACTGATCCCGCTCTCCAGCGTCATCACCATCCAGCCCTTCGCCGATAGCCCATCGCTCAACCGGTACAACCGCGTGCGCGCCATAACGATCGACGCCAACCTTGCGCCTGGAACCACCCTCGGCGCGGCGCTGACGGGAATGGAGCGCGTCGCCCGCGACGTTCTCCCCGAGGAAGCCTCGATTGACTTCAAGGGTCAGTCGCTCGAGTTCCGAAATTCCGGCGGCTCCATCCTTTTCGTTTTGGGCCTCGGCCTGCTGATCGTCTTCCTCGTGCTCGCTGCTCAGTTTGAAAGCTGGGTCCACCCGCTGGTGATCATCCTCGCAGTCCCGGCCACCCTCGCGGGCGGCATGTTCGGCCTCTGGATCATGGGCCAGACCCTGAACATCTACACTCAGATTGGCCTCATCATGCTGATCGGCCTCGCGGCCAAGAACGGCATCCTCGTCGTCGAGTTCGCCAACCAGCTGCGAGACGAGGGCAAGGATTTTGACACCGCGCTCAAGGAAGCCTCCCTCGCCCGCCTGCGCCCGATCCTGATGACGGGCCTGACCACCGCCGTCGGCGCCATCCCGCTGATCCTGACACATGGCGCCGGCGCGGAGACGCGCGCCGCGATCGGCATCGTCGTCTTCTTCGGCGCCATTGCCTCGGTCACCGTCGCCCTTCTCGTCGTGCCCGCCGCCTACAGCCTGCTCGCCCGCCGCACCGGCTCGCCGGGCGACGTTGCGCGCCAGCTGGAAGCCGAAACCGCCGCGATCGCCGAGCCCGCTGAATAGCCTTCCCGCAGCCGCCCTTGCGGTGGACGCTTGAAACAAGCGTCAACGCTTCGCATAGAGGGGACTGATAAAGATAAGCGGGAAACGCGCAGGCCCATCATGAACCTCTTCTTCCGCTTTCTCCGCGTCTTCCTGCCCGCCTTCTTCGCGCGCGTGCACACGGGCCTGCTCGACCTACACATCGTGCGCTCCGCCGTCTGGCTGGGCGACCAGGACCCGATGGGTCACATGACAAACTCGCGCTATTCCTCATTCACCGACCTTGGCACGATGAACTTCATGGGCCGCACCGGCGCTTTGAAAGCCTACCGCAAGCGCGGCTGGATTCCGATCGTCCAGTTCGAATCCTTCAACTACATCCGCATGCTGCGTTACCCTCAGAAGTTCGAACTCCAGACCCGCCTCGCGGGTTGGGACGACTGCTTCATCTGCTTCGAGCACAAGTTCGTCGCGAAGGACCAGGTCTGCGCGACGAGCCGCATGGTCGCGCGCCTCTATGGCCGCAGGAAAGCGCGCGTGACGGCCGAAATGGCGATGGAGGCGCTGGGCGTGAAATACGAAAGCCCGCCGCTGGACGAGCCCTTCCGCGGCATAATCGCCGACCTGCAGGCCCGCGGATGAGCACGATTTCAAAGTCCGGGCCCCGCCCCCTGATCATCGATTGCGATCCGGGCATCGACGATGCCGTTATGCTGATGATGGCCTTCCTCAGCCCCCGGGTCGATGTGCGCGCGGTCACCACGGTCGCCGGCAACGTCCCGCTCCGCCTGACCAGCCGCAACGCCCGCATGATCTGTGAACGGATGGGGCGCGGCAATGTGCCCATCTATGCCGGCTGCCCTCGCCCGATGACGCAGAAGGCCGTCACCGCCGAAGATTTTCATGGGCTGACCGGTATTTCCGGCATCGAAGTGTTCGAGCCGAAAGCGCCCCTCGCCAAGGGCCATGCCGTCAATGCGCTGATCGACCTTCTCTCCGCCCCGCCGCCAGGCGGATACACTGTCATCGTGTCGGGTCCGATGACCAATCTCGCCGCCGCCCTCGTCATGGCGCCGCAGATCACCTCAGGCATCCGCGAGCTCGTCGTCATGGGCGGCGCCGATACCGCCGGCGGCAACATCACGCCCACCGCCGAGTTCAACATCTACGCCGACCCCCTTGCCGCGAACATCGTCTTCGATGCGAACTTGCCCACCGTCGTCCTCGCGCTGGACGCGACGCACCAGGTTCGCGCCGCGCCAGCCCGCGTCGAGCGCATCCGCGCCCTGCCCGGCGTAAACGCTGCCTTGATGGCCGACCTGCTGGACGCCGCGAATGCGCTTGAAACCCGCTGGCGCCCGGGCCTCTGGGTCCCGATGCACGACCCCTCGACCACTGGCTGGATCCTGGCGCCTCACCTCTTCGAGACCAAACCCTGCCGCATCAGCGTCACGGTCCGCCCCGGCAAGGATCTCGGCCGTACACGGATCGAGTACACGGCCAACGGGCCCCACCGCTGGGTCACCAAGGCCGACGATGACGGCTTCTTCGCTCTCGTCGAAGACCTGCTGATGGGCCGCGCATGATCACCGTCGTCGGCTCGGTCAATCTTGACCTGGTCGCCTCCGGCGCGCCGCTGCCCCATCCTGGCGAAACCGTCACCGGCGCCCGCCTCGCGCGCTATCCGGGCGGCAAAGGCGCGAACCAGGCCCTCGCCGCCGCCCGCCTCGGCCAGTGCGTCCGCCTGATCGCCGCCGTTGGCAATGACGATATGGCGGAAGAAGCCCTGAAGCTCCTGCGGGCCGGCGGTGTCAATCTTTCGGCCACGCATTTCCTGAATGGCGAGACGACCGGCGTTGCGCTCATCGCCGTCTCGCCGGAAGGCGAAAATCTGATCGTTGTCTGTCCGGGGGCAAACAATGCACTCACGCCGGCCGATATCTACGGCCAAGCCATTGAGCACATGATCGGCGTCCTCGAAGTCCCCGTGCCTACCCTTCTCGCCGCCGCCCGGCGCGCCACGGGTTTCGTCGCCCTGAACCTCGCCCCGGCCCTGCCCGTACCGCCCGAACTGCTCGCCGAAGCGGACCTTCTCGTCGTCAATGAAACCGAAGCCGCCGTCTATGGCGACAGCCTCCACGCGCCGGGCCGCTATGTCGCCGTCTCGCTTGGCGCAGACGGCGCCGAGCTCTGGAAAGGCGGCATAAGAATCGCTTCAGCCAGGCCGCCGAAGGTTCACGTGGTCGACACCGTCGGCGCCGGTGACACCTTCTGCGCGGCCCTCACCGCCGCCCTGATCGAAGGCAAGGACGACGCGTCCGCCCTGGAATTCGCCGTCGCCGCCGGCGCCGCCGCCTGCACCCGCCCCGGCGCGCAACCCAGCCTCCCCATGCGGCCCGACGTCGAAGCCCTTCTCAAGGCCGGACCGGCAGATTTCAGCGCATAAATTTCGGATCTAGCCTCTGAAATCGCGCCTTCTCTCCCACCGGGAATTTTTCTGTCTTGTCACCCTGGCGAAATCCGGGGCCCAGAAAACCGGGTAAAACAACGCTTCTGGGGCCCGGCGCTCATGCCGGGCCTGCCGAAGGACCCCGGGAAGACAGATAAGTGAAAAATCCGCACGCGCGCCAATCCGGCAGCGTACCCAACTGGGGCCAGAGTGCGCGGCGACAACCTAAACGCTGCATCAGCCCCCCACCGGCATGACCGGCTTCCTGCGCCTCATCTGGCCGCTGATCTATTTGCGGCTGATCGCGCTGACGGCCTGGGTCCGGAAACACTATGGCCCCGGCGTGCGCTACCGGTACGAAATCAGCGCTCGGGAATCGTCTCCCTGACGCACATGCCGATCGACTTCACCTGGAGCTATTCGCCGAACGCTGCGCTCCAGCCCACAAAGTTCGATTTCTCGCTGGCAATCAGATCGCTGCGCCTCGCGTGCGCGCTGGCGGATGAGGCTGTCACCGAGCCGCCCGCACCCGTGCGCGGCGCGCCCGCATACTCCGTACACACACGCTCAATTATCGCGCGCCCGGACACGTCCTAGGCTCAGCTCATCCCTAAATATCAGCAACCATCCGCACCGGCGCCTCGCCTCTGCGGCGGCCCGTGCTGAAACTGGGGTAAACCCCTACCCTGCCTTGCCAATCCGGCGGCGTTGGACGCTCGACGGAATATGCAGGCTCTCGCGGTACTTCGCGACTGTTCGCCGGGCAATGTCGATGCCGAAGCCCGTCAGGATCTCGACGATCTGGTCATCCGACAGCACGTCTTCGGGCGATTCGTCATCGATCAACTGCTTGATCCGGTGACGGACGGCCTCTGCCGAATGCGCCTCGCCGCCGCCCGTCGCCGGGATCGAGGCGGAGAAGAAATACTTCAGTTCGAACAGCCCGCGCGGCGTAGAGATATACTTGTTGGTGGTCACCCGGCTCACGGTCGATTCGTGCATCTCGATTGCGTCTGCCACCTGCTTGAGGTTCAGCGGGCGAAGGTGTGCGACGCCGTGCGCGAAGAAGCCATCCTGCTGGCGGACGATCTCGCTCGCCACTTTCAGGATCGTGCGCGCACGCTGGTCGAGGGACTTGATCAGCCAGGTCGCCGAGGCGGCGCATTCGGAGATGAATTCCTTTTCCTTCTCGCGCATTGGCAAAGCGGTGACTTCGGCATAGTAGGCCTTGTCCATCAGCACGCGTGGCAGCGTGTCGGAATTGAGTTCCACGGCATACATGCCATTCGGCAGTTCACGGACATAAACATCCGGCGCCACGGCCACAGTCGTCTCGCTCGAGAATCCGGCGCCCGGCTTCGGCGACAACTGGCGCAGTTCCAGCAACATTTCCTGGATATCGGCCTTGTCCACGCCGCACACGTCCATCAATCCCTTGATGTCGTGCTTGGCCACGAGGCCCAGATTTTCCAGCATCGCCTTCATGGCGGGATCAAACCGGCCCCGGTCCTTCAATTGAAGGGCAAGGCATTCGGGCACCGAACGCGCCATCACGCCGGTCGGGTCAAAGCCCTGACAGACGCAGAGAACGGCTTCGATATTTGCGATATCCGCGCCGAGCGATTTGGCGATATCTTCCAGCGGCGCCCGCAGATAACCGGTCTCGTCGGTCTCGTCGATCAGGCGCGAGGCGATCAGCCGGTCAGCGTCCGAGAGGCCCGCAAAGTTAAGCTGCGTATGCAGGTGTTCTTGCAGCGTCACATCACTGGAGAGGTTCGCCGTATAATCGAAATCTTCCGAAGCCTGACCATTCCCGGCTGTCGACCAATCGGTCTTGGCGGATGGTCCGGTCGCATTCGCCGGGAGCGCCGCGTCGGAACCGGTGCCCGGCTCGTAGACGTCCTCACCCGGGGCATCGAGCTGCTCGCGCGCCTCGCTCTGGCTGGTGCGGTCTTCGCGTTCGCGCTCGTCCTGGCGCTGCGTCTCGACCGTTTCGGCGGCCGGCGCCGTGTCGCCTTCGATCTTCACGAGCAGCGGGTTGCGCTCGAGTTCAGCCTCGACGAATTCGGCAAGTTCCTGGTTCGACAGCTGCAACAGCTTGATCGCCTGCTGAAGTTGCGGCGTCATCACCAGGGACTGGCCCTGGCGCATGTCGAGAGAATGTTTCATGGCCATAAGCCGCGCCCCTTGAGATCAAGCGGCGAACTGCTCACCCAGATAGACCCTGCGCACGTCGTCATTGCGCAGCACGTTTTCAGGCGTGCCGTCAAAGAGGACAGCGCCATCATACATCACATAGGCCCGGTCCACGATCTGCAGCGTCTCGCGAACCTGGTGGTCCGTGATCAGAACGCCCAGGCCGCGCTGCTTGAGAAAGCGGACGAGGTCGGAAATGTCGGAGATGGCGAGCGGGTCAATGCCGGTGAACGGTTCGTCCAAAAGCATGAAGCTCGGACGGGACGCGAGTGCGCGCGCAATCTCGACCCGCCGCCGCTCGCCGCCCGAAAGGGAGGTCGCCGGCTGCTTGCGGAGATGTTCCACGTGCAGTTCGCTGAGCAGGCTGTCCACCTGTGCCTGGCACGCGCGGCGGTCGGGTTCGACCAGTTCCGCAACAGCCAGTACGTTCTCTTCGACAGTCATGCCCCGGAAGATCGAGGCCTCCTGGGGCAGGTATCCGACGCCCAGACGGGCGCGCTGATACATCGGCAGGCGGGTGACATCCTCGCCGTCGATGGAGATCGAGCCCGAATCGGCCCCGATCAACCCCATGATCATGTAGAAGCAGGTGGTCTTGCCGGCCCCGTTGGGTCCAAGCAGGCCGACAATCTCGCCGCGGGCAAGGGAGAGGGACACGTCGCGCACGACCTGGCGCTTGCCAAAAGACTTGGCAAGATTGGCAACTACCAGGCCTTCGGCCGCTTCGTTCATCCGGACATCCATCCATCCACGGCCAGTTTTCCGGCCTGCCTAAGCCTTAACCTGCTATACTTAAGATCGGTTTCAACAAACCCGTCAAATTCACGGGGTCTGGCCCGGCTGCGAGGACGGATCGATGACCATCCGGGTCCGGCCATTGCCGCCTTCCAGCGTGGTGCGCCGGTTCTTCACTTCCATCCGGAGCGTTGCGCCCTCGGCCACGTCGCGGTCGCGCATCAGGGCCACCTTGCCGGTCATGGTGATCGTATCGGTCGCCAGTTCGTAGACGCCGCGTTCGCTCTTGGCCTTCAGTTCTGGGGTGACGTAATAAACGTTGCCCTCGGCGACGATGCTCTCGACCTGGCCGAAACCACCCACAACGCTGGAGGACGCAGGCGCGCCGGCGGTCTTGCCGGTGAACTTGATCGTCACCTGGTCGGCGCGCAGCCGGGCCGTGCCTTGCTGGATATCGACATGGCCGACCAGCAGCACCTTGCGCTCGGCCTCAAGGCTCTCGGTGCGGGCCGAATTGATATAGATCGGGCCGCCTTCCGAGGAGATTTGCGCGCAGGCCGGGGCGGCCATCAGGGCAAAACCCAGAATGTTCAGACAAAGGGCGGCGCCAGCGGCTTTACGGAGTGCCATCTTGCTCACTTTCGACTGTTGCGGGCTCTTCGGCCGGTTCAGGATAGATCACGGTGCGCACGTTGCCTTCAAAGACTACGCGGTTGCCGCCATCGAGGATTTCATACGAGTCCGCCCGGATATCGCCAAGGGGGCCCTTGCCTTCCAGAGGTGACAAACCTTCCACCCGGTCCTCACCGAGGACCAGTCGGGCGCCGCGGCTTACGAAGGAATAGCCGCCGCTGTCGGTTATGTTCACCGCTTCGTAGAGTTCGAGCACGCCCTTGTCACGGTCGTAATAACCGGTGGGAGCCTTGAGCTCGGCGCCTTTCGCGTCCCGCATGACCGGGTTGACGAGGTCCACCACACCGTCTTCGGCGCGGCGGCGCTGGGCGGCGTCGGCGGTGATGCTGAAGACTTCACCCGCCGAGTCCCGGCCCGTAAAGCGCGGATTGATCATCGTCACGGCCTCGCCGTCCTCGACCGCTCGCGGGCTGGCATCCTGGCTGAGCGCGCTGCGGAACACGAAACCGAGAAACAGGCCGATCGAAATCGCGGCAGCGCCGACCAATGCGTAACGCAGCTGGACGACCCGTTGCGACCGGCGGCGCGCCTGCGCCAGGGTCATCTGGCGCCGTGGGGCCCAGAGGGTTGCGGGGTCCTGATGAAGGCTGGCGTCCATTTCGGGGGCTGCCTGATCCTGCGCTATGTTAAGCAACAAGGCTTAGCCGCGTTAGACGACAAGTGAAAGCGCGGCGCGCACAGGTTCAGCTATGCGAAAAGATGTCTTCCTCGCCCCAGCCGGCGAGATCGAGTTCGGCACGAACGGGCAGGAAGCCGAAGCAGGCTTCGGCCAGCGACGTGCGGCCTTCGCGGGCGAGCATTGCTTCAAGACCGGCCTTGATCTGATGCAAGTAGAGCACATCGGACGCAGCATACTGGATCTGGGCATCGGTCAGCGTGGCCGCGCCCCAATCGGAGCTCTGCTGGGCCTTCGACATGTCGATCCCCGCAATTTCGCGGGCGACATCCTTGAGGCCGTGCCGGTCGGTATACGTACGGGCGAGGCGCGAGGCGATCTTGGTGCACCAGACGGGAGAGACCGTGATTCCCATCCAGCGGCGCATCATGGCGATGTCAAAGCGCGCAAAGTGGAAGAGCTTCACGATCTTTGGATCGGTCATCACCGCCTTGAGGTTCGGGCAGTCGAAATCCCGCGTCAGCTGGACGAGATGGGCCGTGCCATCGCCGGATGAGAGCTGCACGAGCGTGAGGTAATCCCGGTTCGGATTGAGGCCCATCGCTTCGGTATCAACGGCGACAACCGGTCCGAAGCTGAGGCCCTTGGGGAGATCCCCTTTGTGAAGCGTGATCTGGCTCATCTGCGGGCCTTAGCACGGCCCCCGTTAAGGGCAAGTGAGGACAAGACCCTACCCCGCCGCCTTCTTCACGGCGACGAGGGCTGTATCGAGCGCCGAGAGGAACCGCGACCGATCGGCCTTCGAGAAAGGCGGCGGGCCGCTGGCACCGATTCCGGCGACGCCGACGCGCAGGTCCGCCATGATGGCGCGGGTGGCGAGCGCCCCGCCGATCGAATCGGGTGTAAAGGGTTTGCCGGCGTGACTGAGCACTTTCGCGCCGGCTTTCAGGCAGCGATCCGCGAGCGGAATATCGGCCGTGATCACGACGCAGGCGGGTGTGGCCTCAGCGGCAATCCAGTCATCGGCGGCATCAAACCCGTCACTGACGATCTTGCGCGACAGCAGCGGATGCTCCGGAATGCGGATGTAGGAATTGGCGACAATCACCGCCTCCACGCCGCGCCGCAGGGCGACTTTGTAAATCTCGTCCTTCACCGGGCAGGCATCGGCGTCCACGAGGATACGAGGGGTCATGTGCAGCTCCGGTCAGCCGGCGGCGGGGGCGGCTTCCTCCCGGCGCGTAGCAACCCAGATCATGAGGAAATCGCGGCCCTGAGACAAGGTCTGGCCCTCGATTCGGCCATTCACGAGACGGCCGGAATGGCTGTAGGGCGCTTCGCCATCGGTGGTGACGCTGGCGAAGGCAAGCGTTTCCCCGCGCAGGGAGTATTCGGCTTCGAGGAATTCGGAACTGTAGAACGAGCCGGTGAGCTTGCCGTCTTCGGCGACGTTGAGGACCATGACGGTGGAGCTCGGGGGTTCGGTCGGCGACCAGAACATGGTCACGTCCCAGGTGCCGTTCAGGTCCTTCGGCGCAATCGCGGGAACGGCGACTTCGGCGGGCGGCGCCGGGAGCGCAGCGAGCGCGGCGGCGGCTTTCATTGGCAGGGCTTCCGGTCTGAATGGGGGGGGTCGGCGATGCAGCCAGAGCCTGCTATCGGCGGGACAAGCGCTGCCCCTTCCAACGGGGCATATCGGCTACGGCTTTCGTTCAGGGCGTGTCCATCTCCGCGATCCAGGCGCGCACGAGGGCGAGACCGTCCGGGTCCGCAACAGTACGTCCGAGTTCGGGCATCGCGATGCCGGGTTCGACCGAGGACATACGGAAGGCGAGGATCGATTCGTCCGGTTGGCCGGGGACGACAACCTGCATCAATGCACCTGCGCCGCGCCCGGCCGCCACGGGGTGCTTGCCGAGACCGAGCTTGACCGGATCGATCTCAGTCGCCGAGAGCCAGAGCCCGGAATTGGAGGCCGAGCCATCCGGCTTGTGGCAATGCGCGCAGTTGATATCGAGCCAGGCGCGGGCGCGCGCTTCAACCGGCAGCGCAACATCGTACATCGCGGGCGCACGCGGCAAGCCTGGGGGCAGGTCTGAGAGAACGCCGCGCGCCGCCCAGTCTTCCAGCTGGCCTTCGTGATTGAGGTTGCGCGCCTTGGGGCCAATCGGCGAGAGGGCGGAGCCGGCCTGATGGCAGGTCTTGCACTGGTTCTGATTGGGTACTGAGTACTTGATCGTGAGCTGATCACCGGAGGGGCTTATGGTCTCGATGGTGCGGCGCCCGCCGACCGGCGAATAGACGGCCTCTGTGCCGGCCTCGTTCCAGAGATAGGGATAGGCCGCCCATCCTGTTTCCTTGTGGATCAGGAGGCGCGTCTCGACCCTGTAGGCTCCGGTTTGAGGTGCGCGCATGTCGGGCGCGAAAGCGAATGTCTTGACGAGGACGGTGCCGACCGGAAAGGCAAACACATCGTCCTTTCGGAAGCCTGCGGATGCGCCGCCTGGTACGAAGACGAGACGGTGCTTTTCGGCATGATCCGAAAACAGGGGCGTGGCCAGCGCGTAAGCCATAACCCCGCTGGCCGGGCTGGCGGCGGCGATATCAGAGAAAAGTCCGTAGGCAGAAAGTGTTTCGGCTGGCGCGTCCGCAAGGATGACGGCCATGTCCGGCCCCGAAGCGGAGCGCGCGCTGCACCCGGCAAGCAGCGCGGCCAGAAGGAGCGCGGCGAGACGCAAGGCCTAGTCCTTGACGTGGGCCAGCACGACCGGGGCGGGTTCGGCGGGCGGCGTTCCGGCTGGCCGGTCCGGCGAAGGCGCAATGGTGGCCGGATCGAGCGGATAGGCGGGCACGCCGAGGTTCAGGAAGCCGACCTCCGGCGCTTCGGCAATCGTGAGGTTCACCGGCTGCGGCTCGGCCGCGCCAGGCCAGCTGGCGACGCCGTCCCAGACGATCGGCGGCAGCTTGCCGCCAAGGGCTGCGGCGAGCGGCCCGAGCGTGCCCTGCGGATCATCCCCGCCGCCGGAATAGGTATTGCTGCGCACGACGATATCACGCGGCAGCGGGTTATAGGCCGGATCGGTGAATGATTCCGAATAGGCGGTGATCAGGACGTGTGCGGAGCGATTGTTCTCGAACGTGTTCTCGAACACATGCACGTTGCGGTTGGCCATGATGATGACACCGGTGCCGGAGGGCACGCCGGCGACGATGTTACCCGGGGGGGCGAAGTTGCGCGTATTGTTGGCAACGATCTGGTTGGAATAGATGCGGGTGGAATTGCCGCCCGAGACCGGCAGGGCCGGCAGGTCGAATACCAGGATGCCTCCGGTATTGTTGCGCGCGATATTTGCGTACACGTCGGCGCCGGTGGAGTTCTCGATCTCGATGCCGGCGACGTTGTATTCGACGACCGAGTTGCGCACGATGATGTTCTTCGACTGGCCGACATAGATGCCGGCGTCCGATGCGCCGCGCACGGTGACATGCTCGACCAGCACGTCCGCCGATTCGACCGGATAGATGCCGTAGGCGCCGTTGGTTTCGTCCGGCTCACCGCTCCACTCGACCGTGAGGTATTTGTAGGTGATGCGGTCGGCGCCCTTGGACTTGATGCCGTCGCCCTTGGTGTCGCGGACGGTGAAATCCTGCAGGGTGACGTCATCGGAGGTGACGAGCAGCCCCTCCCCCGCGCCGGCTTGCTGGGCGAAGTCCAGCACCGTGCCGCCCTGGCTTGCGCCGCGCAGGGTTACGCCGTCCACATCGAGCGAGAGCGGATCAATGAGGGAGAAGGTGCCTTCCGGCATGACAATCGTGTCGCCAGGCTTGGCGGAGATAAGCGCGGCTTGAAGGGTGGCGCCGAAATCGCCTCTGGCCGACAGGGGTGCGGGCAGGCCGGCCGCATCCGGCGCCGGGGCGACGGTCTCCTGACCGCAGGCTGCGAGGGTAATGGCCAGAGCGAGGGCGAAGGCGGCGCGCGTAAGTTTCATGGACATTTCCCCGGATCCGTTGCGCCGAGTGTCAACGTCAATCCGGGGAAAAGCAAGCCAAGCTGAAGCCTGGGCTTAATGAACGCTGAGCGGGTTCAGGTCATGGGCGAGGGCGGCCGCAAAGGCGGCGGCGCGGCCTTCCACGATGGCCAGGCGCTGGCCTTCGGCGGAGGCGACCACGAACAGGTCATCCGGATCGGCGACATCGCCGAGCGCATCCGGTGGCAGGAGGCTGCGGATTTCTCCGTCGTCCAGAGGGCGGATATAGACGAAGGCATTGCTCTCAAGGAAATTTGGTTTCAGGCCGGTCGTCATAGGTCCACTCCTTTCCTCGCCCCGTCGGGGGATGGCTGGGAGAACCGGCGCTTTGGCTGTCTCCCACGGGAATGAAGGTGGGCCCCGATTGTGTCCGGTTCAAGCGCCGGTCTGCGGCAACACAGCGGCGGCGCCTGACAGCGCTGTGAAACGGGGGTTAAAGGATCAATTTTTGACCTGTTTGCCCGAAAACCGGGTTTTCAAGCGGGTTTTCTTGGGCGGTCCTGGTGGAGCCAGACGGAATCGAACCGACGACCTCTTGCATGCCATGCAAGCGCTCTCCCAACTGAGCTATGGCCCCTGACCGGGAAGCGGGAGGGATAGTCTGTGCCCCCCGCGCTTTCAAGCCTTATTTCTCACCGCTCGTCATCATCATCACCGCCGCCGATTTCGAGGTCGTCATCGGCGTCGTCGTCTTCGTCGATTTCGAATTCTTCGTCATCGTCATCGGCAATGATCAGACCGTCTTCGTCCGCTTCGGCGCTGTCATCTGACACGCCGCGCGCGACCTTGCCGGCGGCCGGCTCTTCTTCTTCCTCACCGGCGCCTTCGATGATCACGTCATCGTCTTCGCCCACGAGTTCCTTGGTTTCTTCTTCGTCTTCCTCGGCCTCTTCCTCGGCTTCGGCGGCGTCTTCCTCATCATCCCGGATGATGGCGTCGTCCTCTTCCTCGGCGTCGTCATCGTCATCTTCGACGGCTTTGACGGCGGCGCGGGCGGCCTTGGCCTTCACTTTCGTGATGGTCGTGCGGATGACTTCGTCTTCAGGATCGAACTCCGCGCCGCATTTGGGGCAGACGGCGGGGCGTTTGTGAAGGTCGTAGAATCGCGACTCGCAGGACGGACAGACCTGCTTGGTTCCGAGCTTGTCCTTGGACACTTGGGCGCGCTCCTCTTGGTTGGGGGGGAAAGACCGGTGGGAAGCTGGCGCGCTTGCCATGAACGCCCGGCGCTGTCAAAGGCCGAATGACGACAGCAACCTATTCATAACAGGGCCTTCCCCCATGGTCTGGACCAGCCGACCCGTTCGCCGCATCGCCGGATCCGTCCGCGCGCCGGGGGACAAATCCTGCAGTCACCGCGCTCTGATCTTCGGCGGCCTGGCAAGCGGCACCAGCTCGTTCACCGGCCTGCTGGAAGGCGATGACGTGATCCGCACCGGCCGGGCGATGTCCGCGCTGGGAGCAGAGGTCGCGAATACGGGACCGGGCGTCTGGGAGATAACGGGTGTGGGCGAGCAGGGCCTGACCTCGCCGGCGGGCGAACTGGATTTCGGCAATTCGGGCACCGGATCGCGCCTGATGATGGGCGTGATGGCGGGGTTTAAGCTGACGGCGGCACTGACGGGCGATGCGTCGCTCTCCTCCCGCCCGATGAACCGGGTGCTGAGGCCTTTGCGAGAGATGGGTCTGAAGGACACGGCCGGGCCGGAGGGGCGCCTGCCCTTCACGCTGACGGGTTCGAGCGAACTCAAAGCCATCCGTTATGCGCCGCCGCAGGCGAGCGCGCAGGTGAAGTCTGCGGTATTGCTGGCCGGGCTGAACGCGGTTGGAGCGACAACCGTGGTGGAGGCCAAGGCGACGCGGGACCATACGGAGCGGATGCTTCAGGGCTTCGGGGTGAAGCTCGGCTTCAAGACGGCGCCGGGCGGGGCCACCGAAATTTCCATCGAGGGCAAGCAACCCTTGTTCGCGCTGGACGCCGCAATTCCGGGCGATCCGTCCTCGGCGGCCTTCCTGATTGCAGCGGGCATCCTGTCGCGGCAGGGGGACGTGTTGGTCGAGGGCGTCATGTCGAACCCGACGCGGTCCGGCTTCTACGATGCGGCCAACCTGATGGGCGCGTCCCTCGGCGCCGAAGAGCGGGGCCTCGCGGCGGGTGAGCGGCTGATCGACCTGCATTCAGGTTATGCGGGCCTCAAGGGCATTGCCGTGCCGGAGCGGCTGGTGGCGTCGATGATCGACGAGTTTCCGATCCTTGCCGTGCTGGCGGCCTTTGCGACCGGCGAGACACGCGTGACGGGGGCGCACGAGCTGCGCGTCAAGGAGAGCGACCGGATCAAGGCGATCGTCGCGATGCTGCGCGTCAATGGCGTGGGCGTCGAGGAGACCGAGGACGGCTTTATCGTCGAGGGTTGCGGCGGACCAGTGCCGGGCGGCGGCCTCGTCGAGACACGCCACGACCACCGCATAGCGATGAGCGCGCTGGTGATGGGCACCGCGGCGCTTAAGGCCGTGAGCGTGGACGACGTGTCGATGATCGATACGAGCTATCCGGAGTTCCTGGGGCACATGGCTCAGCTGGGGGCGGAGATTTCGGAAGGGTGACGCATGATCGACATCATCTACCTGCGGAAAGATCAGGTGGCGGCGCACCGCGCGGCCGTCGAAGCGGTCGCGGCTGAGCGGATTTACCTTGGCCTGGTGACGCTGCCGCCTTTTGATTCGGACCATGCCTTTCCGCTCCGGCTGATCGAGAATGACTGGCCGATGTATGCGGCGATGGACGGGGATGAGCTGGTGGGCTGGGCCGACATCACGCCTTTGGGCGTGCCGGAGAGCGTGCATCGCGGCGTGCTCGGCATGGGCCTCGTCGCGAGCCATCGGGGCGCCGGAACCGGGCGGCGCTTGCTGGACGCCTGTCTCACGCATGCGCCGCGCTGCGGCATGACGAAGGTGGAGCTGACCGTGTTCACGAGCAACACAGCGGCGATCGCGCTTTACCGGCGGGCTGGCTTCACCGACACCGGGATCATCAAGGATTATCGCCGGCTCGACGGCGTGACCTATGACGCGCTGATGATGGACTACTTCCTGCCTTAGCGGGCAGCGGTTTCAAGACGCGCGGGCTTGGCGTTAGCGCAGCGCCGCCGACAGCCCGGCAGAGGCGGCCGTATCGACATATTCGCGGACGATCGTGACCTTGCCGTCTTTCACGTCTGCGACGACGCAGACCGCAAGTTCCAGCGGCTTGCCATCCGGCAACGTGCCGCGGACGGCGTGTTCTTCGACGAAGCCGGCTTCGGTGGCGGAGCAGACGGCGTCCTCGTAGCGGAAGCCGGTGACCGCCTTGCCGACCATGCGGTTGAACTTGAGCAGGGAGCCGAGGCTCATTGGCGGGCCGTTATTCTGGCGCACCTTGAGATCGGGAGAGCACAGACCTCGAACCGCCGCCTCATCCTGACCGGCGAGGGCGGCAAAGAGTTGTCTTGCGATTTCGGCGTTGGTCATGACCCTGCCCTCCCGGTGCAAATGCAGACCGCAGAATAGACACTCGCAGCGCCGGCGTAAATCAGGGCGTCAGGTCGGAGGCCGGCGCGTTCGAACAGATCGTCGGCGGTCGAACCCGGCTTGAATTGGCAGACGCCGAACGAAGCGGTGACGCGGACGATATCCTGATTGCCGGGCGGATCGAAGGCCGGCGGCGGGGTATCGCTTTCTTCGACCGAAACAGCGGCCAGCATGGTCAAATCCCTTGCCCCGCTTCTGCGCCAGCTCCCGCCTCTCAGGGGCAGAACACGGCTTGGCTGTGCCATGTCTAAAAAGGACCTGGTTTGCTTTCTCTATTCCGATCTTGTTGACCGCTTGATCCAAAGCGCGCGTTCGCCAAGCCGCAGGCCCGCCAAGGCTGCCCCAGCGGCAGAAATTGACGCCGGGCGCGTAGGCGCGCTTCATGGGCGCCATGACCGACCTTCAAGCTCCCCTCTCCCTTTCGCGCGGACCCGCCCTGAAGAACCGCTTCATGCTGGCGCCGCTGACCAACCTCCAGAGCCATGCCGACGGCACGCTGAGCGATGACGAGTTCCGCTGGCTGACCTACCGGGCGCAGGGCGGCTTCGGGCTGACGATGACCTGCGCGGCGCATGTCCAGGCCGCCGGCCAGGGATTTCCTGGACAGCTCGGCATTTTTGCCGACAAGCACATCGCCGGCCTGACGCGGCTCGCCTCGGCGCTGAACGCCGAGGGGACACATTCGGTGGTGCAGCTGCATCATGCCGGCATGCGCAGCCCCAAGGAGCTGATCGGCGAGGCGCCGCATTGCCCGTCGGACAATGCCGAGTTCGGCGCGCGCGCGATGAGCCTGCATGAGGCGCAAGCCTCGCGCGATGCGTTCATCGCGGCAGCGAAGAGGGCGCAAGAGGCTGGCTTTCACGGCGTGGAGCTGCACGGCGCGCACGGCTACCTGATCTGCCAGTTCCTGTCCGGAGAGGTCAATCAGCGTAAGGACAGGTATGGCGGTAGTGCCGAGAACAGGCGGCGTTTCCTGCTTGAGATTCTGGACGGCGTGCGGGATGCGTGCGGCAAGGATTTTTCGGTGGGCGTGCGCCTTTCGCCTGAACGGTTCGGCATGGACCTTGGCGAGATCCTCGGTCTTGCCGGAGACCTGATGCAGGGCGGCAAGGTCGATTATCTCGACATGTCGCTCTGGGATGTTTTCAAGACGCCGGAAGACGCCGCCTTCAAGGACAAGACGCTGCTGGAATGGTTCTGCGCGCTGCCGCGCGGCAAATGCCGGCTGGGCGCGGCGGGCAAGATCGTCAACGGCCGCGATTGCCTCGCGGCGATGGAAAAAGGCCTCGACTTCGTCGTCATCGGGCGCTCGGCCATCCTGCACCATGACTTTCCGAAAAAGGTGGCCGCCGATGCAGGGTTTGTCCCGATCGCCCTGCCCGTGCCGGAAGATCACCTGAGCGCCGAGGGCCTCGGCACGGCCTTCCTGAGTTACATGAAAACCTGGAAGGGCTTCGTGGCAGAGCCCGCCTGATACCATCCGCTGACAGACAAAAAGACCAAGGGAGAGACACCATGCAGATCAACAAGGACACAGCCGCGATCGTGACCGGCGGCGCCTCGGGCCTCGGACAGGCCACAGCGCGGGCACTGGCCAAGGCCGGCGCGAAGGTAGCGATCTTCGACATCAACGCCGAGGCCGGCGAAGCGACTGCCAGGGAAATCGGCGGCATCTTCTGCAACGTCAACATCATGAGCGAAGAGAGCTGCGTCGCGGGCTTCGAGAAGGCCCGCGCGGCCAACGGGCAGGAACGCATCACCGTGCACTGCGCGATGGCTGCGAAAGGCGGCAAGACGCTGAGCTGGGACAAGGAAAACGCGAAGTACAAGCGCCTGCCGACGGCGGATTATGCGTTTGGCGCCGAGGGCGTGCTGGTCGCCTCCTACCGAATTGCATCCCTTTCCGCTGAAGGCATGGCCTACCTGCCGGAACTGGAAGATGGCGAGCGCGGCTCGATCACTCTGACGGCGTCGGTTGCAGCGCAGGACGGGCAGGTGGGACAGGTTGTGTACGGATCATGCAAGGCGGGCGTCAACGGCCTCGTGCTGCCGATGGCGCGGGATCTGATGGACCTCGGCATCCGGGTGAACTCGATCATGCCGGGCATCTTTGCGACGCCGCTGATGCTGCGCGCCTCGGACAAGGTGCTGAACTCGCTGGCAGCTTCTGTGCCCTTCCCGAAACGCCTCGGCAAACCGGAGGAGTATGCCTCGCTCGCGCTGCAACTGGCGACGAACAGCTACTTCAACGGGCAGTGCGTCCGGCTCGATGGCGGGATACGGATGGCGCCGCGTTAGAGCGAGACTGCGAGCCGCGGCGACACAGAGATTTCACACTCTGCGCCCTGCTGCGATGTTAAGAGCGTTGTTTCGAAATATCAGCCGAGGCTCTCCATGCTTTATTCTCGCCGCGCGCTCATCCGCTCTGCTGCAACCCTTGCTCTTGCGGCGCCGGCGCTGAAGTTTCTCTCGGGCTGCGCAACCGCCGGTCCCGCCGGGGTCGGCCCAAAAGCGTCTGCGCTTGAGCTGATACCTGACCCGAAGGGTCTTCTCGATCTGGCGCCCGGCCTTCGCTATTGGGTGGTCTCGCAAACCGGGGACGTCATGTCGGACGGGCTGGCCGAACCCGGCAAGCATGATGGCATGGCAACCTTCCCCGTCGCGGGCGAACCGGGCCGCTGCCTGATCGTTCGCAATCACGAACTTGGCACCGACGACGGCGATGCCGGGATCGGCGCATTCGGCCGTGACGGCGCCGGCGCCAGCAGGATCGAGCCGTCGCTCATCTATGACCGCACACCCGGCGGGCGTCCGCATTCCGGCGGCACGACGACCCTCCTCGTCAACACCCGCACCCGGCGGGTCGAGCGCAGCCATCTGTCGCTTGCGGGGACTGCGGTGAATTGCGCCGGGGGCCCAACCCCCTGGGGATCCTGGCTGAGCTGCGAAGAGACGGAGCTGAAAGCGGGCGATGGCGGCGCGAAGGATCATGGTTTCGTGTTTGAAGTGCCAGCCGGCGCGACCGGGCTCGTGCAGCCGCTTGCGCTGGTCGACATGGGGCGCTTCCGGCATGAGGCGGCCGCGGTCGATCCGGCGACGGGTGTCGTGTACCTGACCGAAGATACCGGTGACAGCCTGCTCTACAGGTTCCTGCCGAGCGCGTCCGGCGAACTGCACAAGGGCGGACGCCTGCAGGCCCTGGCCATTCTCGACCAGCCCGGCGCTGACACGCGCAACTGGTCTGCCGCCAGCGGCGGCGATCCGGCGCAGACCTTTCAGATGGGTCGGCGCTTTGGCGTCCGCTGGATCGATCTTGACGCGGTGCAGGCTCCGGACGGCGACCTGCGGATGCGCGGACGGGCCAAAGGCGCTGCGATCTTTGCGCGCGGAGAGGGCATGGCGCTCGCCATCGAAGACGGCAAAGC
Organism: Candidatus Sulfopaludibacter sp. SbA3; assembly: GCA_945913285.1. Lineage (GTDB taxonomy): Bacteria > Pseudomonadota > Alphaproteobacteria > Caulobacterales > Hyphomonadaceae > Hyphomonas. The sequence goes on from CAMEDD010000013.1 coordinate 54,669, forward strand.
GGTGATCTATTTCGCCTGCACCTCGGGCGGCGCGGCCAAGAAGGGTCAGATCTGGCGCTATACACCGAGCCCGGAGGAAGGGTCCGCGTCCGAAACCGCCTCGCCGGGCATGGCCGAGCTGTTCGTCGAAAGCGCGGGCGACCAGCACTTTGATCATGCGGATAACATCGTCGCCTCCCCGATCGGTGATCTCATTGTCTGCGAAGACGGCTCCGGCGACGAATTCGTGCGTGCGGTCACACCCGCAGGCCTGGTCTACAAGATTGCCCGCAATGCGCATTCCAGGCAGTCGGAGTTCGCCGGGGCCTGCTTCTCGCCGGATGGCAGCACGATGTTCGTCAACATTCAGACGCCCGGCGTCACATTGGCCATCACCGGCGATTGGAAAGCGCTTCGCCGGCAAGCCGAACAGGCGGTGTGATCGCTGCGGCAGGATCTGTCTTGCCCACCTGAACTCAATTTGTGCCGCTGACCCCCGCCTTCGCGGGAATGAGCGGAGTTAGCTTGACTCGCGATAGTGTCTCCATCACTCCCCGGCGCCATGATCATTGCGATTGATGGCACGACGGCGTCCGGCAAGGGGACGATTGCCACGCGGCTGGCGGGGTATTTCGGCTTGCCGCACATGGATACCGGGCGGCTTTACCGGGCGGTGGCGATTTCGGCGCTTAAGCACGGTGTGCCGCTGGATGCGGCGGGGCCCTTGTCGGATCTCGCGCGGACGCTGGACCTGAATGACTTCATTGAGCACGAATTGCGCTCGGCCGAGGCCGGCCGGGCAGCGAGCGTGGTGGCAGCGATCCCTTCGGTGCGCCAGGCCCTGTTCGAGCTGCAGCGGGCCTTCGCCACACGGTCCGGCGGCGCGCTGCTGGACGGGCGCGATATTGGCACGGTGATCGCCCCGGACGCCGACGTGAAGCTGTGGGTGGACGCCGACGTACGCGAACGCGGCGCGCGGCGCTGGAAGGAACTCGTCTCGCAGGGGGCAACCTTCACGCTCGACGAGGTGATCCAGCAGCTCAAAACCCGCGATGCGCGCGACCAGGGGCGCAGCGACGCCCCGGCGCAGATGGCCGCCGATGCCATCTTGATCGACACCACTGATCTCACTATAGACGCGGCTGTGGAAAAGGCGGTGGTGGCTGTAGAGGCTGCCCTCGTCCGTGGAAAGACTGCCTGAGGGCCCCAACGGCTCAATCCAAACAGGCGGCGCCGCAACAGAACAAGACCACCCCCCAAACTACGCATGGGGCCGGATGTCCGCAGGCTGCAATGGTGCAGGCCCTGCCTTTGAACCATTCATGCCCTTCCCCGGAGACCCAATGAACACCTCAATGAACCCTACCCCCGCCGACTTCGCCTCGATGTTCGAAAGCTCGGCCGCCGCCGGCGCGATGAAGGAAGGCCAGGTCATCGCGGCCACCGTCCTTCGCATCGACAATGACTCGATCGTCGTCGACATCGGCCTGAAGACCGAAGGCCGTATCCCGATCAAGGAATTCTCCCTTGAGGACAAACAGCCGGCCCCCGGCGATATCGTGGACGTGTATCTCGACCGGATCGAGAACGCGCTCGGAGAGGCTGTCCTCAGCCGCGAGAAAGCCCGCCGCGAAGAGCGCTGGGTCAAGCTGGAGCGCAGCTTTGCCAAAGGCGAGCCCGTCAAGGGCGCCATCTCCGGCCGCGTCAAGGGCGGCTTCACGGTCGACCTCGGCGGCGTCAACGCGTTCCTTCCGGGTTCGCAGGTGGACATTCGTCCGGTGCGCGATGTCGGCCCGCTGATGGGCGAGGTGCAGCCGTTCGCGGTTCTGAAACTCGACCGCGTACGCGGCAACATCGTTGTCTCGCGCCGTGCGATCCTCGAAGAGAGCCGCGCCGAACAGCGCGCCGAAATCGTCTCCGACATGAAGGAAGGCGATGTCCGCAAAGGCGTCGTCAAGAACATCACCGATTACGGCGCGTTCGTTGACCTCGGCGGCATCGACGGCCTGCTGCATGTCACCGACATGTCGTATAAGCGCATCAACCACCCTTCGCAGGTGGTGGAAGTCGGCCAGGAAGTCGAAGTCCAGATCATCAAGATCAACCCCGAGACCCAGCGTATCTCGCTCGGCATGAAACAGCTCGGCTCCGATCCCTGGGACAATATCTCGGCACGTTACCCGTCGGGCGCACGCCTCAAGGGCATCGTCACGAACATCACCGATTACGGCGCGTTCGTGGAACTCGAAGATGGTGTCGAAGGCCTGATCCACGTCTCGGAAATGAGCTGGACCAAGAAGAACGTGCACCCGGGCAAACTGCTCTCGACCACGCAGGAAGTCGAAGTGGAAGTGCTGGATGTGGACAGCGACAAGCGCCGCATCTCGCTCGGCCTCAAGCAGACGATGGACAATCCTTGGAACGCCTTCATCAAGGAACATCCCGTCGGCTCCGAAATTGAAGGCGAAGTGCGTGGGATCACCGAGTTCGGCCTGTTCGTGGGCCTTGGCCCCGACCTCGACGGCATGGTGCATATCAACGACATCTCGTGGGACAAGCCGGGTGACCAGGCCATCGAAGCCTTCACCAAGGGCGACCGCGTCAAGGCGAAAGTCCTCGACGTCGATGTCGACAAGGAGCGGATCTCGCTTGGCATCAAGCAACTTTCGGGCGACCCGATCGAAGCGGCCGGCGAATCGGGCATCAAGCGCGGCTCGACCGTGACCTGCACCGTGACAGAAGTCTCGACGGGCGGCCTGGAAGTCGAATTCGGCACGCCGCCGGTGAAGACCTTCATCCGCCGCTCTGACCTCTCGCGCGACCGGGCCGACCAACGTCCCGAGCGCTTTGCGGTCGGCGACAAGGTAGATGCCAAAGTCGTGACCGTGGACAAGGCCTCGCGCCGCGTCTCGCTCTCGATCAAGGCGCTCGAGATCGCCGAAGAAGCAGAAGCCGTGGCCCAGTATGGTTCGGCAGATGCCGGCGCCTCGCTCGGCGACATCCTCGGCGCGGCGCTGGCCTCGTCGGGCTCCAAGGGCAAAGCCAAGGCCGCTCCCGCAGCCAAGGGCGACACCAAGTCGCTCGATGCACGTGGCCGTCTCACGGGTCCGCAGGGCGGCGCAGATGATCTGAAGAAGATCAAGGGCGTCGGTCCGGCCTTCGAGAAGAAGCTCAACGAAGCCGGTGTTTTCCACTTCTGGCAGATCGCCGCGCTTTCCGAAGACCAGGTCTCGAACCTCGAGGAAGAGCTGGCCTTCCAGGGCCGGATGGAACGCGATGACTGGAAGGGCCAATCCGAAGCCCTGATGTCCGAAGGCTGAGGTTGGCCGGCGCCCGCAAGGGCCCCGTCTAAAATTCAGGCAATGTTTGCGGCGGGGGCCTAGCGCTTCCGCCGCAAATGCATTTAATATCAACACGATGCTGAAGTCCCAACTGATCGATAAGCTCGCGGCAGAACACTCTCACCTGCGTCACGAAGACGTAGAGAAGGTGGTAAACGTGGTGCTCGAAGAAATCGGCGAAGCGTTGAAGCGCGGAGACCGGGTGGAGCTGCGCGGCTTCGGTGCCTTCTCGGTGCGCAAACGTGAAGCGCGCAAGGGTCGCAATCCGCGCACCGGAGAACCGGTGAAAGTCCCCGCAAAAGCCGTTCCCTTCTTCAAGGCCGGCAAGGAATTGCGCGCCCGCGTCAATGGCGGCGACGACCCGGAAGCGCGTTGAGCGCTCGCAGCCTTTCGCAGTCTTCATGGCATGCGCGCTTGACCCTTTGCTCAAACCCCGCAATCTGATAGCGCGTTGCGGGCGGCTAACCGTGCGGGGAGAAGGGGAATTATGTTAAAGGAATTCAAAGAGTTTGCGATGAAGGGCAACCTCATCGACATGGCCGTGGGCTTCGTCATGGGCGGCGCGTTTGCCACCGTCGTGACGGCGTTCATCCAGGGCCTGTTCCTGCCGGTCCTGGCACCGGTCATGGGCGGCATCGATTTCGCGAACCTTAAGGTAACAATGCAGGAAGCGGTTCTGAACGCGGATGGAACGGTCGCCAAGGAAGCCGCCGTGGCGGATCTTGGCGGGTTCATTACGGCGCTGATTTCATTCCTGATCGTCGCGTTCGTGATGTTCATGCTGATCAAAGGCATGAACAAGATGAAGAAGGCCGAGGCCGCTGCGCCGCCGCCGCCGCCTCCCCGCCAGGAAGTGCTGCTGGAAGAAATTCGTAACCTGCTCGCCAAGCAGAGCTAGGGGCGCAACCCGCGTTCACGGAGCATTAGGTTTTCAAGCCCATGCTCCGGAACAGTAGAGTACCGAGTAGAGTAGTGAGGGGCGGCCAGATGGCCGCCCTTCTTTTTTTAGCTGGCGCCGTATCGGCGCTACGCGCCTCACGTGAACCGGGTTCAGGGCTTCTTTGATTCAGCGGGCTCCGCGCGAAGCAGAGCGCCGCGCATGAACCGGGCTCAGGGCTGTTTTGCGTCGGCCAGATCCGTGTGAACGCCTAACGCCTCGGCGAGGACCGCGTGGGAGCCTTCCGTGAAATGAAACGCCTGCCAGCCGCGTCCGCGCGCGGCGAGGATGTTTTCGTGCATATCATCGACGAGCAGGATCGTGGCGGGGTCGGCCTGCAGTTCGTCTTCGATGTGCGCAAAATAGGCCGTATCAGGCTTGGCAAGTTTCATCCGGCCGGCGGCGAAGATGCGCTCGACATGCGCTGTGAAGCCCATTTCGGTCTCGATGAAGTTCGTCCGCTGGGCTTCGTTATTGGTGGCCATTACGTTCAGGACGCCGCGCGACTTCAGGGCGCCGGCGATGGCCAGCGTACCGGGATCGGGCAGCGCATCGGTGCGGAACCAGTAATCGAGAATCTCGTGCGTGCGGCCCTGGGCGCCGTTGAGCTCCGTCCATTCGGTGACGATGTCGATCAGGCAGGCATCGCCGACCATCGCCTTCTGGAACCGGCCGCCAAAGAGATGCGCGCTGAACGAGCGCACGCAGAGGCCGAGGTCACGCTCGAAATGCCGCGACCAGGCAAACACGCCGTTTTCGATGTTGCGGTTGAGGACACCGTCAAAGTCCCAGGCGACGACTTGAATGGCGGAAGGATCGAGACGGCTCAATAGGTGTATTCCTCGATGCCGGTCAGCTTGATCGTGTAGGCGGCGTCGGCCAGTTCGCTTTCCTGGGTCTGCGTATAGATCGTGCCTTCGATCCAGACCGCCTGGGCGAGGTCTTTCATCTTGATGGCCTTGTCCGCGATCACGAAGATCGTCTGGTTCGGTGGCGGCGGCGGCGAGTGGATACAGGCGCCGAAATACGGGACCAGCAGGAATTCCTTGATCTGGGCGTCGGCGCCGTACTCGAACGGAACGGTGTAGCCGGGGATGCGGATCTTCTTGCCGTTGAGTTCCTTCACGGTGTTGAACGTGCCGACCTGAACTGCGGTATCTGCGGCGGAGCCTTCGGCGACGCCGGCGCCGGAATAAAGCATCGCCATCTGGGCCTGGTACATCTGGGCGAGGCGCTCCTCCTCCCCTTCCGGCATCAACTCTTCCCAGCCGATCCGTTTGACGCCTTTGGCGGCGAGCTCAGCGTCCTGCTTCTTGGTGGCTGCGGCGCGTTCGGCGGCTTTCTTCTCGCGGGCGGCGGCGCGGTCAGCGGCGGTTTCGCCGATCTTGTCGCCGACTTGCGGTCCGGAGACGGGTTGAACCTGGGCCGCGGCCGGGGCCGCGACGGGCGCCGCTGCTTTTGCAGCTGGCTTGGCGGGGGCTGCTTCAGCGGTGTCGGTGGAAGACGCTGCGCCGCAGGCGGCGAGGCCCAGGGCAAAGAGGACGGACACGGTGCGGGCTTTGAGCGTTTTCATCATGCGTTCCTAATTAAGCGGCGGACGCGCCGGGCGCCAGAGATGTTTGCCATGACTTACAGCCGCACACTGAGGCCATCCGCGAGGGAGCGGCGCATGGCGGTCAGCGCGGGGATAGCGCCGATCAGCAGCGAAGCCGCCGAAACCGCGCCGAGCACGCTGAGATCCACGAAACCGGGTGCGCCCATCTGGAAGGCGACGCCGTACTGCGCCTGAAGCATCGGCGCGAGCAGCGCGATGAGGCCATGCACCAGCGCAATGCCGAGCAAAGCACCGAGGACGCCGACAAGGCCAGCTTCGAATACCAGCAGCAGGAAGATGTGATGCGGCCGCGCGCCGGTGGCCCTGAGGATCGACATCTCACGCCGGCGCTCGTTGAGGCTGGTGAGGATGGAGGTCAGGATCGAGACGAGGCCGACCGCGATGACGAAAGCGGAGACGGCGAGCAGTGCGCGCTCGGCGACGGAGGTGACGTTCCAGAGTTCGGCGAGGGCTTCGCCGGGGATGATCGCCATCAGCGGCTCGCCCCGGTTGGTGTTGATGGCGCGCCGGGTGGTGAGGACCGTGCCCTTGCGCTCAAGCCCGGCGAAGATGGCGGTGACGCTCTTCGGCGTCAGGTCGAAGGACCGGATCATGTCTTCGGGGATGGTGTCGGCGAGCGGGTTCTTGGCGCCGGTCTCCCAGCCGACATGGATGGCGGTGATCGCTTGGAGCGAGACGTGCACCGTGCGGTCCACAGGCGTGCCGGTCGGCTTCAGGATGCCGGTGATACGGAAGGGGCGGTTTTCATGGCCGGACCCGAGATCGGCCGTGCCAAGGCCGTGCGACAGGGTCAGCGGGGTTTCGAGCGAATAACCAAGCTCGCGCGCGACTTCCGAGCCGATGACAGCATCGAAGAGATCGCCGAAGGGTTTGCCTTCGGCGAAGGTGAGCGCCTGTCCGCCGCCGAACTTGTAGTGTTTGAAATAATCGAGGTTCGTGCCCATCACTCGGTAGCCGCGGTGGCTATCGCCGAGGGCAATCGGGACGGTCCAGGCGATGTCGCCCCGCGCGGCGATCTTCTGGTAAGTCGGCCAGGACACTTCGGCCGTGGCGCCGCCCATGCGGAAAACCGAATAAAGGAGCAGGTTCACCGAACCGGTCGGTGCACCGATGATCAGGTCTGTGCCCGAGATCGTGTTGCCGAAGCCTTCGCGCGCGCCGCTGCGGGCTTTCTCGACGCCGAGGAAGAGCGCGACCGACAAGGCGACCGCGACGATGGTGAGGATGACCGAGCCTTTGCGGTTGAGAAGGCTCGCCCAGGCGAGGGAGAGAAGCGCGCTCATGCGGCGGCCCCTGCCCGGGCCTTGACCTGGTTGATGGCGGCGAGATCGACGGCGCGGGTGAAGAACGGCGCGAGGCCCGCGTCATGGCTGACGAAGAGGAGGCTGGCGCCGGTGCGGGTCACTTCCTC